>NZ_BDJC01000030.1 GCF_002005565.1 Streptomyces sp. JHA26 | reverse complement strand
GCCCGCCGACGACGTCAGGGCGCACACCCCAGGACGACACCAGCCGGAACAGGGCCACCTCGACGGCGAACAACGCCGCCTGCGTGAACACCGTCGCATCCAACGCCTCACCGTCGGTGAAGACGACATCGCGCAACGGCCGCTCCAGCAGCCCGTCGAACCCGGCACACACCTCGTCGAACGCCTCGGCGAAGACCGGGAAGGCCTCATACAGCTCCCGGCCCATCCCCACACGCTGACTGCCCTGCCCCGAGAACAACACCGCCAGCCGGCCCGGCACCACCACACCACGCACCACACCAGCAGCCGGCTCACCCGACGCAAGCGCAGCCAGCCCGGCCCGGTCACCCGACAGCACCACAGCCCGGTGCTCGAACACCGACCGCGACGTCGCCAACGACCACCCGACATCCACGGGATCAACATCCGAGGCATCACTCAGGAAGGCGGCCAAGCGCTCCGCCTGACCCCGCAGCGCCGCGTCGGACTGTCCCGACACCACCCACGGCACCACCACCGGCACCACCGGCGACTCGGCGTCCGCAACCGGCTCCTCCTCGACAGCCGGAGCCTCCTCCAGGATCACGTGCGCGTTCGTCCCGCTGATACCGAACGACGACACACCCGCCCGACGCGGCTCAGCGCCCTCGAGCCACGGCGTGGCATCCGTCAGCAGCTCGACAGACCCAGCCGTCCAGTCCACGTGCGGGGACGGCTCATCGACATGCAGCGTGCGCGGCAGCACCCCGTGCCGCATGGCGAGGACCATCTTCATCACACCCGCGACACCGGCCGCGGCCTGCGTGTGCCCGATGTTCGACTTGATGGAACCCAGCCACAGCGGCCGGTCCTCCGGCCGGTCCTGGCCATAGGTCGCCAGCAGCGCCTGCGCCTCGATCGGGTCACCCAACTTCGTGCCCGTACCGTGCGCCTCCACCACATCCACCCCGGCAGCCGACACCCCGGCATTCGCCAACGCCGCCCGGATCACCCGCTGCTGCGACGGACCGTTCGGCGCGGACAGACCATTGCTCGCCCCGTCCTGGTTGACCGCCGAGCCACGGACCACGGCCAGCACCCGATGCCCATTGCGCCGCGCATCCGACAACCGCTCCAGCAACAGCATCCCGGCACCCTCGGCCCAGCCGGTGCCGTCCGCCCCCGAGGCGAACGCCTTGCAGCGGCCGTCCGCAGCAACGCCTTGCTGCCGGCTGAACTCCACGAAGATGCCGGGACTCGCCATCACGGTGACGCCGCCCGCCAGCGCAAGCGAGCACTCCCCCTGCCGCAGCGACTGCACCGCCAGATGCAACGCCACCAGCGACGACGAACACGCCGTGTCCACCGTCACCGCAGGGCCCTCGAACCCGAACGTGTAGGAGATCCGACCTGAAGCAGCACTGACGCTGCTTCCGGTGAGCAGGTATCCCTGAAGGCCGGCCGAGGCATCGTGCATACGCGGGCCGTAGTCCTGAGCCATCGCACCGACGAAGACGCCGGTCTCACTCTTCGTCCGACCACCGGGAGCGATACCGGCCCGCTCGAACGCCTCCCAGGAGGTCTCCAGCAGCAACCGCTGCTGCGGATCCATCGCCAGCGCCTCTCGCGGCGAGATACCGAAGAACTCGGGGTCGAAGTCGCCGGCGTCATAGAGGAAGCCGCCCTCGCGGGTGTACGTGCTGCCCGGCTGGCCTCGATCCGGTGAATAGAGGGCGGACAGGTCCCATCCCCGGTCCCGGGGGAACTCGCCGATCGCGTCCCCGTCGGACGCGATCAACTGCCACAGTTCTTCCGGCGATTGCACACCGCCTGGGAATCGGCAGCCCATTCCGACGATCGCTATGGGTTCGTCATGGGACACGGTGGCCCGCGCCGAGACGGTGCTTCCCCGCTCCGCGCCGAGGAGGGTGGTCCTCAGGTGACGCGCGAGGACTGCCGGGGTGGGGTAGTCGAACAGCAGGGTGGTCTGCAGCCGCAGCCCGGTCGTCGCGTTCAGACGGTTACGGAACTCGACTGCTCCCAGCGAGTCGAAGCCCAGTTCCTTGAACGTCCGCCCGGGGTCTACCTCCTCGGAGCCCTCGTATCCCAGTGTCGTGGCGACCTGGGTACGGATCAGTTCCAGGAGCAGGTCCGTCTGCTCGTCCTCACTCAGTCCCGCCAGGCGTCGCCTGAGCGCCGAGGTGCTGTCCCCCACGGGCTCAGGCTCGGCAGTGTGCCCAGCCGTCCGCTCAGTGACGTGCACGGCCCCACGGTCAGCCGCCGCGTCCAGCCAGTAGCGACGGCGTTGAAAGGCGTAGGTGGGCAGGTCGACGCGTCGGGCGCCCGTACCCGTGAACACTCCGACCCAGTCGACGGTCGCGCCGCCGACGAACGCCTCTGCGGCCGAGGTCAGGAAGCGCCCCAGACCGCCCTCGTCGCGGCGCAGCGAACCCACCGCCGTGACGGGCGTGTCGGTGTGCTCTTCAGCCGTCTGCTCGACGCCCATCGTCAGCACCGGATGCGCACTGGACTCGATGAACAGCCGGAAGCCGTCGTCGAGGAGCACACGCAGGGTGTCGGCGAAACGGACCGTCTGGCGCAGATTGCGATACCAGTACCCCGCATCGAGGCCGCTGGTGTCCAGGACACCGCCCGTCACCGTCGAGTAGAACGGCACGCTCGACGCCTGCGGGGCGATGCCCGCCAGGTCCCGCAGGAGAACGTCCTCGATCTCCTCGACATGCGCGCAGTGCGACGCGTAGTCCACCGCGACACGCCGCGCCCGCACACCGTCCGCCTCGCACGCGGCCAGCAGCTCGTCCAGCGCATCCGCATCCCCGGAGACGACCACGACCGACGGACCATTGACCGCCGCCACCGACAACCGGCCGCCCCAGCCGGCGAGACGCTCGCGCACCGCGTCCACACCCAGCGAGACGGACACCATCCCGCCCCGCCCGGACAGCGCACGGATCGCCTTGCTGCGCAGCGCCACCACCTTCGCCGCGTCCCCGAGCGACAGCGCACCCGCCACACACGCGGCAGCGATCTCACCCTGCGAGTGACCGATCACCGCAGCCGGCTCCACACCGTGGGAACGCCACACCTCGGCCAGCGAGACCATGACCGCCCACAGCACCGGCTGCACCACATCGACCTGCTCCAGCCAGGCATCCGCGCTCGTGTCCCGCAGGATGTCGAGCAGCGACCACTCCACGAACGGCACAAGCGCAGCCGCACACTCGGCCATCCGCTCCGCGAACACCGGCGAGTCGTCGAGCAGTTCGGCCGCCATCCCGGCCCACTGCGAACCCTGCCCCGGGAACACGAACACCGCACGGCCGTCCGCACCGCCGGCCCGCCCGCGCACCACGCCCGGGGCCTCACGACCCTCGGCCAGCGCCCGCAGGCCGTTCAACCCGTCCAGAACCACGGCCCGGTGCTCGAACACCGACCGCGTCGCCGCCAACGACCACCCGACATCCACCGGAGCAAGCTCGGAACGCTCGTTCAGGAAGGACGCCAGTCGCTCGGCCTGCCCCCGCAGCGCCGCCTCGGACTTCCCCGACAGCACCCACGGCACCACCACTGGCGGCACAGCACGCGAGGCCTCCGCGACCGGGTTTTCCTCGACAGCCGGAGCCTCCTCCAGCACCACATGGCAGTTCGTGCCGCCCACGCCGATGGCGCTGACGCCCGCGGTGCGGGGGCCGTCCGTGTTCGGGTCGGTGGGCCAGGGCTGTGTCTCGGTCTGGACGCGCAGGTTGAGCGTGTCCAGCGGGATGTCGGGGTTCGGGGTGCGGTAGTTGAGGCTGGGGAAGAGTTCGCCGTGCTTCAGGCCGAGGGCCGTCTTGATGAAGCCGACGATGCCCGCGGCACCCTCGAGGTGGCCGACGTTGGTCTTGGCGGAGCCGACGCGCAGGGGTGTGCCGGTGCTGCGGCGTGCGCTGCCGAGGACGGCGCCGAGGGCCGCGGCCTCGATCGGGTCGCCGGTCCTCGTGCCGGTGCCGTGGAGTTCGACGTACTGGACGCGGGAGGGGTCCACGCCGGCCTGCTGGTAGGCGCGGCGCAGGACGTCTTCCTGCGCGGGCTGGTGCGGGGTGGTGAGATGGGTGCCGCCGCCGTCGTTGTTGACGGCGCTGCCGCGGATGACGCAGTACACGGGGTCGCCGTCGGCGAGGGCGGCGGCAAGGGGCTTGAGGACGACGGCGCCGCCGCCCTCGCCGCGTACGTAGCCGTTGGCGCGGGCGTCGAAGGTGTAGGTGACGCCGTCGGGGGACAGGCCGCCGAACTTGGCGACGCTGACGCTGCTCTCGGGGGCGAGAATGAGGTTGACGCCGCCGGCGACGGCGATGGTGCTCTCGCCGCGGCGCAGGCTCTCGCAGGCCAGGTGGACGGCGACAAGGGAGGAAGCCTGGCCGGCGTCGAGGGTCAGGCTGGGGCCGCGCAGTCCGAGGTGGTAGGAGACGCGGTTGGCGATGAGGCTGCGGTGCAGGCCGGTGAAGCTGTGGCGGTCGATGGCCTCGACGCCGCGTCGGCGTTGCAGCGTGGCGTAGTCGTCGGCGATCACGCCCAGGTAGACGCCGGTGTCGGTGTCGCGGAGCCGGTCGGGGACGATGCCCGCGTCTTCGAGGGCTTCCCAGGTCAGTTCCAGGACGAGGCGCTGCTGCGGGTCCATCGCGGCGGCTTCGCGGGGCGATATGCCGAAGAAGGCGGCGTCGAAGTGGTCGACGTCGGTCTGGTTGAGGAAGCCGCCGCGTCGGGTGTTGACCGTGCCGGGCCGGTCGGTGTCCTCGTCGTACAGCTCGTCCGCGTCCCAGCGTTCCCGGGGTACGTCCGTGATGGCGTCCGCGCCGGCTCGCAGCAGGTTCCGGAAGGCGGTGGGGTCGGGTGCTCCGGGGAGGCGGCAAGAGACTCCGACGACGGCGATCGGAGTGTCCGCCGGGTGTGCGACGGCGGCCTCAGAACGCTTCATGAGCATGACTCCCTGGACCAGGACGTGGGGTGTCGGGCGCGACGGGTCGTCGTTCCCGGCTCCGGCGGCTGACGGTGGTCGGATGGTGGTCGGGGGGCGCCGTGGGCCGTCCGGGGCCGTCCGGCGGGGGCGGGTCGGCGTCCGTGGGAACGTGGAGGCCGGACACGGCGGTGGCAGCCACTGCGTCCCGGCGGACGTGGACCGGTGGCGCGTGCCCGGCGCACCTGGCCGGGCCGCCCCGCGGCGGTGCCCGCGCGCACGGGCACCGGCGCCCGCCCGGGGCGTGTCGGGTGTGTCGCGGCGTGGCCGTGCGCACCCCGGCGTGGGTCTAGTAGATCCCCTCCGGTGCCGAGCGGACGACCTGCAGGGGTCGTACGTTGGCGACGCCGTCGCAGGGCCAGGCGTCGCCGGTGTCGTAGCGGACGGCCAGGTCGCGCTCGAGGATGTTGGGCAGGAAGAGGTCGTCGTGCAGGACGGTCAGACGGACCTGGCCCTGTTCGCCGTAGGGGACGACCTTCGACCAGTCGTCCTTGTCGACGACCGCCATCGTCACCTGCGGATAGTTGGGCAGGTAGGGCATGAGCGTGCCGTCGTTCTCCACGGGGAGGGCGACGGTGTTGCCGAAGGTGTTGGCGTAGGTGACGACGACGAGTCCGCCGCCGAGCGCCTCGTGGAAGGAGCGGCGCATCGCCGGGGTGGCGTGGGTGCCGCTGAGCCGTACGCCGCTGAGCCGGGCGACGAGTTCGGGCCGGGCCTTGATGAAGGCCTGGAGGAGTGCCGGGGTGGTGACGAGGTAGTCGACGGGCTGGCTCTCCAGCACGGCGGCCATCTGGTCGACGATGTGGGCGGTGTACTCCTGGGCGTCCTTGAGCCGGCCGCCGCGCAGCAGCCGCTTGACCCAGCGGGGGTCGAAGTCGATGCCGTACACGCGGCCGTCGTAGAGCTCGGCGAGGTCCACGGCCCCCTGGCCGATGAGGTGCGGGCCGGTGGGGGTCGCCTGGAGCCAGCCGCGGCCGGGCTCGAAGCCCTCGCGTTCGATGACCCAGCGGCGCCAGGCGGCGCGGTGCACGAGCATCGGTTCGGTGTAGAAGACGCGGCAGGGGCTGCCCGTGGTGCCGCCGGAGTCCCAGATGCGTCCGCCCAGGGGGCGGGGGACGGCCTGGGGCACGAGGTCGGCCGGGTCGAGCGTGCGCAGTTCGCCGAGCGGCATCGGGCCGAAGGCGGTGAGGTCGTCGTACGTCGTGATGTCCGCGGGATCGACGGCGAGTTCGGCGGCGCGCTTGAGCCAGTAGGGGCTGCCGGTGTCGGGGTCGAAGTGGCGGCGGACGACGCGGCGGGTCCAGGCGTCGATGTCCTGGTCCAGCCACTGGGCGACGAGCGCGTTCATGTCGGTCATCGGGGGCTCCCCATCGTTGCGTCGTCCACGGGGGGCAGTTCGATGCCGAAGTCGTAGACCGCGGTCATCGCCTCGAAGACGTGGTCCGGGGACTCGACGTGGACCACGGGGAATTGGGCGTTCTGGAAGGTGCCGAAGGCGGCGGGGCCGAGGACCAGGCCGAGTTCGGTGCCGGCGTCCTCGAGGCCGCCGATCATGTGCGGCACGCTCACCGGGTCGGTCGGGTTGCGGTGGAACAGGTCACGGATCTCCTCGCCCGTGGTGAGCGCCTTGCGCTCCATGCACGAGTGGACGGGGACGCGTGGGTCGCGGAAGGTCATGGACTCCAGCGTGGGTTCGATGAACTCCGTGACGTGCCGCTGCAGGGGTGAGTGGAAGGCGGCCCCGTGGTCGTCGGAGACGTGCAGGGCGCCGGGCGGCAGGGTCGCGCCGAAGCCTTCGAGTGCGGCCCGGTAGCCGCCCAGCAGCACCATCCGTTCGTTGCCGGTGCCGACGCGGCCGAGGTCTGCGGAGAGATGGACGTCGGGAGCGTCCGCCACGAACGCGGCGGGGTCCTCCTCGAGAGGAATGCGGAGCATGGCGACGGCTTGTCGCCGGGATTCCGACGCGGTGGGCGGCGGGACTTCCCGGAATCGCATCAGCAGGGTGAACAGGTCGCGCCTTTCCACCGCTCCGGCGAGAGTCGCGGCGACGAGTGCGCCGAAACTGAGCCCGCATACCGCGGTGGGGGTGATGGCGTATTCCTCGGCGAGCACGTCGGCTATCCCGAGAATGGCCGCCGCCTGTCTGATGGCGCCGACTCCTTGACGATGCTCCTGTCCCGGTTCTCTTTGTTCATGAAAAATTCGCTGAACATCGATGCCGGTCCAGTCCGCTATCTGCGCATAGGTCCGCTGCACGCTCGGAAAGAGTTCGTACAGTTCGGTGCCGGCTCCCGGCCGGTCGTTCATGCCACCATCGAGGACATACGCGAGCGTCACCCAGAACCCCCGTTCCCACCCTTCTCCGTCAGAGAAGGGCATACCGCGAAGCGGCACTTTGCGGCCGGCTCACGCGCGGGAGCCACCACTGCCTTGCAAGCTACTTCTACCAACAGGTCGTTTAGCCGTTCGATAATCTCATCCAACCCCCGCCAGCGATCTCATGTCAAGCAACGCCTGCTCGACGTGATGTGCCTGACAATCGATCAGATACGCGCCGCCGACGGGGGGTTGGGCATGCGGGATCAGCTACGGTCCGGGGCGGCCGACAGGCGGTCGGCGCCCAGTTCCGTCCACACCTGGTCCAGTGCGTCGACGAAGCCCCGGACCTCGTCGGCCGTGTGCACGGCGCCGGGGGCGACCCGCAGGATCTCCTCGCCGAGCCGCACGCTGGGCGCGTTGATGGCCTGGACGTAGATCCCGTGCCGGTCCAGCAGCTGCGTGGACATGCGCTTGCACAGGGCCTCGTCGCGCACCAGGACGGACACGATGTGCGTCTGGTCCGAGATGAACGGGATGCGGCGTTCATCCAGCAGACGGTGCATCAACTGTGCGTTGGACCACAGTTGTTCCCGCTCGGTCTCGGAGGAACGCAGGTGGCGTACGGCGGCCAGGGCGCCGGCGGCCACGGCGGGCGGCAGCGCGGTGGTGAAGATGAAGGAGCGGGAGAACATGCGTACCGCTTCGATCACTTCGGCGGGGCCGGCGATGTAGCCACCGGTGGTGCCGAAGCCCTTGGCCAGGGTGCCCATGATGACGGTGAAGTCGTCGGCGATGCCCTCCCGGGCGGCGATTCCGGCGCCCTGTGGGCCGTACATGCCGACGGCGTGCACCTCGTCGATGTAGGTCATCGCCCCGTAGCGCTTGGCGATGTCGGCGATCTCCGCCAGCGGAGCGATGTCGCCGTTCATCGAGTACACGGACTCGGCGACGATGAGCTTGGGCGCGTCCGGGTCGGCCGCCGATATGAGTTCTTCCAGGTGCGCGGTGTCGTTGTGCCGGAAGATCTGCTTCTGGGCGCGGCTGTGGCGCAGGCCGTCGATGACGGAGGCGTGGTTGAGCGCGTCGGAGAACACGACGCAGCCGTCCAGGCGGCCGGCGATCACGGACAGGGCGCCGTCGTTGGCGGTGTAGCCGGAGGTGAACAGCAGGGCGTCGTCCTTGCCGTGGAGCGCGGCGAGCTCCTCCTCCAGCTGCACGTGGTAGTGGTTGGTGCCGCCGATGTTGCGCGAACCTCCGGCGCCCGCACCGTACTTGTCGACCGCCTCCTTCATGGCCGCCAGCACCGCGGGGTGCTGGCCCATGCCGAGGTAGTCGTTGCTGCACCAGACGTTGATGCTGTCCGCATCCCCGCCGTCGCGCACACTGGCCGCAGGGAACTTCCCGGCGAGCCGTCCGATCTCCAGGAACTCTCTCTTTCCCCCGTCAGCGCCGTCGATGAGGCGTGAAAAGAGGTCCAGGTATGGGGTCACGTCTACTCGCTTCGTTTTCGGGCCCTCTGAGGCCGCGTACAACTACAGGCGACTGCGTGGAGCTGGCTGATCCCTCGCGCCTACGGCGGTTTCTCGGCTCCCCGGCACGGACGCATCACCGGCGGATTCGTGCGGGCAATTGCAGCTGACCACCCTCGATAAAGGAGGTGCGCGAGAGTAACTCTTGTATATCATCAGCCCACGGTCGGCGTCCAACCTACCCGTGATAGTGCGGAGTTGAAACACATACACACGGCAACCCGGACAAGTCGGCAAAGTCGCCGGTAACTCACGACCCGTTGCCATACCTCTGCGCTCATGCAATCCTGACCGACCAAAACGGGTCGACGGAGTGGAGTTTCGGTGTCCTCGAACGAGAATTACGCCCGCCGGGTACTTGAGGCGCTGGCGTCGGATCCGGACCGGATCGCCCTGTGGCGAGAAGGCGAGGAGTGGACCGCGGAGCAGTTCTCCCGGACGGTTCTCGCGGCGGCGGAACTCCTGCGCCGGGACTTCTCCGAGAACCCGGTCCCGACGGCGAATGGTGCCGCGGCGCCGGTCGTGGCGGTTCTCACGGTCACCAACACCCCGGCGACCGTCATCCTGCGCTACGCGGCCAACCTCGCCGGGGCCACCGTGGTGCACCTGCACTCCACGAACGCCGTGGACCCCTCCGACCAGCTCGCCGCCGCGGCCCGGCTCGAGATCCTCGGCAAGTCCGGGGCGGCGTACCTCGCCGTCGACAAGGAGAACCTCGACGCGGCCCGTGAGCTGGCCGGCCGGCTCACCGCACCGCCGCGGCTCGCCGCACTCGGTGCCCTCGGTCCCGACGTCCTGGACCTGTCCTCGGGCGACCCGGACGCCTTCGACCTGGAAGCCGTCGAGGCCGACCCGGAGCAGCCCGCCGTGGTGCTCTTCACCAGCGGCACCAGCGGCCGGCCCAAGGGCGTGACCCTGCCGTACCGGGTGCGCAGCCTCTACCTCATGGCGGGCCTCCAGTCCCCCGAACCCATCGTGTACCTGTCGACGCTGCCGGTGAGCCACTCCAACGGCTCCGGCGTCGACCTCGCCCTCGCCTCCGGGGGAACGGTCGTCCTGCACGACGGGTTCGAGCCGGGCGCGGTGCTGCGCGCGGTGGAACGGCACCGCGTCTCCGCGCTGACGCTCACCCCGCCGCAGCTGTACATGCTGGTCGACCACCCCGACATCGCCACCACCGACCGGTCGAGCATCAGGATCATCTCCTACGGCGGCTGCGCCGCCTCCCCGGCACGGCTGGCCGAGGCGATCGAGGTGTTCGGCCCGGTGCTCCTCCAGTTCTACGGCACCACGGAGACCAGCGGCATCAGCGTGCTGCTGCCCCCGGACCACTTCGATGCCGAACTCCGCCGGACCGTCGGCAAGCTGACCGCCGAGGTGCGCATCCTCGACCCGGACGACCACCGTGACCTGGCACCCGGCGAGGTCGGCGAGGTGTGTGTGCGCACGCCGTTCACCATGCTCGGCTACTGGGGCGAGCCGGAGCTCACCGCCGAGGCCGTCCGGGACGGCTGGGTGCACACCGGCGACCTCGGCTCCGTCGACCAGGGCGGCTATCTGCGTCTGCACGGCCGGCTGGGCGACGTGATGAAGACCAACGGCATCAAGGTCCAGCCCACGGACGTCGAGAACGCGCTGCTGTCCCACCCGGAGGTGAACCAGGCCGCGGTGTACTGCGTGGTCGACGACGACCGGGTGGAGCACATCCACGCCGCCGTCGTGCTCCGGCCGGACGGCACCGCCGACTCCGCCGCCCTGGTGGGCCATGTCGCCGCCGAGCTGTCCCCGAAGCACGTTCCCGCCGCGGTCACCTTCCACGACGTCCTGCCCCTGACCGGCGCGGGCAAGCCGGACAGGCAGGCGCTGGCCGCCCGGCACACGGGTGCGGCGTGACGCTCTCGGCCGCCTCCGTCCTCGCCGAGTCCGCCGAGCGGCGCCCCGGCCATCCGGCGCTCGTCTTCGGCTCCGAGCGGATCAGCTACGCCGACCTGTGGCGCGCCACCCGCCGCTACGCCGCGGTGCTGCGGGAGCACGGAGTACGACCGGGTGACCGGATCGCCCTGCTGCTGCCCAACACGCCGCACTTCCCGATGGTGTACTACGGCGTGCTGGCGCTCGGTGCCGTGGTGGTCCCGGTGCACGGCCTGCTGCGCGCCGACGAGATCGTCCACGTGCTGCGCGACTCCGAGGCGAGGGCTCTGGTGTGCGCGGGCCCGATGCTGACGGAGGGCGCCAGGGCGGCGGAGACGACCGGGACCGCGCTGCTCACCGTCCTGGCGGGGCACGGCACGGACGACGACGGTCCGCCGCGCCTGGACGTCCTCGCCGAACGGGCCGAGCCCCTGGACCGCCTGGTGCCGCGGGCGCCCGACGACCTGGCGCTGGTGCTGTACACCTCGGGCACCACCGGCCGGCCCAAGGGCGCGATGATCACCCATCTCAATCTGGTGATGAACGTCCACACCACGATGCGCTCGCCGTTCGACCTGACCCCCGACGACGTGCTGCTGGGTTGTCTGCCCCTGTTCCACACCTTCGGGCAGACCTGCGGCATGAGTGCCTGTTTCCTGGCCGGCGGCACCCTGGTCCTGATGAGCCGCTTCGACGGTCCGGGTGCGCTCGACCTCATGGTCACCGAGGGCTGCACGGTGTTCATGGGCGTGCCGACCATGTATCTGGCGCTCCTGGACGCCGCCGCCGAGGACCCCCGCCGTCCCGCGCTGGACCGCGCCTTCTCCGGCGGTTCGGCGTTGCCGGTCAAGATCCTGGAGGACTTCCAGGAGGTCTACGGCTGCCCGATCTACGAGGGGTACGGCCTCACCGAGACGTCACCGGTGGTGGCGTACAACCAGAAGGCGTGGCCGCGCAGGCCCGGCACGGTGGGCCGCACCATCTGGGGCGTCGAGGCGGAGATCGCCGCGGCCGACGTCGAGGACCGCGTCGAGCTGCTGCCGTACGGCGAGGTGGGCGAGATCGTCGTCCGAGGCCACAATGTGATGGCCGGGTACCTCAACCGGCCGGAGGCCACCGCGGCCGTCCTGGTCGACGGATGGTTCCGCACGGGCGACCTGGGGACCAAGGACGCCGACGGTTATCTGACGCTCGTCGACCGCAAGAAGGACATGGTGCTGCGCGGCGGCTACAACGTCTATCCCCGCGAGGTGGAGGACGTGCTGATGCGCCACCCGGCCATCGCCCAGGTCGCCGTCATCGGGGTCCCCGACGACAAGTACGGCGAGGAGGTGTGCGCCGTGGTGCGGACCCGGCCGGGCAGCGAGCCCGGTCCGGAGCTCGCCGCGGACATCGTGTCCTGGAGCAGGGAACGGGTCGCCGCGCACAAGTACCCGCGGCTGGTGGAGTTCGTGACGGACTTCCCGCTGGGGCCCAGCGGGAAGGTGCTGAAGCGGGAGCTCGTCGCCCGGTACTCCGGGAGGAGTTGACCCGCCGTCAGCACGTCGGGTGCGCGCGCCGTCGCTCGCGGCGCGCGCACCCTCTCGTGTCCCCGGCGGTTCAGCCCGCGCCGTGGCTCCGGGCCCTCTTGCGGAAGCCGGCCAGATCCTCCCGCAGGGCGGCGATCACCTGCTCGCTCCGCTCGGCGAGGTAGAAGTGCCCGCCGGTGAAGGTCCGGATCCGGAAGTCGGCGCACGTGTGCTCGGCCCAGCCCTTCGCCTCGTCCTCGCGCACCTGCGGGTCTGCGTCGCCGGTGTACACGTACAGCGGGCAGCTCAGCTCCGGCCCGGGCCGGTACACGTACTGCTCCACCGCGGTGTAGTCGGCGCGGAGGGCGGGCAGGATCATCTGCACCACGTCCTCGTCGTCCAGCAGCGCCGCGTCGGTCCCCTGGAGCCTGCGTATCTGGGCGAGCAGCCCCGCGTCGTCCATGAGGTGCACCTTGTCCTCGCGCACGCTGCCGGGTGACCGGCGTCCCGAGACGACCAGCCCCAGCAACCGCCCCGGGGACTCGGCCTCCAGGCGCCGCGCGGTCTCGTAGGCGAGCGTGCCGCCCATGCTGTGCCCGAAGAACACCAGGGGTCGGTCGGCGTGGTCCCGCAGCGCGTCGGTGATGCCGTCCACCAGCGCGTCGACGCTGGTGAGCGCGGGCTCGGAACGCCGGTCCTGACGCCCCGGGTACTGCAGCGCCAGCACCTCGGCGTGGGGTGCCAGCCGGGCCGACACCGGCAGGAAGTAGCTGGCCGATCCGCCCGCGTGCGGGAAGCAGACCACCGTGACCTCGCTGTCCTGCGAAGGGTGGAACCGCCTGATCCAGCGTTGCCTCAACTCGTGCGAGTCAGCCATGTGCTCCGTCCGTTCTGTGTGCCCTGCGAACGCGTTCCGGGGAGGACGCCTCCGAGGCTCCAGCCTTCCCGACCGGCGTCCCGCACTCAAGGTTTACGCTCTGGGAGGAACCGGGGCGCCGGAGCTGTTTCCGCTGGTCAAGCTCCATCCGAGCCGTGTACCAGCCGATCAGTCCCGGATGCCCGAGTTCAACGGAGCGCAGTCAGCACGGGAGTCGGCACCGCACCGTCGAACCACCCTGAACCACGCGTCCCGGACGGCACCCGTTTCGACCTCCCTCGCCCCCCCTGAATCGCTCTTCCACGAGCCGGCATGGTGGCCGCACGCATAGCTGACCCCCGAACTTTGTTGCCCCACCACATGTGCGCCTGACCTGCGGATTCCTACGGTGTGGCGACACGCAAACGTCCCCGTCACAGCCCAGGAAGTGGTGCCGATGTCGTCGCCCGCAGCCGCTCCACCAGCTCCGAACAACCTCAAGCGCATCGTCGCCGCGTCCCTCATCGGCACCACCATCGAGTGGTACGACAACTCATCCGATCAAAGCTGCGACCTGCGGTTTTGGCGCCATTGGCCCTCCGAATCCAGCACCGAACCAGCACCGGGAAATCTCGTGCTCGGTGGAAGACAGAGCCATGCTCGATCGGCCTGGCTGTGGGGCTTGGTGACAGGTACCGAACATCGTCACTCACCGTAGCGCTTCCCGTGCCGTTAGCCTCGCGCTTTCACGAAGTGGGTTGTCCAGCAGGCGGTCGAGCAGCCTACCGGGTCCTGCCCCCGTGTCCGTGTTCAGAATGACGGCCGAGCCGTGGTCTCCCAGGCCGGATCGGTCCTGCTGGTCGAAACGGTCCGCAAAACCGGTCTGGATCAGGCGATATCGCAGGCGCTGGCGCCATGGCGCAAACCGCGGGCCGTCCACCACCCGGGCAAGGTCCTGCTGGACGTCGCCCTGGCGGTCGCGTTGGGCGGGGACTGCCTCGCGGACGTCGCGATGCTGCGGTGTGAGCCGGCCATCTCCGGCCCGGTCGCCTCCGACCCGGCCGTCTCCGCCTGATCGACACCCTCGCCGCCTCCGGGGAGAAGGCTCTGTAGGCCATCCGGTCCGCACGGTCCGAAGTCCGGGAGCGAGTCTGGTTGTTGGCCGGCGAGAACGCCCCGGACGCCGACGGACAGATCACGGTCGACCTCGACGGCGTCCTGGTGATCGCGCACTCCGAGAAACAGGATGCGGCCGCGACCTGGAAGAAAACCCTACGGCCATCACCCCCTGACGGCCTTCGTCGACCACGACCCGGGCGGAACCGGAGAGCCGGTCGTCGCCCTGCTCAGACCAGGGAACGCAGGCTCCAACACGGCAGCCGACCACATCACCACCGCCCGCCTCGCCCTGACCCAGCTGCCGAGGAAGTACCGGCGCGGGCGGCAGACCCTCATCCGCTGTGATCCCGCCGGCGGCACCCACGACTTCGTGTCCTGGCTCGCCGAGCGAGGACGCTGGTTGTCCTACTCGGTCGGCATGGTGATCACCGAGACCCTCCACAGCCACGTCCTGAAGATCCCGCCAACGTCTTGGACCCCGGCCATCGAAACGGACGGCGAGGTCCGCGACGGCACCTGGGTCGCCGAACTCACCGGTGATGTCCTCACCGGCTGGCCGAAGGGCATGCGGCTCGTCATCCGCAAGGAACGACCGCATCCCGGTGCCCAGTTGAGCGTTTTCAGCGTTTCCCCTCCAGGGTGAGGGACGGCGGCGGCGATGACGCTCATGCGGTTGGGGCTGCAGCGGGCTCGACGGAGGACGCGCCAGGACTTCAGTCCCGCGACGCTTCGTCCGACCGGCGCCCGCGCCGCCGACAGGGCCCGGTTGATCGTCTGCCGAGTCGCGGTGAGGCCCTGGTGCGGGAGCCGTCTGACCGGCGTGGTCACCCAGGAGCCGGCGCCGATGTAGGCGCGGTCGGCGCCCTGGTCGGTCTGGGCGCCGGTCTGGCACGGGAATCGCTCCTGCGCGGCGACGCTGAGGGTGTCGCCAACACGTCCGGACCGCCCCGTTCAGGTCACCGGGCCCGGGGTGGGCGGTGCCGGATCGTAGTCGGCCCTTTCGGTGAGGTCGCGCAGGCGCGTTGCGGCGGTGAGCATGTCCCGGTGGCTGGTGTAGAGGGCGTTGACGCCGAAGCGGAGCAGGTCGGGCGCGCGCATGTCCGCGATGACCCCGACCTCCGCGAGGGCGACGGCCAGACCGCGGGCGTGGGCGTGGCGGAGGGTCACCTGACTGCCGCGGCGGCCGGGTTCGGCCGGGGTGACGGGGGTGAAGCCCAGAGGGGCCAGGAGTTCGTCCGTGCAGCGCAGGAAGAAGCCCGTCAGCGACAGGCTCTTGGTACGGAGCCGGGCCGGGTCGACGCCGTCGAAGGCGGTGAGGGCCGCTTCCAGGGCGAGCAGGGAGAGGATCGGCGGGGTGCCGACGCGGGCGCGGGCGATGCCGGGGGCAGGCGTGTAG
Organism: Streptomyces sp. JHA26; assembly: GCF_002005565.1. GTDB lineage: Bacteria > Actinomycetota > Actinomycetes > Streptomycetales > Streptomycetaceae > Streptomyces. The sequence continues at coordinate 74,302 of NZ_BDJC01000030.1, read as the reverse complement.
GAGTCGGCCAGGGCGAAGGGATCGGCGTGACCGGTCCAGCCCGGCAACGGGGTTTCCAGCGTGGTGTGGTGGCGTCGGGCGACGTAGAGGAAGGCGGGAGCGCCGGGGCCGCCGGAGAGGAACTTGTAGCCGCAGCCGACCGCCAGGTCCACGCCCAGGCCGTCGACGTCCAGGGGCAGGGCGCCGGCGGCGTGGCACAGATCCCACAGCGCCAGGGCCCCGGCGCCGTGCGCGGCCCGGGTCAGCGTCCGCATGTCGTACAGCTCGCCGGTGCGGTAGTCGACGGGCGAGTAGCTGACGACGGCGACCCGTTCGCCCTCGGCGGCGAGGAAGTCCGGAAGGTCCCCCGGGCGCACGTGCCGTACCTCCAGGTCGCGGCGGCGGGCGACCGCGTCGGCGAGGTAGCGGTCGGTCGGGAAGTGCCCGGGGTCGGTGACCAGCAGCGGGCGGTCCGGTCGGAGGGCGGCTGCGGCGTCGAGGGCGGTGAAGAGCTGCACGCTGGTGGAGTCGCCCGCGATCGTCTGCCCCGGCGCCGCCCCGATGAGCCTTCCGACGGCATCGCCGACGCGCAGCGGTGCCTCCCACCAGCCGGCCGCGTTCCAGGAGCCGATGAGTCCGGTCGCCCACTGGCGCCGTACGACGTCGTCCAGGGCCGCCGGCACGGCGGCGGGCAGCGGGCCCAGGGAGTTGCCGTCGAGGTACACGACGTCCGGCGGGAGCAGGAAGCGGGCCCGGAGGTCGGCCAGGGTGTCGTCGGCGTCCAGCCGTGCGGCCTGCTCGTGCAGGGTGGCGGTTGCGGGGAGTGCGGTGGTCATCGGTGTGCGGCCTCCTCGTCCGCGCGGCCGGCGTCCGCCGGGAAGTGGGCGGCCGCCATGTCCCGGAGGGTGTCGGCGACCGCGCGGGCGCCGGGTGCCCCGGGTTCGATGAGGGTGTAGTGGCCGGTGCCGGGCAGGACGACCGTCCTGAGGTCCTGGTGCACGGCCGCGTAATCGCTGAACTGCGTGAGGGGGACCTCCTCGTCCGCGGCGCCGTGCAGGAGCACGGTGGGCACGCCCGTGGCCCCTGTGCCGCGTAGCAGGGTGAGGGGGTCGACCTCGGGCAGGCGGGCCGTGAAGTGCTCCTCACCGCCGAGGAGTTGCAAGGCGGCGTCATCGCTGAGGCGGTCGCGGCGGGTGGCGGTCAGGTCGGTGATCGGGGCGAGGGCGAGCACACTCGTCGGCAGGGTGTGGGTGTACCAGCGGGAGGCGGGCGGCAGCAGGCCCCGGGCGGCGCACCACAGGGCCAGGTGGCCGCCGGAGCAGTGACCTGCCAGGACGTAGGGGCGGCCTTCGGGCAGCGTGTCGACGATGCGGGCGATGTCGTCGAAGGTCTCCGGGTAGCCGCCCGCACCGCCGGACCGCCTGAAGCCCGGGAGCAGCACGTTGAACCCCTGCGTGGACAGCCAGTCGGCGAAGGGGGTCAGATGCATCCGGTCGTAGCGCCAGTAGCCGCCGTGCAGGAGGATCACCAGCGGGGCGTCCGGGTCCTCGGACGGCCAGGCGTCATAGGACTGGTGGGGGTGGTCGCCGTAGCGGCCGTGCACCGGGGCCAGGACCGGCTTCAGGCTCAGGACCCGTCGCTCCTCCTCGGCCGCGAAGGCGGAGATCGGCCTAGACGTCACCGCGCACCTCCCACAGTTCGGGGAAGACCGGCCGGGCCGCGCGCTGTTCGAGCCAGGCGAGCCCGGCGGATCCGGCGCTGCCCGGTTTGGCTCCCATGGCGCGGCGGACCACCAGGACGTGGTCGAACCGCCAGCGGGTGACGAGTTCGGCGATGTCCGTGAGCACCTCGCCCAGGGCGAGGTGGGGATGGTGCTGCGGACCGGCGTAGACGTGCCTCCACGCCTCCACCACGCCGGGGTCTGCCTCGTAGGGGCGGATCACGTCCCGTTCGCGGACATGGGCCGGGACCGGCAGGCCCTGGCGGTGGAGGTAGGCCAGCACGTCGTCGTACAGGGACGGTTCGCGGTAGGTCTCGGCGAGCGCCTCGTGAACGGCCGGGTCGCCGCGGTGGGCGCGCAGCAGCCCGGCGGACTTGTCGCCGAGAAGGAACTCCATATGCCGGTACATCGCCGACTGGAAGCCCGAGGCCCGGCCGAACGCGGCCCTGAAGCCGTTGAACTGGGCAGGCGTCAGGGCGGCGATGGGTTCCCAGGCGCCGCTCAGAGCGGTCAGCGCGCGGCGGCTGCGCACCAGCGCGTCCATGGCGGCGGGCAGGTCGTCCTTGGCGAGGGCGACCTTGGCGGTGCGCCACTCGTGCACGATCAGGGTGAACCACAGCTCCATCACCTGGGTGGTGACGAGGAAGCCCATCTCGTCCGGGGCCTCGGTGAGCGGGTGCTGCAGCGTGTTGAGGACCGAGGCGCGGACATACGTGTCGTAGGGGCTGACGCCGTCGAAGGGGCAGGTCAGGGTGTCGTCGGTGGCCGGTGCGTCGAGGGTGGTCGTGCGGTCGTTCATCACATCTCCCAGGAGTGCGTAGGGGTCACACACCGAGGTGGGCGCCGCCGGAAGCGTCGATCCACTGACCGGTCACCCAGCGGGCATCGTCGCTCGCGAGGAAGGAGACGACGTCCGCGATGTCCACCGGATCGCCGAGCCGGCCGAACGTGGAGGCCTCGGAGTAGCGGCGGCGGATCTCCGGGACGGCGAGGGTGGGGTTGATCTCCGTCTCGGTGTAACCGGGTGCGACGGCGTTGACGGTGATGCCCCGCGGGCCGAGCTCCTGGGCCAGGGAGAGGGTGAGGTAGTCGAGGGCGGCCTTGGTCATGGTGTAGGAGACGATCGCCGGGAAGGCGACGCGGGTCGCGACGGAGGAGATGTTGACGATCCTGCCGCCGTCCCGCAGGCGGTCCAATCCTCGCTGGATGATGAAGAACGGCGCCTTGGCGTTGATGGCGAAGACGCGGTCGTAGTCGGCCTCCGTCACCTGGGCGAGGGGGCGGGGTACGGTGATGCCCGCGTTGTTGACGAGGATGTCCAGGTCCGCCGGGGCGTCCTGCTCCGCCAGGGCGTCGTCGAAGGCGGACCACAGGGTGTCGGCATCGCCGGGGACGCCGAGTTCGGCGTGGACGGGGAAGGCGCGGCCGCCGCGAGCCTGGATCTCCTTGACCGTCCGCTCGGCTGCCGTCGGGTCGTGGCCGTAGTGGACCGCGACGAGGGCGCCCTCGCGGGCGAGGCGGTGACTGATGGCTCTGCCGATGCCCCGGCTGCCTCCGGTGACCAGGGCGGTCTTCCCCGTGTGGCGGGCGGTGGCGGTCATCGTGGGTCTCCTTCGCTGAGGGGTGGCGTGGCGCTGACGGATCAGGCGTCGAAGTCGAGGATGATCTCGGGAGTACGGGGCCTGGCGCGGCAGACGAGCGTGTAGCCGGCGGCGCGGTCGCGTTCGTCCAGGGCGTGCTGGCCGTCCGCCGTCACCTGTCCGGATACGACCTTCGCGCGGCAACTGCCGCAGACGCCCTCCCGGCAGGCGTAGGGCACGTCGGGGTGGCTGCGCAGCAGTGCGTCGAGCAGGACCGGGTCGTCCGGCAGGACGGTGGCGGCACGGCGGCGCCCGTCGAGCAGGGCCGTGACCCGGTACTCCCCCGCCCTCGGCGCCTGCCCGGCCGGCTCCGGCTCCGGCTCCGGCTCCGGCTCCGATGGCTGCCTGTCCTCGGCGGTGAACAGCTCCCAGCGGACGAGCGAGGGATCCGCGCCGAGGCCTGCCAGCACGTGCCGGGCGGTGGCGACGAGGCCGGGCGGTCCGCACAGGGCGAACGTGGTGTCCGGGCCCGGCCGGGCGTCCACGGCGGCCAGCAGTCGGCGCACTCCGGACGCGTCCAGCCGCCGTGCGAGCGGACCGCCCCCGCTCCCCCGGTCCTCCCGCGTCAGCACGTACAGGACGGTGAAACGGTCGACGAACTCGTCCTTGACCTGCGCCAGTTCATCGGCCAGCACGGCGTCGGCGGAGGTGCGCGCCGAGTGGACCAGACTGACGCGGCAGATCGGGTCCCGGCGCAGCGCGTGGGCGGCCATCGGGGCCAGGGGGGTGATTCCGGTGCCGCCCGCGAGGAGCACATGATGGGCGCCCGGCAGCCGCGGCAGGGCGAAGGCGCCGGTGGGCGCGGAGAGTTCCAGTCGCGCGCCCGGTACGAGTCGGGTGGTGGCGTACTCGCCGAAGCCGCCCGGGCCGGAGCGCTTTATCACCAGGCGGAGCGCCGAGGGGGCGTGCGGTGGTGGGCAGAGCGAGTAACTGCGGCGCAGTTCGGTGCCGGAGGCCTGCCGGTGCCGGACCATGACGTGCCGACCGGGGTGGTGGGCGAAGACGTCGCGCAGGTCGGTGGGCACGTGCAGGGTGACGGCGACCGTGTCGGCGCTCAGGTGACGGACCTCGCGGACGTCCAGCGGGTGCCAGCCGAAGCGGCCGGGCGGGCCGGCCGGTGCCTCGTCGAGGAGGGCGGGCGGGGCGGTGTTCACGGTGTGCCTCACAACGCGGTCAGGTGGGGGAAGGGCTCGCGGCACGCGGTGCACCACAGCACCGACTGACAGCGGGCCGGGCCGAAGGCGCTGTGCGGCCGGGTGGCCCTCGAGCCGCAGTGCGGGCAAGGCACGGCGCCCAGCGCGACGGGGACCGGGCTGTCGGGTGCCGGGGTCACGGGGGGCGCGATGCCGTGCGCGGCGAGGGCGCGCCGCCCCTCGGGGGTGATGCGGTCCGTCGTCCAGGGGGGCGTCAGGACGTGCCGGACGCGGCCGTCCGGGTGGCCGCAGGAGGTCAGGACCTCCCGCACGGCGGCGGTGATCTCGGGCAGCGCGGGGCAGCCGAGGTAGGTGGGCGTGATCTCCACCTCCAGCACGCCGTCGGCGCCGGGGGCGACACGGCCCACCACGCCGAGGTCGCCGAGGCCGATCACCGGCAGTTCCGGGTCCGGGAGCGCTGCCACCCGCTCGCGCACCTCCTGGGCGGAGCGGCGGACTGTGACCGGTGCGGGCGTGGGCGCGTTCACCAGGTACCCCCGGGGAACTGACGTCTCACGTACTGCAGTTCGGCGATCAGTGACCCGAACTCCTTGGTGTGCAGGCCCGCGCGGCCGCCGGTGGCCGACCAGGTGGGAGCGGGCACGGCGAGGCCCGCCTCGGTGACGACGCCGGTGACCCGCCCGAGCCACGTGTCACGCAGGGGTGCCGGGGAGGGCACGGTGCCGGACGCGGCCAGGCGGCGCAGGAGGTCGTCCTCCTCGAAGAGTTCGCCGGTGTAGGGCCACACCCGCTCCAGGGCGTGTCGCATGCGGCGCGCGCTCTCGGCGGTGCCGCGTCCCAGGGTCTCCGTCCAGCGGTCGGCGTGCAGCCGGTGGAAGGCGACCTCCTTGGCGGCCCGGACCCCGAACGCGGCGAGCTCGGGGTCGGCGCAGTGCGCGAGGTTCTCGTAGTGGAGGACGGCGTAGTGGGTGTAGACGAGTTGCCGGGCCACCGTCACGGCGAAGTCGCCGTTGGGCAGCTCGGTCAGCAGGGCGTTGGTGAACTCGCGCTCCGAGCGGGTGTAGGCGAAGTCGTCCTCGGTGCGGCCGGTTCCGTCGAGGCGGCCGGCGCGGGTGAGCAGCGCGCGAGCGTGGCCGATCAGGTCGAGGGCGATGTTGGACAGGGCAAGGTCCTCGTCGATGGTCGGCGCACGGGTGATCCACTGGCACAGCCGCTGCCCGAGGATGAGCGCGTCGTCGCCGAGGCGCGTCGCGTACCGGGCCAGATCGGGGTGGGCGGCGGACGGCGGCACGTCCGGCAGGGTGCCGGGGCGCACTGCCACAACGTCACTCGTCGTGCTCACCTTCGGGGCCTTTCTCGGTCAGCGGCGCGTAGTGCTCGGGGTAGCGGTACGGCTTGTGGCGGGCGCCCGCGAAGTACGGGTCGCGTTCGTCCGGGGACACCGTGTGCACGGCGTCGGAGCGGACCACCCACAGCGACAGGGGTTCGCCCCGGCGCGTGTACAGGTCGCGGGCGGCGGCCAGTGCCGCGTCCGGACCGGCGGCACGCACCGACCCCACGTGCTGGTGCGCCAGGCTTCTGCGGGCGCGCAGGAACACCTCCCAGGACGCCGGCGCGCCCTCTCGTGCCGCGCTCATGCGGCCGCTCCCCGCGGCTCGTCCGTCCTCGCGACGTACGCGACGGCTGCCTCCCTGACCCAGGCGCCGTCCTCGTGCGCGGCCAGGCGGCTCGCGATGCGCTGCCGCGCCCAGTGGGTGTCGTCGCCCAGGGCCGTGCGGTAGGTGTCCCAGTCGACGGGCGTGAAGTCGTAGTGCCCGCGCTCCTCGTTCCAGCGGATCGCCGGGTCGGGCAGCGTCAGGCCGAGGCGTTCGGCCTGCGGGACGCAGGTGTCGACGAAACGCTGGCGCAGCTCGTCGTTGGTGTGGCGCTTGATGCCCCAGGCCATCGCACGGCGGGAGACCGCGGCCCCCAGCGCAGCGGTCCGCGCGTCGGCGCCGCCCGCCTCCGTGTCGGGCGGTCCGAACATCAGCGCCACCGCCGGCAGCCACCAGCGGTTCACCGCGTCCTGCGCCATCTCCTTCTGCTCCTGGGTCCCCTCGCACAGGGTGCGCATCAGGTCGTAGCCCTGACGCACGTGGAAGGCCTCCTCCTGGCAGACGCGGCGCATCGCCCGGGCATAGGGCCCGTAGGACGTACGGCACAGGGGAGCCTGGTTGATGACGGCGGCGCCGTCCGTCAGCCAGGCGATGGCGCCGGTGTCCGCCCAGGTCAGCGCGGGATGGTTGAAGGTGGCCGAGGCGCGCTGCCGGCCGTGGTGCAGGGCGTCCAGCAGGTCGGCGCGGTCCACGCCGAGTGTCTCGGCCGCGGAGTACAGGTACAGGCCGTGGCCCGCCTCGTCCTGCACCTTGGCGAGCAGGACCGACTTGCGATGCAGGGACGGGGCCCGGGTGAGCCAGGCGCCCTCGGGCTGCATGCCGATGATCTCGGAGTGGGCGTGCTGGGCGATTTGACGGACCAGCATGCGGCGGTAGCCGTCGGGCATCCAGTCGCGCGGTTCGATCGTCTGGCCGTCGGCGATGAGCGCGTCGAAGTGGGCGAGCAGGTCGGCCTCGTCCGCGGTGGCGGAGGCCGTGGTGGCGGCGGTGGTCGACGCGGTCACCGGACACCGCCCGGACGTGCGGCGACCGTCGCGGCGGTGCCGTGCTCCCGGACATCCGCGGGACGTGCGGCGGCCATCGTCACGGTGCCGTGCTCCCGGTCACCGCCCGGGCGTGCGATGACCGTCGCGGCGGTGTCGTGCTGCGGGCACCGTCGCGGGGACCGGACCCGTACCGGCTGCCTGGGCACGCACATCACTCCTTCGATTCGACGACCGCCCGCGCGGGGCGCCGGGCGGAGCGGGTTGCTTCGTTGCGATAAGAGGCCGGGCGTACGGCCCGGCTATCCCCGGCCCGTGAGGTTCGGGCGCGTGACAAAGGTCACGGTGCGGTCCGGGGAGTGCGGCCGGGCGCGGCGACCTCTTGAGGAGATGACAGTCGTGGACCGCGGCGGCCGGCACGCCGAGGCGAAAGGGGAAACCATGAGCACCATCAGGGAGTTGCTGGTCGAACTCACCGGCACCGTCGAATACGCCGACCGGATCGGCGACGACGCCGACCTGGCCGCCAGCGGCATCGACTCCGGGGACCTGGTGCGCCTGGTCCTGCTGGTCGAGCAGCGGCTCGGGGTCGAGATCACCGCCGAGGACATGGAGGAGCTGCGCACGATCGGTGACTACGAGCGTTTCGTGGCCGAGCGCGCGGGCGCCGGCGCGAGCGGCGGTGCGTGATGTGGCTGACGCAGCTGCTGGAGCGCAACCGCCAGTGCCGGCCCGGCCGGATCGCGCTGGTGGACGACGAACGCAGCGTCACCTGGGCCGAGCTGCACGACCGTACGCGACAACTGGCCCACGGCCTTGCGGAGTCGGGTATCGGGCGGGGTGACCGGGTGGCCGTGCTCTCCAAGGACCGGATCGAGGTCCTGGAGAGCTACTTCGCGCTGGCCCGCCTCGGCGCGCTGTTCGTACCGCTCAATCACAGCCTGGCCGAGCCCGAGGTCGCCGGGATCGTCGAGCGCGTCGGCGCGGTGGCCGTCCTCGGCGAGTCCGAACTGCTCGACCGCCACGCCGATCTGCCGAAGTCGGTGCGTCTCCGGGTCGCCTTCGACAAGCCCGCCTTCGCGGCGCTGGGCACCCTGGCCGAAGAGCGGGAGCTGCCGGACGTCGCCGACAGCGAACCCATCGCCGTACTGCACACCTCGGCGACCACCGGACAGGCCAAGGGGGTGACGGTCGACAGCGCGTCCTTCCGCGCGATCGCCCTCGGCTGGCTGGTGATGGCCCGCCCCACCGACGACATCGTCATGGTCAACTGCTGCCCGCTGTACCACGGCAGCATGGTCGTCTCCCTCACCTACCTGGCGGCCGGAGCGACGGTCGTGCTGATGCCCGGATTCACTCCGCAGCGGGCGCTGTCGGCGGTGGAGCGGCACCGCGCCACGCACATGTGGCTGGTGCCTCAGATGCTGCGCTTCATGCTCCAGGCGAAGGCGTCCGGGCACACCGACCTGTCCTCCCTGCGGGAGGTGCTGTACGGGGCCGCCCCCATGCCGCTCGACGTCTACGCCGACGCGGTCGAACGGCTCGGGTGCGGCTTCCGGCAGGTGTACGGCATGACCGAGGTGGGGGGCCCGTTCGTCACGCTCGGTCCCGACGAGCACCCCGCGCCCGGGGACGTGACCGCCCGCATCCCGTGCGGACGGGTCGTGCCGGGCATGTCCGCCCGCGCTGTCGACGAGGCAGGCCGGGAACTGCCGCCCGGCGAGATCGGCGAGATCGTGGTGCGCGGGCCGGGCGTCATGCAGGGGTACTGGAACGACCCGGAGGCCACCCGCGAGATCACCCGCGACGGCTGGACCAGGACAGGTGACCTCGGCTTCATGGACGACGAGGGCCGCATCAGCCTGGTGGACCGCACCAAGGACGTGATCATCCGCGCGGGTCAGAACGTCTACCCCTCCGAGATCGAGCGCGCCCTGATGACCCACCCGGCGGTCCGGGACGCGGCGGTCGTCGGCGTGCCCGACGAGGACTACGGCGAGGTGCCGCTGGCCTACGTGGCGCTGGAGGCGGGCGCGGAGCCGAGCACCGCGGAGTTGCTCGCACACGTGACGGGGCTGCTCGCGCCGTACAAGCGGCCGCGACGGGTGGAGTTCATCGAACAGGTGCCGCGCAATCCCGCCGGCAAGATCATCAAGAAGCTGCTGCGGGTATGAGGGCGCGCGAGGGCGGACGGCGATGAGCGAACGCCCGGCACGCCCCGGGCCGGCCACGGCACGGACGCCGTGGCCGGCCCGAGCTGGTGCGGAGCTTGTGCCGGCGGTTCGGGGCTGCGGGAGGCCCCTGTGGGGCCGGGCTGACGAGGGGCCGCGCCGCGGCAAGCCGTTGCCGTGGGTGCGCGATGACCTGGCCGCGCTGCGTCCGCTCCTTCTCGCCGCCGGACTCGGGCTCGGTGTCGCGGCCGCCTCCGAACCGGGCGCGGAACCGGCCGGGCCCGCCGAGGCGGCTGCCGCGGCGTCGATGCCGGAGCAGCGGCGGCGGGAGTTCCTGGCCGGCCGACGGGCCGCCCGCCGGGCCCTGTGGGCGGTGGGACTGGACTGCGGTGAGATCCCCCGGTCGGGGCGCCTGCCGGTGTTCCCGCCGGGCCGGGCCGCGTCGATCTCGCACAGTGCGGGGATCGCCGTCGCCGTGACGCGCGGTGCCGGCGGGGAATTGCCTCTCGGCTGTGACCTGGAGCTGCGGTCCCTCCCCCGCGCAGCGGCCCGTCTGGTGCTGCGTGCGGACGAGGAGCCGCTGCTCGTGGTCTGGTCGGTGACCGCTTTGTTCTCCGCCAAGGAATCTGCGTGGAAGGCCCTCGCCGTGGCGAACGGGGGCCTGCGGGACTTGCGGGCCTCGTCCTGCGGGGACGAACTGCGTGTCTGCCTTCGCGTGGATCCCGCGCGCGCCGTGCGGGTGCGGGTCGTACACGTCGGGGCGGCGGGAGTCTTCAGCTACGTGACCGGCTGGGACGCCGTTCCCGGCTGACGGAAGCCGCCCGTCCCCGGGTGCGCCGGGGACGGGCGGGGCGACGGGTCAGCGTTCCGGCGTCGTGCCGCCGTCCCGGTAGGAACGCCGCACCGCGCCGGCCGCCTTGTCGGTCTGGGCGTCGTACTTGTTGCCCGTGCGCTCGTCGACCATGCGCTCGGCGCCCGAGACACCCTTGTCCGCCTGGTCGGGGTGGCCCTTGGCCATCTCCTTGGCCTTGTTCATCATGTCGCCCAGCTTGCCCATGGGGGTACCTCCAGGAGGTGCGCGTGCGTCGTACCCCGCCGCAGGTACCCCTCAGGCCGCGGGCGAATCACCCCGGGTCGCCCACCCGGGCCGCCATGTTGCCCGCCGGGTGCCGGTTGTCGTGGATGAGCTGGTGGGCGAGTCCGATCTCGTCGAAGTCGAAGGTCCGGGACAGGCACGGATCGATGATCCCCTGGTCGATCAGCCGGGTGACCTCACGTGCTTCTCGTGCCGTGGCGACGTGCGAGCCCTGCAGCCGCTTCTGCCGCATCCACAGGAACCGCAGGTCGACGTCTCCGTTGTAGCCGGTGGTGCCGCCGCACAGCACGACCATGCCGCCGTTGTCGCACAGGTACAGGGAGGTGGGGATGGTGTCGGCGCCGGAGTGTTCCAGCACGATGCGCGGGCTGCGGCGCTCGCCCAGCACCTCCCAGAAAGCCCGTCCGAAGGCCCTGGCTCCCGACAGCCAGCGTGCCGTCGCCGCTTCGTCGGAGGTGTCCGGGAGCCTCCCCCAGTGGTCGAACCTCCGCCGGTCGATGAAGCCCTCGGCGCCCAGCTTGAGGCAGAACTCGCCCCGTTCCTCGCTGGAGACGACCGCGACGGGGATGCCGCCGACGTGCCGGACGAGCTGGATGGCGATGCAGCCCAGTCCGCCCGCGCCACCCCAGATCAGTACTGGGTCGCCGGGGCGGACCGTGTGCGGCGGCCAGCCGAAGAGCTGGCGGTAGGCGGTGGCGGCGGTCGCCATGTAGCAGGCGGCTTCCGCCCAGGGCAGCCGTGCGGGCTTGGGGTGGCACATGTAGTCGTCGACGACGGCGAACTGGGCGAACGAGCCGTAGTTCTCCTCGTAGCCCCACACCCGCTGGGTGGCGGACCACGTGGGGTCGCCGCCGAGGCGGATGTCCTCGGCCTTCTCGTCCCAGCGGTTGGCGAGGACGACGACCTCGTCGCCGAGCTCCACCCCGCGTACGTCCTCGCCGACCGCCCACACGATCCCGGACAGGTCGGAGCCGCCGATGTGGAAGTCCTCCGTGGCGCCCGCCTTCCGCCGTGCGGCGATCACGTCGAGCGGCGAGCCGAGCGCCGCCCAGACGTTGTTGTAGTTGATGCCGGCCGCCATCACCTTCACCAGGACCTGGCCGCGCCCCACGGGCGGCACGTCGACCACCTCGGTACGGAAGGCGTCGACGGGCTGCCCGTAGCGCTCACGGCGGATGAGCGAGGCGTACATCTTCTTCGGGACGGTGCCCATCTCGGGGGCGTCACCGAGTTCGTAGAGGTCCTGGGTCGCTTGCACGCTGGTTCTCCTCTTCGCGGGTCTCACGGGGAAGGGGTGTACGGGCGCGGTCGCCGAGGGCGCGCAGTGCCTTCGTCACCGCTTCGCCGATGCGGGCGATGGGTTCGGGTTCGGTCATCTCGTAGTGGCCGCAGGGCACGCGGTGGTCGTGGAGGGTTCCGTCGACGTGCGGCCGCCAGCTGTCGGCCTTGCCGGGCAGCACCGCCAAATCCGCCGGGTGTTCGGTGTGCTGCTCCTCCGCGGCGCTGAAGAACAGGACGTCACCGCGGTAGGTGCCAGGAGTGAATTGGGGCGCTATGCGCAGGTTGTTGCGCATGACGGCGGCGATGGCGGCGGCCTCGGCGCCGCTGACGGGGACGCTCGCCGGGTCGGCCGCGACGCGGGCGTCGATCTGGTCCAGGACCGCCTCCACGGAGGCCTGTGCGTCGACGGGGAGGCCGGCCACCCTGGACAGCAGAGCGGCGACCTGACGTTCTGTGGCGTCGGCATCGTGTGCCGTGCCGTGCGGCTGGGGCGCGTCGAGCATGGCGAGGAGTTCGACCTGCTCGCCGTCGCGTTGCAGGGCGCAGGCCATGGCGTGGGCGACGAATCCGCCGTAGGACCAGCCCAGCAGCCGGTAGGGGCCGCGGGGTTGCACCCGGCGTATCAGCTCGAGGTAGTGGGCGACCATGGCGGCGGCGTCCGGGGCGGGCGGCCGGGTGCCGTCGAGGCCGGCGGCCTGGATGCCGTAGACGGGCTGATCGCCGCCGAGGTGGGGCAGCAGGCCCGTGTAGCGCCAGGCGACGCCCGCGCCGGGGTGGACGCAGAACAGGGGGGCGGCGCTGCCCTCGGCACGCAGCGGCAGCAGCGGGCCGAGGGCGGAAGAGGTGATCTCCGGGGTCGGCCCGTCCGGCCGGTCGGCCGCGGCGAGGACTCCGGCCACGGTGGGCGCGGCCAGCAGGGTCGCCGCCGGGACGTGGAGGACGCCGGTCTGGCGCAGCCGTCCCGCCAGCAGCACGGCGCGCATCGAGTCGCCACCGAGGTCGAAGAAGTTGTCGTGCACCCCGATGCCGCCGATGCCGAGGGTCTCCTCCCAGAGCCGGGTGACCTCCCGTTCGCGGTCGTCGCGGGGCGGTACGTGTTCGGTCGTCAGCCGGGGCCGGGGGGCGAGGCCGGGGCCTGCCGCTGTCGTGGTGTCGTCGGAGGGGGCGGGCTCCGTCCGGGCGCCGGGCGCGTCGATCCAGTGACGGTGGCGCTCGAAGGCGTACGGGGGCAGCGGCACCCGCCGGGGCGCGCCCGGCACCGGGGGCAGCGCGCGGTCCACGCCCGCGCTCCACAGCCGTCCCAGCGCTTCGGCGAGGACGAAACCGTCGGACGCCTCGGCCTTGGCGTGGCGCATGGTGGCCACCGTCACCGGCGTCCGGTCGGTGAGGCGGCCGGCGGCGAGCTTGCTCAGGGTGTCGCCCGGCCCGATCTCCACGAGGACGGGGTGCAGCCGGTCCCACAGGGCGGTGATGCCGTCGGCGAACCGCACGGTGTCGCGGGTGTGGGCGAGCCAGTGCCGGACGGAGGTGGCCTGGGCGTCGGTGACCCAGGTGCCGGTGACGTTGGTGACGTACGGGATGCGCGGCGGGCGCAGGGTGACCTGGCGCAGGTGGATCTCGTAGGCCGGCAGGACCGGGTCCAGGACGTGCGAGTGGGCCGCGACGGGGATGCGCAGGCGGCGGAACGGGATGCCGCGCCGGGTGAGTTCGGCCTCGAAGCGGGTGACGGCGCCGAGGTGACCGGCGACCGTGCAGGCGGTGGGGCCGTTGACAGCGGCGAGGGACAGGTCGGCGTCGAGCAGCGGCCGGATCCGTTCGGCCGGAGCGGCGACGCCGACGGTGGCTCCGCCGGCGGAGCTGATGAGCCGGATGCGTTCGGTGACCAGGGGCAGCATGTCGGCGAGGTCGATGACGCCGGCCAGGCAGGCGGCCGTGTACTCGCCGAGCGAGTGGCCGATCAGCGCGTCGGGGCGCACGCCCGACTCCATGAGCGTACGGGCCAGGGCGTACTCGGTGACGACGAGCCCGAGGAAGGCGGAGGTGTCGTCGGGCCGTTGCTCCTCGAAGAGGGCGGTGCGCAGGTCGGCGTCGAGGACGGGCCGCAGGATGCGGGCGCACTCGTCGACGGTGTCGCGGTAGACGGCCTGGTCGCGGTACAGCTCCTTGCCCATGCCCGGGTACTGGGTGCCGCCGCCGGGCAGCAGGAACGCCACGCGGGCCGGGTCGTCGGCGGGCGGAGGGATGGCCGGGGTCGCGGAGCGCAGTGCGTCCAGGGCCTCCTCGCGGGTGGCCGCCGTGACGGTGAGCCGGTGGCGCAGTGCGGGCCGGTCGGTGCGCAGGGAGTGGGCCACGTCGTCCAGGCGCAGGTCGGGCCGGCGTTCGAGGTGCCGGGCGAGTGCGGTGGCCTGGCCGCGCAGGGCGCCGGCGGTGCGCGCCGACAGCGGCAGCACCAGGCGGCGGCCGTCGTGGGGCGGGCGGGCCGGGGCGGGGGGCGTGCGGGGGGCTTCCTCCAGGATGACGTGGGCGTTGGTGCCGCCGATGCCGAAGGCGCTGACGGCCGCCCGGCGGGGGTGGTCGCCCTCGGGCCACTCCTCCAGCGCGGTCGGCACGCGGAAGGGGCTCGCGTCGAAGTCGATGAGCGGGTTGGGCCGGTCGAAGTGCAGGCTCGGCGGGATCTGCCGGTGCTCCAGGGCCAGGACCGCCTTGATGAGTCCGGCGATGCCGGCGGCGGCTCCGAGGTGGCCGATGTTGGTCTTGACCGAGCCGAGCGCGCAGAACCCGGTGCGATCCGTGCTGTGCCGGAAGGCTTCCGTCAGGGCGGCCACCTCGATGGGGTCGCCGAGTTTGGTGGCGGTGCCGTGCGCCTCGATCAGGCCGATGGTGGCGGCGTCGACCTCGGCCTGGGCCTGCGCGGCGAGGATGACCTCGGTCTGTCCGGCGGCGCTGGGCGCGCTGAAGCCCACCTTGCGCCGGCCGTCGTTGTTGACGGCGCTGCCGCGGATGACGGCGCGGATGCGGTCGCCGTCGGCGAGGGCGTCCTCGAGCCGCTTGAGCACGACGGCGCCCACACCGTCGCCGGAGGAGGTGCCGGCGGCGTCCGCGGCGAAGGCGCGGCAGTGCCCGTCGGGCGAGAAGGGCCCGTCGGGTACGTGGCGGTAGCCCAGTACTGCGGAGGGGTTGAGGGAGACGGCGGCGGCGAGCGCGGTGTCGCAGCGGTGGTCGAGCAGGTCCTGGCAGGCGGTGTGCACGGCGACCAGCGCGGTGGAGCAGGCGGTCTGCAGGGACACGCTGGGCCCGGTGAGGCCCAGTTCGTAGGACACGCGGGTGGCGAGCGTGCCGAGGGAGTTGGCGGTGGCGGCGTGGACGAGCGCCACCGAGCCGGGCTGTCCGGCGTAGCGGGGGTGGACGTGGGCGGGGTAGTAGCGGCTGTCGCCGGCCCCCGCGTACACGCCGAACGCCTCCCCCGCACGGTCGCCGCCGAGGCAGCCGGCGTCCTCCAGGGCGTGGTAGGCCGTCTCCAGCAGCAGCCGCTGCTGGGGGTCGACGACGGCGGCCTCGGCGGGGCTGTAGCCGAAGAAGCCGGAGTCGAAGCGGTCGATGCCCTCGACCACCGACGCCATGCGGATCAGGGCCGGGTCGTCGAGGTCTCGCGCGTCGCCGCCGGCGGCGAGGAACTCCTCGTCGGTGACGGGCCGTACGGACTCCCGGCCGGCCGCGAGGTTGTCCCAGAAGGCGTCGAGGTCGTCGGCGCCGGGGAAGCGGCCCGCCAGGCCGATGACGGCGACGGCGGGCGGGTCGTCGTCGTGGGGTGCGGTGGTGTCGTGCACGGCCTGTGCCTCGTCCTTTCCCGGTTCGGTGGTGTACGCGGTGCGGTCGGTCCGCTCAGACATGGCCGCGGTCCTTGCCCTGGCGGGCGGAGCGGCGGGCGCGGGCCGCGCGTTGCCGGCGGGCCTGTTCCCTGGCGCGGTCCAGGCCGTCGCCGTTCTCCGGCCGGGAGGCCGCTTCGACGTCGGCCACCGGGCCCGCACCGGTGGCCGACAGGTGGCGGGCCAGGTCCCGGACGGTGGGGTGCGCGAAGAGGTCGACGACGGACAGCTCGCTGCCGACGGCGCGGTTGACGGCGCTCTGCGCGGTGACCAGGAGCAGCGAGTTGCCGCCCAGGTCGAAGAAGTTGTCGTCCAGGCCCACCCGGTCGCGGTCCAGGACCTCGCGCCACACCTGGGCCAGCCGGCCCTCCAGGCGCCGCAGGTCTTCTTCCGTCTCGGGCTCGTCCGGGCGGGCGCCGGTGCCCGCCGAGGCAAGCGTCCACGCGTCGTCGGGCAGGCCGGCCGCCTGGGCGCCGGCTGCCGCGGCGCGGTACAGGGCTCCCAGGTCGGTGCCGTCCTCCAGGCCGACGCGGGCGGCCAGGCGCCGGGTCTGGCGCACGGGTGCCACGACGTGGCTGCCCACCCAGGGGGCGGTGCGGTCGGCGCCGATCAGCAGGTGCGGTTCGTCCAGGGTGCGGGCGAAGTCGAACGAGCGCAGCGCGGCGGGCGGGTCGAGCAGCCGGTAGCCCCGGGCCTCGGTGAGGGCGGTGAGACCGTAGCCGCGGCTCAGGCCGCGGTCGCGCCACATGCTCCAGGCCAGCGACTGCGCGGGCAGGTCGAGGCTGCGGCGGTACTCGGCGAGGGCGTCCAGGTAGGCGTTGGCGGCGGCGTAGGCGGCGTTCATGGCGCCGCCGAAGAAGCCGTTGACCGTGGAGAAGGTGACGAACGAGACGTGCGGGTGGTCGGCGGTGAGCCGGTGCAGCGTCCACGCGCCGCGCACCTTCGCCTCCAGCGCCCGGCGCCAGGTGGTGGTGTCCAGGTCGCCCACGGGGCGTTCCACGAGCGTGCCCGCCAGATGCAGCACTGACGTCAAGGGCACGCCCCAGGTCTCGGCGGCGGCCTGGACGGCGGCCCGCACCTGGTGTTCGTCGGTGACGTCGGCGCGGGCGTAGCGGACCTCTCCCCGCTCGCGCAGCCCCGGCAGGGCGCGGGCCTCGTCTTCGGGGGTGCGGCCGAGGACGAGCAGCCGGGTGCCGGGGGTGCGCAGCAGGTGGGCGGCGATCTCGGCCCCGACACCACCGAGGCCGCCGGTGATCAGGGTGAAGCCGCCGTGCGCGGGGGGTTCGGCGCGGGAGGGGGTTTCGGGCAGGGGGACGAGGCGGCGTACGTAGCGGCGCCCGTCGCGGTGGGCGACGTCCGCGCCGTCGCCGGTGTGCGCCGCCTCGGCCACGAGGACGGTCAACGGGTCCGCGGTGTCGTCGGCGGGCAGGTCGAGGTGGCGGACCCGCAGCGCGGCGGACTCCTCGGCCAGCGACTTCAGCAGGGCCGCGGCCATGGCGTGCGCCGGTGAGGGCCGGTCACCGGGGCGCACGGCCTGGGCGCCCGCCGAGACGTACACCAGGTCCAGGGGACGCTGCGGGCCGGGCCGGCCGGCGAGGGCCCGGGCAAACGCCAGCAGCCGCTCCACGCCCGTCGTGTCGTCCGGCGCCACCGGCGGCTCTCCCGTGCCGCGGAGCCCGTCGAGGTACAGGACGGCGTCGACGGCCCGCTCGTCGTCCGCCGACTGGCCCAGCAATGCGGCGTAGTCGGCGGTCTCCAAGGGCCGGACCCGGTAGTGGGCGGCGTCCACCCGCTCGTACGCGGCCGCATCCTCGACCACCGTGCACAGGCCGCCCGCCGAGCGCAGCGCGTCGGCCAGCCGCTTGGCGAGTGCGCCGACCCGAGGGTCGCCGCCCGCCAGGACGAGGGTGTGCCGGCCCGGCGTCACGGCGGGGGCGTCGGGACGTCGCGTCCGCTGCCACACCGGGCGCAGGAACCAGTCGGGGACGGTGGCCGCGCCGCCCAGCAGCACCTGGCTGCGGCGCACCTCGTCGTCGAAGTCGCCCGCCTCGAAGCTCTTGCGCAGCTTGGTGCGCTGGATCTTGCCGATCTCCGTCTTGGGGACGGCGTCCCGCGCCACCGGGATGAGGAAGGCCGGGCTGACGCCGATCTCCCGGGTGACCTTGCCGGCGATCTCACGCAGGGCGCGGGCCGGGTCGGCGCCGGCCTCGGGGGTGAGGTGCAGGAACAGGGCGAGTTCGTCGGTGGGCGAGACGGGGTCGGTGCGTACCGCGACCGCGGCGGTGAAACTCCGCTCCGCGTAAGGGAGTTCCTCTACACAGGCTTCGATCTCGTGGCTGTAGTGGTTGACGCCGTTGACGATGATGACGTCCTTGGCGCGGCCGGTGATGTAGAGCTCGCCGTCACGCAGGAACGCCAGGTCGCCGGTGTCGAACCAGCCGTCGTCGGTGAACGCCTCCGCGTTCGCGGCCGGATTGTCGTGGTAGCCGCCGGTCACCGAGGTGCCGCGGACCTGGAAGCGGCCCGCCTCGCCCTCGGGCAGGACAGTGCCCTGTTCGTCGACGACCCGCATGGCGAAGCCCGGGTAGGGGCGGCCGCAGCTCACGAACGTGCCCTCGCCCGGGACCGGTTCGGCGGGCAGGACGGCGTCGGTGACCACCGAGCAGGTCTCGGACATGCCCCAGCCGGGATGCATCACGTCCTGCGGCAGGCCGAAGGGCCTCAGCGCGTGCAGGAAGCCCCGGGCCGCGGACGCGACGACGACCTCGCCTGCGTTCATCACCAGCCGCATCGGCGACAGGTCCCAGTCACGGCCGGTGAAACGGTGGGACTGTTCGGCCAGGAGCCCGAAGGCGAAGTTGGGCGCCCAGGTGACGGTGACCCCGTGCCGGTCGGCGAGGTCCATCCAGCGCAGCGGGTCCTGCAGGATCCAGGGGGTGGGGGCGTGGATCTGGCGGCAGCCCAGGTACACGTCGCGCAGGTGGAACATGACGACGCCGGTGACGTGGTCGAGCGGGATCCAGTTCAGGGAGACGTCGTCGGCGCCGAGGCCGTTGAGCTGCTCGGTGGCGGCCGAGCGGGTCAGCACGTTGCGGTGGGTGAGCCGTACCGCCTTGGGCAGGCCGGTGCTGCCGGACGTCATCAGCATCAGCATCACGTCGTCGGGCCGGGCGGGGTACCAGTCGTGGTCCTCGGGCGCGGCGCGCAGGGCGTCGGCCGTGGTGATGCGCGGTCCGGGCCAGTCCTGCCGGGCGACGACCGCACGCAGCCCGGCCTCACGCCCGGCGGAGCAGACGATCCAGGGCCGGCCGAGCATCCGCCAGATGCCCTCCAGCTTGGTCAGCGCCGCGGAGGGGGTCTCGTAGGAGGCGGGGACGGTCAGCGGGACGGCGACGAAGCCGCCGAGGACGCAGCCCCACAGCACGGCGAGGAAGTCCTCGGTGGCGTCGCACTGGAGGATGACCCGGTCGCCCGGGCGCAGACCGGCCCGGCGCAGCCCGGCCAGGACGCGGGATGCCTCGGGGATCAGGGATGCGTAGGTGTGCCGGTACTCGCCGCCGTCGTCGTGGACGTGGACGATGTCGCCCTTCTCGAGTGCGGCGGCGCGGCGCAGGGCCTCGGCCCAGCTCGGCACGGACGGTTCGGTCAGGGCGGGGCCCTCGCTGACGGCGGGGACGGCGCGGGCCGGCCCGGGGCGGGTGGTGGGGGCGGCCCGGGCGTGGCGGTCGGGCAGGCCGGTGTGGCGGCGTTCCAGTTCCTCGGGGGCGTTCTCCACCGCCACGTCGACGGCTGTGACGCCGGGCAGCTCGGCCAGCCGCTGCCGCCAGGTCCTGGCCGCGGTCGTGTCGACGGCGGGCAGGGCCCGCAGTGCCGCGCCGTCGACGCCGCCGTCCTCGGTTCGGGGCAGGGTGTTCACCGCCGTGACACGGACCGTGCCGTTGCCCGCGCGGGCCAGGAGTTCCTCGACGCGTTCGGCGGCGTCGGTCCGCCCGGGCACCACGTACAGGCGGGCCGGGGCGTCGCCGTGGCCGGGCAGCGCGTGGGCCTCGCGGATGCCGGGCACGGACCGGGCCGCGTCCGCGAGCTCGGCCGTGTCGATCGTGGCCGGGACGGCGGTGCGCTCGGGAAGCGCGGGCAGCTGCCCGAGGTGGACGGCGGGGTCGGTGCTCACCGTGCGCAGGACGTCGTGCAGGGCGCGGGCGAACGCATCGGCGGTCCGGGCGTCGTAGAGGTCGGTGGCGTACTCGACTTGCAGGGTCAGGCCGTCGGGGGCGCCCGCGGCATCGTGGCGCTGAAGGACGTCGACGAACAGGTCGAACTTGGCGGTGCCGGTGGCGGTGGGCCGCAACCGGGTGCGGGTGCCGTCGAGTTCGAGGACGGCGGGTGCGTTGTTCTGCAGGGCCAGCATCACCTGGAACAGGGGGTGCCGGCCGGGCGTGCGGGGCGGGTTGAGGTCCTCCACCAGCCGGTCGAAGGGCAGGTCCTGGTGGTCCAGGGCGGCCAGATCGGCGGTGCGCAGCCGGGCGAGGAGGTCGAGGAAGGCGGGGTCGCCGGAGGTGTCGGCGCGCAGTACGAGGGTGTTGGTGATCAGGCCGATCAGCGGGTCGAGGCCGGGTTCCGTGCGACCGGCGACGGGGGTGCCGATGACGATGTCCTCGCCGGCGCCGCAGCGGGTGAGCAGGGCGCTGACGGCGGCGTGCAGCACCATGAACAGGCTGGCGCCCTCGCGGTCGGCCAGACGCAGCAGCGCACGGTGCAGGTCGGCGTCGACGGCGACTTCGACGTGCGCGCCCGTGCCCCGCGGTGCGGTGGGCCGGGGCCGGTCGCCGGGCAGGGTGCACTCCTCGGGCAGACCGTCCAGCGCGCCGCGCCAGTGGGTGGTGAGCCGCTCCAGGCGGCCGGGGCCGTCCGGACCGGGCGCGAGCAGGGCGCGCTGCCACAGCGCGTAGTCGGCGTACTGCACCGTCAGCGGGGGCCACTTTGGTGCCCGGCCCGCCCGGCGGGCGGCGTAGGCGGCGGACAGGTCGGCGGCGAAGGGGGCGAGCGACCAGCCATCGGCGGCGCTGTGGTGCAGTACGAACAGCAGGACCCGGTCGCTGCCGGTGCCCAATAGCCAGGCTGTCAGGGGGCTTTCCGCCGTCAGGTCGAAGGGGCGGCGCGAGGCGGCGTGGACGTGGGCGGCGATCTCCGCGGCAGGGCAGTCGACGCGCCGCAGCACCGTGCGCAGCTCTCCGGGCGCCAGGATGCGCTGGAAGGCCGTCCCGTCCTGTTCGGCGATCACCGTGCGCAGGCTCTCGTGCCGGTCGGCCAGGTCCCCGAGCGCGGCCTGGAGCGCCCCGGTGTCCAGGCCGGACCCGACGGGAACCAGGAGCGGGATGTGGTAGGTGGCCGCGCCCTCGTCGAGCCGGTTCAGGAACCACATGCGTTCCTGGGCGAAGGACAGCGGCACCCGCTGCGGGCGAACGACGGCGCCGAGGACGGGCCGGGGCGGGGCGCCCTGCGTGCCCGCGGCGAGCCGTTCGGCGAGCGCCGCCGGGGTCGGCGCCTCGAACAGGGCGGTGATGGGAATCTCCGCACCGGTCCGCTGCCGCAGCCGGGCCAGCAGCCGGGTGGCGAGCAGGGAGTCGCCGCCCAGGTCGAAGAAGCGGGCGTCCACGCCCACGGACTCGCCCGGCAGGTCCAGCACGTCCTCGAACAGGGCGCACACCAGGCGCTGGTGCGCAGTCGCCGGCCGGGTGCCGGACGCGGCGGCGGTGAAGTCGGGATCGGGCAGGGCCTGCACGTCGAGTTTGCCGTTCGCGGTCAGCGGCAGGGCGTCCACGGGGACGCAGGCGGCCGGGACCATGTGCTCGGGCAGGTGCGTGGCCGCGTGGGTGCGCAGGTCGGCGGGGTCCGCAGGGGTGTCACCGGAGGGGACGGTGTAGGCGATGAGGTGCAGGGCGCCGTTGCCGGTGCGACGGGGCACGACGGCGGCGCGGGCGACGCCCGGGTGGGCGGTGAGGACGGCCTCGATCTCGCCGGGCTCGACGCGGAAGCCGCGCAGCTGTATCTGGGCGTCGGCGCGGCCGATGTAGTCGAGGGTGCCGTCGGGGCGGCGCCGGGCCAGGTCGCCCGAGCGGTACATGCGGGTGCCGGGCGGGCCGTAGGGGTCGTCGAGGAAACGTTCCGCGGTCTGCTCGGGGCGGTTGAGGTAGCCGGGGGCGACGCCGGCGCCGGAGACGTACATCTCCCCTGTCGCGCCGGGCGGTACCGGCCGTCCCTCGGGGTCCAGCAGGTGCACCCGCAGGTCGGCGAGCGGTCGGCCGATGACGCTGACGCGGCGCGGGTCGTCCAGGTCGGCTTCGGTGAGGCGGTGGTGGGTGACGTGCACGGTGGTCTCGGTGATGCCGTACATGTTCACCAGCGCCGGTCGGTCGAGGCCGTGCCGGTCGGCCCAGGGGCGCAGCCGCGCCGGGCGCAGGGCCTCCCCGCCGAAGATGACATAGCGCAACGCCCCACTGCCACGACCGTGTTCGAGGTCGGCGTCGATGAGCTGCTCGAACGCGGACGGTGTCTGGTTGAGGACGGTCACGCCCTCGCGGTGCAGCAGGTCGAGGAAGTCGCGCGGCGAGCGGCTGACGGCGTAGGGCACGACGACGATCCGGCCACCGTGCAGCAGGGCGCCCCAGATCTCCCACACGGAGAAGTCGAAGGCGTAGGAGTGGAACAGCGTCCACACGTCGTCGGCCCGGAAGTCGAAGTGCTCGGCCGCGGCGGCGAAGAGGCGTACGACGTTGGCGTGCGGCACGGGCACGCCCTTGGGACGGCCGGTGGAGCCGGAGGTGTGGATGATGTACGCGGTGTCGGACGGGCTGAGCGGGCCGTGCCGTTCGGCGTCGGTCAGGTCGGTGCCGGAGCGGCGGGCGAGATCTGCGGCCACCTGGGGGTCGTCCAGCAGCAGGGTGGGGACGGCGTCCTGGGCGAGGTGGGCGTGGGCGTGCTCGGTGACGAGGACGACGGGGGCCGCGTCCTCGACGACCAGCCGCAGCCGCCCGGCCGGCTGACCCGGGTCCAGGGGCAGGTAGGCGGCGCCGGTCTTCAGGACGGCCAGCAGGGCGGGCAGCAGCCGGATGCCGCGCTCCAGGGCGAGCGCCACGACCCGGCCGGGGCCCGCGCCGTGCTCGGTCAGCAGCCGGGCGATCCGGTTCGCCTCGGCGTTGAGACCGGCGTAGGTGAGCCGCTCGTCCCCGTGGCTGACGGCCGTGCGCTCGGGTCCGGCCGCGGCCCGCTCCTCGAACAGCTGCGTCAGGGTCCACCCGACCGGATACGTGTGCGCGGTGGTGTCGCGGGGGTGTTCGCCCGGCAGCAGGATGTCCAGATCACCCAGCGGCGTCGCCGGGCCGGCCTCGGCCAGCAGGCGCAGCAGCGTGCGGAACCGGTCGCGGTGCAGGGCGAGTTCGTCCTCACCGTACAGGGCGGGGTTGGCGTCGAGGGCCAGCCACAGTCCGCCGCCGCGCTGTCCGGGACGCACCGAGATCTGCAAGTCGTCGACGGCTCCGCCGGACAGGTGGTGCCAGGTGGTGGGGTGACCGCCGAAGACCGGGGACTCGTCGAACGGGACGATGTTCAGCACCGGCCCGTACAGTCGGCGTCCGGTGCCCAGCAGGCCCAGGTCGCGGCGGAGGAACTCGCCGCGGCAGCGCTGGTGGCGGCGCAGGGCCTGCAGTTCGTCGGCGACGGCCCGGGCGAGTTCCGCGACGCTCGTCGCGGGGGCGGCGGCCACGCGCAGCGGCAGGACGTCCGAGGCGGTGCCGGGGGTGCGCAGGGCGGCGCTGCCCAGCCGGCTCATCGTGGCCATGCCCAGCACCAGGTCGTGGGCGCCGGTCATCCGGTGCAGGTAGATGGCGGTCGCGGCGGTCAGCAGGTCGGTGCGCCGGACACCGAGGCGGGCGGCCGCGGTGTCCAGGGCATCGGTCTCGGCGGGCGTCAGTTCGGCGGTGCGGCGCAGGAAGGGCACGGTGGGCGGCGCCGTGCGGGCAGTGAGCCGGGCGGGTTCGGGCAGACCGGCCAGACGCTGCGCCCAGTGGTCACGGTCGCGGGCAAAGCGCTCGGAGGCGAGGTAGGCCGCCTCCTCCTCCTGGAGCCGGCGCACCGGCGCGAAGGCGCACGGCTCCGGTTCGCGGTCCTCGGCCAGCGCGTTGTACGTCTCGGCCAGGCGGCGCCCGAGGAGCTTGTAGCTGTAGCCGTCCAGGAGCAGGTGATGGGCCCTCAGCAGCCACAGGTGCCGGTCCTCGGCGAGGGTGAGCAGGGTGTGCGCGAACAGGGGGCCCTTCTCCGGGTCCACCGGGGTCGCGAGGTCGGCGCGGACGTACTCCCATGCGGTGGCCTCCGGATCGGCGGCGCCGCTGACGTCGGCCCGGTTCAGACTCCAGTCGTCCGCGTCCGGAGCCGGGTGGCAGCGCGGACCCTCGTCGGTGTCGGCGAACCGCAGGGCGAAGGTGTCGGCCTCGGCCACGACGCGCCGCAACGCGGTCTCGAACAGGGCGCTGTCGAGGGGTCCGTGGATCTCCACGGCCTCCGCGGTGTTGTACGCGGCGCTGTCCGGTGCGAGCCGTCCGGCGTACCAGAGGCCCTCCTGGGCTCCGGACAGCGGTCGACGTGCGTCGTCCTGGAGTGACATAGCGCAAACCTCACGTGGCAAACCGAAGATGTCCCGGACGGCGAGGCCCGGCCGGATCGGACGGGTGCGGCCGCCCCGTGCCGCCCACGCGCGGCGTACGGCCGCACACCGGGCACGGCCCACGGGGGATGCAGAGGCCGCACACCGGGGTCAGGGCGATCACGCCGTCTGCCCCGGTTTCACGTCACAGCACGTTGAGGCACCCGCACGGGCCGGGTCAAGGCGAGCCGGTCCACCGGCCGGCGATTCAGGGATTTCCCTGGAATCCGCCGGGCCGGGGAGTACGAACTGCTGCTCAACTTCTAGGGAAATCACGCGACTTACTCGCCCGGGGGCCTCTGGGCTGGATTCCGCCGTGCTCCCCCGTGCACCCTCGAAAAGCCCCCGACCTCCCCGCGGACCACCGCGGTGGCAGACCCGTCCCGGGGCCGTGGACTTCCGGAACGAACGACGGAAAGAAGGCTGACGGCATGCACCGTGCGCTGTGTCCGGTCGAGACGCTCTACGTGGGCCAGAGAAGCAGGGCCGTGCTGTCCTGCACCCTGCGTGGACCGGTGGACGTCACGGCACTGTCGGCCGCGTTCGACGCCACGACCGAGGCGAACCCGCCGCTGCGCTCCCGCATCGAACAGGACAGGGCGGGGCACCTGTTGCGCGTCCTCGACGCCGACGAGCGGCCCCGGCTGATCACCCGGACCGGCGACGAGGCCGAGGCCTACGCGACGGAGCTGAACAGGCCACTGCCGCTCGGAGGTCCCCTCAGCCGCGCCGTCCTGGTCAGCGCACCGGGCGGGGACCGCCACCTCTTCGTGCTGGTTGTCGACCACACCATCACCGACGGCCACAGCAGCATCGCGCTGCACAACGCCCTGTGGGACCGCTACCGGCAGTTGGTCGAGGGGGGCACCGGCGAGAGCGCCGATCCGGAGGGCCCCCGCTGGCCGGAGCCGGTGAGCCGGCTGCTGCCTGCCGTCGACGACGCCGACACGGCGAAGTACCTGGAAGGCCGCCTGGAGGAGATACGGCGCCACCCGGTCGAACTGGTCCCCTACGACGCCGCCCCCGGCGAGGGGACCGACGCCGGCGGGCACATCGAGGTCCGCAGAATGACCCTGGACACGGGTCTCACCTCACGGCTGCGCCGGACGGCGCGCGCCTCAGGCGTCTCGGTGCACGCTCTGATCTCCGCGGCCCTTCTGGTGACGGCGAGACGGCGGCTGCCGGGGGACGAAGGAGCCCGCACGCTCGGCTGTCTCTCCCCCGTCGACCTGCGCTCACGGCTGTCCCCACCGCTGCCCGCCTCCGCCCCGGTCCCCGCGGTCACCACCCACCTGCAGACCCTTCAGGTGTCCACGGAATCCGAGCCGTTGGAGGTGGCCCGTGCCGTGCACGCCCGTCTCGGCGACTTCCTCTCCCGAGGCGACCACGTGCACGAGATGCGCATCACGCCGGAGGTCCGCCGCAACCCCGCCCTGCAACTGGCCACGGTGATCGCCACCAACATGGGCGTGGTCCCGGGCCCGCGCCTGCCCGGCGGGCTGCGGGCCGTCGACGTACGGCTGGTCCCGGGCCGCGAGCACTACTTCCCGCAGGCCGGCCGCAGCCCCGTCATGGCCTGCGTCGTCTCCTTCGAGGGCCGGCTCAGCATCGAGTTCCCGCACTTCACCGCCTGCTACAGCCCTGACTTCATGAGGGCGTTCCGCGACGACGTGCGCGCCGGACTCCTGTCCTTCACGGATGCGTCCGAGCCCGGGCATGCCCCGGCCGCCACCGGCTGAGTACGTCCGCGCGTTCGCCCCTTCCGACCCCGCCCGCCCGGCCGTAAGGAACCTCTGTCCGTCATGACGACCGTCAGCGAACTCCCCTCCCCCCTCACGCTGCTCCCCCGAGCCCAGGCGGGCGACGAGCACGCGATGAACCACCTGCTGACCGCCATCACGCCCTTCGTGGCGCGTGTCTGCCGGTCCATCACCCATGACGACGGCGCCGACGCCACGCAGGAGGCGCTGCTCGCCGTCTACCGCGGCCTGGGATCCCTGCGCGAACCGGCGGCGTTCTACGGCTGGGTGCGCTCCGTGTCGGCCCGGGAGGCCGTCCGCACCGCCAAGCGCTACGGCACGGAGAGCTGGTGCTCCGAGGCGGAAGCTCAGCAGGAGACCAATCCCATGGACGCGGTGTACATCAGCGACGTACTGGAACGCCTGTCGCAGGCGCACCGGCAGGTCCTCACCCTGCGTGTCTACGGGCTCAACGAGGAGGAGATGGCCGAGGTGCTCGCCCTGCCCGTGGGCACCGTCCGTTCCCGTCTCTTCCGTGCCCGCCGCCGGTTCCAGGAAGCCTGGCAGCCCTCGGCAGCGTGAGGCCGGTCCGGCCACTGCGGGGGCCGGACCGTTACGACGGCGGCCGTGGCGGTGTTTCCGCCACGGCCGCCGTGCGGGGCCCGGCAGGCCCCGTTCCGCACTACCGCACGCATTCCGGGAGGACACGCGGGGGCCACTGCCCCGCGGCGAACATACCGAGGGCGTGTGCCCGCGCCACGAGGGCGGGCCGGTTGGGTGCGTCGAAACGACGCAGCATCTGTCCGACGCGGTACTCGACGCCCTGGCGGCTCAGATACAGACGGGAGGCCAACTGCACCGTGGAATCGCCGCTCGCCACACCTTCCAGAACCTGCGCGTCGAGGGCGCTGAGCACGGGCCCGCCGGTGGCCGCTTCCGCCGTCCGGCGCAGGAGGACGACGACACTGGCCATCTCACCCGAGGGCTGCCTGACGGCGATGGCGGTGATATCGGCATGGAAACCACGGCCGTCGCCGTCCCGGCCCGTCACCTTCTGCTTGAATCTCCGGCTACGCCCCGAGGAAAGCGCGGCACATTGTTCCCGCAAATGGCCCGGGGTCGGGGAACGGAGCAGTTCGAGGAGTCCGCGTCCGCAGATCTCTTCGGCACTCAGGCCGAATTGGCGGGCGAATTCGGGTTCCGCGGCCATGACCGCGAGGTCCCGCGGGGAGAGGTGGGCCGTACAGGTGGCCGCCGGGGTCACGTGGTCCTGCGCGGCGATCAGGTCGCGGCGGGCGGGAACAGCTGTGGCTGCGGTCTTCTTCTTGCTGGGCGAGGCGTCGGGGAAACTCGTGGTGGCCACGGACGTACCGTCCTTCTTCCTGCGCGTGGGGGGGCTGGGAAGGGTGTCACGGACGCGGAACGGACCGATGCGCTGTACCTGGGTGTCGACGAGCGCCCGGTGACGGCATGCGCCACCTCGCCGGTGGCCGGAGCCGGAGTTCCGCGTCGTTCCCGGCCGGCAGCGGGCCATGGGAGCCGGGAACTGGTCAGGTGAGCGGAGAGAACGGCGCCGAGGCGACCGTCATCCGGGTCTGCCGGGCAACGTTGTCATCACTGCTGTCCGAGCCCGAGGTGCGGTCCCGTCCACGGGCCGCCCGAGGACCGGGCGGGCGACACGTAAGCCCTGCCGAGATGAGAAGTGCGTTCGGCCATGGGGAGCACGAAAACCTCCACGGGACAAAGAGGGGATCGCTCGGGGGAAACCTCCTTCGAGATTAAAGGGAGACAACCCTTGAGACAAGAGTTTGCCAGGTGACCTGAGCAACGCGTCAACTCATCTGCGAGCGGGCCGAATTCGGGCTCTGCGAACCCCGTCGCCAACGATCCCGCCGGCCCGGGACGCTGCCCGCTGGAATGCACTCGCCCGCCACGCCAAACGGCTTGTCGCCCCTTGTCGCGCTCCTTAAAGTGCTGACAACCCACATGCCCGATCGGGCAAGCGGAACCACGGATACCGCACCGACCGGGCCACCTGACCCGAGGAGGGAGATGCTCGACCAGCCGCAGTTCGGCCGTCGGCTCAGAAGACTCCGGACCGCACGCGGCCTGAGCCAGGCCGACGTCGTCGGCGACGGCATGTCGACGGGACACCTGTCACGCCTGGAGTCCGGCGACCGGCGACCCACCGAGCGCACCGTGGCCTACCTCGCCCAGCGACTCGGCGTCGACGCTTCGGCCCTGACCGGCCCGCAGGACGACAGGTCCCTGAGCGGAGTGCTGGCCGCCGTGGTCTCGGCGCCGCCCGGGACGGACAGCACCGCGGCGCTCAGCCGCGCGGTCGAGGACGACCCCGGTGAGGACCCCGGCGCCCGCTGGCAGGCCCTGTGGCTGCTCAGCCAAGCCGCCGATCGCGACGGCGACCGCCAACTGGAGCGCACACACCTGCTGGCACTCCTGGCGCTGAGCCGCTCGTTGGACGCCCCCGACCTCCACACCCGCTCACTCGTCCGCTACGCGCGCTGCACACGGGCCATCGGCGACCTGGACACGGCGGAATCGGCGGCGACGGAGGCGCTCTCCCTCGCCCGCACCGCGCACCTGTGCGTGCCCGACACCCTGGCCGCCATGCTGGAGCTGATCAACAGTGAGACGGAACTCGGCCGCTGGGAGGCGGCCTCGCGGCACGTCGACGAGTTGGACCGCGATCTGCTGCCCCGGGCCTCTGCCGTACAAGCGGCCGAGGCCCTGTGGACGGCCGCCGTGGTCAGCAGCTGCAAGGGCGACGACGCGGCCGCCATGGCCCGGCTGAACAAGGCCCTGGGTCTGCTCGAGGGCAGACGGGAGGACCTGACCGCGTGGGCCCGGCTGCGGACCGCCGCCGCCGCCGCGGCCCTGCAGATGTCACCGCCTCGGGTGGCCGCCGCGGAGGAGTGGCTGGCAGAGGCCGCCTCCGTCCTCGATCTGACCGGCACGCCTGCGCAGCTTCAGGAACTGCACGCCCTCCAGGCTCATCTCGCCTTCGCACAGGACCGGTTGGAGGACGCCGCCCTGCTCAGTCGGACCGTGCTGTCCGAGGAGGACCTGCGTCTCCCCTACCGTGACCGGGTACGGCTGTCGGTCCTCGACGGTCGGCTGGCGATCCACGCGGGCCGGGTCGAGGAGGGCGTCGCCGCGCTCCAACAGCTCGCACGACAGGCCACCCAGTCCAGGTACGCCGGCCTCGCCGCCCACGTATGGCAAGCGCTGGCCACCGCCCTGGCTGCCCGCGTCCACCCCTCCGGGGCGGCCCCCTGCCGAACTCGCCCCGGCCGGTCGGGGGGACCGCGGTCCGTCCGCCGGCCGGGCACTCGCGCCGACGGGGCGGACGGCCTCGCAGAGAGCAGAGGGAAGCCGTGACGACGGCGCGATGGCCCACCGGCGCGAAGGGCCCGGGCCTCGCGCCGAGCGGGCACCGACCGGCCGGAGAGCCGCCCACGCGCGGGCGCGGGCACGACGGGACCGCGGGCGTGCGGGTGAGCGCTCAGCCTCCAGTAGATCGCGCGGAGCGGATCCGGAAGCACTTCGGTCGAACCGGACCGCCACGGTGCGGTCGGCGACTCGTCCTGCCGTCCGCACAGGCCCTCCGGCACACCGGATCGCGTGGAAGAGACGGACCGGCAGCTCGGTCAACGGCTGGAGAAGGCCATCATGAGCCTGCTGGAGCGCCGTGCCGACATCGCGTCGATCTGTCCCGTCCGACGCGGCGCGCGCGGCCTACGGGGGTGATGACGACGGCTGGCGGGCCCTGCTGGAACCGGTCCGCCGCGCGGCATGGCAGCTGGTGAACGACGGCGAGGTCGAGGTGACGCAGGGCGGCCGGCCCGTCGTGGAGACGGAGACGCGCGGGCCCGTACGCGTTCGGCGCGCGCGTCGGTAGCGGCAGCTGGGCACCTCCAGGGGCGGACACGGCTGAGGCGCGATTCCCGGACCGCCCCCCGATGTGGCCGTGGACGGTCGAGGAACGCGTCACCTGCCCCGAAGACCGACCGCCAGCGTCAGTTCGAGGAGCCGGTGCGGTGATGCGAGATCCGGGAACAACTCCCGCACCTGCGACATCCGGTACCGGACGGTCTGGGGATGGACGAACAACGCCGCCGCCACCTCGTCCCGCCTGCCCTGGTGCAGCAGCCACGCCCGCAACGTCTCCTCCAGCCGCCGCGCGGTCGTGTCGGGCAAGGTCCGCAACGGTGCGAGGGCTCGGGCACGCAGGTCCACAAAAGCGTCCATGTCGGCGCTCAGCACCAGCTCGGGCAGGTGCTCCTCGGTGTCGCGAATGCCGGGGGAGAGGGAGCGCGCGCGTACGGCTCGTGCGTACGAGGCCGACACACGTGTCCACGGCCGGGCCGGGCCCACCACGGCGGTGCGGTCGGCCAGCTGCCGCACGAGACGTGATCGGTCGGCATCGGGGACGAGCAGCACACCGGTGGCGTCCGGCAGATCGTCGAGGACGAGGGTGCTCGGGTCGAGCACGCGGTAGGCAGGCCGGGCCTGGGCGGCGGGCAGCAGGACCGCGGTCAGCGAAACCGGAGGCTGCCACCCGGCCCGTTGAGCAGAGGCCAGCAGCACGTCCGGGCTCGCGCCGGCGAGGAGGTCGCGGGCCAGTTGTTCCAGGTGGCGCTCGTGGGCCCTGCCCCGGGCGGCCAGTTCGTCGGCGTGGCCCGCGGCGCTCGCGGCGGAGAGCTCGTCGATGTAGGCGAAGGTCAGCTCGGCGAACTTGGCGACCTCGGCGGCGGGCAGCCCTGCGGACACGGCGCCCGCTGCCAGGCATCGCCAGGCCACGCGGGCGCCGACGCGGTAGGCGCTGAGCAGGGCGTCCATCGAACGGCCGTCGCGCACTTCGCCGCGGCCCAGCTCGTAGGCCGCGTCACCGCCGTCGCCGCCCGTGGCGTTCCCGCTCGCGAGGTCCAGGTAGTTCCCGAGGGCGGTGCGAACGGCTCGGCGGATGGTGCCGCCCATGCTGCCCGAAAGGGCGCCTGCGTAGGGAGGGACCTCGTCGATGATCGCCTGGACGACCTCGTCGGCGGTGGTCCTCAGCGCGGCCCGCAGTGCGGTGACCGTTCTCTCGTCCAGGGCCAGTTCGCTGGCCCTCTGGACTGCATGGCTCATTTTTGTTTCCTGCGAACAATCTAGGCGACCAGATTCACATCGTACGGTCAGGACTTTGCGCCCTGAGGCGCAGCAAGCTGGAGTCATGAGTAGTGCAGCCCTCCGCAGCAGGGCGTGGAAAATGCTGGAGATGGTCACGACGCCGCTGCTGCCGTCGGACTACCTCGACCTGGTCAGCCCGCTGCGTGCGGGCGCTGACCTGCGGGGGCGCATCGAGGCCGTGCACCCCGAGACGCCTGACGCCGCGACCATCGTGATCAGACCGGGACGGGGCTGGCGCGGCCACACGGCCGGTCAGTACGTGCGGATCGGAGTCGACGTCGACGGGGTGCGCCTGTGGCGCGCCTACTCCCTCACCTCACCGACACACCGCCAGGACGGCCGCGTCACGATCACCGTGAAGGCGATCCCGGGCGGCAAGGTCAGCAACCACCTGGTCCGCAGGGCGAAACCGGGCACGCTGATCCAGCTCGACCAGCCGACAGGTGAGTTCGTGCTGCCCGAGACCAAGCCCGCCAAGGTGCTCTACCTGACGGCCGGCAGCGGCATCACGCCCGTGATGGGCATGCTGCGCGACACCGAGTTCGACGACGTCGTCATGGTCCACTGCGCGCCACGGCCGCAGGACGTGATCTTCCGCTCCGAACTGCACGACCTGGTCGCGAAGAAGAAGCTGCGGCTCACCGAGGTGCACACCGACACGGACGGCGTGCTCGACATCGCCCGTCTCGACGAACTCGTGCCCGACTGGGCAGAGCGCGAGACCTGGGCCTGCGGGCCCGCGGGCCTGCTCGACGCCGCCGAAAAGCACTGGAGCGAGCACGGCGTACCGGAGCGCCTGCACACCGAACGCTTCCGCCCCGGCATCGTCGTCACCGGCGACGGCGGCGAGGTCACGTTCAGCGCCAGCGGCAAGACCGTCGACGCGGGCGGCGCCACGCCGTTGCTGGACGTCGGCGAGGAGGCCGGCGTGCTCATGCCCTCCGGGTGCCGCATGGGCATCTGCTTCGGCTGCGTCACGCCGCTCAAGGCGGGTGCCGTCCGCGACCTGCGCACCGGCGAGATCACCGAGGCCGAGCCGGGCGTCCTCATCCAGACCTGTGTGTCCGCCGCGGCGGGCCCCTGCGACATCGAACGGTAGGAGCAGCTTGACCGCCATCGACCCCACCGCCCACCTGACCGCGGAGCAGATCGAGGAGCTCGGGCGCGAGCTGGACGCGATCCGCGACGAGGTGATCGCCAGCCGCGGCGAGAAGGACGCCGCCTACATCCGCAAGGTCATCTCGGCGCAGCGCAAGCTCGAGCTGGTCAGCAGGGGCGTGCTGCTGTTCTCGATCTTCCCGCCCGCGTGGCTGCTCGGCACCGCCGGTCTGTCCGTGGCGAAGATCATGGACAACATGGAGATCGGCCACAACATCCTGCACGGCCAGTGGGACTGGATGCGGGACCCGAAGATCCACTCCACCACCTGGGAATGGGATCACGTCTCGCCGGCCGACCAGTGGAAGCACTCGCACAACGAGCTGCACCACACGTACACCAACGTGATCGGCAAGGACAACGACCTCGGCTACGGCATCATGCGCGTCGACGAGGACCAGAAGTGGCATCCCTTCCACCTCGGCCAGCCGCTGTGGAACTTCATCAACGCCTGCTTCTTCGAGTACGGCATCGCGGCGTACGACCTGGAGCTCGGCAGGAACCTGAGCAAGCGCCGCCGCAAGAACCCGGAGTTCCGCGCGCGGGCCAAGGCCGTGGGCCGCAAGATCCGCAAGCAGGTGCTCAAGGACTACGTGATCCACCCGCTGCTGTCGGGCCCGTCGTTCCTCCCCACGCTCGCCGCCACGTTCACCGCCAACCTGGTCCGCAACCTCTGGTCCCACTCGGTGATCATGTGCGGGCACTTCCCCGAGGGCGTGCAGGTCTTCGAGCGCCGGTCGATCAAGGGCGAGACGCGCGGCCAGTGGTACCTGCGCCAGATGATGGGCTCGGCGAACATCAGCGGCAGCAAGGCCATGCACTTCATGACCGGCAACCTGTCCCACCAGATCGAGCACCACCTGTTCCCGGACCTGCCGAGCAACCGCTACGCCGAGGTCGCGGTGAAGGTGCGCGCGCTGTTCGAGAAGTACGAGCTGGAGTACGTCACCGGGCCGCTGCCCCAACAGGTGTTCTCCGCATGGCGCAAGGTCTTCCGGCTCTCGCTGCCGAACAAGAAGAAGCCCACGGTCCAGACGCCGGCCCGCGAGCAGGAGCTCGTCGCGGCCTGATACCCGGTTGGTCGAGTACCGGTAGTTCTTGCTGGATACGGCGACGCTGCGATCGCGGGCGGGCACCAGGGCACCGTCGACGAGGCGGACCCACGCGTCCCGGACGGTGGCCACGGATCCCGACCGGGGCGTGGGCTTCCCGGCCGGGTTCGTGACGGCGAGCGAACCGGCAGACCAAGCTCTACACCGGAGTGAAGTTCCGCCAGGGCTCCGCGTGGGAGTGGCCGTACCTGTACCTGGCCTGCGTGCTGCCCAATGGCCTCTCCCGCCTGCCGCGCCAGCGCCCCGGGTTCACCCCGCACTTCGGGTGGGGCTCCATGGCCGCCCTCGACGGCGGATCGCTCGCGTACCTGACCATCCGCGAGGGCGAGGACGATAAGGGCCGGTACTGGGAGGTCGGCGTGATCGGCCACGGCGAAAACGGCGACGACCTCGCCGAGCGCGTCGTGAGCGAGATCCGCGCCTGGGACGCGACCGGGGGCGGGCGTGACGGCGCTCCAAGGCAGCGTAAAGGGCTCCCCGTCAGAGGCGATGAGCCCGGGCGGGTGCGGACGGGGCGGATGTGCCTCGACCATGCGTGCCGATGGACGAGCTGCCCATCCCTCGGATCATCCGCGTTTCCGATGGATCCGATCCATGGGGTGGACGCGAGTCGGTCGAGGCGCCCCCGCCTCGTCGGTGGTCTCCAGGGGCGAAGGATGGACCTCAGGCGGGCATATCGACCATGCGGCGACCTACCCCGGCCGCGATGTCCCTGAGCCAGGTGTGGGCGACGTCGTGGGTGTGGACCGGGTGCCACCAGAGGGCCTCGCGCAGGGGAACGGCCTCGTAGGGCGGTTCGAGAACGCGTACGCCGCCGAAGGGCGCGAGGCGGTGGGCGAGGCGGGCCTGGACGAGGGCGATGCGGCGGGTGCCGGCGACGAGGGCGGGCAGGGCGTGGAAGCTGTCGACGGAGACCTCGACGCGCGGTTCGATGCCGAGCATGCCGAGCTGACGGACTGCAGGGGCGTCGTAGGTGCGCTGGTAGGTGACCCAGGGCAGACGGGCGAGGTCCTGGCGGGTCAGGCGGTCCCCGAGGTCGGGGTGGTCGTCGGCGACGACGAAGACCCAGCGGTCGTCGTAGAGGTCGGTGGCGGGGAAGCCGCTGATGACACCGTGGGGCATCAGCAGGCCGTCGGTGGCGCTGAGCAGGCTCTCGGTGTCGTCGACGACGGTGGCGGGGGTGCGGGTGAGGCGCAGGCGGATGCCCGGCGCCTCCTGGTGCACGGGGCGGGCGAGTTCGACACCGAAGACGTCGACGGCGTAGTCGGAGGAGACGAGGCGGAACTCCCGGGTCTCGGTGGCCGGGTCGAAGGCGGCCTGGCTGGTGAAGAGCCGTTCGAGGACGTCGTAGGCGGTGGCGGTGCGGTCGAGGAGGACCTGGCCGAGCGCGGTGAGTTCGTACTGGCTCCCCGCCCGGGAAAGAAGCTCGTCGTCGAAGTGCCTGCGCAGCCGCGCCAGGGCAGCGCTCATCGCGGGCTGACTGAGGCCGACGCGTCGCCCTGCCTTGGTGACGTTGCGTTCCTCGAGCAGGGCACGCAGGGCAACGACGAGGTTGAGATCCAAGCGGGCCAGATTCAAGACGCTGAGCCTTTTCCATCTTGATCAGGCGGCGAGTTCGAGGGCGACGGCGGCTCGGACGACTGCTGTGATCTGGGTGGTGCTGCAGCGGAGCTTCCGCAGGAGCCGCCAGGACTTGAGGATCGCCATGGCGCGTTCACCGAGGCTGCGGATCTTCGCGTGGTCCCGGTTGTGACGTCGGCGCCAGCCGCGCAGGTTCTTGCCCCGGATCGGAACACGGATCGCAGGGTCTGCGCCCTGATACGCCTTGTCGGCCCAGCACTTGATGTCCTCCGCGGCGAGGGTGGCGGGAATGCCGTGGGCCCGCGCCGCGGTCAGGTCGTGGGTGGCTCCCGGCAGTGCGTCCGAGGCCCAGATCAGGCGTCCGGCGGGGTCGGTGAGGACCTGCACGTTCATCCCGTGGTGCTTCTTCTTCCCGGAGTAGTACGGCCGGTCTGCGGCGATGCTGTCGATCGGCAGCAGGGTGCCGTCGAGGATCACGTACGCCTTCTTCCGGACAGTCGTCATGACCTGTTCCAGCGTGGGCGCGAGGGCGGCCAGGAGGTCGACGGCCTCGCGTATATAGCGGTAAGCCGTGGCGATCCCGATACGGAAGCCCGCGGCGAGGCGTGCGTATGTGTCGCCGCAGCGCAGATGTGCCAGGACGAGCAGGGCCTGCCGGCCGCAGGTCAGACGACGCCACCGGGAGCCGATCCGACGGCGATGACCTGCGAGAAGACCGGAGAGGTATTGCAGGGTGCGGCTGGACAGATCGACGCCGGACGGGTAGACAAGCACGCGAAAGCTCCTGGCGGACTGGTGATCTTGGTCGTGAACCCGTCTACCAAGAGCTTTCTTCATGCCCGCCGCCGGGGCTGCCGGCCCAACCACCCGTCAGGTTGGAAACGGCTCACTGCACCGGCTCGGCACAAGCGGCTGTCGCAGAAGGCGGCCCGCGCCACCGCGGGCAGCGCCCGTCTGGTCAAGGCGGCGGACCACCGCGACACCCACCGGTGGAACCTGGTCACCGAGGACGGCACTGTACTGGGGCACGTGGAGCCCTCGTACGGCGGTACCGGCCGGACCGGGCGCAACGGCTGGAACCACCGCCTCGTTGGATCGTTCACGGCCGGCGGCGGCCCGGTCAGGACGCGTGAGGAGGCCGCCCTGCAGTGCGCACTGGCCTGGATCCGCGTCGCCACCGCCCGGTACGGCGTACTCTCACCGTCGACTGAGCCCCGGCCCCCGACCCACGACCGGCGGCCGTCGTGGGCGTCCAGCAGGATGCGCACGACGCTCGCCGACGCCGGGATGCCCACGCCCCCGGATGCACAGCCGGACAAGGCTTCCCGGAACCCGTGATGGTCATCAGACTTGGAAGCGGCTTCCTCGGGAAGGCATCACGGATGCGTGGAACCGCCGCCACGGCGCGCTGTTCCCAGGAGCCGTCGGCCCTGTCCGTGGGCGTGAAGCGTGCCGTACCGAACTCGGCATCCTCGTAGCCCGGGTGGGCGTAAGGCCCCTGGGGGAAGCGATCCTGTGTCAGAAAGATCCGCCCGAGGGGCCTCATGCGCCGACCGCAGATGTCAGCCTCTGTGACTCAGGCGCGCGTACCAGGCCTGGACGCGTGCCCGGACCAGGGAGGCGACGACGAGCACGTAGAGCCGGACACCCTTGTCCAGCAGGAGGTCCGTCACCAGCTTGGCAACGGGGTGAGTCCACAGCTCGGCGAAAGCCGGAGCGTTGTCCAGCAAGCGGCGCAGAGCGGACGGCAGCGGCGAGCCGCAGCCGGTGAGTCGACGGAGGCACCCCGCGCATGCGGAGAGGACGGAACGGAACGGACGGAACATGAGTACCTCACCAGGTGTCGATCGGCGAGGCGTGGCCACACCCCGGTGGAAGCCGGCGTGTGACCGATGCTGCTGAGGGCGTCGCAGGGGGCGAAGCGTTCCGGGGTGAGCTTCTGGGGAGAAGGAAAACCCGCTGGTCAGAGCGGAGAGGACCAAATGAAATCCAGGTCCGGCGCAGACAAGGTGTCGCCGCGCGGCCGTTACGCTGCTCTACCCTGGCGTTCCGTATGGCATGGGGGGTCTCGATGGCATCAGGGAGCACACGGCGTACACCGCGGTCGACCGGCCGGGACAGCAGCCCCGGCACCGCACCCGGCGTCAGGGCGGCACGGCTGCTGAAGGAGCTGATCGACCACCAGCTGGGCCTGTTGCGCGCCAAGCAGCAACTGGACGAGCAACAGGCGTCGGACGCTTGGCGGGAACTGCTTCGCCGACAGCTCAGGAAGGATCGCGAGGCCCGCGAACGAAACGGCCAACCCCGTCTGCCCGGCCGGATGACGGTCGTGCACCCCGTGACGTTCCAGAGGCTGTACGCGGACCTCGGACAACCGGACGCGGAACTGGGCAGTGACCGCCAGGCACTCGTGGAAGCCGTGGCCCATCTGTGCGCGGAACCCCCCTTCCGCGGCTACATCCTGGGCCCCCAGCCCGGTGAGCTGAAGAAGGCCGGCCAGCTACTGCCGCCGTCCCGCACCGCAGGTGGCGGCGGCTGGGCAGGCAAAAAGGAGCTGGAGGCGGCCACTTCGGCCGCGCTGAGAGCGGCCGACCGGCTCAGTGACGAAGCCGACGTCAGCTTGAGCCAGGTCTACATCACCCGGGGCTGCGAGGAGCGTCTCGCCCGTAGGCTGCTGACCGGCCTGGCCCGATCCAACCGGGCGCCCCGTGTGGAACTCGTACTGGGCGAACCCGGCACCGGTAAGACGAGCCTGCTGTGGAACCTCACCACGCGGCTCACCGGACGCTCTTCCCTCCCGGGCCCTCGGAGCGGAGAGGACGGAGAGCCCCAGGACGGCGAACGGCGCGTGCACTGCCAGCCGCTGCTGCTCCGCGCCGACGACCTGCTGCTGCCCCGCGAGACGACGGACCTGCTGACTCTCTTCGACGGACTGCTGCACCAGCCGATGTACCGCGCATCAGTGGTCGTCCTCCTCGACAGCGCGGACGTGCTGCTGGCCGACGATCACGGGCGGGCCGTGTGCCGCGAGCTGGTCGACTGCTGCGCGGAGTACGGGGTGCCGCTGGTGATCTCCTGCCGCACTCGTGACCAGGACCTCTTGTACGACGTCCTCGGCACGACACCGTCCGCCGTACAGGAGCTGGGCGACTTCCGTTTCGGCGGAGAGGCCGAACACGCCGTCGACGCGTATTGCGCGCACTACTACCGCGGTCAGACAGCATCACGTCGCCGCGAGGCGTACGACGCGGTCATCGGTGCCGCCGTCCGTGGTCTGCCGATGCGGGAGGTCGTGGCCCGGCCACTGACCCTGCGCATGCTGTTCGAGGTCTACGCCCCTCAGGTGCCCACCACGGAGATCGACGCCGCGGGCCTGTACGACGCCTACTGGACGAAGCGCGTGGTCGGCGACCGCCGCCACGGCAGCGCTGGCATCGTTGACGCCGACGATCTGTCACCGGCGGCCGAGGGCGTGGCGAGGATCATGCTCCATGACGGCGGTGTCGCTGTCGCCTCGGCGCAAGCCGTCCGGCTGCTCGGTACCGCGGCTCCGCGTCCGCTGTCCGTCACCGCCCCTGCCGCTCTGGCCGCCCTGCATCGCCGCAACGTCCTGACCGGCAGCGGCGGCCACGACGGTTCGAGCACCCGGTTCTTCCACCAGACGCTGTACGAGTACGCGGCCGGGCGCTGCCTGGTGTCTTTGGTGAACACCCGACAGCAGCCTGACATTTTTGAACGGCTGGGTCAGCGGCTGGAGGCCACCCCGGACGACTTCCTGCGTTCCGTGATCGCGGAGCAGGCGATCGTGCAAGGTGTCCGGGACGAACAGGCGGCCCGTCCTGCGGCCGCCGATCTCATGAAACGGCTCGTCACCAGCGACAACCACTACCTCCAGGTCACCGCTCTGAGGGCCTACGCCTTGCTGCCCTCCGTACCGCACGCGGTCAAGGTGATGGTGCACCGTTTCCTGCCCGAGGCGCCGCTCGCCCTCGTCACCACCATGATGGAGCTGCTGCCCACTCACCATCACACCGACCCCCGGCGCGTCACCGAGGACCTCTTCGTCGTCCTCCAGCAGCAACAGCTTCCAAAGGTTCGGCGCAAGGCCCTTGACCTGCTGTGCCGATTCGCGGGCATGGACGGGCAGGATGACGGAAGAGGAGCAGCCACAGCGGTCAGGGATCTGTTGCGGGACCTGTGCATCCGTCCCCAGGACTGCATCGACCGCGCACCCGGCGCGGGCGCGTCACGAGGCTGTTGCCCTGCGCAGACCTGCCTGTGGTCCTGGCTGCTGGGCCTGTCCGTGCAGGAGGCCACCAGCCACGGCAACCACGCCGTGCGCCTCGTCACGGCGATGGCTTCGGCCGAGCCGGACTGGGCTGCCGCGCGTATGGCCCAGCTGCTGGATCTCGCCGAGCACCACCGTTCCGCGCGCTGGCTGTGGCAGTGCATCCCGCCCATCAGCGCCCACCGCCACCTCAGCGGCTGGGATGCGCTCATCGAGCGCGCCGCCGCACTGGCGGAGAAGCTCGGCAATCCGGACCGGATCCGCCGCCAGAACCGCCCCGCGGCGTTCGTCCGCAAGGCCGGGACCGCCTTCGGTACCGTGCTGGCGGGCCCCGGTCAGGACGCCGACGGCGAGAGCTACGAGAACGAGGAGCGCGAGCAGCAGGAGGCCCATCTCCTGCTCGCCGCCCATTGGGCCGAGACCCTCGCTGATGCGCCGCACGTCACCGTGTTCGACCAACTCGTGGGCGTCGGCGGCGTCTTCAACGGCCCGCAGATGCGGATCCGGGCGCGCGTCGCCGCTCTCGGCACCCGCCTGCGCACCGCCGAGAGCGGTGTGCCCGAGTTCCTGGACCATGCCGTGGCACGCTGCGGGGTCAGTGACCAGATCGACGACATCGCGGAGACCCTGCTGCCCGAACTGCTCCGCTCACCGGGCGACGAGCCCGGAACCCGTTCCGCTCGGAGCTGGTGCGCGCGGCAGCTGAAGGAAATGTGCGATCGGGCACCAGGCACGCGCCCGCACCGCGCGGCCCGTTTCGCCGCCAGCGGCCTGCATCCCCTGCCCGCCGCCGAGATTCGGGAAGTCGTCAAGGACGCGTGGGACGGAGGTGCAGGCTGGCAATCGGCCCGTCTCGACCGCGTGTTCCTCGTGCGTGACAGTGCCACCCGCCTCCTCGCACCGATGGCGGCCACCGACACCACCGGTCGCGGGCGAGAGTCGAAGGCCCTACGACGATGGAGGGCCCTGGAACAGGAACGCACCCAACAGCTGTCCCGCGGGGCCAACGACTGGCCGTCCTACGCCGACGGCGGCACCTGGGAAAAGCCGGAGCGCAACGCGGTCAACACCATCCTGCACGCCTCTCTGCGCGACCATGCCCCGGCCCACCCCGACCTCGTGGCGCACGCCCTGGACGAGGAGGTCGCACTGGCCGACATTCCCTGGCTGGCCAAGCTGGTCAGCCAAGCCGCCGACCACCCCCACGTCGACATCGCCCACACCCTGCTGATGCGTCATGGCCCCGAACTCGCCGACTGGTGCGAACGGCTGTGGACCGGGCAACAGGCCTTCCCCGACGACAAGACCAAGAAGGCAGCGCTTCGGCTATGGGGTGACCTGGTCTGGATGCGCGCCGCCGAGCGGCCCTCCCTCACCGCACAGGCCGACCTGCTGACCGAGTACCTCAACCCGACGCAGTGGAGGTCCGGCCTGGAGACCCTGGCCCGCTGGAACGCCCATGGCGTCAGCGAACTCGCCGGCCCGGCGGGCGAGGAGGGCTGGGACAAACTGGACACTGCGCTGGCGTCGATCGCCCAGCTCCCCGCCGGCCACCCCCAGGCCGGCCGCGCACCCACCGCCGCCGCACTGCGCTTCCACTGCCTGTGCCGCTTCGCACCCATCAGCGAGACGGCCGAACGCGCACACACGATCGAGATGGCCACGGAAGCTGTCCGCGCCGCCGACACCACGACCGTGATCTCCACCACCGGCTTCCTCGTGGAACGCCTGTGCCTGGTGGAGCCCTCCGCCGCGGTCACTCTGACCACCCTAGTCGCCGCTAGGACGGCACAGCAGGGCAAGCACGAAGGCCACCACGTCAGGAGCATGGTGCATCGCTGGCCGCACCCCCTCAGACACCTGGTCCGCACCACCGGCTACGCCGACCTCGAGCGGCTCGTGCGGGGACTGTCGGGGGGGCCGGAGCGCATGCTTCTCAACGTCCTCGACCTGGCCGTGGCTCTGCGCCGCCACGACCCCGTACGCGACGACGCGCTCCGGTGGCTCGCGGACACCCCCTACCTCGCCCAGGCGACCATGCAGCTCCGTAACTCGGCCGTACGACACCGCCGGACCCCGCTGGCCGACCCCGCCTGGCCCGAAGCCTTGCCCGGCGCCGGCCACGCGGAGCACGCGGATGCCATCCTCGGCCGGTGAGGTCGCCCGAAGGTGCCGG
Organism: Streptomyces sp. JHA26; assembly: GCF_002005565.1. GTDB lineage: Bacteria > Actinomycetota > Actinomycetes > Streptomycetales > Streptomycetaceae > Streptomyces. Next base: position 32,815 of record NZ_BDJC01000030.1, on the reverse strand, counting down.
GTACTCACTCCGGCGGCGCTGTGGCAGGGAAGATCGTCACCACACGTTCGAGGTAGCCGAGCGCGGCGTCAGCGCCAACCTGGACGACCAGCCAGACCGTGCTTCCGGCGAAGAACAATGGCGATGGGCGCAACCTGACGGCGTTTCACCAGTGCAGTTGAGGGGCATGTTCGCGTCGGGGGTGCACGGGGGAGTGAGACGTCTTGGGTATAGGACTGGACTGGCAGTTGCTGCTCGAGGGGACGGCACCGTGGGACCCGAACGAGGTACTGCGTGGTGACCGGGCCTCCGAGGCGGAGCAGGAGCAGGCTCTTCAACAGCTCGCCGAGGCCGCGGGGAGCACGGATCCCGAGGCCCGCAACCGGTACGCGGCCGCACTGCTGACCCTGGGGCGTACGGACGAGGCCGAGCGGGTGTGGCATGCGCTGCTGGCCGAGCGGCCCCGCTTGGCCGTGGCATGGCTGAACCTCGCCACCTGTCACCTGACGCGCGGCCGGCTCGACGAGTGCGCGCAGGCACTGCAGGCATGCCGCAACCGTACGCGCCGCGGCACCGTAGAGCGGCAGCTGGCCGAGCGTCGGACGGCCGAACTGGGCAAGGCGCGGGATGCCGCGTCCCGGCAGACCAGACTGCTGGAGTTGCGTGCCGCCGCGCTGCGTGAGCGGGTCGGACTGGGACTGTCCCGTCCGGGTGACCACAAACAGCTGGCACGGACGCTGTACGCGCTGACACACGTACCGGGCAGCGACGTCACCGGCCGCGACGTGCTCGACGCGGCACGCCGGGCCCACGAGGAGGCCCCGGAGGATCCCGAGACGCTCGAGACGTTCATCCTGGGACTGCTGCACGGCGGCTCGGACGACGAGCTGAGCGACGCCTTACGCGCGCTGGAGCGCGTGGCGCCGCATTCACAGGTGCTGACGATGACCCGGGACCTCAGTGTGGATCCCCGAACGCGCGCCGACGCCGACGCCTATCACACACACATGCGGGATGTGGCCCGCAGAGCATTGGCCGGCGACCGCGCCGCCGAGGACGAGCTACGCCTGACGATTCAGAAGTTCCCGCAGAACTTCCAGTACCGCGTCGATCTGCTCTTCGCCGTCCACAACCGGGGCGACCGCGTGGAGACGCGCCGACTGGTGGACGAACTCGCCGCCGAGCCGTCCGCCGACCACTTCGTCCACTTCCACATCGCACAGTTCTACTGGTTCCTCGGCGAACATGAGCGCGGCAGACGGCACTTCGCCCTCGCCTACGAAACCGCCGCCACAGAGGAGGACCGCGAGGATGTCCGAGAAGCGGTACGTACGGTGGGCGCGGGCGATCCGGCGGAAATCATCCGCTGGTGACGGCCCCCAGCACGCGGAGACCGCACCGTGGGACGGCACCGAGCGCCACCTGGCCAAGGCTCTGTTGGAGGTGGAGTCGGTCCAGCACGCCGACGGGCTGCTCACCTCGGCGGCCGGAGGGTACGACCCCGACGTACTGCTAACCGAACTCACCCGTCTGGGCGAAGAGTTGGCGGTCGCGAGACGTCCCGCGGAGGCCGCGCTGGCAGACTTCCACCGGGAGACCGTGGCACGCAGCCGCCCCTTCCTGCAGAGTGCCCGAGCCCTGCGCGAGCGCGTCGACGGGCCCGCGGGCCGCACCTGGCCACTCGGCTTCCCGGAACCGGTCGCAGCGCCGCGCCAGCGGCTGGAGAGGGAGGCGTCGGAGCTGATGGGGCGTGGTGAGCTGGACGCCGCGCTGGCCTTGCTTCGGCGCGCGGAGCAGATTCCCCCGTATGAGCCGGAGGAGTCCGTGGGATTCGCCGGACTCCGCATGCACCTGGCCCTTAAGCTGCGCTCCGCGGGACGGTCGAGGGAGGCCCTCGAGCTGCTCGGCACTGTCGAGTTCGGCCCCCGCACGGGCGGATCCCTGGCCGGAGAGCCGCTCACCGAGCAATTGCGCAGCCGGTTCCAGCGGCTGCGCGGGCTGCTGTGCGACGACAACGGCGCATACGACGATGGCCAGCGCTCCTTTCGGCAGGCCATGGAGGCCGCCCGGGCCTGTGGTGACCTCGAAGCCCAATACCAGGCGCATACCGACCTCGCCGCGTCCTGTCTCAAGGCGGGACGCTCCCGGGAGGGCCTGCGTGAGTTCCGCCGCGTGCTCGCTTTCGTCGAGGCTCGGGGAGGCCGCAGAGTCGGCGTGCTGAACAACCTGGGCCTCGCCTATCGCGACGTCGGAGAGACCGAGGCCGCGCGCGGCTGCTTCCGACAGGCCCTCGACCTGCTGGAGCAGGAGGGCGGCGAGGGTCTCAGTGTGGTCAACGCGCTTCTCGGCCTCGGGGACATCGCCGCCGCCGAGGGCGACAAGAAAGCGGCCGCCGAATCCTACTTCCAGGCTCTGCTGAAGAGCGTCAGCCCCGTCCCCGGCGACTTCGACCAGGCCATGCCGTTGGTGGTGTCCCGGTTCGCCCGCATGGGGGAGGAGGGTGACCTGCTCCTGAACGTGGTGGAGGTGTTCCGCGACGCGCTCGGTGGTGTCCTCGACTCATGGCTGGGACAGGCGCACCTCCGCCTGGCGTACGCCAACCGCGAGCTGAGGGCCGGTCGGCACGCCGAGGCGGTGGCCAGCCTGCGTGAGCTGGACGCCCTGGCCGAACAGCAGGCACCGGACGTGCAGCTGCGGCTGACCATCACCGAGCGGCTGGCCGACGCCCTGGCGAGCCGGCCGGGGCGGGGTTCCGAGGCTTGGCAGGAGGCATTCGACGTCCTGTGGGCGGCCCGCCGACGACTGTTGAGCAGCCTGGAGGAGGGGCGCGTCCAGGACCGACCCGCCCTCGTCGCGCTCCACCATCGTGTCTACGACAGGCTGATCGAGATCCTGGTGGACTACGGCTCCGGTCTGCGCCCGCCGGACGGCGGACCCGCGTTGGAATGCGCCTTCGACCTGCACGAGGAGTACAAGACGTGGACCGGCGGCACCGGTCGGGAGCCGGTCACGCCCGCCCGCTTCCACGCCCTGCGGGACTGGCTGGGTGCCCACCCGGACGCGGGAGTGTGCGCCTTCCTGTCGTACTTCTGCGGCCCGGGCGCCGTCACCGTCTTCGTGTACGTGCCCGGCACCGGCCGCCTCACCGCCGTCCGTACGCCGCTGGCCCTGGACACCCTGCGGCAGACCGCCGAGCGGCTGCGTCGCACGTTCGACGGCGACCCGGACGCCTTCCCGCCCCTGGGACCGTTGCCGGCCCGCCGTCCGTGGCGGCGCGGTCTGGGCTTCTTCGAGGAACTGGCACCCGGACTGCTCGCCGCGCTGCCCCAGGTGTCCGACCGCGAGCTGCTCTGCGTGGCGGCTGACGGACCCGTTCACGACCTGCCCCTGCACGCACTGCCGCTGCCCGGCGACGGTCGGCCCCTGATCGAGCGGCACGCCGTCGTCCAGGTCACCAGCGCCACGATGCTGCTCAGACTGGCCGGCCTGCCTCCCGCACACGCCGGTCCCGCGGTGTACGTCGGTGCGGTCGCCGCCCACGACGACCCGGTGCACGAACGGCTGGAGCAGGACAGAGATCTCGTCACCGGCGCGGGCCGCCCAGTCATCGGTGCGGCTGGCACCGATGCCACGCCCGATGCGGTGGCAGCGGGGCTGCGCAAGGCATCCGTGGCACACCTGGCGGCGCACGGCTGGTTCGACGTGGCTGAGCCGATGGACTCCGGTGTCTTCCTTTCCCACGGCGGACGAAGGCCCCCCAGGGATCCGTACGCGATCGACATACGTGCCAGGCTCGACCATCTGCTGACGGCCCGGCGGCTGGCACGCGAGGGGCTGCGGCTCGATGTGCTGACGCTTCGGGCGTGTTCGACCGCGCGCCGGGACGCGCACAGCACGGGCTACCTGGAGGGCATCGTGCAGGCGCTGCTGCACTCCGGGGTGCGCACGGTCGTGGCCACGCTCTGGGACGTGGACGACACGAGTTCGCGTCGGCTCTTCGCCGACTTCTACCGGTACTACCTGGGCGACTGCGACGGCACGCCGGCGCGAGAGCCCTGGCGAGCGCTGTGGGAGGCGCAGCGAGCCATGCTGCGGCATCCCGACGGGCCCTGGCAGTCCCATCCCTTCCACTGGGCCGCACCGGCCCTGTTCGGTCTTTGGAGGCACACATGACGGCGGACCGGGTCGCCGGACTCGATGACCGCTCGCTGATCCTGGCCCTTCAGGAGGTGACCGAGGAACTCACCGCCGAGGCACCGCCCGAGGCCCTGCCGATGGATCGGGACGAGGCCCAGGCCATGCTGGCTGAGCTGTTGCGGGCCGGGGGGTACGACGTCACGGAGCTGCCCCGGCTCGACGAATCCGGTCAGTACGCGGCCGCTCGGCGAGTCCTCACCGAACTCGCCGAAAATCCCACGACTCAGGAGGCAGCGGCCCCCGTGCTCGCCGAGCCGCCAGCCGACACCCGGCTGGGCGCCGAGATCGCGGTTCCTGCTCTGGTGGCGGTGGCCGGAGTGGTGACCTGGCTGCAGACGAAGGTGGACGTACGGATCAAACACAAGGACGGCAAAACCGAGTTCGAGTTCCGGGTGGGGAAGGAGGCGGCGTCCGCTGCTGTGCTGAAGGAGTTGGCGGCGGCGGTGATGCGGTTGTGGAACGGTCCGCCGCAGCAGTGACGTACGGTCCTCGCCTGGGCGCCTGGTCGGGCGACGCGTCTTCTCGGCCAGTCGGTGATGCGGGCGAAGCGGACGGCGGGCAGGGAGTCATGCGCGAGGGCTCCTTCTACAGGGAGCCGAGAGGCTCGGCGGCGAAGGTGCCGTCGCCCAGCGGGACGTCGGTCAGCTCGAAGTACTGCGGTTGACCGTCCACCTGTCGCGTGATGACGGTGCCGGCGGGCCGGGTCGTCTCGTACTGGCCTGGGGTGCGCAGCAGGGTGTAGCGGCGGAGCATGCGGGGGCCGTCCAGCGCCGTACCCGTGGCCGCCCTATGGGCGGTCCGTGGTCGGCGGGACGACAGGCGGCGCCATGCGGCCGAAGCGAGCGCGATCACGCCGGCGGCGCCGGTGGCGCTGAGCAGACCGGGCAGGGGCCAGTTCCGCCTCGTCGTTGTCGATAAGTTCGAGCACCGAGGTCAGGGCCGGGACCGGAGTGTTGCGCTGGGTCAGACGCCGGGCGAGGGCCTCCGTGGTGGAGCGTAGGAGAGCTTCGGGGGAGTCCGGTGGCTGCTGCATGTCGGGAGACCTTCCGTGCGGGAGGCCGCAGTGGCGGAGAGCACCAGTCCCCCTGCCACCGCGGCCCATGGCGTGTCAGCCGGTTCTGCTGATGTAGGCGATGGTCACGCCGAGCGGCTTCCCGCCAGGCGCCGCCGTGGTGCGGTGGCCCCAAGGACGGAAGCTCTTCGGGCATCCGGACATCGCGAGGGACGAGAAGGCCACCCGAGCCAAGACCCAGCGCGCGCTGATCCCTGCCCGCCTGATCCCTGCGCCGGCTACCTCGGCAGGATCTGACCCTGATCCGTCACGTAGTAGCTCTGCAAGCACTCCAGGTACGCGGCCTCCGACACGTTGTACGGGCCGCCGGCTTGTTGATTGCAGTATTTGCTCAGGATCTGGCTCTTCTGCGCGGCGGAGATCCCAGCAGGTTGGTTGTTCTGCTGCTGGTCATCCAGCTGATCCTGCACCCATGGACTGGGGGAAGAGGGGCCGATCCGTCGTCGGAGCCCAGGACCGCACCGCCGAGGAAGAACGAACCCACGGCAACGGAGACGACGCCACTCCACGAAGCCATCGGCCGTTTCCACCAGGGGCTCTCCATCGCCACCAGGATGCGCTGGTACTCCGGGTCGGCCTCGTACTCGTCCCGCCAGCCGTAAGGCTCTCCTGTCGGGCCAGCTGCCGTCGGAGTGCTGGACGGCCGCGGAGGGACGTCCGGGGGAAGTGCCGACGTGTTCTCCACCGCAAGCTCCTCAAGCCCTGACCGGCAGCCACATCGCGCACAGAGAGTCGGGCGGCACAGGCTAACCACCAGGTGCCCACGGTTTCCACACGAACGGCTCAACCGTTCTGCACCTGAGCACCTGGCGGCCTGTTGCTCAGACCCGCCTCACGTCCAAGGAGATGCGCTCCGACGGCATTCCGGCGTGGATCACCGACAATCCGCTGTATGGGTCGGCCGTCGCCCAGTCCGCGTCGTAGAAGCCGTCCTGTGTAGCAAACTTTCTCGGTCAATCCCTGACCGTTCGTTTCCGTTCGGCCTCTCCGGCCCAGGAACGCGGCTATGCTCCCCCACACCGATGTCGTTGCTGCGTGGCTCGCTCCCGTCTGAGTGCCCCGTTGCATGATCACTGGAGGTGGGTCGTTGAGTAAAGAGTCATTCGATGGCGCCAATAGGGTGACGATCAAGTCAGCATTGTTCGTGGACTTCGACAACATTTACTTGGGACTTCGCGATATGGATCCGGAGGCGGCTGAATCGTTTGCAACCCATCCGGACAGATGGATGAGTTGGCTCGAAGGCGAGAGCGACACGGGTGGAGCTACTCAGGTTGACCCCTCTCGCCGCTTCCTCGTGCGAAATTTCTATATCAACCCAGGAGCTTTCGGCAGGTATCGCGCCTTCTTCACGCGCAGTGGGTTTCGATCGATCGACTGTCCGCCCTTGACTTCCCGAGGCAAGAACAGTGCCGACATCTACATGGTGCTAGACATCATGGATGCGCTCGCTGACGAGACCCGGTACGACGAGTTTGTGATCATGTCGGCGGACGCCGATTTCACCCCCGTGTTGCAGAGGCTCCGGGCCAAGGATCGGTGGACGACGGTGGTGGCGGCCGGCCTGAGCGCCGCTGCCTTCCGAGCGACGTGCGATGTGTTCGTGACGCCTGAGCAGCTCGCCGCGGCCTCACGCTGGGACGAGTTCCAAGCGACTGAGGTGCCGCTCGATAGCGACGCCGAGCAGGTCGCAGTCGTTCTTCCGCAACAAGCAGGTGGCGACCAGTGCGAAGCAGTCGTCAAGGAGATTCACCGCGTCGTACGGGCGGCTCCCAGTCCGCTCGCCTCAGCTGCCGCAGCACAGGCGGCGCTCAACATTGATCCCTCGATAAAGGATTCCGCATGGTACGGTGCCGGAAGCTTCCGTGGGTTTGTGACGACTCATTGCAACGAACTTGAATATGTTGCTACGCCACCCGGATACATTCTCGATCCAACACTGCACTCTTTTGAGGACAAGGGCGGTCGAGCGCAGCTTCCTCATCTCCTTGCTCAGGTGAGTGCCCTGACAGGTGTTCCGGCGCTGCAGCCGGATTCCTATGCTCTACTGTTCGAGGTCCTCGCCCAGGACTTGCAGAGTTCTGCGTTTCAGCTGTACCCGACGTCGAAGAGAGTCCGAGACGAAACAGAGGCGCGTGGAAAACCCGTAACTCGCAACGCCGTCAACTTCGTACTCAAGGGGCTCGTCTACGTGGGACAGCGCATGGGCGAAGGTGTTACAGCGGAGGCCCTTGCCGACGCGTGGGTGGAAAACGTCTACACGTTGTGCGCGAACGCACGGATGTCGCTGTCCGAGGAGGACCGGGAAATGATCCGTAGGTGGATCACCGGGGGCGACATCAGCGGATTCGAGGTGGGGTCGGTAGCCGGCAGTCTTGAGGAGACAGCCTCTCCAGCCATCTAGGGTCCGTCTTCAAACGGATCTTGCCCAGAGCAGGAGCGACGCGAGACTGACCGCTGCCTCGTATGAGGTGGCGGCCTTGTCGTATCTGGTCGCGATGCCGCGGAAGCCCTTGAGCCGGTTGAAGCAGCGTTCGACGAGGTTGCGCCGACGGTAGGTCTCCCGGTCGAACCCTGGCGGTCGACCGCCGCGGTTCCCGCGCCGCAGCCGGTGTCGCCGCTGGTCGGCCTTCTCGGGAATGGTGTGCGCGATGCCGCGTCGCCGCAGGTAGGCGCGGAAACCGCGGGAGCTGTAAGCCTTGTCCGCGATGACCTGGTCGGGTCGGCAGCGTGGCCGGCCGAGGCCGCTGCGGGGAACGCGGATACGTTCGAGCAGGATGCGTGCACAGACACTGTCATGGCGCTGGCCCGGCGTGATGAGGAAGGCTAGAGGACGGCCCTTGCCGTCGCAGGCGAGGTGGACCTTGGTGGTCAGTCCGCCTCGGGATCGGCCGAGGGCGTGATCGTCCGGTTCGTCCTGCCGGTGTCTCCCCCTTTTCGGCCGGTGGCGGCGGCGTGCTGGTGGGCGCCGACGATGGTGGAGTCGATCTGGACCAGCCAGTCGATGTCCCCGGCGGCGTCGGCCCGGGCCTGGATCTGCTGCAGGGCCCGGGTGAACACCCCGTCGATCGCGTAGCGGCGGAAGCGGGTATAGACCGTCTGCCACGGTCCGTAGCGTTCGGGCAGGTCACACCAGGAGATCCCGGTGCGGATCTTGTAGACCATCCCGTTGATGACCTGCCGGTCCGACACCCGCGGCCGACCCGTCGCGGCCCGCGGTATCAGCGGAGCGAGCAACTCCCACTCCCGGTCAGTGAGTTCATGACGACGTACCACCCCACCATGATCCACGACCTGGTGATCTTTGAAGACGGACCCTAGTGCTGGGCATGCCCGGGGACGCGGCGGACGCCGATGAGTGCCAGGACGGCTCCGGTTACGCAGAGTACTCCTGCGGTCAGGACGGCGGTGTGGACGCCGTTCATGAAGGCGTGGTGGCTGCCCTCGACGATCGCCGACTTGAGCTGCGCGGGCGTGTCGGTGGCGACGGGCGCGACGCCCATGGCCACCGCGTCCTTGGCCTCCAGCAGCGCGGCGGCCGCGGGGGCGGGGACGCCCGCCGAGGTGAGTTCGCCGGTGAGGGTGGTGCCGACGCGGCCGGTGATGAGGGAGACGAGGACGGAGGTGCCGAGGGCGCCTCCGACCTGGAGGGCGGTGGCCTGCAGTCCGCCGGCGACGCCGGCGTCCTTGACGGGGGCGTTGCCGACGATGGCGTCGGAGGAGGAGGCCATGACCATGCCGACGCCGAGGCCGAGGGCGATGAACGGCGGCCACATGAGGCCGTAGGCGCTGTCCGCCTCCCAGGCGAGCATGGCGAAGCACGCGACGGCCTGGAGGACCATGCCGAGGGGCATGGTCAGGCGCGGTCCGAACCTGTCCGTGAGCGCGGCGCCGAGCGGGGAGGCGACGACGGAGGCGAGGCTGAGCGGCAGGGTCCGGACGCCGGCCTCCACCGGGGTGAACCCACGGACGTTCTGCAGGTAGATCATGACGAAGAAGATCACGCCGAGCAGGACGAAGAAGTTCAGCGCGGTGATGACCGTACCGATGGTCAGGGCCGGGTTGCGGAACAGGCGCATCGGCAGCAGAGGTGCGGCGATCCGGGTCTGCCACCGGCCGAAGAGCACCAGAACCAGCAGGCCGGAGCCGATGGCGCCGAGCGTGCCGGCGGAGGCCCAGCCCCAGGTCTCTCCCTTGACCACGCCGAAGACGAGCGTGAGCAGTCCCAGGGCGAGCAGGACGACGCCGAGGACGTCGAACTTCTCCTTCGCGACGTGTTCGTTCTTGCTCTGCGGGAGGACGGCCGCGCTGAAGGCGAGGGCGATGACGCCGATGGGGGCGTTGATGTAGAAGACGGACTCCCAGCTGACGTGCTGGACGAGGAAGCCGCCGACGATGGGGCCGAGGGCGGTGGAGACCGAGGAGACCATGGCCCAGATGCCGACGGCCATGCCGAACTTCTTCGGCGGGAAGACCGCGCGGAGCAGGCCGAGTGTGTTGGGCATCAGCAGGGCGCCGAAGAAGCCCTGGAGGGCACGGAAGGCTATGACGCCCTCGATGGAACCTGCCAGGCCGATGGCGACGGAGGCGAGGGTGAAGCCCGCGACGCCCACCAGGTAGAAGGTGCGGCGGCCGAAGCGGTCACCAAGCTTGCCGCCGAGGATGAGGGCCGCGGCGAGGGCGAGCAGGTAGGAGTTGGTGACCCACTGCAGGTCGGAGGTGGACGCCTGGAGGTCCCGGCCGATCTCGGGGTTGGCGATCGAGACGACGGAGCCGTCGAGACCGACCATGAACAGGCCGAAAGCCACGGCGACCAGGGTCAGCCACGGGTTGGACCGGTGGTCGCGCGCTGGGTGGGCGGGCGGGGAGTGGGACGGTTCGGCCAGGGTGCCGGCGGAGGCCATGTGTGTGTTCTTTCGTCGGGAGGAAACGCCGAGCCGGCGCACGGCGTCGTCGGACGCTCGGCTGCGACGGGCGGAGAGGAAGGGGTACGAAGGCCCGGCGGGCTCGTGGGGCACACCGAGGTGTGCCCCACGAGCCCGCCCGGAACGCCGAAGGGCTTCAGCGTGCGGTGTGCAGGTGCTCCGTGAGTGACTGGAGGGAGCCCAGGGCGGAGCCGAGGGCGTCGAGTTCGCCGTCGGTCATCGTCCGCAGGAAGTGCGCGGCGTGCTCTCCCATGAGCTGCGTGACCTCGCCGACGCGCTGCCGCGCGGCCGGGGTGAGGTACAGGTGGGCGATCCGCTTGTCCGCGCCGTCCCGACGGCGTTCGAGGAGCCCTTGCTCGGTGAGCTGGGTGACCAGGGCGCTGACGTTGTTCGGCTTCATCCGCACCGCTTCGGCGGCCTCACGAACCGTGGTGCCGCCGTGGGTCTCGACGTACCGCAGCAGGGTGAGCTGGGCGTCGGAGGGCCTGGGGTGCGGGTAGTGCCGGTCGACGTGCCGTTCGAAGGCCCGGGCCAGCGCGGGCAGGCACCCCGCGAGGCCGAGGGCCAGGCGGGCGATGTCCTGTTCGGGCGCGGCGGGCGACGGCACACCCCGACTTTAGATATACTGAGATACCTATGTCAAAAGATGCTGCTTCAGGTGGCCGCTTGGTCGTTGAACCGCAGCATGAACAGCAGACTCCGGTGACAGTCGGCCGAGACGCCCTGTGCGGCCGCGACCATGTGCTCCGCCAGCGCCGGTCGGGCGTGGACAACCTCCACGGAGTCTGCCCGCTGCCGGGTGGTCAGGACCGCTTTCAGCAGCTCAGCACAAAGGTCGGGGTGACCGGAGGCCAACAGTTCTCCAGCGAGTTCGGCGACCGATGCAGGTGGAAGGACCACTGCCAGACGCAGGGCGTGTCCGGCCTGGGAATCGCACCCCCACTTCTCGAGCGCCACCTCGGTCCGCGCCTGCTCAGCCGGAGGCAATGAGGCGACCTCCCACAGAAGGCTAGCGATCTCGGCATCCTGGCCGCTTTCCTCCAGAGCGGTGACGAATGCGACCACACTGTCGGGGGACGTGACCCCAGCGAGCCGCATCAACTGCCGTTTCCCCTGGTCAGCTTGGGTGCAACTGCTGTACCACCAGCAGACGAAGAACCTTCTGGGACCAGGATGTACCGCGCCCGGACACAGCGCCTTGCCCACGCCGACGGCGGCTGAGCGGCAAGGCCGGACTCGGTCTCTCAGTCCGGTCACCTGCCACGCAACGACTCTGAGTCGATCAATCCCAGATGCCCGAGTTCAACGGAGCGTAGTCAGCACCAAGTCAGCACGGGAGTCAGCACGGCACCGTCAAACCGTGCTGAACTACGCGTCCCGGACGGCACTCGTTTCGACCACCACCGGTCCCCTGAACCGCCTTTCCATGAGTCGGCATGGTGGCCGCACGCATAGCCGACCCTCGAACTATGTTGCCCCGCCACATGTGCGCCTGACCTGCGGATTCCTACGGTGTGGCGACACGCAAACGTCCCCGTCACAGCCCAGGAAGTGGTGCCGATGTCGTCGCCCGCAGCCGCTCCACCAGCTCCGAACAACCTCAAGCGCATCGTCGCCGCGTCCCTCATCGGCACCACCATCGAGTGGTACGACTTCTTCCTCTACGGCTCCGCCGCCGCCCTGGTCTTCAACAAGCTGTTCTTCCCGGACTCCGATCCGCTGGTCGGCACCCTGCTGTCGTTCCTGACCTACGCCGTCGGGTTCGCCGCCCGTCCGCTCGGCGCGCTGGTCTTCGGGCACTACGGTGACCGGCTCGGGCGCAAGAAGCTGCTGGTGCTGAGCCTGCTGATGATGGGCGGGGCCACCTTCGCGATCGGGCTGCTGCCGACGCACGCGACCGTCGGCACGGCCGCTCCCGTGCTGCTGACCGTGCTGCGGCTGGTGCAGGGGTTCGCGCTCGGCGGCGAGTGGGGCGGTGCCGTGCTGCTGGTGTCCGAGCACGGGGACGCCCGGCGCCGCGGGTTCTGGGCCTCGTGGCCGCAGACCGGAGCGCCGGCCGGGCAGTTGCTGGCCACCGGTGTGCTGTCGGCGCTGACGGCGCTGCTGTCGGACGCCGCGTTCGACAGCTGGGGCTGGCGGATACCGTTCCTGCTCTCCGGCGTTCTGGTCGTGGTGGGGCTGTGGATCCGCCTGTCCGTCGACGAGTCCCCCGTCTTCAAGCAGGCGCTGGCGCACGCGGAGGCGCGCAAGGCGGACGCCGAGCCGCTTCCGCTGGTCGCCGTGCTGCGGCACCACTGGCGTGACGTGCTGATCGCGATGGGCGCGCGGATGGCGGAGAACATCAGCTACTACGTCGTCACGGCCTTCATCCTCGTCTACGCCACCACCGCGGCCGACGTCTCCAAGCAGACGGCGCTCAACGCGGTGCTGATCGCCTCGGCCGTGCACTTCGCGGTCATCCCGGCGTGGGGCGCGCTGTCGGACCGGATCGGCCGTCGTCCCGTGTATCTGCTGGGGGCGGCCGGGGTCGGGCTGTGGATGTTCCCGTTCTTCATGCTCATCGACTCCGGGCACTTCGGCAGCCTCCTCCTCGCGGTGACCGTGGGCCTGGTGCTGCACGGCGCGATGTACGCGCCCCAGGCGGCCTTCTTCTCCGAGATGTTCGCGACCCGGATGCGCTACTCCGGCGCCTCCATCGGCGCGCAGTTCGCGTCGGTCGCGGCAGGCGCCCCGGCGCCGCTGATCGCCACCGCGCTGCTGAACGAGTACGACAACTCGACGTTCATCTCCCTCTACGTCATCGCCGCGGTGCTGATCACACTGGTCGCCGTGGGGGTGGCCAAGGAGACCCGTCACCGGGATCTCACCGACGTCGCGTCCGCGCAGGAGGGGTCCGAGGAGCCGGCCGACTCCCGCCCCGCCGGTGCGCGTACCGCCTGACCGCCGCGGCGCTGACCCCCGTACGCCCGGGCGTACGGGGGTCAGCGCCGTTCCGGGGCCGACAACCGGTGCAGCCTCAGGGCCAGTTGTATCTCCAGAGTGCGGGCGGGGCTCTGCCAGTCGTCGCCGAGGAGGCGGCCGACGCGTTCCAGGCGCTGGGCGACCGTGTTCACGTGGACGTGGAGCTCGTCCTTGGTGCGCGCGGGGCTCATGCCGCAGGCGAAGTACGCGTCGAGGGTGCGCAGCAGTTCGGTGCCGCGCCGCTCGTCGTAGGCCACGACCTGGCCGATGGTGCGGTCGACGAAGCCCGCGACGTCCCGGTCGCCGGCCAGGAGCAGTCCCAGGAATCCGAAGTCCTCGGCGGCGGCGCCGTCCCCGGAGCGGTTCAGCAGCCGCAGGGCGTCCTGGCAGCGTCTGGCCTCGGTGTAGGCGGCGGCCACGGTCTCGGGGCGGGCGGCGAGGTCCTCGACGGGTGCGGAGGCGCCGACGGTGACGGCCTCGTGGACGGCGGCCCCGAGGTCGCGCGCGGTGCGGCGGGCCAGTTCCGTGGCGCCGTCCCGGCCGTCGAGGGGAAGCAGCAGGACGGTGCCTCCGTCGCGGGCGGCGGCCAGGCCGTGCCGGGTCGCGGCGAGGTGGGAGGCCGCGGCCCACAGGCGTCGGCGGGCGTCCGCCTCCTGGTCGGCGTCGGGGGCGACGGTGTCGAGGCGGGCGGCGAGGACGACGTGCGTGGCGTCGAGGTCGGCGTGCAGCCTCCGGGCGCGTTCGCGCAGCAGGCGCGGGTCGCGGTCGCGGGCGTCGAGCAGGTCGTCCAGCAGCTCGCCGCGCACCCGTTGTTCGGCCTCGGCGGCGGAGCGCCGGGCGAGCAGCAGCAGGGAGGTGACCATCGCGGCCCGCTCCAGGGTGAGCTGGTCCACGGGGTCGAGTCCGGGGTGGCCCCGCAGGACGAGGGCGCCGAGCAGTTCGCCTCCGGCGGCGACGGCGGCGATCCAGTCGTCGTCGTGCCGCACCGCGTGCCCTTCCGCGCGGGACGCCTCCAGGGCCCGGGCGGGTGCCGCGGTGGCCTCGGTGAACTCGACGGTGCCGGCCAGGACCTGGGAGACCGCGGCGGCCACGTCGTGGACGCCGCCGCCGCGCAGGACCAGTTCGGCGAGCCGGTCGTGGACGTCGGAGGCGCGTTCGATGACGCCGCTGCGGTCCTTGATGATCGCGTTGGCCCGCTCCAGCTCGGCGAGGGCCGAGCGGGTCTCCGCGAGCAGGTTCGCGGTGTCGATGGCCGCCGCCGCGAGGGCCGCGAAGGAACCGAGCAGGGCGATCTGCTCCCGTTCGAAGACCCGGGCGCGCCGGTCCGCCGCGAACAGCACGCCGATGACGTGGTGCCCGAGCATCAGGGGGACGCCCAGGATCGCGACGAGTCCCTCGTCCCGTACGCCCGTGTCGATGGTGCGGGTGTGCTGGAAGCGGGCGTCCTTGAAGTAGTCGTCGGTGACGTAGGGCCGGGCGGTCTGGGCGACCAGGCCGCCGAGCCCCTCCCCCATGCCGAGCCTCAGCTGCTGGAAGCGGGCCGCGACCGAGCCCTCGGTGACGCGCATGTAGGTGTCGCCGCGTGCCGGGTCGTTGAGGCTGAGGTAGGCCACGTCCGTGCCGAGCAGCGAGCGGGCCCGCTGCACGATCGCGCGCAGTACGGCGTCCAGGTCGCGCAGCCCGGCGAGGTCGTGGGCCGTCTCGAACAGTGCCGACAGTTCGGCCTCGCGCCTGCGCCGGCCCTCCAGCTCGGAGCGCACGCGCAGCGCGAGGAGCTTGGCCCGCTCCAGCGCGGCCACCCGCTCGGCCGGTCCGCCCTCCGCGCGGGCGAGGAGCACCGGCTGCTCGTAGGCGTCGGCGGAGGCCCCCCTGGCCAGCAGTTCCAGGAAGGGCGTCTCGGCGTCGGCGGGCGCCGCGGGGTGTGCCGGCGCCGCGGCGTCGTGGGCGGGACGCTCGGCGGGCTGCGCGTGATCGCGGGACATGGTCACAGGATTCCCCATCGCACGGTCGTCCCGGCAGCCCTGTGGAGAACCCGGGCCGCCGGGAGCATCGCGCTGCTCGGAACGTGCGTCGTCGCCCCGGTCAGTGCGCGGTCCAGCCGCCGTCCAGGACGAGGGAGGTGCCGGTGACGAAGGACGCCTGCGGGCCGCACAGGTACGCCACGGCCTCGGCGACCTCCTCCGGTTCGATGAGCCGCCGCAGCGCGCTGTCGCGCAGCAGCACGTCGGACAGCACCTGTTCCTCGGGGATGCCGTGCGCCCGGGCCTGGTCGGTGATCTGCTTCTCCACCAGCGGGGTGCGTACGTAGGCGGGGTTCACGCAGTTGGAGGTGACGCCGTGGGCGGCCCCCTCCAGGGCGGCGGTCTTGGACAGGCCCTCCAGTCCGTGCTTGGCGGACACGTAGGCCGCCTTGTAGGCGGAGGCGCGCAGTCCGTGCACGGAGGAGATGTTCACGATGCGGCCCCAGCCCTGCCCGTACATGTGGGGCAGGGCGCCGCGGATCAGCCGGAAGGGAGCCTCCAGCATGACGGTGAGCACCGTGTGGAAGACGTCCGGCGGGAATTCCTCCAGGGGTCGCACCATCTGCAGCCCGGCGTTGTTGACGAGGACGTCGGTGCCGGCGGCCGCGTGCTCGGCGGCGTCCAGATCGGTCAGGTCCAGGACGTGCGGTTCGACCGTGCCCGTGAGGTCCACGGCCAGCTCGGTGAGCGCTTCCAGTCCCGTGGCGTCCCGGTCGACCGCTCTGACCTTGGCCCCGGCGGCGGCGAGTCGCAGCGCGCAGGCGCGGCCGATGCCGCCGGCGGCGCCGGTGACGAGGGCGGTGCGGCCGCCGAGGTCGAGCGGGGAGGCGTGGGGGGCCGGGGGGACACTGGGCGAGGTCATGTCCCGACCCTAGGCAGGGCCTCTCCCCCACCCCATGTGGGCACGCCCCATAGTTCAGACAGAACCAGTGGGGTCGAACCATGTGGGTGCGTCGGACAGTGCCTGCTTGATCCGGAACCGCCCGAACTCCCCGAGGTCCGGCAGGGCGTCCACCGCGAACCAGCCCACGTCCAGCGACTCGTCGTCGTTGACGCGGGCCTCGCCCGCGACGGCCCGGCAGCGGAAGGTGACGTCCATGAACTGACAGACGTCGCCGTTCTGGTAGGTGACCGGGTCGAGCGCCTGGACGAGGACCAGCCGCTCGACGACGCACCGGACGGCGGTCTCCTCCTCCACCTCGCGCACGGCGCAGGCGGCGGGCTGCTCACCGGGCTCAGGGATGCCGCCGATCAGCGACCAGCGCCGGTTGTCGGCCCGCCGGCCCAGCAGCACCCTCCCCTCCTCGTCGAGGACGACGGCGGTGACTCCGGGGAGCCACAGCAGCTGGTGTCCGGCCGAGGCGCGCAGGTCGCGGATGAAGTCGGGAGTAGGCATGCGCCCGACCCTAACGGGCCGGGCGGGCCGTTCTCGGGGGTGTACCGGGGCAAGGGGCGGGCGGACGGTCACACGCCACGGGCGCGCCGCCCGCGCACACCGGCGCCGACGACCCGGCCGAGCCCGCCGGCCGCGACGAGCACGAGGGCGATCTCCGGCCACACGCCCCACCGGGTGGCGGGGGTCTCGGAGGAGCGCAGCGGCACCTCCTGGACCAGGGAGTCCGCCACGAACATGCCGGTCTTCTGGGTGATCCGGCCGTCCGGCATGATGATGGCGCTGACGCCGCTGGTCACCGGCACGGTGACGGTCCGGCTGTGCTCGACGGCGCGGATGCGGGACATGGCGAGCTGCTGGTAGGTCATCTCGCTGCGGTCGAACGTCGCGTTGTTGCTGGGCACGGAGATCATCTGGGCGCCGTCGGTGACCTCGGAGCGCACGGCCCAGTCGAAGGCGGCCTCGTAGCAGGTGACGAGGCCGACCCGGGTGCCGGCCATGGTGAAGACGCCGGGCTCGGTGCCGCGGCTGAAGTCCCGGCTGACCATGGAGGTCCACTCGTCGTTGATCGCCCCGATCATCGAGCGCAGCGGCAGGTACTCGCCGAAGGGCTGGATCTGCCGTTTGTCGTAGGTGTCGACGGGGCCCTTCTCCGGGTCCCACAGGATCTGCTCGTTGAGCAGCCTGCCGTCGCGTTCGACGACGCCGCCGACCGAGACGGGCACCCCGATCGCCTTGGCGGCCCGGTCGATGACGTAGCGCGCGTCGGCGTTGGCGAAGGGGTCGATGTCGGAGGAGTTCTCCGGCCAGAGCACGAAGTCGGGGCGGTCGACCTCGCCGGCCTCGACCTGCGCGGCCAGGCGTTCCGTCTCGCGCGCGTGGTGGTCGAGCACGGCCCGGCGCTGGGCGTTGAAGTCGAGCCCGGCGCGGGGCACGTTGCCCTGGACGACGGCGACGGTCGCGGTGCCGTCCTCCGCCTCGTCGGTGACCAGCGGCCGGGCGGCCAAGGCGCCCACGACGGGGACGACCACGCCGAGCAGGGCCGCTGCCGCCGCGCCCCGTCGTACCGTGCCGGTGCGGCGTGCCCCGACGGCCAGACGGGCGGTCTCGGCGAGGCCGAAGCCGCACAGGACGACCGCGAAGCCGAGCACCGGTGTGCCGCCGACCGCGGCGAGCGGCAGGAAGACGCCGTCCGCCTGTCCGAAAGCGATCTTCCCCCAGGGGAAGCCGTGGAAGGGCACGCGCGCGCGTGCGGCCTCTCCGGCGATCCACACCGCCGCCGCCCACACCGGCCAGGCCGGGAGCCTCGACACCGCGGCGACGCCCGCACCGACCAGTGCGACGAAGACCGCCTCGATCACGACCAGGGCGAGCCAGGGGCCGGGGCCGACCTCCACACCGGTCCACACCAGCAGGGGCAGCAGGAAACCGAGACCGAACAGGTAACCGAGGCCGAGGCCCGCCTTCCAGCTCCGGCCGCGCAGCACCGCGCCGAGGACGGCGAAGGCGGGCAGGGCCAGCCACCACAGGGTGCGCGGCGGGAAGCTGACGTAGAGCAGTACTCCGGAGAGCGCGGCTGCGGCGGCCGGGAACGGGCGCGTGAGCCGCGCGGCGAGGCGCGAGGCGGGTGCGTCCTGCGGCTTCAGCCGGTCCGGCTCGCCGACGGTGGTTGCGGTGACGGTCACCCCCCGGAGTGTACGGCGCGTGACTTCGCCGCCGACAGCACGGTTCGAGGGGCGGTGGGGTCCGCGGCCGCGGAGCGCGCCGTCGTGCAGGGGTACCGGCGGGAACCGGGTGTGCCGCGGCCGCCGGGGCGGGTGCGGCGGTCTCAGTGCGCCGGGCCCGGGGCCTTCGGACGGAGGCGGTCCTTGATGACCTGGACGGCCGCTTCCGCGTCGTCCACGGTGATGGTGAAGGTGTGGCCGTCCCCCAGCCGCAGGACCAGGCCCTCGCCGCGCCGTACGACGACGGCGGTGCCCTTCTCCGGCCGCCAGCGGTAGCCCCAGCCGCCCCAGTGCCGCGGGGTGACGTGCGGGGTGAACTCGGCGCCCACGACGTGCGAGAGGGGGATGCGCCGGCGGGGCACGCCGATATGGCCGCAGCGCACCTCGAGGCACTCCTCGTCGACCCTCAGCGCGACGTGCACGAACGCCAGCGTGCCGAAGAGCACGAGCAGTCCGGCCGCGATGCAGCCGACGACGGCCATGGTCAACGGGGCGATGCCGGACTCCCAGGCCGAGTCGACGGCCAGCGCGATGCCGAGCGCCACGCAGGCGACGCCGATGAGCGCCAGGAACCACTGGACGCGGTTGGTGGCGCGTCCGGTCCAGACGGCGGCTGCGGGGGTGCTCTCGCCGGGGCGATGCCTCATGGATACGAGGTTACTCATGTTTCGCTGCGCGGGTACTTCGTCGCGCAGGGTGACTGGGCCGAGCGGGCGTGCGGCCCCCGGTCAGCGGGCGGGCGCGGCCGTGCGCAGCAGCCGGCCCTCCTCGTAGGCCGCCGCGGCCGCGGGCAGGGCGCCCTCGCGTCCGCTCAGCAGCACGGTGAGGGTGCCGGCGGCGGGTGCCCCGGGGTCGGGCCGGGCGCCGATCCGGCGCAGCGCCTGCGCGGCGACCGCGCCGGCGGAGCCGTGCAGGACGAGGTGCGGGGAGCCGGGGCGCTGCACGGCGGCACGGATGCGTTCGGCGACCAGTTCGTAGTGGGTGCAGCCCAGGACGACGGTCGTCACGTCCGCGGGCGTCAGCGCGGCGGCGGCGGCCACGGCGGCGGTGATCGCCGTCTCGTCCGCGTGCTCCACGGCTTCGGCGAGACCGTGGCACGGCACCTCGGTGACGGGCGTGCCGACGGCGAACTCCTCGATGAGTCCGCGCTGGTAGGGGCTGCCGGTGGTGGCGGGTGTCGCCCAGATCGCCACGCGTCCGCCGCCGGCCGCGGCGGGCTTGATCGCCGGAACGGTGCCGATGACCGGCAGGCCGGGTTCGAAGCGGGCCCGCAGCGCGGGCAGCGCGTGCACGGTGGCGGTGTTGCAGCCGACGATCAGGGCCTCCGGCCGGTGCGCGGCGGCGGCCTCGGCGACGGCCAGGGCCCGGCCGGTGAGGTCCTCCGGGGTCCGCGGGCCCCAGGGCATGCCGTCGGGGTCCAGGGAGAGGATGAGATCGGCGTCCGGCCGCAGGCGCCGTACCGCTGCGGTGGCCGCCAGCAGACCGATTCCGGAGTCCATGAGCGCGATCTTCACCAGGCCACGATAGACGATGGGCCTCCGCGCGCCGCGTCGTGGGGCAGACTGCGCACGTGAGCGCCGATGCGTGGACTTCCGTCGTGACCGTCGTATCCGCCCTGTCCCTCGCCGCCTGGCTGTGGCTGCTGCTCGCCCAGGGCTTCTTCTGGCGCACGGACGTCAGACTGCCCGACCGCGAGGAACCGGACGCGTGGCCGCCCGTGTGTGTCGTCGTGCCGGCGCGCGACGAGGCGGCGGTCCTGCCGGCGAGCCTGCCGTCGCTGCTCGCCCAGGACTATCCGGGGCGGGCGGAGGTCTTCCTGATCGACGACGGCAGCACGGACGGCACCGGTGGCCTGGCACGCGACCTGGCCCGGCGCCAGGAGGGCCTGCCGCTCACCGTGGCCTCGCCCGGGGAGCCGCCGGCGGGCTGGACGGGCAAGCTCTGGGCGGTGCGGCACGGCATCGCCCTGGCACGCGCGCGTGACCCCGAGTACCTGCTGCTGACGGACGCCGACATCGCCCACGCGCCGGACAGCCTGCGGCAGCTGGTGGCCGCGGCCCGCACCGGCGGGTTCGACGTCGTCTCCCAGATGGCCCGCCTGCGGGTCGAGAGCGCGTGGGAGCGGCTCGTGGTGCCGGCCTTCGTCTACTTCTTCGCGCAGCTGTACCCGTTCCGGCGCATCGGCAAGGTCCGTGCCGGGAAGAAGGGGACGCGGACCGCGGCGGCGGCGGGCGGCTGCGTGCTGCTGCGCACCGGCGCCGCCGAGCGGGCGCGGATCCCGGACGCCATCCGGCACGCGGTGATCGACGACGTGGCCCTCGCCCGGGCGGTCAAGGGCAGTGGTGGCCGGGTGTGGCTGGGGCTGGCCGACGGGGTGGACAGCGTGCGCCCCTACCCGCGGCTGCACGATCTGTGGCGGATGGTCTCGCGCAGCGCCTACGCCCAGTTGCGGCACAACCCGCTGCTGCTCGCCGGCACGGTCGCCGGCCTGGCGCTGGTGTACCTGGTGCCGCCGGCGGCGGCGGTCTCGGGCGCGGTGGCCGGCAGTACGGCGGCGGCGGTGTGCGGAGCCGCCGCATGGCTGGTGATGGCGGGGACGTACGTGCCGATGCTGCGGTACTACCGGCAGCCGCCGTGGCTCGCCCCGCTGCTGCCGTTCACCGCGTTCCTGTACCTCCTGATGACGGTCGACTCCGCGGTGCAGCACTACCGGGGGCGCGGCGCGGCCTGGAAGGGCCGCACCTACACCCGTCCGGGCGCCCTGCCCGACGAGGGCTGAGCGCCCGTGCCGGGAGGGTTCACTTGCGGCCCGGGGTCCAGTTCATCCCCCACCCGTAGGCGTGGTCGACCGTCCGCTGCGGGCTCACACCGCGCTCGGGCACCAGGTAGCGGGCCTCGCGCTGGACGACGAGGTCGTCGCCGGTGTTGGTGATCAGGGCGAGGGCGCACACCGTCGAGGGCACCGTGCACTCGTCGAGCGAGAAGTCGATCGGCGCTCCGTGCTGCGGCTGGAGGGTGACCGTGGCGTGCAGGTCGGCGAAGGAGCGCGCCCCCTCGTAGATGGTGACGAAGACGAGGATGCGCCGGAAGTGCTTCTGGTGGTCGAGGCTGATGGTGAGGTTCTCGCCGGTCGACACGGCACCGGTGCGGTCGTCGCCGTCGAGGAGGATGAACGGCGGCTGGTGCAGCGCGCCGAAGGCGTTGCCGAGGGCCTGGACGACGCCCTTGCGGCCGTCGCCGAGTTCGTACAGGCAGCACAGGTCGAGGTCGAGGTCGTCGTGCATGGCGACCGGGCGGCCCAGCTTGCGGGCCCAGCCGGAGAACTGCTTGCGCACCTGCCAGTTGAGGTTCACGCGCATGGCGCCCGAGGTGCCGCCCTGTTTGGTGAGGGAGACGGAGGGCGCGGCCTTGGTGAGCGTGACCTTGGTCAGGCGGACCGGTTCGGCGGAGGGCGCCGTCGCGGGGGGCGGCGGGGTGCCCGCGGGCCGCGTCGTGGGCGGGGGCGGCACGGTGGCCGGGGCGGGGGGCGGCACGGTGGCCGGGGACGGTGGCGTGAGGGCCGCCGGGGCCTGTTGCGGCTCGTCCACCGTGATGCCGTAGTCGGTGGCCAGGCCCTCGAGACCGCTGTCGTAGCCCTGACCGACGGCCCGGAACTTCCAGGCGCCCTGCCGGCGGTAGAACTCGCCGAGCACGAACGCCGTCTCGACCGTGGCGCCGGGGTTGTCGAAGCGGGCGACGACGGTGTTCCGCGCCGCGTCCCGCACCTCGATGTACAGGTCGGGGACCCGGCCGAACGACCCGCCGTCCGAGGAGGCGGCGACGATCACCGTCTCGATGGCGGGCTCCACGCGCGCGAGGTCGACCAGCAGGCTGTCGGTCACCCTGCCGCCGGCGTCCCGCTTGCCCTCGTGCCGGACCGCGCCGGAGGAGTGCGCCGGCTGGTTGTAGAAGACGAAGTCCGCGTCGGAACGGACCTTTCCCGCCACCAGGAGCAGCGCCGAGGCGTCCGCGTCGGGCACGCCGGGGCCGGACCGCCAGCCCAGTTCGACCCGCAGCGCCGTGGCCGGCACCGGAGTGTTCGAGCCCTTCGGCATGGACATGCCTGCCCCCATCACGTGTCACCGCGCCGGGCCGTGTCCCGGCGGTGCGCCAAGTCTTCCGTGCCCAACCTATTCCCCTTCCCACGCACCGCCCACGAGGAGTGCGCGGAGGCCACCGGCCAACCGCCGGTAACCCGCCCGGAACTCGGCCTTTACACCAAGATCGCGTCCCGCGCCGCCCCTTTTTGTCGCTTTCACTCTGATTGGGGATCTCAGGTCACCGCGAGCACGGAAAACAACCCTCTTATCGGTCTCCCCAACCAGCACATCGTGGGCTTAACTTATGTGCCATGACCTCCCCCCGCTCCACTTATGGTGGCGGCTACTATTCCGCCTCCTTCCCGGACACCCCGATCTACGACTCGCTCGTCGCCGAGCGCGGTACCCCGCAGATCGCCCCGATCCGGGTTCCGGCCGAGTACGACGCGCCGGGCAGCCACCTGCCGGCGCTCCCGTCGGCCCTGCCCGCCCTCCCGGCGGCCCCTTCCCAGCCCTCCTACGGTTATCCGCAGCAGATGCAGCAGCCCGCGCCGCTGCAGCAGGCGAGCGCCGCGTACGTCCCGCAGCAGGCGCCCACCGCGTACATCCCGCAGCAGGCGAGCGCCCCGCGCGGATACCCCGGCCCCCAGCAGCCTCAGCAGCCCCGCCCGGTCGCGCCCGGCCCCGCGGGGTACGAGGCGATGCGCCCAGCGGCGCCGCGGCCCGCCCCGGCTCCCTATCAGGACCCGTACAACAACCAGCAGTACCGCGGCTACTGAGCCGTCTCCCCCGGGTGCCGACGCCGCCTGGCACCATGACTCCATGGGGAACGCGCGACTGCAGTCGATTCACGTCCATCCGGTCAAGGCGTTCCGGGGCCTCGCGCCCCGGGAGGCCGTCGTGGAGCCCTGGGGGCTGGCCGGAGACCGCCGCTGGATGCTGGTCGACGACGGGGGAAGGGTCGTCACGCAGCGCGAGCAGCCGCGCCTCGCCCTGGCCGCCGCCGAGCTCCTGCCCGGCGGCGGCATCCGGCTGTCCGCGCCCGGCCGCCGTCCGCTGACGGTCCCGGTACCGCACGCGGTGGACACGATCCCGGTGCGGCTCTTCGGCGACAAGGTCGAGGCGGTCCCGGCGCAGGGGGACGCCGCGCACGCCTGGTGCAGCGCCCATCTCGGGGCGGGCGTACGGCTGGTGCACCTGGACGATCCCGCCACCCGCCGGCCCGTCGACCCCGCGTACGCGCTGCCGGGCGAGACCGTCTCCTTCGCCGACGGCTTCCCGCTGCTGCTCACGACGACGGCGTCCCTCGACGCCCTCAACTCCCTGATCGCACAGGGGGAGCACGCGGCGGAGGGCCCGCTGCCCATGAACCGCTTCCGGCCGAACCTGGTCGTCACCGGCACCGACGCGTGGGCGGAGGACGGCTGGTCGCGCATCGCCGTCGGCGAGGTCGGCTTCCGCGTCGCCAAACCGTCCGGACGCTGCGTGGTGACGACCACCGACCAGGACACCGCCCTGCGCGGCAGGGAGCCCCTGCACAGCCTCGGGCGGCACCGCCGCATCGGCCGCAAGCTGGTCTTCGGGCAGAACCTCGTGCCCCTCGGTCCCGGCACGGTCCGGGTCGGCGACCCGGTGCGGATCGTCGGGTGACGCACGCGACGCGCCCACGTTCCGGTGACCGGGAACCCGGTCACCGGAACGTGCGTTGGCTCGTATGAGAGACAGGTGGGAAGAGACGGCCGAGGACGCCGGCGCGAGACGCGCCGCCCGCCCGGACCGGCTCGGGGACGGACGGATCGACCGGGGGCGGCAGGAGCGGGAAGGGGGCCGGGCAGTGCGGGCGATCAGGGGACTCTGGCGCTGGCGGCACAATCCGCTGCGCCGCACCACCGACCTGGTCGAGGCCTGGGTCGCCCTGGCGGGCCTGCTGCTGATCCTCTCCGTCGCGCCCCTGGTCGGCGTGCTCGTCGGAGGGGCGGCGCAGGACACCCTCCAGCGGTCGGTCCGCGCCCAGCGCGAGTCCCGCCACCAGGTGACCGCCTCCGTCGTCCGCGAGCTGAAGCGCTCCCCGCTGGACGTCGATCCGGAGGGCGTCTCGGCCGGGAACCTGCGCAGTCGTGTCCTCGCCCGGTGGGAAGCGCCGGACGGCTCCGAGCACCGCGGTCCCGTCCTCACGGGCCTGCGGGACCCGCACAGCGGCGACCACTTCCGGATATGGACCGACGGGCGGGGCCGGCCGGTGGCCCGCCCGCTGGACTCCTCCACCGCCACGACGCACGCCGCGCTCGCCGGCATCGGCGCCGCCCTGGCCACCGCGGTCCTGACCGAGGTGATCCGGCGGATCGTCGTGTGGCGCATGGTCCGCCGCCGCTACGACCGCTGGGAG
The DNA here is from genome assembly GCF_002005565.1 of Streptomyces sp. JHA26. Lineage (GTDB taxonomy): Bacteria > Actinomycetota > Actinomycetes > Streptomycetales > Streptomycetaceae > Streptomyces. The sequence goes on along the minus strand of NZ_BDJC01000030.1, from coordinate 8,078 downwards.
CAGGAGTGGGGCCGGGTGGGCCCGGACTGGGGCCTGACCGGCACGGGCAGCTGACGGGCTTCCGCCTCTGGTCAACCCACCGTCCGCGCGCACGCTACGGTGGACCGGCCGAACCGATCGGCGACAACCCGCGCGTGAGGAAGCCACAGGTGCGCGCCGGTGCCGGGAGCGCGTGCGCGTCCGGACCCGGGCACGGCCGCGGTCCCGCCCCGGCCGGGGCGTCCAGGGCGGCGAACGAGCCATCAGTACGACGAGGTGGGGGCACAGCAACACCATGGCACAGGGCACGGTCCAGGTGACGCACACCGGCACCTCGCGGTGGCGGCGCCGCACGGGGGAGTACGCATCGCTCGCCGCCGCCCTGGAGGCCGCGACCGACGGTGACGTCCTCACCGTCGCCCCCGGGACCTACCGGGAGAATCTCGTCGTCCAGCGTGCGGTGACCCTGCGCGGGCCCGAGGGGGCCCAGGGTTCGGTGCGCATCGCGCCCGTCGACGGGGTGCCGCTGACGGTGCGCGCCTCGGCCGTCGTCCAGGACCTGCACGTCGAGGGCCAGGACGCGGCGGCACCCGCGGTGCTCGTCGAGGAGGGCACCCCGGAGCTGCTGGACGTCCGCGTGGTCACGCGGTCCGCGTCCGGCATCGAGGTGCGCGGCAGCGCCCGGCCCACGGTCCGGCGTTGCACCGTCGACAACCCCGCCGGCATCGGCATCGCCGTCCTCGACGGCGGGGGCGGGGTGTTCGAGGAGTGCGAGGTCGTCTCGGCCGGCCAGGCGGGTGTCACCGTGCGCTCCGGCGCACGCCCCCGGCTGGAGCGCTGCCGGATCCACCACGCCGCCGGTTCGGGGCTGACGGCGACCGGTGAGCACTCCGCGCTGGAGGCGCTGGGGTGCGAGATCTACGAGGTGCGGGGCAGCGGCGTCCAGGTCTCCGGGCGGGCCACCGCGCACCTGACCGACTGCGACGTACACCGCACCACCGGCGACGGCGTCACGCTCGACACCGACGCCGTGCTCACGCTCGCCGACTGCCGCATCCACGACATCCCGGAGAACGCGGTCGACCTGCGCTCCCGTTCCGTGCTCACCCTGACCCGCACCAGCGTGCGGCAGTTCGGGCGCAACGGCCTGTCGGTGTGGGACCCGGGCACGCGCGTGGACGCCAACCAGTGCGAGATCTTCGACAGCACGGGCGACTACCCGGCGGTCTGGGTCAGCGACGGCGCCACCGCGGTGCTCGACTCCTGCCGGGTGCACGACGTGCCGGACGCGCTGTTCGTGCTGGACCGCGGCTCGCGCGTGGACGTCGTCGACAGCGATCTGTCCCAGGTGCGGAACACGGCGGTGTCGGTGAGCGACGGCGCCACCGCACAGCTCGACGACTGCCGCATCCGGGACGCGGCGACGGGCGCGTGGTTCCGCGACCACGGCAGCGGCGGCACCCTGAACAACTGCACCCTGGACGGCAACCGCACCGGCGTGATCGTCACCAAGGGCGCCGACCCCACCATCGAGCGCTGCACGGTCGACTCCCCCTCCGAGGCCGGCGTCTACGTGTCGGCGGGCGGGCGCGGCAGCTTCCTGAACTGCCGGGTGACAGGCAGCGCCGGCTACGGCTTCCACGTGATCGACGGCTGCCGCACGACGCTGCGCAAGTGCCGCACGGAGCGGTGCGCGCGCGGCGGATTCGAGTTCGCGGACGCCGGCCCCGGCGCGTCGTCCGACTCGGGGCCGCTCGTCGAGGACTGCGCCAGTGACGAGAGCGGCGGCGGTCTGGCGCCTCCCCCGGCGCGGGAGACGGCCGTGGAGACGGTGGGCCACTCCTCCGGCGGTCTGCTCGGCTCGGTCCCGGGGCAGCGCAGCACCGAGCAGGAACCGCTCGTCCCGGCCGCCGGCCCCGCGGAACCCGCCCGGACGTCGAAGGCCGTGCTCGGCGAACTGGACGCGCTGGTCGGCCTGGAGAGCGTCAAGCGGGAGGTCCGTGCCCTGACCGACATGATCGAGGTGGGCCGGCGCCGGCAGCAGGCGGGGCTGAAGGCCGCGTCGGTCAAGCGGCACCTGGTCTTCACCGGCTCCCCCGGCACCGGCAAGACGACGGTCGCCCGGCTGTACGGCGAGATCCTCGCCTCCCTGGGCGTACTGGAGAAGGGCCATCTCGTCGAGGTGTCCCGCGTCGACCTGGTCGGCGAGCACATCGGTTCCACGGCGATCCGCACCCAGGAGGCGTTCCAGCGGGCGCGCGGCGGCGTGCTGTTCATCGACGAGGCGTACGCGCTGTCCCCCGAGGACGCGGGCCGGGACTTCGGCAAGGAGGCCATCGACACGCTGGTGAAGCTGATGGAGGACGAGCGGGACTCGGTCGTGGTGATCGTCGCGGGCTACACGGCGGAGATGGAGCGGTTCCTCTCGGTCAATCCCGGGGTGGCGTCCCGCTTCTCACGGACCATCACCTTCGGCGACTACGGGCCCGAGGAGTTGCTGCGGATCGTGGAGCAGCAGGCCGAGGAGCACGAGTACCGGCTGGCGCCGGGTGTGCCGGAGGCGCTGACGCGGTACTTCGCGGCGCTCCCCAAGGGTCCGGCCTTCGGCAACGGCCGCACCGCGCGCCAGACCTTCGAGGCGATGGTGGAGCGGCACGCGAGCCGCGTCGCCCAGCTGGCGGACCCGAGCACGGACGACCTGAGCCTGCTCTACGAGGAGGACCTGCCGGAGCCGCCCCGGTAGGAGCGCACCGGGGTGGCGGGCGTCAGGCCGGGTCCGCGTCCGGCGCGGGCGGTGTCCGGCCGGTGTGGCGCGGTGCCGGCACCTCCGGGCGCAGCCGGGCCAGCAGCCGTCGCCGTTCCTCGGCGAAGACCGGGTCGGCCTGGTAGTCGGAGTGGCCCAGGATCGGTGCGGGCAGCGGGTGCAGATCGGTGCGGCCGTAGGTCAGCGGGTCCTGGAGGGGTGCGCGGTCCACGGCCGGTCCGCAGTCGCCGGGCAGCCGCATCGGACCGCCGATGGGGTCGGTGCGCCGGTAGAGGTTGCGCCAGCAGTCGACGTCCCGGTGCAGGGAGCCGAGCGCGTCGGGTCCGAAGTGGGCGGGGAACCAACGGCCGTAGAGGCGCTCCAGCGGTGAGCCGTAGGTCAGCAGCGCGACCCTCTTGCGGGCGGCGGGCGCCAGTTGCCAGGCCGCGGCGGCGGCGAGGACGCTGCCCTGCGAATGTCCGGAGATGACGAGGCGCCCTCCGGTGGCGCGGGTCCAGGTCGCCATGCGCCAGGTCAGGTCGGGCACCGCGCGCTCGGCGTAGCAGGGGGGTGCGAAGGGGTGGGCGGCGCGCGGCCAGAAGGTGCCGACGTCCCACAGGATGCCGATGGTGCGCCGGGCGGAGGCGTCCTTGTAGGCGCGCCTGCCCCAGGTGACGAACAGTATGAAGCCGAGACCGATGAGCCAGGAGCCCAGCGCCTGCGCGGTCTGCGCGGCTCCGTGCACCACGGCGTACGTCCCGCGGGAGGCGTCGGCCGGCACCTGGTCGGTCGTCAGGGCGCCCACGAGGGCCGCCGCGCCGAGCAGCAGGGTGGCGACGGAGGTGATGCCGACGACGAGCGGGCCCCGGTCGGTGAGGCCGGCCACGGCGCGCGCGGTCGCGATGCCGCGGGTGCGGGCCGGGTCGTCGGCCTCTTCGGGGTGCTCGCCCTCGACGGCGGCCCGCTCCGACCGGGCGATGCGCCAGGTGCGCCGGGCGAGGGCGGCGCACAGCAGCAGCACGACGAGGAGCAGCGGCGGGATGGCCGACGCCTGCCAGGTCAGCAGGACCGGCGGCCCGTCGATGGAGGCGCCGGTGCCGTCCAGCCAGTCCGAGACCCGCTGCGCCACCCCACCGGACATCACGCTCCCCAGCGCGCAGGCCAGCATGGCGACGGCGGGGCCGCCGAGGCCGCGGATCGCGGCGCGCGGGTCGGGGGATGCGCGGTGCAGCGTGTGGGCGACCGCACCGAGGACGATCACCAGCAGTCCCTGCACCAGGGCGATGCCGCCGAAGGTCATGTCCCCGGGCAGCCGGCCGGCCGACGTCCAGCCCGGGCGGGCCCAGCCGCCGTAGACCAGGGCGCTCACGAGCAGGGCGAGGGCGGCGAGCGGCAGGCATCGCACGACGCGCCGGTCGATTTCCCGGTCGAGGCGGTTCTCGCTGCGGCCCCGGCGACAGGAGACGCCCACCGCCGCGACCGCGGCGGCGGCCAGTGCGCCCTGCAGCAGCCATCCGAGCGTGTCGAGCAGCGCCGGCCCGCCGGACGCGCGGTCGAAGCGGGCCGCCGGCACGCAGACCGCGGCGGCGACCGTCAGCAGGCCCGCCGCGGTGTGCGCAGCGCGCAGCCGGGCCACCAGGCGCCGCCCGTACCAGAATCCCGGCCGGTTCAGGGCGGTGTGACCGGGGCTCTCCTCGAGGTCGGCGGCGCGGTCCATCGGCTGCCGGGACTCGTACGCCCGCCAGGTGCGCAGGGACAGGTACCACAGGAGACCGGTGAGCGCGGCGGGCACGGCGGCCGCGAGGGCGAGCCTGCGGCCGGGTGGGCTCCACCACCCGGCGCCCGGGCCCTCCGGCGACAGGAAGCCCAGCCAGGAGTGCCGCCGGGCGCACGCGCGCGTGCCCGCGCACTGCCAGGCGACGAGGTCGATGGCGACCTCGCAGGCCGCGGCGACCAGCAGCACGGTCAGGGTCAGTCCGGCGAGCCGCACGAGCAGCCCGTAGAGCCGGACCGTCCGGATCCGGCCGTGCGCGGTGGGCCGCATCCAGTGGGCGAGGTTGACCACCATGAACGGCAGGAGCAGCAGCCACAGGGCGCGGGTGCCGTTGCCGGAGGTGAGGTTGCACCAGACGTAGGCCTCGGGCACCGGCCGGCCCCGGTAGTCCTCGGGCCGGGACTCGGCGTCGGCGTCCTCGGTGCGCCGGAAGACGGCCGCGGTGTGGTCGCCGGTGACCCGCACGGTGCGCGGGTCGTCCAGCATCTCGGCGGGTGTCGTGCCGCCCACTCCGTGCACCAGGAGTTCCAGGGCGGTGCCGGTCTCCCGGTTCTGCGGGCCGGGGGCGGCGGGGTCGCCCCCGCCGTCGGCTCCGGCACGTTCCTGCGCCTGTTCCACTGTCCGCACTCCCCCGTGACGTGCCGTCGGCCGTGTCCGTGTCCGTGCGGGCACAAGGATCTCCGCTTCCCGGACGTCGCACACCCCTCGGCACGGAATCTCCTCGAACCGTGTGACGGACGAGGCGTCAGTGGCGGGTGTACTCCCACAGCCGGTGGCGCGGCCCGCCGTGGGGCGTGCGAGGATGGGACGTCCGCGCACCGGAGCGAGAGGGCCTCCTCACGGGAGCGGCTGGGCTGGGCGTGTCGGACGGTTTTGCGGCGAAAGGACCGAAGCGTACGTGAGTGAGAATCCGAACCTCCTCGCGGAGCAGCGGCGCGCCCTGATCCTCGACGAGGTGCGCCGCCGCGGTGGTGTCCGGGTCAACGAACTGACCCGCAAGCTCGGCGTGTCGGACATGACGGTCCGCCGCGACCTCGACGCGCTGGCGCGGCAGGGCGTGCTGGAGAAGGTGCACGGCGGTGCGGTGCCGGTGGTCGAGGCGAGCACGCACGAGCCGGGGTTCGAGGCCAAGTCGGGTCTGGAGCCGACGGCCAAGGAGGACATCGCGCGGGCGGCGGCCGAGCTGGTCGCGCCGGGTGCCGCGATCGCGCTGTCGGGCGGTACGACGACGTACGCGCTGGCGCACCGGCTGGTGGACGTGCCGGATCTCACCGTGGTGACCAACTCGGTGCGGGTGGCCGACGTGTTCCACGTGGCGCAGCGCACCTCGGGTGCCCGGCAGGGCACGGCCACGGTGGTGCTGACCGGTGGTGTGCGCACGCCCTCCGACTCACTGGTGGGGCCCGTCGCCGACCAGGCGATCGCGGCGCTCCACTTCGACGTGCTGTTCCTGGGCGTGCACGGGATATCGGCCGAGGCCGGTCTGTCGACGCCGAATCTCGCGGAGGCGGAGACCAACCGGCGGCTGGTGCAGTCGGCGCGACGGGTCGTGGTGGTCGCCGATCACACCAAGTGGGGCGTGGTGGGCCTGAGTTCGTTCGCGGCGCTGGACCAGGTCGACACACTGGTGACCGACGTCGGTCTGCCGGCGGACGCGCGGGCGGAGATCGCGGAACATCTGCGGCTGGTCGTGGCGGGCGAGCCGGACGGCGACTGACCCGCCGGCCCGGCGAGCGCCGTCGGTGCCCCGCTGACAGCGGCCGCGTCCGCCGCTAGGGTGACGGCCGCTTCACCGGCCGCCCGCTTCGCGGCTCGTCACCAGGAGGTCGTCGTCCATGGTTCGCCGTCTGCGTCCGGTGGGACTCGACTTCGTCGAGTCGGCCCCCGTACGACTGGTCTTCGTCGCGGAGATCTCCGCCGCCCCCGAGCCGGTCTTCCGCGCGCTCGCCGAGGACGTGCCGGGCTGGACCGCGTGGTTCTCCGCGGTGACGTCCGCACGGCCGATCGGCGAGGGAGCAGGACGCGAGATCCGGCTCCGGGGCGGTACGCGCTTCGTGGAGACGGTGCTCGCGGCGGAGCGTCCCGAGGTGTACGCCTATCGCGTGGACGTCACCGACGCGCCGGGCGCCCGGGCGCTGCTGGAGGAGTGGCGGCTGGCGCCGGCCGGCACCGGGACGCGCGTGCGGTGGACGTTCGCCGCCGACGGCACGGCCCCCTTCCGCTTCGCCCTGAAGCTGGCCCGCCCCGCGCTGGGACGGGCGTTCCGGGGCGCGGTCACGTCGCTCGACCGGCGTCTGGCCGGGCGGTAGCGGCGGTCACGCGGGCCAGGAGCCGGTGCGCAGGAGGGACTCGATCGCGGCGGCGTACGGACGGATGTCCATGCCCTGTTCGGCGAGCCACGCGTCCGAGTAGTACTTGTCGAGGTACCGGTCGCCCGGGTCGCACAGCAGCGTAACCACGCTGCCCCGGCGTCCCTCGGCGACCATCTCGGCGACGATCTTCAGCGCGCTCCACAGTCCGGTGCCCGTCGACCCGCCGGCCTTGCGGCCGATGGCCCGCTCCAGGGCGCGTACGGCGGCGACGCTCGCCGCGTCGGGCACCTTCATCATGCGGTCGATCGCACCGGTCACGAAGCTCGGTTCCATGCGGGGCCGGCCGATGCCCTCGATGCGGGAACCGCAGTCGCAGGTGACGTCCGGGTCGCCGGTGGTCCAGCCGTCGAAGAAGCAGGAGTTCTCCGGGTCGGCGACGCAGACGCGGGTGTCGTACTGCATGTAGTGCACGTAGCGCGCGAGGGTCGCGGAGGTGCCGCCGGTGCCCGCCGTGGCGACGATCCAGGCCGGCTCGGGGAAGCGCTCCAGCCGCAACTGCCGGAAGATCGACTCGGCGATGTTGTTGTTGCCGCGCCAGTCGGTGGCCCGTTCCGCGTAGGTGAACTGGTCCATGTAGTGGCCGCCGGTCTCGGCCGCCAGGCGGGCGGACTCCTCGTACATCCTGCGCGGGTCGTCCACGAAGTGGCACCGTCCGCCCTGGAACTCGATCAGGCGGATCTTCTCGGCGCTGGTCGTGCGCGGCATCACCGCGATGAAGGGGACGCCGATCAGCGAGGCGAAGTACGCCTCGGAGACGGCCGTCGAGCCGCTGGACGCCTCGATCACGGGCCGGTCAGGCCGGATCCAGCCGTTGCACAGGCCGTACAGGAAGAGCGAGCGGGCGAGCCGGTGCTTGAGGCTGCCCGTCGGGTGGGTCGACTCGTCCTTCAGGTAGAGGTCGATGCCCCACCGTTCCGGCAGCGGGAACAGGAGCAGGTGGGTGTCGGCCGACCGGTTGGCGTCGGCCTGGACCTTGCGCACGGCTTCTTTCAGCCAGGCGCGGTAGTCGGCGTCGCTGTGGTCGACATCGAGGGTGGCGCCGGTCCGGGACTGCTGGGGGGTGCTCACGACGGGGCTCCTTAGGCTGCGCTCCGACGGCGCCTCGCGCGGCCGGCACACCGATCATAGGCACCTTCCACACGCTTCTCACCTGCATAAACACACCTTTGGGGGCCCCAAAGGCGCCCTGGGGCAAGGGCTGTGGCCGCGT
>NZ_BDJC01000029.1 GCF_002005565.1 Streptomyces sp. JHA26 | reverse complement strand
CGCCGCGCCCGCCGTCCCGTCCCGCACCTCGCCGGCCCGCGCCGCGCCCGCCGGCCCGCACCGCGTCGCCTCCCGGGAGACCGGCCGCCGTTCGGACGAATCACCCGTTTTCGGGCGTGACGCGCCTTAAATGGTGCGGTGACCACGACCGACCGCCGAACCGCACTGGCGGCGTGCGCCGGACTCTTCGCCGCGGGAGCGCTGACCACCGGATGCGGCACGAAGGGCGCCACCGCCCACCCCGCCGCACGCCCCTCCGCCTCCGCACCGTCCCCGCCCCGCACGCCCGGCGTGGCCACCGTGCTCACGGCGCCCGCTCCCCGCCGCTTCCCCGGCCGTCCCGTCCAGATCGCCCACGGCCCCCGTGACCGCCCCCGCGTCGCCCTCACCTTCCACGGCCAGGGCGACCCCACCACCGCCCGCGCGATCCTGACCGAGGCCGAACGGCACGGCGCCCGCGTCACCGTACTGGCCGTCGGCACCTGGCTGGACGCCCACCCGGAACTGGCCCGCCGCATCCTCGACGGCGGCCACGACCTCGGCAACCACACCCAGCACCACCTGGACGTCAACGCCATGACCGAGGCGGAGGCGTACGCCGAGATCACCGACTGCGCCCGGCGCCTGAAGCGCCTCACCGGCTCCGTCGGCACCTGGTTCCGGCCCTCCCGCGCCGCCCGCGCCTCCCCGCTCGTCGAACGGCTGGCCGTCCGCGCCGGCTACCCGCACGTCCTGTCCTACGACGTCGACCCCCTCGACTTCACCTCGCCCGGCGCCCCCGCCGTCGCCCGCTCCGTGCTCGGCGCGGTCCGCGGCGGGTCCGTGGTGAGCCTGCACTTCGGCTACGCGGACACGGTCGCCGCGCTCCCCGCCGTACTGGAAGAACTCGACCGCCGCGGACTGCGCGCGGTGACCACCACGGAGCTGATCGGCTGATGCACGCCAGAACCCTCACCCGCACCCTGATCGCGGGCCTCGCCCTCGCCGCACTCGCCGCCTGCGGCGACGGACGGCAGCAGCCCGGCGGGACACCCCCGGGCACCCGTGCCGCCAAGGCCTCCCCCGCCGAGCGGAAGCCCGCCGTCGACGGCCTGCCCGGCATGCCGCCCGTCCTCGACCCGAAGGACGTCTACGCCGCCGACCGCCCGGACAAGCTCTCCCCGGCGGTCAAGGACTTCCCCTCCCGGGTCTACGTCCCCAACACCGAGTCCGACACGGTCACGGTCATCGACCCGAAGACCTACGAGGTCGTCGACACCATCCCGGTCGGCCGGCAGCCCCAGCACGTGGTGCCGTCCTGGGACCTGAAGACCCTGTGGGTCAACAACAACCGGGGCCACACCCTCACCCCCATCGACCCGGAGACGGGCAGGGCGGGCGCGCCGGTCGACGTCCACGACCCGTACAACCTGTACTTCACGCCCGACGGCAGGTACGCCGTCGTCATGGCCTCCCTCGACCGGGAACTGGTCTTCCGCGACCCGCACACCATGAAGGTGAAGAAGACCGTCCCCGTCACCTGCTACGGCGTCAACCACGCCGACTTCTCCCTCGACGGGCGCTACTTCATCGTCTCCTGCGAGTTCAGCGGCGAACTGCTCAAGGTCGACACCCGGAAGATGGAGGTCGTCGCCCAGCAGAAGCTGCCCCTCGACGGCGCGATGCCGCAGGACGTCAAGATCTCGCCCGATGGCAGGAGGTTCTACATCGCCGACATGAAGGCCGACGGTATGTGGGTGCTCGACGGCGACGCGTTCACCACCCCCACCCTCCTGCCCACCGGCAAGGGCGCCCACGGCCTCTACGTCGGCCGCGACTCCCGCGAGATGTACGTCTCCAACCGGGGCGAGGGCACCGTCTCCGTCTTCGACTTCACCGAGAACAAGCTCACCAGGAAGTGGCGCCTGCCCGACGGCGGCAGCCCCGACATGGGCGGTGTCTCCGCCGACGGCAAGGTCCTGTGGCTCTCCGGCCGCTACGACGCCGAGGTGTACGCCATCGACACCCGCACCGGCGGACAACTGGCCCGGATCAAGGTCGGCAACGGCCCGCACGGCCTCGCCGTCTACCCGCAGCCCGGCCGCTACTCGCTCGGCCACACCGGCATCTTCCGCTGACGGCAAGGGGATTCGGCCAACACGCCGCCATCGGGTGATGATCCGCGGGCCGCCGCCGCGGAGCCGGGATCGTACCCGCATGATCACCACCCGTCTGCGGCGCCGGGCCGCCGCCGCCGTCCTGTCCGCCTCCGCGGTCCTCGCCACCTCCGCCGCCGTCCCCGGCGCGGCGGCCCCGGCGGCGGCACCCGCGAAGGCCGCCCCCGCCTGCCCCCGGTTCGACGACAAGCTCGAGGCCGCCGCCGACCGGGGCGTCGACGTCGACCGCATCACCCCCGAACCGGTCTGGCGCACCACCTGCGGCACCCTCTACCGCAGCGACAGCAGGGGCCCGCAGGTCGTCTTCGAGGAGGGCTTCCACGCCAAGGACGTCGAGAACGGCCAGTACGACGTCGAGAAGTACGTCCTGGTCAACCAGCCCTCGCCGTACGTGTCGACGACCTACGACCACGACCTGTACAAGACCTGGTACAAGTCCGGCTACAACTACTACATCGACGCGCCCGGCGGCATCGACGTCAACAAGACCATCGGCGACACCCACAGGTGGGCCGACCAGGTCGAGGTCGCCTTCCCCGGCGGCATCCAGCGGCGGTACGTCATCGGCGTCTGCCCGGTCGACAAGCAGACCAGGACCGAGATCATGAGCGGGTGCGAGAGCAACCCGCACTACGAGCCCTGGCACTGACCGCCTGGTCGTCCGGCCCCCCGGGCAGGAGGAACAGCGCCTCCGACCCCACCGGCCGGTAGCCCGCCGCCTGGAACGCCCGCAGACTGCGGGCGTTCCCCGGCGACACCTGGGCCCACACCGGCTCGCCCCCGGCCAGCTGCCGCGCCGCTGTCACCAGCCGCCGCCCCAGCCCCCGGTGCCGCGCGTCCTCCGCCACCTCCACCGCGACCTCCAGCCGCCCGGCGACCCCGCGCCCCAGCACGAGCACCCCGCCGTCCGCCGCCCACACCCGTACGTCGTCGCGCCGCCGTCGCGCGGAGACCACCCGCGGATGCCCGGGATCGACGACCTCCGTCAGGGCGAGCGGCGGGCGCCCCGCGAGCGGCGCCCCGGTCAGCAGCACGTCGACCGTGTCGGTCGTCCGCCCGGTCCGCTCCATGAGGGCCGCCAGGAACCGCGCGTGCATCGTCGCGGCGAGCGGGTCGCACTCCAGGGAGTCCAGCGCCTCGCGCACCCACCCCTCGTCCTCGTCCGTGAAGACGACCGAGTGCGCCGTGAAGGCGATGACGCCCGCGTCCCGCGGACCGGGCTGCGCGACCATCGTCGTCCCACCGTCCGGCGGGGGGAAGACACCCCGTGCCGCCGCGTCCAGGATCTCCCGCAGGCTCTCCGTCACCGTGCTCCTTGAGTCTCCACCCACTGGAGGGCCCAGACTCCCAGATATGACCGACGACGGCACCGGACTTATGACCATCGGCGAGCTGGCACGGGCCACCGGACTGACCGTGCGCACCATCCGCTACTGGTCCGACGAGGGCGCCCTGCCCCCGGTGACCCGCTCCGCCGGCGGCTACCGCCTCTACGACGCCGCGTCCGTCGCCCGCCTGGAGCTGATCCGCACCCTGCGCGAACTGGGCCTCGGCCTGGACGCCGTACACCGGGTCCTGTCCGGCGAGACGACGGTCGCGCAGGTCGCGGCGGCACACGTGAGCGCGCTGGACGCGCAGATCGCGTCGCTGAAGGTGACCCGCGCGGTGCTGTCGTCCGTGGCGCGACGCGGTTCGACCGCGAAGGAGACGACCCTGATGAACAGACTGGCGCGACTGTCCGCCGCCGAACGCGGGCGGATCGTCGACGACTTCATGACGGAGCTCTTCGACGGGATCGACACGGCGGACCCCGACGTCCGCCGCCGGCTGCGGTTCACGGCGGCCACGCTGCCCGACGACCCGACGCCGGAGCAGGTGGACGCCTGGGTGGAACTGGCCGAGCTGATCCAGGACCCCGGCTTCCGGGCGCTGATGCGCTCGATGGTGGAGTTCAACGCGGCCGACCGGGGGCCGGACGTCCCCGCCGGCACCTCCATGTGGTTCGTCAGCCGTCTCGTGCGGCTCGCGGGCGACGCGCTGCGCCGGGGCGTCGCCCCTGATGCGCCCGGGGCCGGGGACGTCCTGCGCCCGCTGCTCGGCGACGCCGACCCCGCCGCCGTCCTGGAACGCCTGACCGCGATGACGGACAGCCGGGTCGGCCGGTACCGGGAACTGTCGGCCGTCGTGAGCGGTCTGGGGCCCCAGACGACGTACGAGGAGGAGTTCGGGTGGGTGGTCGCCGCGCTGGAGGCCCGGACGGGCAGCTAATCTGACCTGCGTCAGTGGCGTGCGACAGCACGGCCGGAGCACGGATGAGGGGCTGATCGGTGGCGGACATCGAGGAAGCGCGCAAGCAGTTCGAGCGGATCGATACGGACGGTGACGGGTTCATCACCGCTGCCGAGTTCAAGACCGCGCTGGCCCAGGGCGGTGACTGGAACGTCACCGAGTCGGTGGCCGAGGCGATCATCGCCGGCCGCGACCTCAACGGCGACAAGATGCTGTCGTTCGACGAGTTCTGGGCGCACCTCAACAAGTAGGCGACGCCCGAGGGGGGCGCCCGTCCGGACCTCCGGCGGGCGCCCCCTCGTCATGCCGCCCCCCGGGCGAATGCCGGGCGGTGCCGGAATAGCCCGCGACGCCCGGAGGTTGCAGCCGATCACCGGCGCGGTGGACGCGCCGGACCCGTAGGACACGACCTCCGGAAGGCCAGGCGAGTCGGACCATGAAGATCGGCATCATCGGCGCGGGCAACATCGGCGGCAACCTCACCCGGCGGCTCACCGCCCTCGGACACGACGTCTCCGTCGCCAACTCGCGCGGACCCCACACGCTCACCGCACTGGCCGAGGAGACCGGCGCCACCCCCGTACCGGTGGAGCAGGCGGCCCGCGGCGCCGAGATCGTGGTCGTCACCATCCCGCTGAAGCGGATCCCGGACCTGCCGTCCGGCGTCCTGGACGGCGCGGCCGACGGCGTCGCGGTCATCGACACCGGCAACTACTACCCGCGGCGGCGCGACGGCAGGATCGCGGGCATCGAGGACGAGGGCCGCACCGAGAGCCGCTGGACCGAGGGACACCTCGGCCACCCGGTGATCAAGGCCTTCAACGGCACCTACGCCCAGGACATCCTCGACCGCCACCGTCCGGCAGGCGCGCCCGACCGCCAGGCCCTCCCGGTGGCCGGCGACGACGAGGCGGCCAAGGCGAAGGTCCGCGCCCTCATCGACGAGCTGGGCTTCGACACCGTCGACGCCGGCGGCATCGACGACTCCTGGCGCCAGCAGCCGGGCACCCCGGTCTACGGCCTGCGTGCGGGCGTCGACGGCGTCACCAAGGCGCTGGCGCAAGCGTCGCCGGAGCGGCCCGAGGACTTCCGGGGCTGATCCCGCCCTCAGGCGCTCTGCGCCCACTCCTTCAGCGCGGCCTTGCTCGCGAAGTCGGCCACATTGGTGTCGACCGGGTGGTCCGTGTACTGGTGGAAGCGCCACTTCGCCTGGATGCGGGGCTTGCCCGCCGAGACGTAGTCGGCGATCCAGAGGCCGTCACCGGCGTACGAAGTGGTGTCGACGTTCAACCAAAAATTCCGGTTGCAGTAGAGGATCACCCTGTTGTCCGGCCGCAGCGCCTTCAGCTTCTTGATGAAGCTGTCCTTCTCCGCGTTGCTCGGATGCGTGCCCTCGCCGTTCGTCTCCCAGTCGACGGCGAGGATGTCGCCCTTGCGGTCCGGGGCCTTGGAGACGAAGTACTCGGCCTGGGCGGTGAGGTTGCCCGGCCACAGGAAGTGGTAGAAGCCGACGACGAGTCCGGCGTCGCGGGCCCGCTCCGTCTGGGCGGCGAGCTTGGGGTTGACGTACGAGCGGCCCTCCGTCGCCTTCACGAAGACGAAGGAGAGCCCGTCGGTGTCGTAGCTGGAGGACTGGTAGGCGCTGACGTCGATGCCACGCAGCATGGGGCCTCCCTGAAGGACCGTGGGGGGACGGGAGTTGGCTATTCCCCACGATGACATGCGCACTCCCCGCCGGAAGCGGAAACGTCGACTTCGCTTCCCCCGGGTGCCATTGACGCGCGTAGCGCGGTGCCGCACGCTGGGCTCCGGTTCACGGACGACTCGACGGTCGGGAGGCCGGGATGTTCAGACGCGTGTCACGTCTCCTTCTCTCATTTGTCATGCTCATGGCGGGCGCGGCGGTCGGTGTCGGCGCCACCGCCACCGCCGCGCACGCCGACTCCTGCTACACCTGGAACCGCACCCTGCGGCAAGGCTCCTCCGGCGCCGACGTCACGCAGCTCCAGATCCGCGTCGCCGGCTGGGTCACCTCCGGCGAACGGCTCTCCTACGACGGCCAGTACGGCGCCCGGACCGCCGCAGCCGTCAAGAAGTTCCAGTCCGCCTACGGGCTGGCAGCGGACGGCGTCGCCGGCCCCGCGACCTTCAGCAAGATCTACGCGCTCCAGGACGCGGACTGCACGCCCGTCCACTTCACCTACGCGGAGCTCAACAAGTGCAACTCCGACTGGTCCGGCGGCGCGGTCTCCGCGGCCACCGCCAAGTCGAACGCGCTGAAGACCATGTGGAAGCTGGAGGCGATGCGGCACGCCCTCGGCGACGTGCCGCTCACCATCTCCAGCGGCTTCCGCTCCCGCGCCTGCAACAGCGCGGTGGGCGGCTCGTCCACCAGCCGCCACCTCTACGGCGACGCCGCCGACCTCACCGGCTCGCCCAGCTTCTGCCGCCTCGCCCAGCAGGCCAGGACCCACGGCTTCTCGGAGATCCTCGGCCCGGGCTACCCCGACCACAACGACCACACCCACGTGGCCCTCGACCCGTCGCCGTACTGGTCGGCGCCGAACTGCGGCATCTGACCCGCCGGAGCCGGTCCTGTGCGGACCCCGCACGGCCCCCGTGCGGACCCGGACGGCGATCAGGACGCGGGCGACGCCGCCGGGGCCGTCCGGGGGTCCTCGCCGGCGGGCGCGGTGTTCTGCTCCTCCAGGGAGACGTCCCTGGTCTCCTTGGAGAGCAGCAGGGCGGCCAGCGTCAGCACGGCCATCGCGGAGAGGTACACGCCGACCAGCCACGGCGAGCCGTCACCGGCCTCCCACAGCGCCACCGCGATGAACGGCGCGACGGCCGCCCCGAGGATCGAACTGACGTTGTACGAGATGCCGGAACCGGTGTAGCGCACGCTCGTCGGGAACAGCTCGGGCAGCAGCGCGCCCATCGGGCCGAAGGTCATGCCCATCAGCGTGAAGCCGAGCACCAGCCACAGCACCACGCCGAGCGTGCCCAGGCCGATCAGCGGCACCCAGACCAGACCGAAGACCGCGATGGCGGCGGTGATCCAGACCAGGGTGGCACGGCGTCCGTACTTGTCGGCGAGCGGGCCGGAGATCAGGGTGAACACGGCGAAGAACAGCACGCCGAAGATCATCATCAGGACGAACGTGGTGTAGCTGTACCCCAGCCCCGGCACGTCGGCGTTCTTCGCGGCACGCCCGTAGCTCAGCGAGAACGTGGTCATGAGGTAGAAGAGCACGTAGGTCGCCAGCATGATGAACGTGCCCAGGACCAGCTGCCTCCAGTGCCCCTGGACCACGGTGGCCAGCGGAAGCTTCCGCACCTTCCCGGCCTCGCGGGTCCGGGTGAACACCGTCGACTCCACGAGCCGCGAGCGCACCCACAGGCCGATCGCGACCATCACGGCGGAGAACAGGAACGGGATGCGCCAGCCCCAGCTCGCGAAGGCCTCGGACGGCTGCGTGGGGTCGGCGCCGCTCCCGGAGGGCAGCAGCGCGCCGATGATCAGGAACAGACCGTTGCCGATGATGAAGCCGAGCGGTGCGCCGAGTTGGGGGAACGTGCCCCACAGAGCCCGCTTGCCCCTGGGGGCGTTCTCGGTGGCGACCAGGGCGGCACCGCTCCACTCGCCGCCCAGCGCGAAGCCCTGCGCGAGCCGCATCAGCACCAGCAGCGCGGTGGCGACCCAGCCGGCCTGCGCGTAGGTGGGCAGTACGCCGATGAGGAAGGTGGCGATGCCCATGGTGAGGAGCGAGACGACCAGCGTCTTCTTGCGGCCGAGCCGGTCGCCGAGGTGCCCGAAGAAGACGGCGCCGACCGGCCGCGCGACCATCGCGGCGCCGAAGACCGCGAACGACGACAGGAGCGCCGTGGTGGGGTCACTGCTCGGGAAGAAGAGCTTCGGGAAGACGAGGACGGCGGCGGTCGCGTAGATGTAGAAGTCGTAGAACTCGATCGTCGTCCCCATGAGGCTGGCGATGAGGACACGGGACCGCGGGTTGACGGGTGCCCCGGCTGAACCGGCGGCGGATGCGGACATGGCTCGGTCTTTCGCGCGTGGAACATGTGTGTGCCCTGCAACGATCCCAGGCGTCTTGCCTGACGGAAAGACCGTGCCACGATGTGAG
The DNA here is from genome assembly GCF_002005565.1 of Streptomyces sp. JHA26. GTDB lineage: Bacteria > Actinomycetota > Actinomycetes > Streptomycetales > Streptomycetaceae > Streptomyces. The sequence continues at coordinate 82,936 of NZ_BDJC01000029.1, read as the reverse complement.
ATGGGGAGCCTCCGGGGAAGCGTGCGGCCTGACAAGGTGCGGAGTCGCCGCCCGGTGGATGAGCCGGAGACCGGCGCTCGGATCGGCCGTCCCGCCCGGTTCGAGGGGGAGCGCTCCCGCGGGAACCGGCCGAGCCGGGGGAGCCGAAGGGGAGCGAGGCGGTGCTACAGGCCTGCGTGCCGCAGCAGAAGCGCCAGGTCGGCGTCCTTCACGCGGGTGACCCCTTGAGGGTGCCTGTTGGTCAGCATGTGCAGCGGGACGGGGTCGCGGTTCAGCCGACGAGTCGCCACCGGGCTGAGCGTCGCCCGGACGCGCCACGGCTGACGAGGGTTCCCGACCGCTTCGAACGGCTCGTCCTCGATCTCGGCCACCGCGGCGACCTCCCGCACCGGGGCGGCGAAATAGATCCACAGGCGGTCGCCCGCGGCCATCCGCCGCCACCTGGACAGGCACCACTCCCGACGGGGCTCGGTCTCGGCGAGTTCCAGCATGTGACTCTTGGCGTATGACCCGCCGTCCGGAGTGGCCTCCGCGGGCTTGACGATGAACAGCCAGTCCACGCACGAACCTCCGCCCGTACCGTGCTTCCCCGCGCCGTGGCCGGCGCGATCTCCTTCGTGCTGCCCCGTCCGGGAGCCGCCACACCGAGTCTCGCGCACCTTCCGTCACCGCTTCCCGTGCCGCCGCCCGGTCACGGGGCCAGGACGGCCCCGTCGGCGCCGGCGCCGACGGACGTGAGGGCGCCGATCGGGGCCCGCGGCCTCAGCACTCGATGATGTTGACCGCCAGTCCGCCCCGCGCCGTCTCCTTGTACTTGACCGACATGTCGGCGCCCGTCTCCTTCATGGTCTTGATGACCTTGTCGAGGGACACCTTGTGCGAGCCGTCGCCGCGCATCGCCATCCGGGCCGCCGTGACCGCCTTCACCGCGGCCATGCCGTTGCGCTCGATGCAGGGGATCTGGACGAGGCCGCCCACGGGGTCGCAGGTGAGGCCGAGGTTGTGCTCCATGCCGATCTCGGCGGCGTTCTCCACCTGCTCCGGGGAGCCGCCCAGCACCTCGGCGAGCGCGCCCGCCGCCATCGAGCAGGCGGAGCCGACCTCGCCCTGGCAGCCGACCTCGGCGCCGGAGATGGAGGCGTTCTCCTTGAAGAGCATGCCGATCGCGCCGGCGGCGAGGAGGAAGCGGACCACGCCCTCCTCGTCGGCGCCGGGGACGAAGTTCACGTAGTAGTGCAGGACCGCCGGGATGATCCCCGCCGCGCCGTTGGTCGGGGCCGTGACGACCCGGCCGCCGGCCGCGTTCTCCTCGTTCACGGCCATCGCGTAGAGCGTGATCCACTCCATGGCCAGGGCCTGCGGGTCGCCCTCGGAGCGCAGCTTGCGCGCGGTGTTCGCGGCGCGGCGGCGCACCTTCAGACCGCCCGGCAGGATGCCCTCCCGCGACATGCCGCGGTCCACGCACGCCCGCATCACGCGCCAGATCTCCAGCAGACCCTCGCGGATCTCGTCCTCGTCGCGCCAGGCCCGCTCGTTCTCCAGCATCAGCGCGGAGATCGACAGACCCGTCTCCCGGGTCAGGCGCAGCAGCTCGTCGCCGGTGCGGAAGGGGTACTTCAGCACGGTGTCGTCGAGCTTGATGCGGTCCGCGCCCACCGCGTCCTCGTCGACGACGAAGCCGCCGCCGACCGAGTAGTACGTCTTCGTGAGCACCTCCGTGCCCGCCGCGTCGTACGCCCACAGCGTCATGCCGTTGGCGTGGTACGGGAGGGCCTTGCGGCGGTGCAGGACCATGTCGTCGTCGTAGGAGAAGGGGATCTCGCGCTCGCCGAGGAGGCGGAGGCGGCCCGAGGTCCTGATCGTCTCGACGCGGTCGTCCGCCGTCTCCACGTCCACCGTGCGCGGCGACTCGCCCTCCAGTCCGAGCAGCACCGCCTTGGGCGTGCCGTGGCCGTGACCGGTGGCGCCCAGCGAGCCGTACAGCTCGGCCCGGACCGAGGCCACGGAGCCCAGCAGTTCCTCGTTGCGCAGGCGGCGGGCGAACATGCGGGCCGCGCGCATCGGGCCGACCGTGTGCGAGCTCGACGGGCCTATGCCGATCGAGAACAGGTCGAAGACCGAGATGGCCACGGGAACTCCTCAGAACGGGGGTGGTGCAAGAGGGGGGGTGGGGCGCCGGGCCCGCTCGTGACCGGCCCGGCGCCCTCGTGCGGTACTGCCGGTTACTTGTCCAGACCCGGGTACAGCGGGTGCTTGTCGGCCAGGGCCTTCACCCGGGCCTTGAGGGCCTCCGCGTCGTAGGACGGCTTCAGCGCCTCGGCGATCACGTCCGCGACCTCGGCGAAGTCCTCGGCCGTGAAGCCGCGGGTCGCCAGGGCCGGCGTACCGATGCGCAGACCGGAGGTCACCATCGGCGGGCGCGGGTCGTTCGGGACGGCGTTGCGGTTGACCGTGATGCCGACCTCGTGGAGGCGGTCCTCGGCCTGCTGGCCGTCCAGCTCCGAGTCGCGCAGGTCGACCAGGACCAGGTGGACGTCCGTGCCGCCGGTCAGGACGGAGACGCCCGCCGCCTTCGCGTCGTCCTTCACCAGGCGCTCGGCCAGGATCCGGGCGCCTTCCAGCGTACGACGCTGGCGCTCCTTGAAGTCCTCGCTCGCCGCGACCTTGAAGGCGACGGCCTTGGCGGCCACCACGTGCTCCAGCGGGCCACCCTGCTGACCGGGGAAGACGGCGGAGTTGATCTTCTTGGCCAGCTCGGCCGTGGAGAGGATCACACCGCCGCGCGGACCGCCCAGGGTCTTGTGGGTGGTGGTGGTCACCACGTGGGCGTGCGGCACCGGGTTCGGGTGCAGGCCCGCGGCGACCAGACCGGCGAAGTGCGCCATGTCGACCATCAGGTACGCGCCGACCTCGTCCGCGATCCGGCGGAAGGCGGCGAAGTCCAGCTGACGCGGGTAGGCCGACCAGCCGGCCACGATCAGCTTCGGCTTGTTCTCCTTGGCGAGGCGCTCCACCTCGGCCATGTCGACCTGGCCGTCGTCGCCCACGTGGTAGGCCACGACGTTGTAGAGCTTGCCGGAGAAGTTGATCTTCATGCCGTGGGTCAGGTGCCCGCCGTGGGCGAGGTTCAGACCCATGATCGTGTCGCCCGGCTTGAGCAGCGCGAACATCGCCGCCGCGTTGGCCTGGGCGCCGGAGTGCGGCTGCACGTTGGCGTGCTCGGCGCCGAAGAGCGCCTTGACGCGGTCGATGGCGATCTGCTCGATCACGTCGACGTGCTCGCAGCCGCCGTAGTAGCGGCGGCCGGGGTAGCCCTCGGCGTACTTGTTGGTGAGGACCGAGCCCTGCGCCTCCATGACCGCGACGGGCGCGAAGTTCTCGGAGGCGATCATCTCGAGGGTGGACTGCTGGCGGTGCAGCTCGGCGTCGACGGCGGCGGCGACGTCGGGGTCGAGCTCGTGCAGGGGGGTGTTCAGAAGCGACATGTGCGTGTCTCCTCAGGCGCCGGCGAACTCGGTGTACTCGTCGGCGGAGAGCAGGTCGCCCGGCTCCTCGCTGACGCGCACCTTGAACAGCCAGCCGCCCTCGAAGGGAGCCGAGTTCACCAGCGACGGGTCGCTGACGACGTCCTCGTTGACCTCGGTGACCTCGCCGGAGACGGGGGAGTACAGGTCGGAGACCGACTTGGTCGACTCCAGTTCGCCGCAGGTCTCGCCCGCGGACACGGTGGCGCCGACCTCGGGGAGCTGGACGAAGACGACGTCACCGAGCGCGTTGGCCGCGTGCTCCGTGATGCCGACCGTCGAGACGCCGTCCTCGGCGCCCGACAGCCACTCGTGCTCCTTGCTGTAGCGCAGCTGCTGGGGGTTGCTCATGGCCTGAATTCTCCTGTACGCGGGTCGGTGCTGATGACGGGGGGACTGCTGGAACCACTGGTGAGCAGCGCGGGACGGACGAGGGCGGCGAAGGGCCCCCGCACGCCCAGTGTCTACTTCTGGCGCTTGTAGAAGGGCAGCGCCACGACCTCGTACGGCTCGTGGGTGCCCCGGATGTCCACGCCGACCCCGGCGGTGCCCGCGGCCGCGTGGGCGGCGTCGACGTACGCCATGGCGATCGGCTTGCCCAGCGTGGGGGAGGGGGCGCCGGAGGTGACCTCGCCGACCACCTCGCCGCCGGCGACGACCGCGTACCCGGCGCGCGGGACCCGGCGGCCCTCGGCGACCAGGCCGACCAGGACGCGGGGCGGGTTCGCCTCGGCCCGGGAAGCGGCCTGCTCGAGCGCCGCGCGGCCCACGAAGTCGCCCTCCTTCTCGAACTTCACCACCCGGCCGAGCCCGGCGTCGAAGGGCGTCAGCTCCGTCGTCAGCTCGTGCCCGTACAGCGGCATGCCCGCCTCCAGGCGGAGCGTGTCCCGGCAGGACAGGCCGCACGGGACCAGCCCGGCGCCCGCGCCCGCCTCGGTCAGCGCCTGCCACAGCTCCACGGCGTGCTCCGGCCTCACGAACAGCTCGAAGCCGTCCTCGCCGGTGTACCCGGTGCGCGCGATGAGCGCCGGGACGCCGGCGACCGTGCCGGGCAGACCGGCGTAGTACTTCAGGCCGTCCAGGTCGGCGTCGGTGAGCGAGGCGAGGATGCCCGGGGCCTCCGGGCCCTGCACGGCCAGCAGCGCGTACGCGTCGCGGTCGTCGCGGACCTCGGCGTCGAACCCGGCGGCCCGCTCGGTGAGCGCGTCCAGCACCACCTGGGCGTTGGAGGCGTTGGCGACGACCATGTACTCGGTCTCGCCCAGGCGGTAGACGATCAGGTCGTCCAGGATGCCGCCGTCCTCGCGGCAGATCATGGTGTAGCGGGCGCGGCCCGGCTTCACGCTGCCGATGTTGCCGACCAGCGCGAAGTCCAGCAGGTCGGCGGCGCGCGGGCCGGTGACGGTGATCTCGCCCATGTGGGAGAGGTCGAAGAGCCCGGCCCGGGTGCGCACCGCGACGTGCTCGTCGCGCTCGGAGCCGTAGCGCAGGGGCATGTCCCAGCCGGCGAAGTCGGTCATGGTCGCGCCCAGCGCGCGGTGCGTGGCATCCAGCACGGTACGGCGGAGTTCGGTACTGCTCATCGGTCGGTCGTCTCCCAGGACAGGACGGCACGGGCGAGGTCGGTCCTCCCCATCTGTCATCGGAACCTGAGAGGTTCGCCATGACCACCGGAGCGCGGCGGTCAGGACTTGCACCTTGGGTGGGGCGGCCGTGGAGCGGCGGCCCGCTTTTCAGATGTGCCTCGCCCGCGCGGTAACGGTGCCTGAGAGATTCAAGGGAGGGACTTGCTCCTTCGGCGCCCCGGCGCGGCCGGGGACTCTCCCGCGCGGATTCAAACGGCCGGTATGCAGTTGGCGCCGCCATCATTGCATGCCGGGCCTGTTCGTGGCAGACCGTGATCTGTAACCGGCTTGTGGCAGTAAGCGCACGAAAACGCGAGACCGCCGCATTACCTTCTCTTTACACTCGACGGGGAACGGGAACTCGTGAACCGCCCCAGGGGAGGACGATCACGGTGAACAGGACCACGGCTTACGCAACGACCTCGGGCATCGCGCTGCCGAAGCGGCCCGCCCCGGCCGGGGAGGCGTGTGCCGGACTGCCCGCACCCGTCGTCCGCGACCTGCGCGACCGCGACGGCCGCAGCCCGCACGCCCTGCTCTTCGGGCCCCGCGACGTCGTGGTGATCACCGGCCTGCCCGGCAGCGGCAAGTCCACCCTGATGCGGCGCACCGTGCGCGGCACGCGCGTCGACTCCCAGGACACCCGCGACCGCTGGGACCGCCGCGTGCCCCGCCTCCTCCCGTACGCCCTCTACCGGCCCCTCGTGCGCCTCGCCCACTACGCCGGGCTGCGCCGCGCCCTGCGCTCCGGCCGGGGCGTCGTCGTGCACGACTGCGGCACGCAGTCCTGGGTGCGCGGCTGGCTGGCCCGCGAGGCCCGTCGCCGCGGCGGCGCCCTGCACCTGCTGCTCCTCGACGTCGGCGCCGACGAGGCCCTGGCCGGGCAGCGCGAGCGCGGCCGGGGCGTCTCGCGGTACGCCTTCCTGCGGCACCGCGCGGCGACCACCCGGCTGCTGGCCTCCGTGACCGAGGGCGACCTGCCCGCCGGCTGCGCCTCGGCGGTCGTCCTGGACCGGGCGGCGGCCGACGCGCTGCACCGGATCGCCTTCACCGGCTGAGGTGACGGTCCGTGGGCCGATGGGGCCGAACGGGTTAGCCTTTTCAGCCACAGCAGCGGTACCCAGGCAGGCGGTAGGCAGATGGACTTCCCAGCGGACTTCCCGGCGGACCTCTCACCGGAGTTCCCGGCGCAGGCGCATCCCCATCCGCACGGCGGATGGCCCGGCAACGAGCTGGAGGAGGTGCTGTCGGCCTCCCTCGGCGTGCCGGGCGCCGGCGGCCGGATCGTGGAGGTGCTCGGCCGCAGCTTCGTCTGGGTCCCGCTGCCCAACGGCGGCGGCCCGGACACCGGCCCCCTCGACCTGCCCACGGTGGAGATCGACGGCCAGGCCCACGTGCCGGTGTTCAGCTCCGAGGAACAGCTCCGCCGGGTCGCCGGCCCCCACATGGGGTACACCATCGCCCCGGCCGTCGAGTTCGCCCGCGGTCTGCCCCCGCAGGTCGGCATCGCCGTGAACCCGGACGGCGTGGTCGGCGTCCCGCTGCCGCCGGCCGCCGTGGCCGAGCTGTGCCGGGCCGGACGCACCCCGCTGGACGGGGCCGCGTCCGGCGGACGGGTCCGCCTGTTCGAACCCGACTGGCAGGACGACCCGGTCGACTTCCTGGCCGCGGCCCGCGCCGAGTTCGCCGCCGTCGGCGTCGTCCGCACCGCCCGCCGCTGCCTGGCCGCCGTCGAGACCGCCGACCCGGTGATGTTCGTCGGCGTGGAACTGTCCCACTGGGAGGGCGACGCCCGCGCGCTCCCGCTGGACGCCCTCGGCCGCGCCCTCGGCGCGGTCCCGGTCAGGTGGCCGGTCAACCTGGTCCTCCTGGAAGCGGCCCAGGACCCGGTCTGCGACTGGATGCGGACACATGTGCGCCCCTTCTACGACCGGGACGCGTAGACCCCCGGCGGAGGAGCACGCCCGGGCGGGCGCGGGGCTGTGACGCCCGCGACGCCGCACCGCGGGCGCGGCCGGCCGTGGCGGGCCCGCGCCCGCCCACGGACAAGAACCCCGCGAGCTCCAGGGCCACCGCGTCCGGCGGAGCCCTAAGCTGGTTCCGTCAACAGGGGACGGTTCTCGAAGGGTCGGTAAAAGGTGAGCGCGAGCGGTACCGCCGCGACCGGGCAGGTCGAGCACATGCTGCGCCAGGTGACGCCCGGGCGCTACGACGCCTACGAGGCCCTGCTGCGCGCGCTCGCCACCCCCGCCACCGGCCAGGTCTGGATGCTGCTGTGGCACGGTCAGGCCGGCTCCCCGGACGCCCAGTACGGGAACATGGAGGTCGGTGGCCACGGCTACGCGCCCTGCGTCACCTCCGCCCAGGAGCTCTCCGCCAGCGGCTGGAACCGGTCGTACGAAGTGGTCGACGGCCTGGAAGTGGCCCGCGCCCTCTACCCGGACCACTACGGCCTCTGGCTCAATCCGCACGCCCCCGGCGGCGGCGTCGGCATCCCCTGGCCCGACCTGCGCCGCATCGCCTCCGGCCTGGACCGCCAGCCCGCCGGACCCCTGCGCCTGTCGGAACCGGCCATCGAGATCCCGCAGTTCTACGCCCTGCTCACGCAGAACGCCCACCGCACCCCGGCGGTCCGCGCACTGCGCCGCGCCTGGGTGCAGCCGTCGCTGGGCGCGCCCTACCTCGCCATCGGCCTGGACGTGTACGACACGTCGCCGCCGGCCGTGGACGCGGTGCGCGCGATGATGCAGCAGTCCGTCGGCGCGGTGCCGGAGGGGCTGCCGGTGTCGACGGTGGCGATGACCGACGCGCACGACCCGGTCGCCATGTGGCTGCGCGCCAACGCCCGCCCCTTCTACGACCGCGAGGCCCACGCGGCCCCCGCCCAAGCGTCCGCCACCGGGTACGGCTACCCGCCGGTCCGCGGGAGCTTCTGACGGCGCGTCGGGCCGGGCGGCCCGCGCCGACGACGCTCCGTGATCTTCACGTCACGCACACATTTCTTCGCGCGTAGACGACGGCGGAAGGTCGCGAAGGTCGTCGATTTCACCGTTGTGTCCCAACTGTCCTGCGTTCGAAGGCTGTTACCCACTGTTCGGATAACGGAATCCCTAGCAGTGCATCACGGTTGCGCATACTTTCCCGGTCAGACCTGGCGGGTGATCGTGACGACGCTGAAGACTCCCGAGACAGGTACGGATCGTTCGATCCTGTGATCGAGAGCAAGTCGACAAAGCCGTAATCCACGGCGGGTGTAGGCCGGTCACCACCGGCGAGAGGGGTCAGGTCACTGTGACCGCACCGATCGAGACCACCGGGGCGCAAGCCGAGGCACAGCCCGAGGCTGTCCTCGTCGGTGCCGACAAGGGGCAGATCGAGGGTCGTTCCCTGGGGCAGATCGCCTGGTCCCGCTTCAAGAAGGACAAGGTGGCCATGGCCGGCGGGGTCATCGTGATCCTGCTGATCCTCCTCGCCGTCCTCTCCCGCCCCATCCAGGCGATCTTCGACCTGGACCCCAACGCCCTCAACCAGGACCTGATCGACCCCAACACCTCGCTGCCCAAGGGTGACTTCGGCGGCATGAGCTGGGACCACCCGCTGGGTGTGGAACCCAAGTTCGGCCGCGACATCGCCACCCGCATCCTCGAGGGTTCCTGGGTCTCGCTGGTCGTCGCCTTCGGCGCCACGATCCTGTCCAACACCATCGGCGCGATCCTCGGCGTCGTCGCCGGCTACTACGGCGGACGCGTCGACACGATCATCAGCCGGCTGATGGACACCTTCCTGGCCTTCCCCCTCCTGCTGTTCGCGATCGCCATCTCGGCGACCCTGCAGGGCGGCGCCTTCGGACTGGAGGGCCTGCCGCTGCACATCATGGTGCTGGTCTTCGTCATCGGCTTCTTCAACTGGCCCTACCTGGGGCGCATCGTCCGCGGCCAGACGCTCGCCCTGCGGGAACGGGAGTTCGTCGACGCCTCGCGCGGGATGGGGGCCAAGGGCCCGTACATCCTCTTCCGGGAGCTGCTGCCGAACCTCGTGGGTCCGATCATCGTCTACTCGACGCTGCTCATCCCGACCAACATCCTCTTCGAGGCGTCCCTGAGCTTCCTCGGCGTCGGCATCCAGCCCCCGCAGGCCTCGTGGGGCGGCATGATCAACCAGGCGGTCCCCTTCTACCAGGTCGACCCCCAGTTCATGATCGTTCCCGGTCTCGCCATCTTCGTGACCGTCCTGGCGTTCAACCTGCTCGGTGACGGTCTCCGTGACGCTCTCGACCCGCGCAGCCGCTGACCGGCGACTGCCGCGAGAGACCCAAAGATTTGCCAACAATGGAGGGGAAGCAGACCATCATGCGAAGGTCAGCGCTGGCCGCGGTCGCGGCCATCGGCAGTGCGAGCTTGCTGCTTTCGGCTTGCAGCAAGGCCGATGACAGCTCGGACAACAACGGTAAGAAGTCGGCTGAGGCCAACGCAGCGACCAAGGGTGTCGTCAACGCCTCCACCCAGAAGGGTGGGACGGTCACGTACGAGTTGTCGGACGTCCCGGACTCCTTCGACCCCGGCAACACGTACTACGCGTACATGTACAACCTCAGCCGGCTGTACGCCCGCCCGCTGATGACCTTCAAGCCCGCCGCGGGCGAGGAGGGCAACACCCTGGTCCCGGACCTCGCCGCGAGCAAGGGCGTGCCGAGCGACGGCGGCAAGACCTGGACGTACAAGCTGCGTGCGGGCCTGAAGTACCAGGACGGCACCCCGATCACCTCGAAGGACGTCAAGTACGCCGTCGAGCGGTCCAACTTCGCGCGTGACGTGCTCTCGCTCGGCCCGAACTACTTCCAGCAGTTCATGGAGGGCGGCGACAAGTACAAGGGTCCGTACAAGGACAAGAGCCCCGAGGGCCTGAAGTCCATCGAGACGCCGGACGACACCACGATCGTCTTCCACCTGAACCGTTCCTTCCAGGAGTTCGACTACCTGGTCGCGACGCCGCAGACGGCCCCGGTGCCCCAGGCCAAGGACAAGGGCGTCGACTACGTCAAGAGCATCGTGTCCTCCGGCTCGTACAAGTTCGAGAGCTACGAGGAGGGCAAGCAGGCCGTCCTCGTCCGCAACGAGAACTGGGACCCGAAGACGGACCCGCTGCGCAAGCAGTACCCGGACAAGATCGTCGTCAAGCTCAAGGTCAACCCGGAGACGATCGACCAGGACGTCCAGGCCGGCACCGCGATCGACCTCGGCGGCACGGGCGTCCAGGCCGCCACGCAGGCGAAGGTCGTCAACGACGCCTCCCTGAAGGCCAACACCGACAACACCTATGGTGGCCGCCTGGTCTACATGGCGATCAACTCCCAGGTCGCGCCGTTCGACAAGGTCGAGTGCCGCAAGGCCGTCGAGTACGCCATCGACAAGGTCTCGGTGCAGACCGCCCTCGGCGGCCCGATCCGCGGTGAGATCGCCACCACCGTCCTCCCGCCGGACATCACCGGCTACGCGAAGGCCGAGACCTACGCGACGGAAGGCAACAAGGGCGACGTCGCCAAGGCCAAGGAGCAGCTGAAGGCCTGCGGCAAGACCAGCATCAACACCAACATCTCGGCGCGCAGCGACCGCCCGCAGGAGATCGACGCGGCCACCGCGATCATCGCCGCGCTGAAGAAGGTCGGCATCAACGCCAGCCTGAAGCAGTACCCGTCGGGCAAGTACTTCACCGACTACGTGGGTGTGCCGACGTTCGACAAGAAGCAGAACATCGGTCTGCACATGATGCAGTGGGGTGCCGACTGGCCGTCCGGCTACGGCTTCCTCCAGCAGATCCTGCACGGTGACGCGATCGGCGCCTCGGGCAACACCAACCTGTCGTACATCAACGACAAGCAGATCAACGAGACGCTCGAGAAGGCCATCGCCACCGAGAGCGACACCGAGCGCAACGCGATGTACGCGCAGATCGACAAGCGTGCGATGGACCTGGCCACCCTCGTCCCGCTGACCTACTTCAAGGTCCTGCTGTACCGCCCGACCACCTACACCAACCTGGTGTCCACGGCGGCGTTCAGCGGTCAGTACGACTACCTCAACATCGGCACGACCAAGAAGTAGCCCCGGAAGGCAGGTGAAGGCATTGGTGCCCGCGGGCTTCGCGGCCCGCGGGCACCAGCGCCGGTCCCCGTGATCTCGTACATCCTCCGTCGGACGTTCGCGGCAGTGATCCTGCTGCTGGTCGTCACCGCGGTCACCTTCGCGATCTTCTTCCTGCTGCCGCGGCTCGCCGGTCAGACCGCCGACCAGCTCGCGCAGCAGTACATCGGAAAGAGTCCGACGAAGGCAGACATCCTCGCGGTCAAGCAGAACCTCGGTCTGGACGAGCCCCTCTACGTCCAGTACTGGCACTTCATCAAGGGGATCGTCAGCGGCGCCACCTACAACCTGGGCCCCACCACGGCGCAGTGCGACGCGCCCTGCTTCGGCTACTCCTTCAAGACCCACGAGGCCATCTGGCCGCAGCTCACCTCGCGCCTCCCGGTGACCCTCTCGCTGGCCGGCGGTGCCGCCGTGCTGTGGCTGGTGTCGGGTGTCCTGATCGGCGTGATCTCCGCGCTGAAGCCCCGCAGTCTCTTCGACCGCACCTTCATGGGCGTCGCGCTCGCCGGTGTCTCGCTGCCCATGTTCTTCACGGGCAACCTGGCGCTGCTGCTGTTCACCTTCCAGTGGCCGATCTTCGGCCGCACCTATATACCGTTCACCGAGAACCCGGCCCAGTGGGCCAACACGCTCATCCCGGCCTGGTGCTCGCTGGCCCTGCTCTACTCCGCCATCTACGCGCGGCTGACCCGCTCCGGCATGCTGGAGACGATGAACGAGGACTTCATCCGCACGGCCCGCGCCAAGGGCCTGCGGGAGCGCAAAGTCGTGGCCCGGCACGGGCTGCGGGCCGCGCTGACGCCGATCATCACCGTCTTCGGCATGGACCTCGGCCTGCTGCTCGGCGGCGCCGTGATCACCGAGAAGGTCTTCTCGCTGCCCGGCATCGGCCAGTACGCGGTGCAGGGCATCACCGACAACGACCTGCCCAAGATCCTCGGCGTCACCCTGCTCGCAGCCTTCTTCGTCGTGATCGCCAATCTCCTGGTGGACCTGCTGTACGCCGCCGCCGACCCACGCGTGAGGCTCTCGTGACCGAACTCTCCAAGACCGGGGCCGCCGTGGGCGAGCCCACGACCACGCCCTCGAGCGCGCCCGACGCGTTCCTCGCGGTCCGCGACCTCAAGGTGCACTTCCCCACCGACGACGGTCTGGTCAAGTCCGTCGACGGGCTCAGCTTCCAGGTGGAGAAGGGCAAGACCCTCTGCATCGTCGGCGAGTCGGGTTCCGGCAAGTCCGTCACCTCGCTCGCCATCATGGGCCTGCACCGGCTCGGCTCGCGCGGCAAGAACGTGCAGATGTCCGGCGAGATCTGGCTCGGCGGCAAGGAGCTCGTCTCCGCCGACCCGGACGAGGTCCGCCGGCTGCGCGGCCGCGAGATGGCGATGATCTTCCAGGACCCGCTGTCCGCGATGCACCCGTACTACACGATCGGCAACCAGATCGTGGAGGCGTACCGGGTCCACCACGACGTCAGCAAGAAGACCGCGCGCAAGCGGGCGGTCGAGATGCTCGACCGGGTCGGCATCCCCGAGCCCGGCAAGCGCGTCGACAGCTACCCGCACGAGTTCTCCGGCGGCATGCGCCAGCGCGCGATGATCGCGATGGCGCTGGTCAACAACCCCGAGCTGCTCATCGCGGACGAGCCGACGACCGCCCTGGACGTGACCGTCCAGGCGCAGATCCTCGACCTCATCCGGGACCTGCAGAAGGAGTTCGGCTCCGCGGTCGTCCTGATCACCCACGATCTCGGCGTGGTCGCCGAGATCGCCGACGACGTCCTGGTGATGTACGGCGGCCGGTGCGTGGAGCGCGGTTCGGTCGCCGACGTCTTCGAGCGGCCGCAGCACCCGTACACCTGGGGTCTGCTCGGCTCGATGCCGCGCATCGACCGCGAGACCTCCGAGCGGCTCATCCCGGTCAAGGGCTCGCCGCCGAGCCTCATCAACGTCCCTTCGGGCTGCGCCTTCCACCCCCGCTGCCCGTACGCGGACCTCCCCAAGGGGGATGTCACCCGTACCGTGCGCCCGGAGCTCCAGCAGGTCGGCAGCGGGCACTTCTCCGCCTGTCACCTCTCGCCGGAGGACCGCACGCGGATCTGGACCGAAGAGATTGCGCCGAAGCTGTGAGCGATACGAAGAAGAAGGACGCGACGACGGTCCCGGCCCAGGCATCCTCCCCCGAGGAGCGTGAGGTGCTGCTGAAGGTCGAGGGCCTGCAGAAGCACTTCCCGATCCGCAAGGGCGTCCTGCGGCGCCAGACCGGCGCGGTCAAGGCCGTCGACGGCATCGACTTCGAGGTGCGCAAGGGCGAGACCCTCGGCGTGGTCGGCGAGTCGGGCTGCGGCAAGTCGACCATGGGCCGGGTCATCACCCGGCTCCAGGACCCGACGGGCGGCTCGATCCACTTCGAGGGCAAGGACATCACGCGGCTGAACACGGCCGGGATGCGTCCGCTGCGGCGGGACATCCAGATGATCTTCCAGGACCCGTACGGCTCGCTGAACCCGCGTCACACCATCGGCGGCATCGTCTCGGCGCCGTTCCGCCTCCAGGGCGTCGAGCCCGAGGGCGGGGTGAAGAAGGAGGTCCAGCGGCTGCTGGAGCTGGTGGGCCTGAGCCCCGAGCACTACAACCGCTACCCCCACGAGTTCTCCGGCGGCCAGCGCCAGCGCATCGGCATCGCCCGCGCGCTCGCCCTGAAGCCGAAGCTGGTCGTGGCGGACGAGCCGGTCTCCGCGCTGGACGTGTCGATCCAGGCGCAGGTCGTCAACCTCATGGACGACCTCCAGCAGGAGCTCGGCCTGACGTACGTGATCATCGCGCACGACCTGTCCGTCGTCCGGCACGTCTCGGACCGGATCGCGGTGATGTACCTGGGCAAGATCGTCGAGCTCGCCGACCGCACCTCGCTGTACGAGGCGCCGATGCACCCGTACACCAAGGCGCTGATGTCGGCGGTGCCGGTGCCGGACCCGAAGCGCCGGGGCGCCAAGAGCGAGCGGATCCTGCTCCGTGGCGACGTGCCCTCGCCGCTCTCCCCGCCGAGCGGCTGCCGCTTCCACACGCGGTGCTGGAAGGCGACGCAGATCTGCAAGACCACCGAGCCGCCGCTGAAGGAGCTGCGGCCGGGCCAGCAGGTGGCCTGCCACCACCCGGAGAACTTCGAGGACCAGGCACCGCAGGACGTCGTCCTGCTGACCGCCGCCAAGGAGGCGGCGGAGACGGTCCCGGAGGAGGCCCTGGCGAAGTCCGCGCAGACCTCGGCGGCGGTGGCCGCGGAGACGGAGAGCGCGAAGGCGGACGCAGGCGAGGGCACGGCTGAAGCCGAGTCCGGTAAGGCTGAGGCTGAGCCTGGTAAGGCTGAGGCCGAGTCCGGTAAGACCGAGTCCGGCACGGCCGAGACCGAGTCCGCTGAGGCTGAGGCCGAGACCGAGACCGGCACGGCGGACGCCGACGAGGGCACGACCGAGTCCGGCACGACCGAGGCCGAGTCCGTCGAGCCCGAACCGTCCGAGGACGAGGCGGAGACGGAGGCCGGCGCGAAGACCGAGCCTGCGGCCGAGGCGAAGCCGAAGACCGAGTCTCCGGCCAAGGCGAAGCCGAAGACCGCGCCTTCGGCCAAGAAGAAGAAGTAGCCCGCCCACCCGCCGAGCCCCCGCCTTCGTTTGTAAGGCGGGGGCTCGGTGACAGGTGAGAATGGCAGGGTGTACGAGCAACTCTTCAGCCCGACCGTGCAGCACACGCTCGACCTGATCGGCATCTTCGTCTTCGCCATCTCGGGCGCGCTACTGGCCGTCCGCAAGAACTTCGACGTGTTCGGCATAGCCGTTCTCGCCGAGGTCACCGCGCTGGGCGGCGGGCTGTTCCGGGACCTGATCATCGGGGCGGTGCCGCCCGCGGCGTTCACGGACCTCGGGTACTTCCTGACCCCGCTGCTCGCCACCGTGCTGGTCTTCTTCCTCCATCCGCACGTCGAACGGCTCCAGACCGGCGTCAACGTCTTCGACGCGGCCGGTCTCGGCCTGTTCTGCGTCGCCGGCACGACCAAGGCGTACGACTACGGGCTCGGCCTGACCGCCTCCGCCTGTCTCGGCCTGGCCACCGCCGTGGGCGGCGGTGTGCTGCGCGACGTGCTGGCCAACGAGGTGCCGTCGCTGCTGCGCTGGGACCGCGACCTGTACGCCGTCCCGGCCATCGTCGGCGCCGCCATGGTCGCCGTGTGCATCCGCTTCGAGGCGCTGAGCCCGGTCACCAGCGGCCTTGCGGTGGTCACCGCCTTCGTGCTGCGCCTGCTGGCGATGCGCTTCCACTGGCGGGCGCCGCGCGCGTGGAACCGACGGTCGACGGTCGTCGAGGGGGAGTGAGGTCCCTGCCGGGGGAAAAGAGGAAAGCTACCGCTTAGTAGTTTCCTGTTGTACTGTGCGGCCATGCCAGAAGCAGCATCCACACCGGCCCTGCGGGCCACCATCGGCGACAGCGAGTTCGACCGGGACACCGGTGTCACCCGGCGCGCGCCCGGCGTCTACGACGTCGACCTCTCCGCCGGTTGGACGATCATCAGTGCCGTCAACGGCGGCTATCTGCTGGCCGTCCTGGGCCGCGCCCTCGGGGACGCCCTGCCGCACCCGGACCCCTTCACGATCTCGGCGCACTACCTCACCGCGTCCCGGCCGGGTCCGGCGGTCGTCCGCACGCAGACGGTCCGCACCGGCCGTACGCTCTCCACCGGTCAGGCGTCCCTGTTCCAGTACGACGACGAGGGCGACGAGGTCGAGCGCATCCGCGTCCTCGCCTCCTACGGCGACCTCGGCGCGCTGCCCGACGACGTCCGCACGTCGGCGAGGCCGCCCGCGATCCCGCCCATGGAGCAGTGCTTCGGCCCGCAGGACGCCCCCGCCCCGCTGGAGGGCAGCTCCGCCATCGCCGACCGGCTGATGCTCAAGCTGGACCCCGCCACCCTGGGCTGGGCCCTCGGGCAGCCCTCGGGCAAGGGGGAGATGCGGGCCTGGTTCGGGCTCGCCGACGGCCGCGACGCCGATCCCCTCTCGCTGCTCCTCGCGGTGGACGCGCTGCCCCCGACCGCCTTCGAGCTCGGGCTGAAGGGCTGGGTGCCGACGGTCGAGCTGACCGTCCACGTGCGCTGCCGCCCGGCACCGGGACCGCTGCGCGTCTCCATCACCACCCGCAACCTCGCCGGCGGCTTCCTGGAGGAGGACGCCGAGGTCTGGGACAGCGCCGACCGCCTGGTGGCCCAGTCCCGTCAGCTGGCCCGGGTCCGGCTCGGCTGACGCACCCCGCGGGGGTGTCCGCCCCGCCTGCCGCCGCGCACCGGGACGCCGGGACCGACAGGTCCCGGCGTCCCGGTGCGCGTGCCGCGTCCCCCCCCCGCCCGGTCAGTCCAGCCAGTGCCCGCGGCCGATGCTGATCAGACGCATGCGGCGGGTCGCGACGGCGGCGACGCGCCGGCGCTCCTCCTCCGGGGCCTGCAGCGTCTCCAGGAACAGCGAGGCCGTGTTCAGCATCTGGTCGACGTAGAGGCCCGCGAGCATCAGCAGGTCGTCGTCGTGCCAGCCCGCCGACTGCGGGTCCTTGGCCAGCTCGGCCTGCACCTCCTCGGCGAACCGGGCCAGCTGGTCGCGTATGGCCTCTCGCACCGGCTGCACCCCGCCGTGGCGCTCCCGGGCGATGAACCGGACGTGGGCGGGGTGCGCGGCCACGTGGCCGGCGATCAGCCCGACGGCGCGGTCGATCCGTTCGTCGCTGTCCTCCGCGGGCGACACCGTCGTCCGGATCATCGGGTGCAGGCTGCCCAGCGCCTCCTCCACCAGTGCCACGCCGAGGTCGGCGGTGGAGCGGAAGTGCCGGTAGAAGGCGGTCGGGGCGACGCCGACGGCACGGGTGACCTCGCGCAGGCCCAGGCTGCTCAGGCTCTGTTCCTCCAGCAGCGCGAGCGCCGCGTCCAGGAGCGCCCGACGGGTCTTCTGCTTCTGGGCCTGCCGGACGCCGAGGGTGTGACTCATACCATGTAGTTAACAACTGTTCTCCGGAATTGAAAACCCATGGGGCGCGCTAGACTGGGAAGTCAGTGAACAACTGTAACTACAACCGTTCACCGAAGGTTGGGGGATCCGCGCCATGCTGTTTCTCGTCGTCGCACTTCTGCTCTTCGGCGCCGTCCTGGGCACCGTCGCCCACGCGCCGCTCACCTTCTCCGCCGCCATCGGCCTGGTCATCGCCGTCTGGCTCGGCGTCTTCGCGCTCCGCGAGCGGCACGGCCGCCGCCGGAGCACCTCCGCCCACTGACCGCCGCCGGTGCGTCGACGCGCCGTCCGGTCCACCGACTCGCCGTAAGGAGAACACCGTGCAGCTCACCGCACCGGCCGCCCGCCGGACCGGCATCCGGGACACCGACGGCATGGCCGTCGCGTCCTTCGTCCTCGGTCTGCTCGGCCTGCTCGTCCTCAACGTCTTCCTGGGCCCCCTCGCCATCGTGCTGGCCGGTGTCGCCCTGTGGCGGGGCACCGCCCGCCGCGGCCGCGCCCTGCTGGGCATCGGCCTGGGCGTCGCCGACCTGCTGGTCCTGGTGGCGTTCATGTCCGCGGACAACACGATGTCGTGGAGTCTGTGAGCCGTCCGCCGCACGGCCCGGTCCCGGTCCGCCGAAGAGGCCAACCTTGATCTGAGGCCGGACGGGGCCGCCCCGTAGAATCGGCCCCACCATGGCTTACCTCGACCACGCCGCGACCACCCCGATGCTCCCCGAGGCGGTCGAGGCACTCACCGCGCACGTGGGCGCCACCGGCAACGCCTCCTCCCTCCACGCGTCCGGCCGCCGCGCCCGGCGCACCGTCGAGGAGGCCCGCGAGGTTCTCGCCGACGCCCTCGGCGCCCGCCCCAGCGAAGTCGTCTACACCTCCGGCGGCACCGAGGCCGACAACCTCGCCGTCAAGGGCCTGTACTGGGCCCGCCGCGACGCCGACCCGGCCCGCACCCGGGTCCTGGCCAGCCCCGTCGAGCACCACGCCGTCCTGGACGCCGTCCACTGGCTCGGCGAGCACGAGGGCGCGACCGTCGAGTACCTGCCGGTCGACGCCTACGGCCGCGTCCACCCCGAGGCGCTGCGCGAGGCCATCGCCCGCGACCCCGACGACGTCGCCCTCGCCACCGTCATGTGGGCCAACAACGAGATCGGCACGATCATGCCGGTCCGTGAACTGGCCGACGTGGCCGCCGAGTTCGACGTTCCGCTGCACGCCGACGCGGTCCAGGCCGTCGGTCAGCTCCCGGTCGACTTCGCCGCCTCCGGGCTCGCCGCGATGACGGTTTCCGGCCACAAGATCGGTGGCCCCTACGGCATCGGCGCGCTGCTGCTGGGCCGCGAGTACGCCCCCGTGCCCGTCCTGCACGGCGGCGGCCAGGAACGCCACGTCCGCTCCGGCACCCTCGACGTGCCCGCCGTCGCCTCCTTCGCCGTCGCCGGACGCCTGGCCACCGAGCAGCGCGAGTGGTTCGCCCGTGAGATCGGCGCCCTGCGCGACGCCCTCGTCGACGCGGTCCGTACGGCCGTCCCGGACGCCGTCCTGGGCGGCGACCCGGTGGACCGGCTGCCGGCCAACGCCCACTTCACCTTCCCCGGCTGCGAGGGCGACTCCCTGCTCCTGCTGCTCGACGCCCAGGGCATCGAGTGCTCCACCGGCTCCGCCTGCACCGCCGGCGTCGCCCAGCCCAGCCACGTCCTGCTGGCCACCGGCACCGACCCCGACCTCGCCCGCGGCACCCTGCGCTTCTCCCTCGGCCACACCTCCACGGGGGCCGACGTCGAGGCGCTCGCCAAGGCGATCGGCCCGGCGGTGGAACGGGCGCGGGCGGCCGGGCTGACGTAGGGGACGGGCGGCAGGGGACGGGCCGGCACAGGGGCCGGACGGCAGGGGTCAGGCGCTCTTCGAGGCACCGGCGGACGGGCCGCTCGTCGCCGTCCGCCGGACCAGCTCCAGGTACCGCCCCCAGTCCCAGTACGGCCCCGGATCGGTGTGGTCGGTGCCCGGCACCTCCACGTGGCCGATGATGTGCTCGCGGTCCACGGGTATCCCGTACCGCGCGCAGACGCCGGCGGTCAGCCGGGCCGAGGCGGCGTACATCGCGTCCGTGAAGTCCTGCGGGCGGTCCACGAAGCCCTCGTGCTCGATGCCGACACTGCGCTCGTTGTAGTCCCGGTTGCCCGCGTGGTAGGCCACGTCCAGCTCGCGGATCATCTGCGTGACGTGCCCGTCCTGCCCGACGATGTAGTGCGCGGCCGCCTGGTGCCCCGGGTCCTGGAACGCCCTCACCGCGCTCGCGAAACTGCCCTGCGTCACATGGACGACCACCATGTCGATGCCGAAGTCGTCGGGCCGGTCCGCGCGCCGCCAGTTGGCGTCCGCCGCCGCCACCCACCGGGCGCCCGCGTAGTCGACGGCGCCCTCCTCGCGCGGCTTCTCCACACCCGGCGTGCGCCACCACAGCCGCGCCAGCTCGTCGCGCGCCAGCACCGCCGTGCCCAGGGCCGCCGCCGTGCCGCCGACGATCAGCGCCCGGCGCCCCAGGTGCCGGTCCGCGTCCCTGGATCCGCCCACGGACCCGCTCTTCGCCCCCATGCGATCTTCAACGCACACGCGCGCGCTCCGGTTCCCGCGTCCCCGTACCCTGGAGGGGTTATGACTGACACCCCGCAGCGCACCCGTCCCCTCCGCGTCCTCGCCGCCATGTCGGGCGGAGTCGACTCCGCCGTCGCCGCCGCCCGCGCGGCCGAGGCGGGGCACGACGTGACCGGCGTCCACCTGGCCCTCTCCGCCAACCCGCAGTCCTTCCGCACGGGCGCCCGGGGCTGCTGCACCATCGAGGACTCCCGGGACGCCCGCCGCGCCGCGGACGTCATCGGCATCCCCTTCTACGTCTGGGACCTCGCCGACCGCTTCCGCGAGGACGTGGTCGAGGACTTCGTCGCCGAGTACGAGGCCGGCCGCACCCCGAACCCGTGCCTGCGCTGCAACGAGAAGATCAAGTTCGCCGCGCTGCTCGACAAGGCCCTCGCGCTCGGCTTCGACGCGGTCTGCACCGGCCACTACGCCAAGGTGATCACCCGCGAGGACGGCACCCGCGAGCTGCACCGTGCCTCCGACATGGCCAAGGACCAGAGCTACGTCCTCGGCGTGCTCGACGACCGGCAGCTCGCGCACGCCATGTTCCCGCTCGGCGACACGCTCACCACGAAGGACGAGATCCGCGCGGAGGCCGAGCGCAGGGGACTGGCCGTAGCCAAGAAGCCCGACTCGCACGACATCTGCTTCATCGCCGACGGCGACACCCAGGGCTTCCTGGCGAACCGCCTCGGCAAGGCCGAGGGCGACATCGTCGACGAGTCCGGCACCAAGATCGGCACCCACGAGGGCGCCTACGGCTTCACCATCGGCCAGCGCAAGGGCCTGCGGATCGGCACGCCGGCCCCCGACGGCAAGCCCCGCTACGTCCTCGACATCTCCCCGGTGGACAACACCGTCACGGTGGGCCCGGCCGAGGCGCTGGACGTCACCGCGCTCACCGCGATCAAGCCCCGCTGGTGCGGCGCCGCCCCCACCGGTCCCGGCACCTACACCGCCCAGCTGCGCGCCCACGGCGGCGAGACCGAGGTCACGGCGGAACTCGTCGACGGCTCCCTGGAGGTGTCCTTCACCGAGCCCGTCCGCGGCGTGGCCCCCGGCCAGGCGATCGTGCTGTACGACGGCACGCGCGTGGTGGGCTCGGCGACGATCGCGTCGACGGTGCGCACGACGGCGGGCGTGGCCTGAACCGCCCTCACGTCGCGAGGAACTCCGCCAGCACCGGCGCCAGCACGCCCGGCTCCACCATGTGGCTCTGGCCCGCCAGAGTCCGGTAGGTGCCCTCGGGCACGGCGTCGGCGACGGCCCGTGCCGCCTCGCGCATCCACGCGGCGCCCGCGTCGCCCGCCAGGGCCAGCACGGGCACGGCGATCTCCGCCAGCAGCTCCCGCGGCACCCGGGCGTCGCCCATCACCGCGTCGTCGTGGGCGAGGCTCGGCGCGACCGACTCCATGCCGGCCCACATCGGCGACCGGCGGGCGCTGCGGATCACGTCCTCGCCCAGACCGGTGAGCCGCAGGAACAGCTCCACCGCGTCCCCGCGCCGCCCCTGCCCGAGCGCCTCGCCCAGCCGCTCGGTGTACTCCGCGCGGGCCCGCGCGGCCCGGTCGTCCATGGCGTAGGGCACCTCGTACACGGCGATCCGGCGCAGCGGCAGTCCGCTCGCCGCCGCCCGCAGCACCAGCGCGCCGCCCGACGAGATGCCGTACAGCGACGCCTCGCCGCCGACCGCCTCGACCAGCGCCGCCAGGTCCTCGACCTCGCGCTCCACCGCGTAGGGCTCCGTGTGACCGCTCTCGCCGCGCCCCCGCCGGTCGTACACGGTGACGTCGAAACGGTCCGACAGCTCCGCGGCCAGGGGCGCCATCGTGGCACCCGTGGACATCGCACCGCTGACCAGGACGACGGCCGGCCCCTGCCCGGTGCGTGCGTAGGCGATGGGCGTGCCGTCGCGCGAAAGGGTCTTCTTGTCCATGTCTGTGCAGACTGCCACACGATGCCGCGCCGGGCCGTGACCGTACGCCCTCGGATTCCCCGGGCGGTGCCGGGACCGGCCCCTCTCACCGTCT
Source organism: Streptomyces sp. JHA26 (assembly GCF_002005565.1). Taxonomy (GTDB): domain Bacteria; phylum Actinomycetota; class Actinomycetes; order Streptomycetales; family Streptomycetaceae; genus Streptomyces. The sequence goes on along the minus strand of NZ_BDJC01000029.1, from coordinate 60,937 downwards.
CGGCCGGGGGATCCCCGTGCCGCTCCGCGACCCCGCGGCGGACACCACGTCGAAGCCCACGTCGGCCAGGATCGCGCCCATCCCGCGGATGACCTCCCGGTCCTTCTCCCGGTCCGCGTCGGCCAGTTCCGACCAGGGGACGAGGTCGGGGTGGTGGCGGGCGACGTCGTCGCGGACGGCGGCGTAGGTCCACCCGGCGGCCCGCCGGTCGTCCATCCAGCGCCGGTGCTCGGCCTCGGCGAGCGACTCGACGATCTCCGGCGGCAGGACGAGGGACGCCGCTCGCCCGTCGCGGGGCATGAGGACGCAGTCCAGTTCGGCCAGCTTCTGGCCGAAGGAGATCACCTGGCTCCGGTTGGCGTTGCGGAGATCCTCCGGCAGGTCGCTCCAGGGCACCAGCGTGCCGGTGGGTTCCCTGCCGGCCGCCCGTTCCCTCGCCCGCTGCCGCAGATAGGCCTCGTGGACCGCCCGGGCCATGATCTCGGTCAGGTCCTCGCCGATGGCGTCCTGCCGGTAGGCGGAGGCCTTGATGCTCCACAGGCGCAGACGGCCGCCCATACCGTCGAGCGAGGCCGCCGCGGTGCCGGGCGGGCGGAAGGCCTGCCCGTACCCGATGATGTCGTCGGCGCAGACGGTGACGCTCTCCGGCCCCGCCCGCCACAGATCGGTGTCCAGCAGCGCCTGCCTGATCACCTGCTCCGGGTCGGGCGAGCACAGGTAGACCCTGGCCGCCGCGCCGCGCGCGACCGCCTCCCGGACGGCGTCCGGGAGCGTCGCCCCGGAGCTGCGCAGGACGCGGGCGTCCCCCAGGAAGGGGTGGACCGCGGAGATCTCCCGTACGGCCTCGTCGGCACCCGGACCGACCCACGTGACCACGAGCCGCGAGGGATCCGGGCCGAGGCGCCCCAGACCGGTGACGAAAGCCGCCGGGAACGCGCCCTCCCCGGCCACGAGGATCTCCCGCGCGCCGTCGTCCGGCAGACGGGCGGCCTCTTCCCGTGCCAACCGGGTCGCCGCGGCCTGATAACGGTTGAAGAAGTCCAGGCGGACCCGGCGGGCACCGTCCCCGCTCCACCAGCGGGCCTGAAGGGCGCGGCACAGGGCCGGGTCACGGATCTCCGCGTGGATGCTCGGCCCGCCCGCCGCGAGTGTGCCCGAGGCCGCGAGCGCCACGGCGAGGTTCCGCGTGCTGTCCTCGTCGCAGGCGTAGAGGGCCTTCGCCCCGGCCAGCCCGGCCGCGGTCAGCGTCGCGGAGAACCTGGGGTCACCGGTGACGTGCTGCGCGGCGCCCCGGCCGGCGGTCCGGCCCCCGGGCTCGTTGCCGACGACCACGACGCGTTCTCCCGACGCGGTGAGGGACAGAGCCAGGGAACGTGCTCCGCTTCCCGACCCGCACACGATCACATGGCCCCGCCGACGCCGGATCCAGCGCTGCCGCAGCTCCTCGGAGAACAGCCGCCGCCCGGCCTCGAAGGCCGCGTAGAGCGTCACCGCGGGCGCCAGGAACCGCGCCACCTGCAACAGCCGCGGCACGGCCAGGGATCCGTCCGGCTCGTCCCACTCCAGGGCGAAGAGCTGGAGGACCCGGAAGCAGATCTCCCACGTGTCGTGACGGGCGTGCGGATACTGGTCCAGCTGCTGGTCGACGCCGATCAGTCCGCAGACCACGGCCACCAGTGCGAGCACCCCGGCCACCACGCCGCCCGCCGGCAGCAGGCGCGGCCGTTCGCTCTCCGCGGGACCGTCCGGGCGTGGCGCGGGCGGAGCGCTCATCCCGTGGTCAGCACCGACGCGAACGCGTCGTACGCCCCGTCGCCGTACCGCAGGAACAGGTCGGGTTCGACCACCTCCGCCTCCATCAGCAGGGGGAGGTCACCGTCGCCCATCACGAAGTCGATCCGTGCGTACCGCGGCGCACCGGGCATGGCGCTGCCGACCTTGGCGACGAAGTCCTCCATCCACGGCCGGACCTTCTCGGGAACGACCGTGCCGCCGTAATGGTGCTGCACCCGGAACTCGCCCTCGGCCGGCACCTTGCGGACCACGTGACTGAGCCGGCCGCCGATCTGGACGGCCGAGTACTCGCCCGTGGCGCGCACCGACCGGACGAACTCCTGCACCAGCACGGGGCAGCGGGCCGGACCCTCGGCCCGGAGGAAATCGCGCACCGCTTCGGCGTCCCGGAGCAGCCACGTGCGACGGCCCCCCGCGCCGACGGTGGACTTCACGACGAGTGGGCCGGAGCCCAGTTCGGCGGTCAGGGCGTCCGTCCTCACCTGCGCGGGATCCGTCACGGTCACCGTCGCGGGCACGGGAACGCCCTGCTCCGCCAGTTCGTTCAGGTAACGCTTGTCGGTGTTCCAGCGCATGAGCGGGAGCGGGTTGACCAGACGCTCGCCGACCACGTCCTCCAGCCACCTGTCGAACGCGTCGAGGTGCTCCGAGTAGTCCCACGGAGCGTGCAGCAGGACCCGGTCGTAGTCGTCCCACGACACCGTGGGGTCCGACCACGCGACCAGGTCGGCTCTCGCGCCACGCGCCCGCAGAGCGCCCAGGAGCCCCTGGGTGTCCTCCATGCCTTCGGGCAGACGGGTGGCCGTGACCACCGCTGTCGACGGAAGGTTCACGCGATTCCCTCCTCGGGCCGTACTCCGGTGATGCCCCAGAGCAGCAGGTGCATGGGATCGGGGTGCTCCCGGTTGAAGTCGACCGCCTGGAGGCTGCGCAGCAGGGGAGGCATCACCGGGAGGGCGGCGCCCCTGAGCAGGACCGGGATGATCGGGCACCGCCTGCCGAGGAACTCCTGGAGCACGAACCAGACCTCGTCCTTCTGCCAGGGACCCACGCCACTGGGCCCGACCAGGACCGCGGCGCACGGCATGTTCTCCACCTGTTCCTGGATCGCGGTGACCCAGGGCGTCCCCGGTGAGGTCTCCCAGAGGTCGATCCAGGGCCGGATGCCGTGCCGGCGCAGTTCCTGGGCCAGCATCAGGGCGAGTTCCTCGTCCTGGTGGCTGTAGGAGATGAAGACGTCATAGAGCTGCCTCTTCTCCTTCAGCGCGAACTCGGTGGAACGCAGGGCGGCGTTGCGGGTGTACGAGGCGGCGCTCTCGATCGCGGAGACCTCGGCCGGTCGCCTCCATGGCTTCCCCGCGCCGCCCAGTTCCACACGCCCGTCGCAGACCCCGCAGGTGATCCAGTCGAAGCCGCGCTGCATGCGCCGTCGCCGCTGCTCGGGGCTGACGACGGTGTCGCACTCGTGGCAGGCGACGTGTTCGACGGTCTCCACCTCGTCGCCCACGCAGTGCCGGCCGAGCCGGGAGCGGCAGAGCTCCTCGAACAGGGCGCAGTCCGTCTCGTGGACGTGGGGGTCGTGTCGCATCTCGAAGCGGATGCGCGCCCCTCGGTCCGGGCGCACCGACACCCACGAGGAGCTGCCGTCCGGCCTGACGAAACGGGCCCGGGACGCCCACAGTTCCCAGTCGGAGAACAACCCCGAGTAGATCAGGGCGCCCACGACCGACGCGTAGGCGTGGTCGGCGAGGGCCCGGGCCCGCAGCACCGTGCGGCCCTTCAGCGCGTGCCACGCGGCCTCGTCCGGACGGCGTGTGACGGCGCTGGGCAGGCAGAGCAGCCCGCGGGCCTCGTCGCGTACCAGGGAGCCACTGGAGAGCAGCTCCTCGATCGCGGCGTGCATGATGTCCTCTTCGTGCTTGCGCTCGGCGACCCTGTCGTTCTCCAGGAGCGGGATGCGCAGGCCGAGGACCTCGTCCTCGACCAGGGTGCCCCTGCCGTCCGCCACCTGCTGGGCCGCGATCACCAGCATGGAGGCGTAGGCGCCGACGATCGTGGGCTGGAGCAGCACGAGATCACCGAAGCGGAGCCTGCGCAGCAGTCCCTCGGAGTCGAGCCCGGCCAGCAGGACGCGGAACTCCTCCAGCGTCGGCTCCGGCAGGTCCGCCCGCGCACAGGACTGGCAGAACTCCCGGTACAGCAGGCGGGTCTGGCTCATCACCCGGCCCGCCGTGGCCTGCTGGAGCACGTACGAACGGAGCTGCTGGAAACGCGTGTTGGAGGTGATGGTCGGCACGGAGTCCCAGTCGACGGCGCCGAGGATCAGCTCCCGCAGCTCACGGATGTTCGTACCGTCCCGCGCACTGGTCTGCACGGTGCCGAGGTGACGCAGGACCTCGGGCCGGTCCCCGTCCCCCGCGAGGTCGAGGCTGAGCCCGCCCCGGTCCGCACGGGCGATCACGACGATGCGCTGCGGGCCGCTCTCCGTCGTGGACCCCAGGCGCAGCAGCGTCTCCCACTCGCGGATCTCGTCGAGCGGGTTGCCGGCGTTGCGGTTGTCCAGGACCAGCAGGGCGACCTCGATCCCCACCGCTTCCACGGGCTGGACCAGCCGGTAGACCGACTGTCCGGCGAAGTCCCAGAGGAAGACCTCCCGCACGACGGTACCGAGCTCGTCCTCGACGACGGTGCGGTCCATGAGGGAGACCTGGGTGCCGTGGGTCGACTCGGTCGCCCTGAACTCCTTGCCGCACAGCGCCCGGCTGAGCGCGGTCTTCCCCACGCCGGTGTTGCCCAGGAGGGCCACGCGGCAGTTGGCGTAACGCGCCGCGCCCGACTCCGCGACCAGCTGTTCGACGAGGGCCGTGTCGTACGTGCGCAGGGTGAGCTCGCGGTCCTCGCGCCCGGTGCTGACCAGGTACGGCAGCGTGGGATGGAAGCGTCCGCTGCCGTACCAGTGGTGATGCGCGGCGACGTCCTGGAGGACGTCGATGAGTTCCATGGTGTCCGCGCGGTAGACCCACAGGTGCGCCGCGTCGTCCTGCACCGCGAGCAGTCGTCCGTCCGGCGACAGGGACAGGTCGTGCGGCGTGGCGGTGAGGCCCCGCACCGTGTGCAGCAGGCGTAACTCCCGCCGGTCCCACACCCGGACCGTTCCGTCGCTCGACGCGGTGTAGAGGACCGCGGTGGCGGGGCTGTCGATCACCCTGAGGACGAACCCCTGGTGAGCCGCCACCTCCCCGGCCGGTTCCCCGCTGTCGAGGTTCCACGCGCGGAGCATGCCGTCGCGTCCGGCGGTGTAGAGCAGCCCGTCGTCCTCGTTCCAGCGCGCGTCCTCGATGCGCCCCTGGTGCGCCGGGACGGTGCGCAGCGCGCGCCCATCCGCGGCGTCCCACCAGCGCACGGTGCCGTCGTAACTGGCGGAGTAGATCAGCGACTGCCCGCTCGCCCAGCCCACACCGTGCACGTCGTCGGTGTGGCCGGTGAGCGTCAGCTCCTCCGTGCCGTCGACGGGATCCACCACGTGCACCGTGTTGTCACGGCCCGCGACGGCCAGCCGGGCCCCGTCCTCGCGCCAGGCCGCCGTCCACAGTGCCTTGTGCGACACGACGTGCCGGGAGCGCTGCTCCCCGTCCGCGTCGACCAGGTGGACCGCGCCCGACTGGGTGGGCACGGCCAGGAGGTCTCCGCGCGGGGACCAGGCCACCCGGGTGATCACCTCACCGCCGACGGACAGGCGCCAGGCGTCCTCCAGTTTGCCCGTCCCCTGGTTCGCCTGCATTGATTCAGCCCCCAAAAACGATGTCGGACGGTCGGTCAGTAGCCGCGGGCAGGGTTCACGGCGAGTTCCGGTGTGCGCCCCTCCAGAACCGCGCGCCAGCAGGACGCGAAGTCCGCGGACACGTCGTCGGGAGCCGTGACGCCCGCCGAATGCGACGTGACGACCGTGCGGGGCAGCTTCCACACCGTGCTGTCCGGCCCCGGCGGCTCCTCGGCCAGGACGTCGAGGACGGCCGCCCGCACCCTGCCGTCGTCGAGCGCCTCGCCCAGGGCCGTGAGGTCGACGGTGGCGCCGCGACCGACGTTGACGAACGTGGCTCCCCGCATCGCGCCGAACGTTCCGGCGTCGAAGAAACCCGCGGTGCGAGGGGTCAGCGGAAGGGCGGACACCACCCAGCGGGCCTCGCCGATCCGTGCCACGGCGTCGCCCGGGGTCACCGACTCGTCGAACGCCTGGGGGGCCCGCCCGGGACTGCGGGACACGCCCACCGTCCGGATGCCGCAGGCGCGCAGCAGTGTGCCCACCCTCGCGCCGATGCGTCCGGCACCGTAGATCAGCGCGGTCCGGCCCTCGGCCAGTTCCGACGGCAGGCGCCGCCACTCGGCACGACGCCGCTGGTCGAGGTGTGCCGGGATCTCCTGGCACTCGGCGAGGATCCAGGCGAGGACGTACTGCGCGATGCGGTCCCCCATGCGGCCGACCGTCCGGGTGAGCAGGACCCCTTCCGGCCAGGGGGCGGAACCCAGGAGCCCGTCCACACCGGCGTTGGTGCTGTGGAACCAGACGAGCCGCTCCGCGCCGAGGGTGTCGGGCAGCCGTGGGCCCACGTAGACACAGGGGCCGGCGGGGGTGGCCACGGCGTCCGCGCCGTGAGGGGGGACGGCTCCGGAGGCCGGTGTCCCGTGACGTCGCACCGGTCGCCGCGTGATCTTCCGCAACTCCTCGAGCACGGAGTCCGCCACGCCGGCGTCCGTCAGAACGTGCGCGCGCTCAAGGTCCTCGCTCCGCAGCATGTGCCCCCGTCGCTCCCTGTCGTCGGTAGTGAACGCGCGTCAAGTGATCGCCTCAAGAGGGTAGTTGATCGCGCGTCCGGCGATCAGGAAACCTCCGTCTCGTAGAAGCACAGGTGGTCCTTGATCTCCGCCACGTCCGGCTTCGGGTCCGGGTAGGCCCAGGCGAGGTCCGGCGCGTCCGGCAGGGACCAGTAGGACGCGTCGCCCTTGAAGGGACAGTGCGTGCGGGTGTCGGACGGGGTCAGCAGGTCCAGGCGCACGTCCCGGGGCGGGATGTAGTACCGCTCCGGAAGACCCGTCTCCCGCAGTACCAGCGCCTCGTCGCTCTCCGCCAGTACCTGCCCGTCCCGCACGACGCGCACGTGCCGGCCGCTCGGCTCGACGGTGATGCGGTGTCCCTCGGTCATGATCGTCCTCCTCGGTGTCCGGCTCTCCTGGTGACAGCACGACCGTGGGCCGAGTTCTTCCCGGCGGGGCGGGAACGTACCGTGGCCGTATGAACATCTGCGTCTTCCTCTCCGCCGCCGACCTCGACGAGCGCTACACGCGCCCCGCGAAGGAGTTCGGCACCCTGCTCGGCAAGGGTGGCCACACGCTCGTGTGGGGCGGTTCGGACACCGGGCTGATGAAGGTCGTCGCCGACGGTGTGCACGAGGCCGGAGGCAGGCTCCTGGGCGTCTCCGTGGACTTCCTGGCGGCCAAGGCGCGCGAGGGGGCCGACGAGATGGTGATCGCCGGGGACCTCGCCGAGCGCAAGCGGCTGCTGCTGGAGAAGGCCGACGCCGTGGTGATCATGGTGGGCGGTACCGGCACCCTGGACGAGGCGACGGAGATCCTGGAGCTGAAGAAGCACGGGCACACCGACAAGCCGGTCGTCCTGCTCAACACGGCGGGCTTCTACGACGGCCTCAGGGAGCAGTTCCGCCGGATGGAGGACGAGGGCTTCCTGCCGCGCCCCCTGTCCGAGCTGGTGTTCTTCGCCGAGGAGCCGGTCGGCGCGCTCGCCTACCTGGAGGAGAGCCGGGGCGTGGAGTGAGCCCGCGGTGATGCGAGCATGGCGGGCATGGCTACACATGTGATCACCGGAGCGGGCTCCGGCATCGGCGCGGCCGTGACCCGCCGCCTGCACGAGCGCGGCGACGAGGTCGTGCTGCACGCGCGCGACGCGGGCCGCGCCAAGGAACTGGCGGCCGCCTTCCCCGGCGCGAAGACGCTGGTCGGCGACCTGGCGGACCCGGACAAGCTCTCCTGGGCCTTCTCGCACCAGACGCTGCCCGACCGCGTGGACTCCCTGCTGCACATCGCGGGCGTGGTCGACCTCGGCCCGGTCGGCGACCTCACCCCGAAGACCTGGCGCCACCAGCTCAACGTCAACCTCGTCGCCCCCGCCGAGCTGACCCGCCTCTTCCTGCCCCAGCTCCGCGTCGCCCAGGGCCACGTCCTCTTCGTCAACTCCGGCTCCGGACTCAACGCCCACGCCGGCTGGTCCGCGTACGCCGCCTCCAAGCACGGCCTGAAGGCCCTGGCCGACTCCCTGCGCCAGGAGGAGCACGCGAACGGCGTCCGCGTCACCTCCGTCTACCCCGGCCGCACCGCCAGCCCCATGCAGGCCAAGGTCCACCGGCAGGAGGGCAAGGAGTACGACCCCTCGCGGTGGATCGACCCCGAGTCGGTCGCCACGACGGTCGTCATGGCCCTGGACCTGCCCAAGGACGCGGAGGTCAACGACCTGACGGTGCGTCCCGGACGGTAGTCCCCGGCGGGGCGGCGGGGGCGGGGGCCGTCCCGGCCGCCCCTGCGTACGCTTCCCCTGTGAACGACAACCTCCACCTCGGCCCCGCCACCGGCGTCGGCTCCCTCCCGGGGGACGACGCGCGCGAGGCCGTCAAGACCGCCACCGGCACCTTCGAGGACTTCCCCTTCCTGCCCGAGCTGCCCGCCCGCGGCCCCGGCGCCGACATGATCGGCCGCAGCGCCGGAATGCTCGTCGAGCTGTACGCGCGCGTGGAGCCCAGCGGCTGGCGCCTCGGCGACCGGCCGGGCCGGGACACCAGGCGGGCCCGGGCCTGGCTGCGGGAGGACCTCGACGCGCTGGAGGAGTTCACCCAAGGGTACGAGGGGCCGCTGAAGGTCCAGGCCGTCGGCCCCTGGACGCTGGCCGCCGCCCTGGAACTGCGCAACGGCGAGGCCGTCCTGTCCGACGCCGGTGCCACCCGCGACCTCGCCGCCTCCCTCGCCGAGGGCCTGCGCCTGCACCTCGCCGAGGTCCGGCGCCGCGTGCCCGGCGCGACGCTCGTGCTCCAGCTCGACGAGCCCTCCCTCACCGCCGTGCTGCGCGGCCGGGTGCGCACCGCCAGCGGCTACCGCACGCACCGGGCCGTGGACCGGCAGGTCGTGGAGGCGACCCTGAGGAACACCGTCGGGGCGCACGGCGACGGTCCCGTCGTGGTCCACTCCTGCGCGCCCGACGTCCCGTTCGCCCTGCTGCGCCGGGCCGGCGTCGCGGGGATCTCCTTCGACTTCTCCCTCCTCACCGAACGTGACGACGACGCGATCGGCGAGGCGGTGGAGGGCGGCACCCGGCTGCTGGCCGGTGTCGTGCCGGGGACGGACGGCCCGTTGTCAGACCCTGCCGGTAGCGTCATGGGTGTCAGGACGCTGTGGCGCAGGCTGGGGCTGCATCCGGGACTTCTCGCGGAGGCGGTCACGGTGACACCGTCGTGCGGACTCGCGGGCGCGTCCCCCGAGTACGCCCGCCGCGCGCTCGCCCACTGCGTCCGGGCGGCGAGATCCCTCGCGGACGACCCAGAGTAACGGGAGGACGACACGGTGGCCGGCGACAAGCAGGCGGAGACGACGAACGTGCCCGCCGAGGCGCGCGAGAAGCACGTGCGGCTCGCTGAGCAGATCGAGGAACACCGCTTCCGGTACTACGTGAAGGACGCCCCCGTCATCAGCGACGCGGACTTCGACCGGCTGCTGCGTTCCCTGGAGGCGCTGGAGGAGGAGCACCCGGAGCTGCGCACCCCGGACTCGCCGACCCAGAAGGTCGCCGGTTCCTACGAGACGGAGTTCACCTCCGTCGAGCACCGCTCGCGCATGCTCTCGCTGGACAACACCTTCAACGACGACGAACTCGCCGCCTGGACCGAGCGCATCGCCAGGGAGCTGGGCGAGCAGGAGTACCACTTCCTGTGCGAGCTGAAGGTCGACGGACTGGCCGTCAACCTCACCTACGAGCGCGGCCGGCTCGTCCGCGCGGCCACCCGCGGCGACGGCCGCACCGGCGAGGACATCACGCCCAACGTCCGCACCATCGCCGAGATCCCCGAGCGCCTGACGGGCGACGAGGTCCCCGACCTCGTGGAGGTCCGCGGCGAGGTCTACTTCCCGATGGAGAAGTTCCAGGGGCTCAACGCCCGCCTGGTCGAGGCTGGCGACAAGCCCTTCGCCAACCCCCGCAACGCGGCGGCCGGTTCGCTGCGCCAGAAGGACCCGCGCGTCACCGCCTCCCGCCCACTGCACATGGTCGTCCACGGCATCGGCGCCCTGGAGGGCTACACGGGCATGACCCGCCTCTCCCAGGCGTACGACCTCCTGGCGTCCTGGGGCCTGCCCACCTCCCCGCACAACAGGGTGGTCGACGACCTGGGCGGCGTGCGGGAGTTCATCGCGCACTACGGCGAGAACCGGCACTCGGTGGAGCACGAGATCGACGGCGTCGTCGTCAAGCTCGACGAGATCCGCCTCCAGGGACGCCTCGGCTCGACCGCGCGCGCCCCGCGCTGGGCCATCGCCTACAAGTACGCGCCCGAGGAGGTCAACACCAGGCTCGTCGACATCAAGGTGGGCGTCGGCCGCACCGGCCGCGTCACGCCGTACGCGCAGGTCGAGCCGGTCACCGTGGCGGGCAGCGAGGTGGAGTTCGCCACCCTGCACAACCAGGAGGTCGTCAAGGCCAAGGGCGTCCTCATCGGCGACACGGTGGTGCTGCGCAAGGCCGGTGACGTGATCCCCGAGATCCTCGGGCCGGTCGCCGACCTCAGGGACGGCAGCGAGCGGGAGTTCGTCATGCCGGCCGCGTGCCCCGAGTGCGGGACGCCGCTGAAGGCCATGAAGGAGGGCGACATCGACCTCCGGTGCCCCAACGCCCGGACCTGCCCCGCCCAGTTGAGGGAGCGCGTCGCCTACCTCGCCGGCCGGGAGTGCCTGGACATCGAGCACTTCGGCGGCGTCGTCGCGGCCGCGCTCACCCGGCCGCTGGAGCCGGCCGACCCGCCGCTGGTCGACGAGGGCGACCTCTTCGACCTCACCGTCGAGAAGCTGCTGCCCATCAAGGCGTACGTCCTCGACCCGGACAGCGGGCTGCCCAAGCGCGACCCCAGGACCGGCGAGGAGAAGGTCGTCACGGTCTTCGCCAACCAGAAGGGCGAGCCGAAGAAGAACACCCTCGCGCTGCTCAAGCACATCGAGGAGGCCAAGAGCCGCCCGCTCGCCCGCTTCCTCAACGGGCTCTCCATCCGGCACGTCGGCCCCGTCGCGGCCCAGGAGCTGGCCCGCCAGTTCCGTTCCGTCGACCGGATCGAGCAGGCCACCGAGGAGGAGCTGGCGAACACCGACGGCGTCGGTCCCGTCATCGCCGCCTCCCTCAAGGAGTGGTTCGCCGAGGACTGGCACCGCGAGATCGTCCGCAAGTGGAAGGCGGCCGGAGTTCCGCTGGAGGAGCAGTCGGCCGGCGAGGACGAGGGCCCGCGCCCGCTCGAAGGACTCACCGTCGTCGTCACCGGCACCCTGGAGAACTTCACGCGCGACGGAGCCAAGGACGCCCTGCAGAGCCGGGGCGCCAAGGTGACCGGATCGGTGTCCAGGAAGACGTCGTTCGTGGTGGTGGGTGACAACCCCGGGTCCAAGTACGACAAGGCGGTGCAACTCAAGGTGCCGGTCCTGGACGAGGACGGGTTCACCGTCCTGCTCGAGGAAGGACCCGACGCGGCCGCCGGCGCCGCGCTTTCGGCCGAGTAATAGCGGTTGAAGACCACCCGATCGGCGCATACCAGATGCATACGGGTGGCCGGGTGGCATTCGGGCAACCGTCGACGACCGGTGCCCCTGGAAGCCTTCCGCGGCCTACTGTTGTGGGGTGCACCTGCCGTGCCCAGCCGCGGTCGGGGGCATCCCCCTGCCCCAAGGAACAGGGGGAAGGGTTCTCCAACGCGGAGCCGTTGAGGGCTGTCGGGCGCAGGGCCGCGTGGCGTGGGCACCGCCGGCTGTGAGAGGGACGGGAATGGAACCGACCGAGAGCGCCGCCGCGGGCTCACGGCTGCGCCCGCGGCGCCTGGTGGGGACCTGGCACGTGGGCCGACGGCCCGGGCAGCGCGGTGGCGGCGCACGGCACCCCGCGGGGGAGGCCCCGGGTGCCGCGCCGGCGGCCACCGGCACGCCCGCGCTGTCCGGCACCGGCACCGAACGGCACGGGTCCCGGCCCGCGTTGCCCGCGGCGGTCGTGACCGCGGCCGGATTAGTCCTGGGCGCCGGCTTCTGCGGGACGTTCGCCGAGGGCCGCGCCCTCTTCCCGTCCGGCACCGCCGGCTGGTCCCTCGCCGTGCTGACCGGCATCGTCGTCGGCCACCTGGTCATGCTCGGCCGTTCCCGCTGGTGGGGCGGCACCGGCTCGGGCGCCGCCCTCACCCTCTCCGTCCTGCTGCTCTACGGCTGGGTTCCGGCCGGCCTGGTCAGCCTCGCCGTCGTCGTCCTGGTCGGCGTGGCCCGCCGGGGCCGCTGGCGGCAGGGCGTCCTGCACGGCGCGGTGGACATCCTCGGCATCGCCGCGGGCGCCCTGCTGCTGGGCGTCTGCGGCTCCGTACCGTCCGTCGAGCAGCCCTGGGACCCGAACACGTGGGGGGTGTACGCGGTCCCCGAGGTGGTGCTCGTCGCCGTCGCCTACCTCGCCGTCACCCGTGGTCTGCTGTGGTACCTGCACACGCCGCGCGCGGGACTGGCCACCGTCGCCCGCACCACCCTGGTCAGACACGGCCTGGTGGCCGTCGCGCTGCTCGGCATCGCACCGCTGGTCTGCGTGGTCGCCGTCGCCAAGCCGCTGCTGCTGCCGCTGTTCTCCATCCCGCTGATCGCCCTCGACTCCACGCTGTGGATCGCCCGGGCCCGGGCGGAGGAGCAGTTGCGCGACCCGCTGACCGGACTGCCCAACCGGCAGTGGCTGCTGGAGCGGACCTGGGCCGCGCTGGACGACGCCGAACGGGTCGGCGCCCGCGCCGCCCTGATGCTGATCGACCTCGACCGTTTCCGGTCGGTCAACGACACCCTCGGACATCTCGCCGGTGACCGGCTGCTGTTGCAGACCGCCGACCGGCTGCGGCTGGCGCTGCCGCGCGGGGCGGAGGCCGCGAGGCTGGGCGGTGACGAGTTCGTCGTCCTGCTGCCGGTCGCCGACTCCACCACCTCGGCGACCCGCCTCGCCCGGGGACTCGTCGCCGCGCTCAGCTCCCCCCTCGACCTGGACGGGCTCACCCTGGTCCTGGAGGCCAGCGCCGGGGTCGCCGTCTTCCCCGACCACGCGCTGGACGCCGAGGGACTGCTGCGCCGGGCGGACGTGGCGATGTACCAGGCGAAGCGGGACCGCACGGGGGTGGAGGTCTACGAGTCCAAGCGCGACTCCAACACCCCGGACCGGCTGGGGCTGCTGGGCGATCTGCGCCGGGCCCTGGACGCCCACGAGGTCCGGCTGCACTACCAGCCCAAGGTCCGCTTCGACGGGCAGGTGGCCGGCCTGGAGGCCCTGGTCCGCTGGGTGCACCCCGAGCGCGGCAGCGTGCCGCCCGATGAGTTCATCGCCATCGCGGAGTCCTCCGGCCTGATGCCCCACCTGACGGAGTACGTGCTGGAGACGGCGCTCGGTCAGGTCGCCCGGTGGCGGGCCCAGGGCCTGTTCGTGCCGGTCGCGGTCAACGTCTCCCCGCGCGACGTGCACACCCCCGGCTTCGCCGGCTCGGTCGCCGCACGGCTGGCCCGGCACGGCGTCCCGGCGGGGGCGCTCCAGCTGGAGATCACGGAACACGTCCTGCTGGAGGACCCGCAGCGTGCCGCCGACACCCTCGCCGGACTGACCGCGCACGGCGTGAAGATGTCCCTGGACGACTTCGGCACCGGTTACTCCTCCCTGGTGCACCTGCGCCGGCTCCCGGTCAGCGAGCTCAAGATCGACCGCTCGTTCGTGGCCCGGCTGGCCGTCGACACCGAGGACGCCGAGATCGTGCGCTGCACCGTCGACCTCGCCCACTCCCTCGGCCTGCTGGTCGTCGCCGAGGGCGTCGAGGACGACGAGACCTGGGAACGACTGCGCGACCTGGGCTGCGACGCCGTACAGGGCTGGCTGGTCGCGGCGGCGATGCCGCCCGAGGAGACGACGGCGTGGCTGCGCGCCCGGGGCTCACGCGGCTGGGTCCGCCCCGCGGCGGCGCTGCCCGCGGCGGCCGCCGACGAGTGACCCGGCCCGCCCTCGGGCGCCCTGCCGGCGGAGCTCTCCCCGCGCAGGACGTCCGCCGGCGGTCCTGTGCCGGCCGCGGCACCGCCCGGCTCAGTGCGCGGTGCCCCGCGCCGCGAAGCGCCCGACCAGCAGGGCCAGCCGGCGTTCGTGGGCTCCTTCCGGCAGCCGGCCGTCGCGCGTCAGGGTCACCAGCCCGTGCAGGCAGGCCCAGTACGTCTCGGTGAGCAGCACCGGCTCGTCGCCCTCCGCCGCGAACGGCTCCACGGCCCGCAGCAGCTCGCCGAACGCCTCCTGGAGGGCCGCCGGGGCCTCGGGCGTGGCGAACGGCAGGTCGACGCGGTGCGTGAACATCGCGTCGTAGAGCGCGGGCCGCCGCCGCCCGAACGCCGTGTACGCCTCCCCGACCGCCGCCAGCCTCTCGCGCGCGCCGCCGGCCGCCGCGGCGGCCGCCCGCAGCGCGACGGTGAACTCCTCGCAGCCCCGCACCGCGACCGCCGCCACGATCGCGTCCTTGCCCTCGAAGTGGCTGTACAGGACCGGCTGGCTGTACTCGACCTCGGCGGCCAGCCGGCGGGTGGTGACCGCGTCCCAGCCCTCCGCCTCGGCCAGCTCCTGTGCGGCCGTCACGATCAGCCGCTCGCGTTCCCCTCGTTCGCGCTCCCGGCGCGTCCGGATCGTCATACCGTCATGCTAGCGACGCTAGCCATTCTGTCGACGCTCTGCTAGCTTCGCCCTTGTCCCTAGCGTTGCTAGCAAGGAGAAGCCGTGACCGTCACCGCGTACACCCTGGCCGTCGTGCTCGACCTGTTCTGCGTGTTCCTCGGCTACCGCTTCCTGTTCCGGCCCGCCTCCGCCGCCACCGGCTACGGCGCCCCGGCCGATCCGGGCGGTGACGCCGGTGCGTACCTGACGGTCAAGGGCCTGCGGGACGGCACCTTCGGTCTGGTGGGCCTGGCGCTGCTGGTCTTCGCGGGCGCCGGTGCCGAGGCGTGGTTCATGCTGTGCGTGGCCCTAGTGCCGCTCGGCGACACGCTCGTGGTGCTGCGTCACGGGGGTACGAGGGCCGTGGCCTTCGGGATCCACTTCGCCACCGCCGTCGTCGTCCTGATCAGCGCCGGCCTGCTCTTCGCGGTCTGAGCGCGTCCCCGCCGTCACGAGGGGGTCCGAAGATGTCGCTGTTCGTGATGTCGCTGGTCGTCACGGCGACCACTTCCCGGGCAGCGCGGCCCGGGATGCGCGACGCGGGGGAGTGACGTCCGGGGAAACCGTTTAACGGCCACGCGGCCCGGCCCCATAGGATTGGGGCCGAACCGATCGGCCCGAAACACACGCACTCACCCCAGAGGAACGCTGCATGCCTGGCATCACGCGCGAGGAGGTCGCCCACCTCGCCCGGCTGGCGCGTCTGGAGCTGAAGCCCGAAGAGCTCGAGCACTTCGCGGGACAGCTGGACGACATCATCGGCGCGGTCGCCCGCGTCAGCGAGGTCGCCGACCAAGACGTACCGCCGACCTCTCACCCGCTCCCGCTGACGAACGTCATGCGGCCGGACGAGGTCCGTCCGTCGCTCACGCCCGAGCAGGCGCTCTCCGGCGCCCCGGCCCAGGAGCAGCAGCGTTTCAAGGTGCCGCAGATCCTGGGGGAGGAGTAACCGCCATGAGCGACATCATCAAGCTCACCGCGGCCGAGATCGCCGCGAAGATCGCCTCCGGCGAGCTGACCGCGGTCGAGGTCACCGAGGCCCACCTGGCCCGCATCGAGGCCGTCGACGAGAAGGTGCACGCCTTCCTGCACGTCGACCGCGAGGGCGCGCTCGCCCAGGCCCGTGCCGTGGACGAGAAGCGGGCGCGCGGCGAGAAGCTCGGCCCGCTGGCCGGCGTCCCGCTCGCGCTCAAGGACATCTTCACCACCGAGGGCGTGCCCACGACCGTCGGTTCGAAGATCCTCGAGGGCTGGATCCCGCCGTACGACGCGACCGTCACCAAGCGCCTGAAGGACGCCGACGTCGTCATCCTCGGCAAGACCAACATGGACGAGTTCGCCATGGGGTCCTCCACCGAGAACAGCGCCTACGGCCCGACCGGCAACCCCTGGGACCTCACCCGGATCCCCGGCGGCTCCGGCGGCGGCTCCTCCGCGGCCCTCGCCGCCTTCCAGGCGCCGCTGGCCATCGGCACCGACACCGGCGGCTCCATCCGCCAGCCCGCGGCCGTCACCGGCACGGTCGGCGTCAAGCCCACCTACGGCGGCGTCTCCCGCTACGGCATGGTGGCCTTCTCCTCCTCCCTCGACCAGGGCGGCCCCTGCGCCCGCACGGTCCTGGACGCGGCCCTGCTGCACGAGGTGATCGCCGGGCACGACCCGATGGACTCGACCTCCATCGACGCTCCGGTCCCCGCGGTCGTCGAGGCCGCCCGCAACGGCAGTGTGCAGGGCATGCGCGTCGGCGTCGTCAAGCAGTTCCGCGGCGAGGGCTACCAGGCCGGCGTCATCCAGCGCTTCGACGAGTCCGTCGAGCTGCTGAAGGAACTGGGCGCCGAGATCGTCGAGCTGGACTGCCCGTCCTTCGACCTCGCCCTGTCGGCGTACTACCTGATCGCCCCCTCGGAGTGCTCCTCCAACCTCGCCCGCTTCGACGGCCTGCGCTACGGCGCGCGCGTCGGCGACGACGGCACGCACTCCGCGGAGGAGGTCACCTCCCTGACCCGCGAGGCCGGTTTCGGTCCCGAGGTCAAGCGCCGCATCATGCTCGGCACGTACGCCCTGAGCTCCGGCTACTACGACGCGTACTACGGCAGCGCCCAGAAGGTCCGCACCCTCATCACGCGGGACTTCGAGAAGGCCTTCGAGCAGGTCGACGTGATCGTCTCCCCGACGACCCCGACCACCGCCTTCGCGATCGGCGAGCGCGCCGACGACCCGATGGCGATGTACCTGGCCGACCTGTGCACCATCCCCACCAACCTGGCGGGCAACGCGGCCATGTCGCTGCCCTGCGGCCTCGCCCCCGAGGACAACCTGCCGGTGGGCCTGCAGATCATCGCCCCCGCCATGAAGGACGACCGGCTCTACAAGGTCGGAGCGGCCGTCGAGGCCGCCTTCGTGGAAAAGTGGGGCCACCCGCTGCTGGAGGAGGCTCCGTCGCTGTGAGCAAGCTGTCGAAGGCCAAGGGCTTCAAGAAGTCCAAGAACGGCCTGTACCTGTCCATGGCCACCACCGCGTTCGGCGCGTTCAGCGTCGCCAAGCAGGCGAAGCTCGCCCGCGCCGAGAGCGACACGCTCCGTCTGGTCGACGCCGCCGTGTCCGCCGCCGCCATCGTCACCGGCCTCGCCATCCTCTACCGCGAGCTGAAGCGGCTGGGCGACGACGACGTCCTGCTGGGCTGAGAGGGAAGTTTCACCGTGACCACCACGACCGACCTGGTGTCGTACGAGGACGCGCTGGCGTCGTACGACCCCGTCATGGGCCTCGAGGTCCATGTCGAACTCGGCACCAAGACCAAGATGTTCTGCGGCTGTTCGACGGCCCTCGGTCAGGACGCCAACACCCAGACCTGCCCGGTCTGCCTCGGCCTGCCCGGCGCGCTCCCGGTCGTCAACGCGACCGGCGTCGAGTCCGCCATCAAGATCGGCCTCGCGCTGAACTGCGAGATCGCCGAGTGGTGCCGCTTCGCCCGGAAGAACTACTTCTATCCGGACATGCCGAAGAACTTCCAGACCTCCCAGTACGACGAGCCGATCGCCTTCGACGGCTACCTCGACGTGCAGCTGGAGGACGGGGAGACCTTCCGCGTCCAGATCGAGCGCGCCCACATGGAGGAGGACACCGGCAAGTCGACGCACGTCGGCGGCGCCACCGGCCGCATCCACGGCGCGTCCCACTCCCTGCTGGACTACAACCGCGCCGGCATCCCGCTCATCGAGATCGTCACCAAGCCGATCGAGGGCGCGGGGGAGCGTGCGCCGGAGGTCGCGCGGGCGTACGTCCGTGAGCTGCGCGAGGTCATCCGCGCGCTCGGCGTGTCCGAGGCCCGGATGGAGATGGGCCAGATGCGCTGCGACGTCAACCTGTCGCTGCGCCCGCACGGCACCGAGAAGTTCGGCACCCGCAGCGAGACGAAGAACGTCAACTCGCTGCGGTCCGTGGAGCGCGCCGCCCGCTTCGAGATCCAGCGCCACGCGGCGGTCCTGAGCAGCGGCGGCACGATCGTCCAGGAGACCCGCCACTTCCACGAGGACACCGGGTCCACGACCTCGGGCCGCGTGAAGGAGGAGGCCGAGGACTACCGGTACTTCCCGGAGCCCGACCTGGTGCCGGTCGCCCCGTCCCGCGAGTGGGTCGAGGAGATCCGGTCCGCGCTGCCCGAACTGCCGCTGGTGCGCCGCAACCGGCTCCGCGAGGAGTGGGGCATCTCCGGCACCGACATGCAGGCCATCCTCAACGCCGGCGCGCTGGACCCGATCGTCGCCACGATCGACGCCGGCGCCGACGCGGCCTCCGCCCGCAAGTGGTGGATGGGCGAGCTGGCCCGCAGCGCCAACGAGTCCCAGAAGTCGCTGGACGAGCTGGCGATCACGCCACAGCAGGTGGCCCGGGTCACCGAGCTGGTCACCAAGGGCGATCTGAACGACAAGCTGGCCCGCCAGGTCATCGAGGGCGTCCTCGCCGGTGAGGGCACGCCGGACGAGGTCGTCGACAAGCGCGGCCTGAAGGTCGTCTCCGACGAGGGCGCGCTGACCGCCGCCGTCGACGAGGCCATCGCCGGCAACCCGGGCGTCGCGGACAAGATCCGCGGCGGCAAGGTGGCCGCGGCCGGTGCGCTGGTCGGCGCGGTCATGAAGGCGACCCGGGGTCAGGCGGACGCGGCCCGCGTCAAGGAGCTGATCCTGCAGAAGCTGGGCGTCGACGAGGGCTGACCGGCGAAGACGGTCGAGAGGAGGGGGCGCATCGGTTCGATGCGCCCCCTCGCTCATGGGGTCGTGCCGTCACGCGGTCAGACGCGGCGGCCCACCACGCGCGCGAAGCCCAGCGTGCGGCCCCGGTCCGTGCGCAGCATCTCCGCGCTCTCCCGGCTCATCCGCACGTGGAACTCCTCCGTGCTCTCCTCGGCGACGACGTCGCACCAGAGCAGCCACTCACGCCAGCCGTCCTCCAGCCAGTCGGCCGTCTCCACGTCCACGGCCCCGCTGCGGGTCCAGTGGCGGCGCCACCAGGCGGGACTGTGGAAGCACCAGAACGCGGGGTCCCAGTACGGCTTCATGTGCTCCGGCGGCTCGGTGCCCTCGATCTCCTCGGGCACCGACGGGACGACGACCCCGATCCGCCCGCCGGGCTTCAGCAGCCGGGTCAGCGTCGGCAGGTAGAGATCGTCGGTGCCGAAGTACTGGTACGCGTCGACGGAGACGATCGCGTCGAAGCTCTCCTGACCGAAGGGCAGGTCGTGGGCCTCGGCGAGGACCGGGAACACCCGGTCGGCGACGCCCGCCTCCGCGATGCGGCGCGCGTTGTCGTCCGGCTTGATCCACAGGTCGGCCGCGGTGACCTGGACGCCGTACTCCCTGGCCAGGAAGACCGACGTCATGGCACGTCCGCAGCCCAGGTCGAGCACGCGGGCGCCGGGGCGCAGGGTGTCGAGGCCGAGGGCCGGGGCGAGCCACTCCAGCAGCCACAGCGCGTGCGGGCCCATCGCGTTCTCGACGGTCCAGCGGGCGTCGTAGGCGCTGCTGCGGGGGTACCGGGGCAGGGTGAGGCGGTTAGCGAGGTCGTCGTGCGGGGTGTTCGATGTGATGTCCGACATCGGTGAACGGGCTCCTTGGGGCCGTGAAGAGGGAAAGGGTCTCGTCGGAGATCGGACGGACAAGCATCAAAGCACCTGCTTCGGTCGGCGGCGGGCTGCCGGGGAACGTCGGAGCGGCGGACGATAGCAGCCGGTCCCGCACCCCCGCATCCGGGTTTCCGGGCCGCGGACGTCCGGGCGGAGGACCCCGAGCAGGGCGACGAGGCCTCGTGGGAGGTGCGGCCGCCGCTCGCGGAGATGTGAACGGAGGTGTGAACAAGGACACGAAAGCGACAAACGATCAGTTGTGCCTGCAAGAGTGTCCGGTGCGTAGCTCATGCGCTCTTTGCGGGACGTTCGGTCCGTGTACGGCTGTTCCCGGTCAAAGATCCACACCTCAGTCACTCCGGGAGCGCGTTCCGTGGCAGCCCTCGCACGCTGGTGTGTCCGACGCCGGCTGATCACCGTTCTGCTCTGGCTCCTCGCCCTCGGCGGGGTCTCCGCCGGAGCCTTCGCCGCCGGCTCCGCGTACTCGAACGACTACGGCGTCCCCGGCACCGACTCCGACCGTGCCTTCCGGCTGCTCGCCTCGGGCTTCCCCGGCCTCGGCGGCGACAGCGACACGATCGTCTGGCACACCACGTCCGGCACGGTCCGCGCGGCCGACGTCGAGCAGACCATGACCCGCACCCTGGACCGCATCGCGGAGCTGCCCGGGGTGGTCTCGGTGACCAACCCGTACGACGACCCCGACTCGGATCGGATCAGCGAGAACGACCGCACGGCGTACGCCACGGTCACCTTCGGCGCCGAGGCCCAGGACATCGACGCGGCCCAGGCGCGCGCGGTCGTCGACACCGCCAGGGCCGCCGAGGCCGACGGACTCCAGGTCGAGCTGGGCGGCAGCGCCGTCGCGCTCACCGGATCCACCGGCGGCCACCTCGCCGAGGCCGTCGGCGTGGCCGTCGCCGCGGCCGTGCTGTTCCTCGCCTTCGGGTCCCTCGCCGCCTCCCTGCTGCCCATCGCCACGGCACTGGTCTCCGTCGGCACCGCCTACGCGGGCATCACCCTGCTCGGCCACCTCATGACCGTCGCCGACTTCGCGCCCATGCTGGGCACCCTCATCGGGCTCGGCGTCGGCATCGACTACGCGCTGTTCATCGTCACCCGGCACCGGCGGGGGCTGAAGCGCGGCCTGTCCGTCACCGAGGCCGCCACCCGTGCCGTCGCGACCACGGGACGCGCGGTCGTCTTCGCGGGTGCCACCGTGTGCATCGCCCTGCTCGGCATGCTGGTCCTCCGGCTCGGCTTCCTCAACGGTGTGGCCGTCGCCGCCTCGCTGACCGTCGTGCTCACCGTCGCCGCCTCCGTGACGCTGCTGCCCGCCCTGCTGTCGTACGTCGGCCCGCGCGCCCTGAGCCGCCGCGAGCGGCGCAGACTCGCCGAGCACGGGCCCGAGCCCGAGCTGCCGACCGGGCTCGCCGCCCGCTGGTCGGCGTTCGTCGAGCGCCACCCCAAGCTGCTCGGCGCCCTCGCGCTCGTCGTCGTCACGGTCCTCGCCCTGCCCACCCTCGGACTGCGCCTGGGCACCTCCGACCAGGGCAACGACCCCCGGGGCACGACCACCCGCCAGGCCTACGACCTGCTCGCCGAGGACTTCGGTCCCGGCGTGAACGGACCCCTCACCCTGGTCACCAAGGTGAGGGGCGCCGAGGACCGGCTCGCCCTGGACAACCTGGACGCCTCCCTGCGCACCACCGAGGGGATCTCCTCGGTGACGCCGGTGACGTACAACTCCGGCGGCGACACCGCGTACCTCGGCGTCGTACCCGATTCGGCGCCGCAGTCGCAGAGGACCAGCGACCTCGTCGAGCGGCTGCGCTCCGAGGTGCTGCCGCGCGCGGAGACCGGCACCTCGCTCGACGTGCACGTCGGCGGGGTGACGGCGGGCTACGACGACTTCGCCGGGGTCATCGTCGGCAAGCTGCCCCTGTTCGTCGGCGTCGTCGTCGGGCTCGGCTGCCTGCTGCTCCTGCTGGCCTTCCGCTCCGTCGGCATCCCGGTCAAGGCCGCCGCGATGAACGTCGCCGCCGTCGCCGCGTCCTTCGGCATCGTCGTCGCGGTCTTCCAGTGGGGCTGGGGCAGCGAGCTGCTCGGGCTCGGCAGCGCGGGCCCGATCGAGCCCTTCCTGCCCGTGATCATGGTCTCGGTGCTGTTCGGGCTCTCCATGGACTACCAGGTCTTCCTGGTCGGCCGCATGTACGAGGAGTGGCTGGAGACCGGCGACAACCGCCGTGCCGTCCGCGTCGGCCTCGCCGAGACCAGCCGGGTGATCAACTCCGCCGCGGTCATCATGATCTCGGTGTTCCTCGCCTTCGTGCTCAGCGGCGACCGGGTGATCGCCATGTTCGGCATCGCCCTCGCCGCCGCCGTCGCCCTGGACGCCTTCGTGCTCCGCACGCTCCTGGTGCCCGCGCTGATGCACCTGCTCGGCCGGGCCAACTGGTGGCTGCCGCGCCGGCTGGACGCCTGGCTGCCCCGCCTCAGCATCGAGCCGCCCGAGTGCCGCGCCGCCCATGAGAGGCTGGCCGCGGCGACGGACGCCGGGGTGGCGGACGTCCTGGCAGAGGAGGAACAGCAGCGCGATGTACGCGATACCACTGGGTGACGACGGAGCCGAACTGCGTCCCCTGGAGACCTGGCACGCCGAGGAGTTCCTGGCCCACCTGGACCGGGGCAGGGACTTCATCACACGGCACATCCCCTTCGGCGCCAAGGCCACCGACGTCGAGTCCGCCCGCGAACTGCTCCAGTCCTACGCCGACCGGCACGCCGCCGACAGCGGCTTCCTGCACGGGCTGTGGCTGGACGGCACGCTCGTCGGCGGGCTGCTCTTCCGCGTCTTCGACGCGGCCACCGGCGTCTGCGAGATCGGCTGCTGGCTGGAGCCCGCCGGAACGGGCCGGGGCCTCGTCACCCGCGGCGCCCGCGTCCTGATCGACTGGGCCTTCGACGAACGCGGCATGCACCGCGTGGAGTGGCACGCGTCGTCCGCGAACGCCCCCAGCGTCGCCGCCGCCCGGCGACTCGGCATGACGCGGGAGGGTGTACTGCGCGAGTCCTTCCCCTACGGGGGCGTCCGCCATGACATGGAGGTGTGGGCGGTACTGGCGCCCGAGTGGCGTGCGGCACGCGCGCGCGGCGCTCACGACGATCATTAAGGGACCTCTCAGAGAGCGTCCGTACGGTGCGAGACATGGGAACGAAGACAGTGGACGAGACCGACGGCAGGGCCGACCAGGACAAGGCGGACGAGGTGGCGAAGACCGAGGCCGCCGAGAACACGGCCGCGGACGGTGACGCCACCGCGGACGGTGACGCCACCGCGACCGGCGATCCCGAGGCGGACGCGTCCGGGACCGGCGCCGAGGCCGGTGCCGTCGAGAAGGACGGCCCCACCGGCGTCGGCCAGGGCGCCGGCGCCGTCGTCTCCGCGGGGCTGGGCATCGTCTCGCTGACCGGCAGCTGGGTCGGCACCGTGGCCTCCGCCCGCGAGTCGCTGGTCGGCCAGCTGGAGACCTCGTCGTCCTCCGACGTCGCCACGCTGATCGAGAAGGGCTACGGCAACGCCTGGCACGCCACCGCACTGTGGGGCGGCCTGTTCGCCCTGGTCGCGCTGGTCGTCGGCGTCGTCGTACTGGCCCGGCCCGCCTTCGGCGCCCCCGGCAGGCCGCAGGCGCCGTGGATCAAGTCGGTCGCCTGGGCGGGTGTCGCGCTCGGCGTCGTCGGACTGCTCCTGGCCGTCCTCAAGTACACGGACGTCCTGCTGGGGCTGCCGTCCGCCGGCTGACCCGGCCCTCTGAGGGGCCTTAGGACGTCAGCGCGCCCCCGGCGCGCGTCCTAAGGCCCCTCACCCGTGTCCGAGGCCCCCCGCGGGCACCGAAGATGCGGCACTTACCCGATGTGGCCCACCCCCCTGGGAGACGAAGGTGGAGGCATCGCAACGAGCGATTCCGAACCCGCCTTCCAGCAAGGGACACACCATGTACGAGTACGAGATCCGGCAGCTCCGCACCGCCGACCTGATCCGCGAGGCCGACGAGGCGAGGCTGGTCCGCGAGGCCGTCCGCGCCCGTCGCGCCGCCCGCCGGGACGCCCACCACGACGCCGCCCCGGCGGAGAGCCATACGTTCCGGTCGCGCCGGCACCGCTCCGCCCGGATCGCGTGAACGGGGGGACCGGGGAGGGAGGCCGCGCGGCCTCCCTCCCCGCCGTCGTTCCGGGCGCCGTCCTCCTGCCGAAAACCGGTCCCCTGCCCTCGGGCCCGCGTGCGATGCTCGGGCACGTGGAGACCAGGTCCGTCAGTCCCGTGTTCGTAGGCCGCACAGGCGAGCTGGACACGTTGCACGACTCGCTCGTCCGCGCCGGCGGCAAGGACGCCGACCCGGCGTCCCGCACCGGGGGAGAGCCGCAGGCACTGCTGCTCGGCGGCGAGGCGGGCGTCGGCAAGACCCGCCTCGTCGAGGAGTTCGCCACCGCCGCACGCCGGCAGGGCGCCGTCGTCGCACTCGGCGGCTGCGTCGAGATCGGCGCCGACGGGCTGCCCTTCGCCCCCTTCTCCACCGCGCTGCGCGCCCTGCGCCGCGAACTGCCCGCGGAGCTGGCCGCCGCTGCCGCGGGACAGGAGGAGGAGCTGGCCCGGCTGCTGCCCGAGCTGGCCGAGAGCGCCCCGGGCGCCGGCGGCGGCCGGCACGACGAGGAGAGCATGGCCCGCCTCTTCGAGCTCACCGCCCGCCTGCTGGAGCGGGTCGCCGCCCGGCACACCGTCGTCCTCGTCCTGGAGGACCTGCACTGGGCCGACGCCTCCACGCGCCACCTGATCGCCTACCTCTTCCGCACCCTGCGCACCGGCCGCCTCGTCGTCCTGGCCACCTACCGCTCCGACGACATCCACCGCCGCCACCCGCTGCGCCCGCTGCTCGCCGAACTCGACCGCCTGCGCACCGTCCGCCGCATCGAACTCGGCCGCTTCACCCGCGAGGAGGTCGGCCGCCAGATCGCCGGCATCCTCGCCCACGAGCCCGATCCGCTCCAGGTGGACGAGATCTTCGAACGCTCCGACGGCAACGCCTTCTTCGTCGAGGAACTCGCCGTCGCCGCCCACGAGGGCTGCCGCACCGGCCTCACCGACTCCCTGCGCGACCTGCTCCTGGTCCGCGTCGAAGCGCTCCCCGAGAGCACGCAGCGCGTCGCCCGGATCGTCGCCGAGGGCGGCTCCACCGTCGAGCACCGGCTGCTCGCCGCGGTGTCCGGGCTCGCCGAGGACGACCTCATCGAGGCGCTGCGGGCCGCCGTGAACGCCAACCTCCTGCTCCCCGCGCCCGACGGCGACGGCTACCGCTTCCGCCACTCCCTGGTCCGCGAGGCCGTCGCCGACGACCTGCTCCCGGGCGAACGCTCCCGCCTCAACCGCCGCTACGCCGAGGCCCTCGACGCCGACCCGACGCTGGTGCCCGCCGCCGAGCGCGTGATGCGCCTGGCCAGCCACTGGTACCGCGCCCACGACCCGGCCAGGGCCCTGCCCGCCGTCCTGGACGCCTCCGTCGAGGCCCGCCGGCGCAACGCCTACTCGGAGCAGCTGCGGCTGCTCGAGCGGGCCATGGAGCTGTGGGACTCCGTCCCCGACGACGTACGCGCCACCCTGCGGCCCGTCGACTCCACCGAGGCCTACCCGCCCTGCGGATGCCACCCGGAGACCGGACCCCTGCACTATCTGGACCTGATGGCCGAGGCCGCCGTCGCCGGGCGGCTGTGCGGGGAGCGCGAGCGCGCGCTCAAGATCACCAAGCGGGCGCTGCGCCTCCTGGAGGAGCAGGGGACCGGCCCCGACGCCCGGCCCGGCGGGCGCGACCCGCAGCGCGCCGCCTGGTTCTGGGCCCAGCGCTCCCGGCTGGTCCAGGCCCAGGGCCGCGGCGACGGCCGGCGAGAGCTCGCCATCGCCCAGGAACTCGTCCGCGGCCTGCCCCCGTCCACGGTGCACGCCGAGGTGCTGGCCATGGCCGCCACCTGGTCGATGCTGCACGATCCCGGCCCCGACGCCGTGACCGCCGCCGAGCGGGCCGTGGAGTACGCGCGCATGGTGGGCGCCTCCGACATCGAGCTCAACGCCCGGCTCACCCTCGGCGGGCTGATGGTCGAGGCGGGCCACGTCGACGCGGGACTCGCCGAGATGTACCGGGTCAGGGAGCGGGTGATGGCGCAGGGGCTGCCCAGCGTGATCGCCCGCAGCCATGTCAACCTGCCCTCCGTCCTGGAGAGCATCGGCCGCTCCGAGGAGGCGGTCGCCCTCCTGCGCGAAGGCATCGACCTCACCCGGCGGACCGGCCGGCTGGAGTCCGAGGCGTGGGTGTGGGGCAATCTCGCCGAGTCCCTCATCTCCCTGGGCCGGTGGGACGAGGCGATCGAGGCCGCGATCGCGGCCGGGGCACCCGCCCGGGGGGCCGCACCGCGCGGCGGAGCCTGTCTCAAGCGCGCCGCCGTCGCCCTCGCCCGCGGCGAGACGGCCGAGGCCGCCCGGCTGCTCGACGAGGCCCGCGCCGCCTACG
Source organism: Streptomyces sp. JHA26 (assembly GCF_002005565.1). Classification (GTDB taxonomy): domain Bacteria; phylum Actinomycetota; class Actinomycetes; order Streptomycetales; family Streptomycetaceae; genus Streptomyces. Next base: position 34,464 of record NZ_BDJC01000029.1, on the reverse strand, counting down.
GCACCGACGACCCCGCCCCCCAGTACCGGCTGCCGCTGGCCACCCTCGCCATCGGCGTCGCCGCCGCCCGGGGCCGTGTCCCCGACGCCCGGGCGGAGCTCGGCCGCGCCCTGGCCGCCGGCTTCCCGCCCGGCACCCAGCGCTACGGCTGGCCCCTGCTGCTGGCCGCCGCCGAGGCCGAGGCCGACGCCCTCGGCCTGCCGGCGGCCGAGGAGGGCCGCGTCGAGGTGCTCGAAAGCCTCGCCGGGGCCGCCAGGTCGCTCACCACGGCCGCCCCGGTCTGGCTCGCCCACGAGTGGTGGGTCCGCGCCGAACTGGACCGCGCCCGGGGCCGGGACACCGTGCGGACCTGGTCGGAGGCGGTCACCGCCTTCGAGTGCCTGGAGCGGCCCTACGACCTCGCCCGCGTCCGGTACCGGCTGGCCGGCGCCCTGCTGGCCGCGGGCGGCGACGACGAACGGGCCCGCGCCACGGAACTGCTCCGCCTCGCCCGCACCGTCGCCCGGCACCTCGGCGCCCGCCCGCTCGACGACGCCGTCACCCGGCTCGCCCAGCGCGCCGGGCTCGTCCTCGGCCGCGCCGCCGAACCCGACGGCGCGCCCGCCGACCCGGCCGCCGCACTCGGCCTCACCGGCCGGGAACGCGACGTCCTGCGCCTGGTCGCCGACGGCCGCACCAACCGCCAGATAGCCGAGGAGCTCTTCATCTCGCCCAAGACCGCCAGCGTCCACGTCTCCAACATCCTGGCCAAGCTCGGTGTCTCCGGCCGCGGCGAGGCCGCGGCGCTGGCGCACCGGCTGGCGCTGTTCCCGACCGGGACGCTCAGCACCCGTTCGGCCGAGTGAGGCCTACGCTGGAGGCACGCCGATCGAGGGAGGACGCGTGTTCGACGCTTTCGAGGACCTGTTCGCCCCGGGTCGCAAGCACACCCGGGACGAGCGGAACCGGCTCGAACTGACCCGTGAGGACGTCGGCGACGGCGACCCGGCCGACGGCCCGATAGACCTCTCGTCGGGCAAGGTCGTCGTCCACCGGCCGGTCTCCGGCAAGCCGGAGGACGACGAGGATGCGGATCCCGAGGAGGCGTGAGCGGCGCCGCCTACGTCACCTTCAGCTCCAGGATCCGGTCGTCCGCGTCCTTCACGTCGCCCCGGCCGTCCGTGTCGCTCGTGACGAGCCACAGCCTGTCACCGCCCGCCGCGACCACCGTGCGCAGGCGGCCGTACTCGCCCGTGAGGAACGCCTGCGGACCGGCCGCCGCCCGGGTGCCCCGCAGCGGGACGCGCCACAGCCGCTCGCCGCGCAGCCCCGCCATCCAGACACTGCCCTCGGCGAAGGCGACGCCGCTGGGGGAGGCCTCGTCGGTGCTCCACTGGGCGACCGGGTCCAGGAAGGCGGAGCCGCCGGACCTGCCCTCCGCCTCCGGCCAGCCGTAGTTGCCCCCGGGCTCGATCGCGTTCAGCTCGTCCCAGGTGTCCTGCCCGAACTCCGAGGCGAACAGCCGCTGCCTGCCGTCCCAGGCCAGGCCCTGCACGTTGCGGTGGCCGTACGAGTACACCGGTGAGTCGGGGAACGGGTTGCCGGGCGCCGGCTCCCCCTCCGGCGTCATGCGCAGGATCTTGCCGCCGAGGGACTCCTTGTCCTGCGACAGGCCCCGCTCGCCGCTCTCGCCCGTGCCCGCGTACAGCATCCCGTCCGGCCCGAAGGCGATCCGGCCGCCGTTGTGGATGACGCCCTTGGGGATGCCCTTGAACACCGTGTCCGGGGCGCCCAGCTGCTCTCCCGGCGGCTTCTCGGCGTCGTAGAGCATGCGCACGATGCGGTTGTCCGAGGCCGAGGTGAAGTACGCGTAGACCATGTGGTCCGACGCGTAGTCGGGGGAGAGGGCGATGCCCAGGAGGCCGCCCTCCCCGGCCGGGGACACCCCGGGCACCTCGCCGAGCTCCGTCGTCCGGCCGGTCCTCTCGTCGACCCGGGTGATCGTGGCCCCGTCGCGCGAGGAGACCAGCAGGCCGCCGTCCGGCAGCGGGGCCAGACCCCACGGGCTCCGCAACCCCGTGGCGACGGTGCGGACCACCTTCACGGAACCCTTCGCGGGTGGTGTCTCCTCGGCGGCCGGGCCGGAGGACGGCCCCGCCGTCGTACGACTCGGGGAGGCCCTCCCGCCCGCGGCCGACGGTTCACCGTCGTCGGAGGAGCAGCCGGCCGACAGCAGGAGGGCGGCGGCCAGCACGGCCGTCACGGGTCGACGTCGCACGATCGGGGTCCCTTCGAAGCGGCGGGTTCTTCCTGTCATACACCGTCGGGCCCCTCCAGGCGCCCGGTCGCCGGATCCCGGACCCGGACCCGCCTCAGTCCCACGAGCCCTGCGCCGCCGGCAGGTCCCGGATCTCCGCCAGGTCCGGTCCGGTCAGCCGCAGTGCGGCCGCCCCCGCGTTCTGCGTCACCCAGCGCTCCTGCTTGGTGCCCGGCACCGGCACCACGTGCCGCCCCTGCGCCAGCACCCAGGCCAGCGCCACCTGCGCCGGCGTGACGTCGTCGCCGTGCCGGGCCGCGATCCGGCGCAGGCCGGCCACGATCGGCTGGTTGGCGGCCATCATCTCGGCGGTGAAGCGGGGGTGCCGGGCGCGCAGGTCCTCCGGTTCGAAGCCCTGCCCGGGGGTCAGCGTGCCGGTCAGGAAGCCGTTGCCGAGCGGCATCGCGGCGAGGAAGCCGACACCCCTGCTCTCGCACCACGGCAGCAGGGTCCGCAGCGCCTCCGGCGACCATACCGACAGCTCGGCCTGCACGGCGCTCACCGGGAAGACCTGCTGCACCCGCTCCAGCTGGCGCACCGTCGCGTCGTGCAGCCGCGCCCCCGGCCGCCGGGCCGACCGGGCACCGACCGCGCAGAGCCCGAGCGCCCGCACCTTCCCGGCCCGCACCAGCTCCGCCATCGCGCCCCAGGTCTCCTCGACGGGCACCTCCGGATCGGCGCGGTGCAGCTGGTAGAGGTCGATGACGTCCGTCTGCAGCCGGCGCAGGGAGGCGTCGCAGGCGCGCCGCACGTAGCCGGGACGGCCGTTGGCCACGATGTGCTGGTCACCGACGAGCAGTCCGACCTTCGTCGACACGAAGGCGTCCGAGCGCCGCTCCTTCAACACCCGTCCCAGCAGCAGCTCGTTGGTGAACGGCCCGTACATGTCCGCCGTGTCCAGCAGGGAGACGCCCAGATCGAGGGCCCGGTGCACCGCCCTGACCGACTCGTCGCCGCGCTGCCGCGACGCGCTGTACGCCCAGTTCATCGGCATGCACCCCAGTCCGACGGCCCCCACCGCGAGTGCCGTCGCGCCGATCGTCCTGCGCTCCACCTGGTCGTGACCCTCCCTCGTCAGGCCACCCAACCTAACCTCTGCCGTCCCACGGCCCTGACATAGCCTCCTGACATGACTGCTGACGTGTGGCTGCCCATCCCGCCGGGCGAGATCGAGGGACTCCCCGAGGGCCCCGCCTACCGTTACTGGAACGGCGAGGAGGACTTCCCCGCGGACCCGGCCGACTGCGCGTTCTACGTCGTCCCCTACATGAAGCCCGGCGGGATCGAGATACGCCCGCTGCCGCGGATGCGGTCCGTCCAGGTCGTCCAGACGCTCTCCGCCGGCATCGACCACGTGGAGCCGGGACTCGGCGACCTGCCCGCGGGCGTACGGCTGTGCAACGCGCGCGGAGTGCACGAGGCCAGCACCGCCGAGCTGACCCTGACCCTGGTTCTGGCGTCGCTGCGCGGTGTCCCCGACTTCGTGCGCGCGCAGGACCGCGGCGAGTGGCTCGGTGGCTTCCGGCCGGCGCTCGCCGACCGGAACGTGCTCATCGTCGGGTACGGATCGATCGGCGCCGCGATCGAGGACCGGCTCGTGCCGTTCGAGGTCGCGCGGGTGGTGCGCGTCGCGCGCTCCGCCCGCACCACGGCGCGCGGTCCGGTGCACCCGCTCACCGAACTGCCCGCCCTCCTCCCGGAGGCGGACGTCGTCATCCTCTCCACCCCGCTCACGGAGGCGACCCGCGGTCTCGTGAACGCGGACTTCCTGGCCCGGATGAAGGACGGGGCCCTGCTCGTCAACGTGGCACGCGGTCCCGTCGTCGACACCAAGGCCCTGCTCGCCGAACTGGAGAGCGGACGCCTCACCGCCGCCCTCGACGTCACCGACCCCGAACCGCTGCCGCCGGGTCACCCCCTGTGGCAGGCTCCGGGAGTGCTCGTCAGCCCGCACGCCGGCGGACCGACGTCCGCCTTCCTGCCGCGCGCCGAGCGGCTGCTGGTGGACCAGCTGACCCGGTTCGTGAACCGGGAGCCGCTGCGCAACGTGATCCTGACGACGGGCGGGTAATCCGTTTCGGGTACCCTCCGCAACCCTCCGGGCGCGGTGGGTGCCCGCATATTCCCTGGTCGTCACGGAGAGTAGAGAAGCTATGTCCCAGAGTGACGAGACTGGTGTATCGTCCGACAGGGGACGCGCCGCGCACCGGTCGGCGCCGGGGACGGACGAGTCAGACTGTGAGGGGGGCGACGGGCGATGCACGGCCTATGGACGAACGACCCGACGCGGCGGAGCCGCCGCCGGCGACCCTGGCGCACGGCCACACACGGATGGGGCCGGCACGGCCACCACGATCATCACCAGCGCCGCCGGAGCGGCCGCAGGAGGCAGGCGCACCAGACGCCCTCGGCGCACGCGGGCCCGTGGGGCACGGCGGGGGCGCGGACCGGGAGGCCCCGGTGAGTCCGCCCACGCCCGTGTCCACCCTGGACGGAGCGCCGCGGACGCCGCCCGCCTCCGGACCGCTGCCGCCCGCGCCGGCGTCGGCCACCGGCAGGCCGGCCCTCGTCCGCCAACTCGCCCTGGCCGTGGTCTGCGCGGGGTACGCCATCGGTTCCGCGCTCGGCTGGGGTTCCGAGTACCTCGCCACGATCATGGGCGACTTCGGGCTGAGCGCCGCCGCCGGCGCCGCCGCCGTCTCCTGCTTCCTCTACGCCCGCGGCCACCGGGTCCGCTACCGGCCCGCCTGGCTCCTGTTCGCCCTCTCCTCGGCGATGGCGGCCCTGGGCAACCTGGTCTGGGGGTGGTACGAGGTCGTCCTGCGGCAGTCGGTGCCCAGCCCCAGCTATGCCGACCTGTTCTTCCTGTGCTTCGCGCCGCCCGCCATCGTGGGACTGCTGGTGCTGGCCAAACGCCCGGTGACCAAGGCGGGCTGGATCTGTCTGGGCCTGGACGCCTGGCTGATCGGCGGTTCGCTGCTGACCCTGGCCTGGAGCCTGGCCCTCGCCCAGGCGGCCAAGGCCGAGGGCGGCTCCAGCGTGGCGCACGCCGCGCTCTCGGTGGCGTATCCGCTGCTCGACATCGCCCTGATCAGCATGGTGCTCGCGCTGCACTTCAGGCGCTCGCCCATGGGGCGGTCCACGGTCAACACCGCCATCGGCGCGCTCGCCCTGACGGTGATGTGCGACGCCCTGTTCACCTCGCCGCTGATGCACAACAGCTACCGCTCCGGCCAGTTGCTCGACGCCGGCTGGTTCGCGGGTTCGCTGCTGCTCGCGTACGCCCCCTGGACCGCGTCGTGGCGGGGGCGACCGCAGGACGAGGACGGGTCCGGCGGACACACGCGCGTGGTCCACGAGCACGTGCCGGGCCGGCGCACCGCGGACCGCCGTCCGGCGCCGGTCCCCCCGCCCGCGTCCGCGCCGGGCGACGAGCCGAGCCGCTACCCGGCCGCCCGGCCGATCGCCGGCTCCCTGGCCGCGCTCACGCCCTACCTCGCCGCCGCGGTCTGCACCCTGGGCATCCTCTACAACGTCCTCAACGGCCGCAGCGTCGACCGCGTGGTGCTCCTGACCTGCGGCACTGTGGTGCTCGCGCTCGTCGTACGCCAGGGCATCATGCTGCTGGACAACATCACCCTCACCCAGGAACTGGCCCAGAAGGAGAACCACTTCCGCTCCCTGGTGCAGGGCTCCAGCGACGTCATCATGATCGCCGCGCCCAACGGCATCCTCCGCTACGTCTCCCCGGCCGCCGCCGGGGTCTACGGCCGCCCGGCGGAGGAACTCGTCGGCAGCGAACTGGCGGGCCTCATCCACCCGGAGGACCTCGGCTGCGTGGTGCACGAGGTGCGCCGCTTCCTCGCCGCGGACCCGGTCGAGGAACCCACCACGCGCATCGAGTGCCGCTTCCGGTCCGGGGACGGCGGCTGGCTCAACGTCGAGTCGACCGTCAACCGGCACCACGGGGGCCTCATCTTCAACAGCCGGGACGTGACCGAGAGAGTGCGCCTGCAGGCGCAGCTCCAGCACAACGCCGAGCACGACCCGCTCACCGACCTGCCCAACCGCGCCCTGTTCACCCGGCGCGTCCAGCAGGCCCTGTCCGGCCGCCGCGCCAGTGACCGGGGCGCCGCCCTGCGCGGGACGGCGGTGCTCTTCATCGACCTCGACGGCTTCAAGGCGGTCAACGACACCATCGGGCACCAGGCCGGGGACGAACTCCTCGTCCAGGCCGCCCGCAGACTCCAGGAGGCCGTCCGCAAGGGGGACACCGCCTCCCGGCTGGGCGGCGACGAGTTCGCGGCCCTGATCACCGGGGACGGCACCCGTGACCGGGCCGCCCGCGAGAGGCACATCCTGGAGCTCGCCGACCGCCTCAGGACCACCCTCTCGCAGCCCTACCTCATCGACGGCAACGACGTCCGCGTCAACGCCTCCATCGGCGTCGCGTTCGCCGAACCGGGGCTCGGCGCGGGCGAACTGCTGCGCAACGCCGACCTCGCCATGTACCGCGCCAAGGCGGGCGGCAAGGGACGCGTCGAGCTGTACCGGCCGCAGATGCAGCAGGACGTCGTGCGCAAGGCCGAGCTGGCAGGCCGGCTGCGGGCCGCGCTGCACGACGGCGAGTTCGCGCTGCTCCACCAGCCGGTGGTGTCCCTGACGGACGGCCGGATCACGTCCGTGTGCGCCCAGGCGCGCTGGCGCTCGTCCCAGGGCGTGCTGTTCACCCCCGCCGAGTTCCTGCGGGTGGCCGAGGACGGGGACAGGACCGCCGAGTTGGACCGCTGGGTGCTCCAGGAGGCCGTCGAGCAGGCCGCGGAGCGGGCGGCGGCCGGCCTGTCGGTGCCGGTGGCCGTGCGGATCGGCGCCCGGCGGCTGCTCGACCGCTCCATGCCGCTGGGCACCGTGGAGGCCCTGCTGACCCGGCACGGGCTGCCGCCGGGCTCCCTGGTGATCGAGCTGTCCGACACCGACCCCCGGGTCGGCCTGGACGAACTGGAGCGCAGACTGAACGCCCTGCGGCGGGTCGGCGTCCGGATCACGCTCGACGGCTTCGGCAGCGGCCACGCGGCGATCACCGCCCTCAGGCGGCTCCCCGTCGACGTCCTCAAGCTCGACCGGAGCCTGGTCGAGGGCGTGGTGGAGTCCGCGCGGCTGCACAAGATCACCAGTGGGCTGCTGCGCATCGCGACCGACCTCGGCCTCACGTCCGTGGCCGACGGCGTGGACCTGCCCGAGCAGATCGTCGCCCTGCGCGCGATGGGCTGCACGCACGGGCAGGGCATGGCCTTCTCCGGACCGCTGGACGAGCACCGGCTGCGCAGGGCGCTCGGGATCGGCCACTATCCGGTGCCGCACGGACCGGCCGAACCGGCGTTCGCGGGCGGCGGCGCCGGGGTGTACGCCGGCACCGTCGGCGCGGGCGTCGGCAACGCTTCCGCCGGTCAGGTCGCCGGCGGCGTCGGTCCCGGCCTGCCGGCCGTCCTGGGAGGTGGCACGGCCCTCCGCTCACATGGTGAGACGCCCGTCCCACCCACTTGACAGTGAGTGCGTGCCGGAGGGAAGGTCAGTGCCATGCGCACCCGAATTCTCGTACTTGGACAGCGCGTCGGCTGAAGCTGGTGACGTCCGGACCGACCCGGACCCCAGCGACCTCCACCCGGCGCGCTCCCCTCGCTTGCCTTATGGCACGAGGGGTTTTTTGTTGCACAGGCACCCGCCGAGCAACAGCCGCAGACCGCCCGAACCTCGCAAAAACCCTCAGCATCGAGAAGAGAATGCCGATGACCGAGCAGGCCACCGGGGCCCATCACCCGCAGCCGCGGCCCCGATCCGGAGGACAGTCCGCCCCCGAGCACGTCACGGGCGCGAAGTCCCTCATCCGCTCGCTTGAGGAGGTCGGGGTCGACACCGTATTCGGCATTCCCGGGGGCACGATCCTCCCCGCGTACGACCCGATGATGGACTCCGGCCGGGTGCGCCACGTGCTCGTCCGCCACGAGCAGGGCGCGGGCCACGCGGCCACCGGTTACGCCCAGGCGACCGGCAAGGTCGGCGTCTGCATGGCGACCTCGGGCCCCGGCGCCACCAACCTGGTGACGCCCATCGCCGACGCGAACATGGACTCGGTGCCGCTGGTCGCGATCACCGGCCAGGTCGTCACCAAGGCGATCGGCACGGACGCCTTCCAGGAGGCGGACATCGTCGGCATCACGATGCCGATCACCAAGCACAGCTTCCTGGTCACCAAGGCCGAGGACATCCCGAAGACGATCGCGGAGGCGTTCCACATCGCCTCGACCGGCCGCCCCGGCCCGGTCCTCGTCGACATCCCGAAGGACGTGCTGCAGGCGCAGACGACCTTCTCCTGGCCGCCGGCCACGGACCTGCCCGGCTACCGCCCGGTCACCAAGCCGCACGCCAAGCAGATCCGCGAGGCCGCCAAGCTGATCACCGCCGCGAAGCGCCCGGTGCTCTACGTCGGCGGCGGCGTCCTCAAGGCCCGCGCCACCGCCGAGCTGAAGGTCCTCGCCGAACTGACCGGAGCACCCGTCACCACCACCCTGATGGCGCTCGGCGCGTTCCCCGACAGCCACCCGCTGCACGTGGGGATGCCGGGCATGCACGGTGCGGTCACCGCCGTCACCGCGCTGCAGAAGGCCGACCTGATCGTCGCCCTCGGAGCCCGCTTCGACGACCGCGTCACCGGCAAGCTGGACAGCTTCGCCCCGCACGCCAAGATCGTCCACGCCGACATCGACCCGGCGGAGATCGGCAAGAACCGCGAGGCCGACGTGCCGATCGTCGGTGACGCCCGCGAGGTCATCGCCGACCTCGTCCAGGCCGTCCAGAAGGAGCACGCCGAGGGCAACCGGGGCGACTACACCGCCTGGTGGAAGGACCTCAACCGCTGGCGCGAGACCTACCCCCTGGGCTACGACCAGCCCGAGGACGGTTCGCTCTCCCCGCAGGCGGTCATCGAGCGCATCGGGCAGCTCGCGCCCGAGGGCACGATCTTCGCGGCCGGCGTCGGCCAGCACCAGATGTGGGCCGCGCACTTCGTCCAGTACGAGCAGCCCGCCACCTGGCTGAACTCCGGCGGCGCCGGGACCATGGGCTACGCCGTCCCGGCCGCCATGGGCGCCAAGGCCGGCATGCCCGACCGGACCGTGTGGGCGATCGACGGCGACGGCTGCTTCCAGATGACCAATCAGGAGCTCACCACCTGCGCCCTGAACAACATCCCGATCAAGGTCGCCGTCATCAACAACGGCGCCCTCGGGATGGTCCGCCAGTGGCAGACCCTGTTCTACAACCAGCGGTACTCCAACACGGTGCTGCACTCCGGTCCCGAGGACGTCAACCCGGACGCCCGCGGCACCCGCGTCCCCGACTTCGTGAAGCTGTCGGAGGCCATGGGCTGCTACGCCATCCGCTGCGAGGACCCCGCCGACCTCGACAAGGTCATCGAGGAGGCCAACTCCGTCAACGACCGCCCCGTCGTCGTCGACTTCATCGTCCACGAGGACGCGATGGTCTGGCCGATGGTCGCCGCCGGCACCTCCAACGACGAGATCATGGCCGCCCGGGACGTCCGCCCCGACTTCGGCGACGGCGAAGACGACTGAGAGCCGTCAGGACCCAGCAGAGGAAGCAGATCATGTCCAAGCACACGCTCTCCGTCCTGGTGGAGAACACGCCCGGCATCCTCGCCCGGATCGCCGCCCTGTTCTCCCGCCGCGGCTTCAACATCGACTCGCTCGCCGTCGGCGTCACCGAGCACCCCGACATCTCCCGCATCACCATCGTGGTGAGCGTCGAGGAGTTCCCGCTGGAGCAGGTCACCAAGCAGCTCAACAAGCTGGTCAACGTGCTCAAGATCGTCGAGCTGGAGCCCACCCAGGCCGTGCAGCGCGAACTCGTTCTGGTGAAGGTGCGCTCCGACAACGAGACGCGCTCCCAGATCGTCGAGATCGTCCAGCTCTTCCGCGCCAAGACGGTCGACGTCTCCCCGGAGGCCGTCACCATCGAGGCCACCGGCAGCAGCGACAAGCTGTCCGCCATGCTCAAGATGCTGGAACCGTACGGCATCAAGGAACTCGTCCAGTCCGGCACGATCGCCATCGGCCGCGGCGCCCGTTCGATCACGGACCGCTCGCTGCGCGCACTCGACCGGTCCGCATGACGACGGAGGCGGGCGGCCGCGAACCCCCCCCGGCCGCCCGCATTCCGAGATTCCGAAACTTCCCTTCCCCCCACCGGCATACGGTGGGACGCAACACCTGCACACAAGGAGAGAATCCAGTGGCCGAGCTGTTCTACGACGCCGACGCCGACCTGTCCATCATCCAGGGCCGCAAGGTCGCGGTCATCGGCTACGGCAGCCAGGGCCACGCCCACGCCCTGTCGCTGCGCGACTCCGGTGTCGACGTGCGCGTCGGTCTGCACGAGGGCTCCAAGTCCAAGGCCAAGGCCGAGGAGCAGGGCCTGCGCGTGGTGAGCCCGTCCGAGGCCGCCGCCGAGGCGGACGTCATCATGATCCTGGTCCCGGACCCGATCCAGGCCGAGGTCTACGAGAAGGACATCAAGGACAACCTGAAGGACGGCGACGCCCTGTTCTTCGGCCACGGCCTGAACATCCGCTACGGCTTCATCAAGCCCCCGGCCGGCGTGGACGTCTGCATGGTCGCCCCGAAGGGCCCGGGCCACCTGGTGCGCCGTCAGTACGAGGAGGGCCGCGGCGTCCCCTGCATCGCCGCCGTCGAGCAGGACGCCTCCGGCAACGCCTTCGCGCTGGCCCTGTCGTACGCGAAGGGCATCGGCGGCACCCGCGCCGGCGTCATCAAGACGACCTTCACCGAGGAGACCGAGACCGACCTGTTCGGTGAGCAGGCCGTCCTGTGCGGTGGCACCGCCGCCCTGGTCAAGGCGGGCTTCGAGACCCTGACCGAGGCCGGCTACCAGCCGGAGATCGCCTACTTCGAGTGCCTGCACGAGCTGAAGCTGATCGTGGACCTCATGTACGAGGGCGGCCTGGAGAAGATGCGCTGGTCGATCTCCGAGACCGCCGAGTGGGGCGACTACGTCACCGGCCCGCGCATCATCACCGACGCCACCAAGGCCGAGATGAAGAAGGTCCTCGCCGAGATCCAGGACGGCACGTTCGCCAAGAACTGGATGGACGAGTACCACGGCGGCCTGAAGAAGTACAACGAGTACAAGAAGCAGGACTCCGAGCACCTGCTGGAGACCACCGGCAAGGAGCTGCGCAAGCTCATGAGCTGGGTCGACGAGGAGGCGTAGGCCTCACGGCCGAAGGGGCCGGAGCACATCGCTCCGGCCCCTTCGGCGAACCCGGGGTAACGTCGTAGGTGACGGCGTTGTCCATCCCGTCCAGCCACGGACGGGTGATCCTTCCGCGGAGGCGCAGGACGATCCCCGCCACGCCACTAGACTGCTGCACAACATACGCGTCAGGCTCACAGCGTCGTGCGTCTTCCACGCGGCCTAGCGACCCCGGAGAAGTGCAGGCACGTCCCCACGCCGCCCGGCACGCACTCCCGCCGCACCGGGCAAAGGCCCTGGTAGCCCTCCGCTACGAGGACCCCCGTCCGGCACGCCGAGAGCACGCACCGAACGACGCGGGAACACACCCGCCCTTTCCCGGTGTCACTCCCCTCCACCGCCTGCGGCCGTCGGGACGGCCGTCCGCATTGGACTTGTGAGGACTCACGTGAGCTCGAAACCCGTCGTACTCATCGCCGAAGAGCTGTCGCCCGCGACCGTGGACGCGCTCGGCCCCGACTTCGAGATCCGCCACTGCAACGGCGCGGACCGGGCCGAACTGCTCCCCGCCATCACCGACGTGGACGCGATCCTGGTCCGCTCCGCCACCAAGGTCGACGCCGAGGCCGTCGCCGCCGCCAAGAAGCTCAAGGTCGTCGCCCGCGCCGGCGTCGGCCTGGACAACGTCGACGTCTCCGCCGCCACCAAGGCCGGCGTGATGGTCGTGAACGCGCCGACCTCCAACATCGTCACCGCCGCCGAGCTGGCCTGCGGCCTGCTCATCGCCACCGCACGCAACATCCCGCAGGCCAACGCCGCCCTGAAGAACGGCGAGTGGAAGCGCAGCAAGTACACCGGCGTCGAGCTGGCCGAGAAGACCCTCGGCGTCGTCGGCCTCGGCCGCATCGGCGCGCTGGTCGCGCAGCGCATGTCGGCCTTCGGCATGAAGGTCGTCGCCTACGACCCCTACGTGCAGCCCGCGCGGGCCGCGCAGATGGGCGTCAAGGTCCTGTCGCTGGACGAGCTGCTCGAGGTCTCCGACTTCATCACCGTCCACCTGCCCAAGACCCCCGAGACCCTCGGCCTGATCGGCGACGAGGCGCTGCGCAAGGTCAAGCCGAGCGTCCGCATCGTCAACGCCGCCCGCGGTGGCATCGTCGACGAGGAGGCGCTGTACTCGGCGCTGAAGGAGGGCCGCGTCGCCGGCGCCGGCCTCGACGTGTACGCCAAGGAGCCGTGCACCGACTCGCCGCTGTTCGAGTTCGACCAGGTCGTGTGCACCCCGCACCTGGGCGCCTCCACCGACGAGGCCCAGGAGAAGGCCGGCATCGCCGTCGCCAAGTCGGTCCGCCTCGCCCTCGCCGGCGAGCTGGTCCCCGACGCGGTCAACGTCCAGGGCGGCGTCATCGCCGAGGACGTCAAGCCGGGCCTGCCGCTCGCCGAGCGCCTCGGCCGGATCTTCACCGCGCTCGCCGGCGAGGTCGCCGTCCGCCTCGACGTCGAGGTCTACGGCGAGATCACCCAGCACGACGTGAAGGTGCTGGAGCTCTCCGCCCTCAAGGGCGTCTTCGAGGACGTCGTCGACGAGACCGTGTCCTACGTCAACGCCCCGCTCTTCGCCCAGGAGCGCGGCGTCGAGGTCCGCCTGACCACCAGCTCCGAGTCGGCCGACCACCGCAACGTCGTCACCGTGCGCGGCACCCTCGCCGACGGCCAGGAGGTCTCGGTCTCCGGCACGCTGGCCGGCCCGAAGCACGTGCAGAAGATCGTGGCCATCGGCGAGTACGACGTCGACCTCGCCCTCGCCGACCACATGGTGGTGCTGCGCTACGAGGACCGTCCGGGTGTCGTCGGCACCGTCGGCCGCGTCATCGGCGAGGCGGGCCTGAACATCGCCGGCATGCAGGTCGCCCGCGCGACCGTCGGCGGCGAGGCCCTCGCGGTGCTGACCGTCGACGACACGGTGCCCTCCGGGGTGCTGGCCGAGGTCGCCTCGGAGATCGGCGCGGCGTCCGCGCGGTCGGTGAACCTGGTCTGAGGTCACCCTCGAACGCCGGACGGGTCGAGCGAGTCGGCCCGTCCGGCGTTCTCCGTCTCCGCCTCCGTGCGGACCCGGATCCCGCGCAGTGCCCGCGCCGCGGGGACGGCCGCCACCAGCAGCAGCACCGCGCCCGCGACGGCCGCGCCCCGCATCCCGTCGGTGAACGCCTCCCGCGCCGCCGTCGCCAGCGCCTCTCCCGCGCTCCCGGAAAGGTCGCGCGCCACGGCCAGCGCGCCGCCCAGGGTCTCCCGGGCCGCGTCCGGCGCCGCCGCCGGCATCTCGCGGTGGTACACGGCCGTGCCGACCGAGCCGAGGACGGCCAGGCTCAGGGCGCCGCCGAACTCGGTGCCGGTCTCCATCAGGGAGGACGCCGCGCCCGCCTTCTCGACCGGTGCGGAGCCGAGCGCCAGGTCGGCGAGCTGCGACATCACCGCGACGATGCCGCTCGCCATGACCGCGCACGCACCCAGCAGCAGCCACAGGGAGTCGGTGCCGCACAGGGCCAGCAGACCGTACCCGGCCGCCGCGACCACGAATCCGCCCGCGACGACGTGCGCCCGCTCCACGCCCCGCTGGACCAGCCGCATGGCGAGCGGCGCGGCGAGACCGATCGGCACCGACGGCAGCAGGGCCCACAGCGCGGCCTCCAGCGCGCTCTTGTCCAGCACCGACTGGAGGTACTGGGTGGTGTAGTAGGAGGAGCCCATCATCCCGAAGGCCGACACCAGGTTGAGGACGACGGCCGGGGTGAAGCCGCGGGCGCGGAACAGCTCCGGTGAGATCAGCGGGGACGCGGCGGTGCGCTGGCGGTGCACGAACAGGGCCGCGAAGAGCAGGCCGACGGTCACCGACATCACGTACTCCACGTGCCAGCCCTCGGTCGGGATCTCCTTCAGGCCGTAGATCACGGGCAGGACCGCGGCCATCGACAGCGGCACGCTCAGCAGGTCGAAGCGGCCGGCGCGGGGGTGGCGCGACTCCGGCAGCAGCACCGGGCCGAGGACCAGGAGCAGCGCCATCGCGGGCAGGTTGACCAGGAAGACCGAGCCCCACCAGAAGTACTCGACCAGCACGCCGCTCATCACCGAGCCGAGCGCGATGCCCGCGGTCATCACCCCGGACCACAGCCCGACCGCCTTCGCCCGCTGCGAGGGGTCGGAGAACATCGTGCGGATCAGCGCCATCGTCGACGGCATCAGGGTCGCGCCGCCGATGCCGAGGACCGCGCGGGCGGCGATGAGGGTCTCGGCGCTGTGCGCGTAGGCGGCCGCGAGGGAGGCGGCGCCGAAGGCCGCCGCGCCGATCAGCAGCAGCCTGCGCCGCCCGATGCGGTCGCCCAGCGACCCCATCGTCATCAGCAGGCCGGCCAGGACGAAGCCGTAGATGTCGAAGATCCACAGTTGCTGCGTGCCGCTCGGTTCCAGATCGGCGCTGATCGAGGGGATCGCGAAGTACAGGACCGAGACGTCCATCGAGACCAGGAGGAGCGGGAGCATCAGGACGGTCAGCGCCGTCCACTCACGGCGCCCGGCACGGGGCGGGTTCGTTGTCATGGCGGCGACTGTACGCACGTCTTATACGCATGTCTAGTACGCTTGTTTAGGACGCGTGTATGGAAGGGCGGTAGGGTGACGTCATGGGACACCGTGAGGATCTGCTCGAGGGCGCCAAGCGCTGCCTGCTCGAGAAGGGGTTCGCGCGCACGACCGCGCGGGACATCGTCAAGGAGTCGGGGACCAACCTGGCGTCCATCGGCTACCACTACGGCTCGAAGGACGTCCTGCTCGCGCAGGCGTACATCGAGCTGGTCGAGGGGATGGGGGGCGCCTTCGAAGGGGAGGGCTCCGCCCTGGACGACACCGAACCGGGCTCGGTCGAGCGGTTCCGGCAGGTGTGGTCCAACATCATCGGCACCATGCGGGAGCCCGGCTCCATCTGGCGCCTCAGCATGGAGGTACTGGTCATGGGCGACCGGATGCCCGAGCTGCGCGACCACCTCGGCCGCGCCCAGCGTGAGGCCGGACGCGGCCTCGTCCCCCTGCTCATGGGCGGCAGGGAGGAGGACGTGACGGACGGGACGACGGACACCCTGGGCGCGTTCTACGTCACCCTGATGACCGGTCTCATCGCGCAGTGGACCTTCGACCCGAAGACCGCGCCCGACGCCGACGCCCTGGCCGAAGGGCTCCGGCAGGTGATCGGGGCGGCCACGGGCGGGGCCGCTACAGGCGATGTGCCTTGAGCGCCATGTGCAGCAGCAGCCGGTCCTCGCCGTCGTCCAGGTCCAGTCCCGTGAGCTGTTCGATCCGGGAGAGCCGGTAGTACAGCGTCTGCCGGTGGACGCCCAGCTCGGCGGCGGCGCGGCCGGCCTGGCCGGCGCGGTCCAGGTACACCTCGGCGGTACGGGCCAGTTCGTGGTGGGCGGGGGAGAGCAGCGCCCGCACGGCGGGGTCGTGCGCGGCCCGCGGGGGCAGCGCGGCCAGCAGGCGGAACGGGCCGATGGACGCCCACTCGGCGACCGGACCGAACCGGGTCTCGGCGAGCGCCGCGCGGGCCGCCGCCGACGCCTCCCACCAGGCGTCCGCCAGCTCGCCCAGCCCGGTGCGCGGCGCGGAGACGCCCGCGGCGAACCCGGCCGCCGCACCGGCCCCCGCCGTCCCGCGCGCCCGCTCCAGCAACCGCCCCGCCGCCGACGTCGCCGGGGTCGGCACCTCCGACGACCGCAGGCGGACCAGCACCGCCAGCGACAGGGCCGTCCCGACCCCGGGTGCGGCCGCCCCGCCCCACGGCAGCGTGCACAGCGCCACCGCCCCCGGCACCGTGCGCACCGAGGGCGCGTCGTCGGGGCCGGCGGACGGCCAGGGGGCCACGCACACCACCGTGTGCAGGGTGTCCGCGCGGGAACCGAGGGCGGCGCGCAGTTCGGTCACGGCCATGTCCCGCTGCCAGTCGCGCTCGGCGGCCAGCACGGCCCGCAACTCCCGGCTGAGGTCGGCACCGTGCTGCGCCTCGTCCACGAGCAGCGCGCCGATCCGGGCCGTCACCTCCATGGCCGCCGCGAGCTGCCGCTCCGTCGGACCCGGATCGGTGTCCAGGAGCCAGACGTACCCGAGGACGACACCCCGGTGCCGGACCGGCAGGCAGATCCGCCCCCGGTACACCCCCGCCTCCGGGGTCGGCGGGATGCGGACCGGGCCGGTCGCCCGGGTGATGCCGAAGCCCTCGAACCACGCCCGGACGGCCGCCGTCGACCGGCGGGTGAGGATCGAGCGGGTGCGCACCGGGTCCAGCGCGGAGGGGTCCAGCTCCCCCTCGCTGTCGTACGCGCCGAAGGCGATCAGCTCGAAGTCGCGGTTCTCCAGGGTCGCCGGCGCGCCCAGCAGCTCGGAGACCTCGTCGACCAGCTCCTGGTAGTCGCCCCGGGAACCCCCGGAACCTGCCGCACCTCTGGAACCCGACGTCGTCACCCGGGCATTCTGCCGCATATGCGCCGCCGCTTCATACATCTGTCTGAGAACCGTGGCACGGATGCGTGACAGCTGTCGATGGCCCACGATCGGGGGAGGTCCTTAGATTTCACGGTGGTTCTCCGTGCCGTTCCCGAAACGTCGGGTGCCGGCCCTGTATTGCTCGGTAAGTGGAGGTGCCCCGTGCTGGGTCCCGTGATTCTCGCAGCGTCGCGCAGCGACAGGATGCGACGTCTGGTCTCGGCCGCGCCGGTGACCAAGCCGGTCGTCGACCGGTTCATCCCCGGCGAGACGGTCGACGAGATCGTGCCGATCGTCCAGGACCTCACCGGCAAGGGCCTGGAGCTGACGATGGACGTCGTCGGCGAGGACATCACGAACCCCGCCCAGGCCGAGGCCGCCCGCGACGCCTACCTGGAGCTGATCGACCGGCTCGCGCCGCTGGGCCTCGGCACCCGCGCCGAGATGTCCGTGAAGCTGTCGATGTTCGGCCAGGCGCTGGACGGCGGCCACGAGCTGGCCCTGAAGAACGTCCGCCCGGTCGTCGAGGCCGCCGCCGCGATCGGCACCACGGTCACCCTGGACGCCGAGGACCACACCACCCTCGACTCGATGTTCGCCATCCACGAGGAGCTGCGGAAGGACTTCCCGCAGACCGGCTGCGTCATCCAGGCCTACCTCTTCCGCACCGAGGCCGACGCGCGCCGCCTCGCCGACAGCGGCAGTCGCGTACGGTTGGTGAAGGGCGCCTACAAGGAGCCCGCAGAGGTCGCCTACCAGCAGAAGCACGAGATCGACAAGGCGTACGTCCGGATCCTGCGCACGCTGATGGAGGGCGAGGGCTACCCGATGATCGGGTCCCACGACCCCCGCCTGATCTCCATCGCGCAGGAGCTGGCCCGCACCGCCGGCCGCAAGCTCGACGAGTACGAGTTCCAGATGCTGTACGGCATCCGGAGCGAGGAGCACCTGCGACTGGCCGCCGAGGGCCACCGCATGCGCGTCTACACCGCCTACGGCACCGACTGGTACGGCTACTTCATGCGCCGTCTCGCGGAGAAGCCGGCCAACCTCCGGTTCTTCGTCCGCTCGATGGTCACCAAGGGCTGAGCCCGCACCCGCTCGCACAACCCGCTCAAGTCAAGGAGTTACCGAACCCATGGACGCTGTGACCCAGGTCCCCGCCCCCGTCAACGAGCCGGTGCACGGCTACGCCCCCGGTTCGCCCGAGCGTGCCCGTCTGGAGGCCAAGCTCAAGGAGCTGGCCGACAACCCGATCGACCTGCCCTGCACCATCGGCGGCGTCAAGCGGATGGGCGGCGGCGAGCGCTTCGACGTCGTGCAGCCGCACAACCACAAGGCCCGCCTGGGCACGTACGCGAACGCCACGCAGCAGGACGCCCAGGACGCGATCGACGCCGCCCTGGCCGCCGCCCCGGCGTGGCGCGCGATGTCCTTCGACGACCGCGCGGCGATCCTCCTGCGCGCCGCCGAGCTGCTGTCCGGCCCGTGGCGCGAGACCATCGCCGCCTCCACCATGCTCGGCCAGTCCAAGACGGCCCAGCAGGCCGAGATCGACAGCCCCTGCGAGCTGGTCGACTTCTGGCGCTTCAACGTCCACTACGCGCGGAACATCCTGGCCGAGCAGCCCCCGGCCAACTCGCCGGGCGTGTGGAACCGCCTGGACCACCGCCCGCTGGAGGGCTTCGTCTACGCGATCACGCCCTTCAACTTCAGCGCGATCGCGGCCAACCTGCCCACCGCCCCGGCCCTGATGGGCAACGTGGTGGTCTGGAAGCCGTCCCCGACCCAGACCCACGCCGCCGTGCTGCTCATGGAGCTGCTGGAGGAGGCCGGTCTGCCCAAGGGCGTCATCAACCTGGTCACCGGCGACGGCCTGGAGGTCTCCGAGGTCGCCCTGAACCACCGCGACCTGGCCGGCATCCACTTCACCGGCTCGACCAAGACCTTCCAGCACCTGTGGAAGACGGTCGGCAACAACATCGAGAAGTACCGCACCTACCCGCGCCTGGTCGGCGAGACCGGCGGCAAGGACTTCCTGGTCGCCCACCCGTCGGCCGACCGCGCCGTGCTGAAGACCGCCCTGACCCGCGGTGCCTTCGAGTACCAGGGCCAGAAGTGCAGCGCCACCTCCCGCGCGTACATCCCGGCGTCCATCTGGAACGACGGGTTCAAGGAGGAGTTCGCCGCCGAGGTCGACTACCTCACCATGGGTGACGTCACCGACCTGTCGAACTTCCTCGGCGCCGTCATCGACGAGCGGTCCTTCGCCAAGAACAAGGCCGCCATCGACCGCGCCAAGGAGGACCCGGCCTGCACGATCGTCGCCGGCGGCTCCTACGACGACTCGGTCGGCTACTTCGTCCGCCCGACCGTCATCGAGTGCACCGACCCGGAGAACGAGGTGTTCCGCACCGAGTACTTCGGCCCGATCCTCGCCGTGCACGTCTACGAGGACGACAAGTACGACGAGATGCTGACCCAGATGGAGTCCGTCTCCGACTACGCCCTCACCGGCTCGGTCATCGCCAACGACCGCGCGGCGGCGGCGTACACGATGGAGAAGCTGCGCTACGCGGCCGGCAACTTCTACATCAACGACAAGTCGACCGGCGCCGTCGTCGGCCAGCAGCCCTTCGGCGGCGGCCGCGCCTCCGGCACCAACGACAAGGCCGGTGCCCCGCAGAACCTGATGCGCTGGACCCTGACCCGCGCCATCAAGGAGACGCTGGTCGCGCCGACCGACTACACCTACCCGCACATGGGCTGACGCCCCTGCGCAGGACGCCCGACGGGCCAGGTCACCCGACCTGGCCCGTCGGGCGTTTCGGCAGCTCACAGCGGTGTGAGCGAGGGCGCCGTCTCAGATAGTAGGAAGTCCGAGTAATCGTGCAGACAGATGCTCCGCGCTCCCTTAGCTTGGTAGGAGCCGAACGTCCCGCTCCATCGAGCGAACGGCGGTCGTGAGCCGGGCCCCGCGCAGGCAATCCCTGCGGCCCGCCGCTCCCCGCCCCTCCGGCGTCTCGTCACCCCCTTTCCCGCACTCCGCATCCGTGTCGAAGGAGTCGATCCCCCATGGCCGAGACGACCGTCCGCCGCCGAGTCCGCCACACCTCCCGTACCAGCGACTCCGACCGCAAGAACGCCGCCGCCGCCCTCCAGCGCGCCCTCGACCGCCGGGACAACGGCGGGTCCACCGGCCACTGAAGGCGGGCGGGGTCCGGAACGACACCTGCGATGTCCGCATGCCGGACGCCGCATGTCATCCCCTGGGACGAAGAGTAGGGTGCTGCGCATGTCGGCAAGCTCTCGCATCCTCAAGCTCGCAGTGATCCCCGGTGACGGCATCGGCCAGGAAGTCGTGGCCGAGGGTCTCAAGGTCCTCTCCGCCGTCCTCCCGCAGGATGTGAAGCTGGAGACCAAGGAGTTCGACTTCGGCGCCCGGCGCTACCACGCCACCGGTGAGACCCTCACCGACGCCGACCTCGAGGCCCTGAAGCAGCACGACGCGATCCTGCTCGGCGCGATCGGCGACCCGTCGGTGCCGTCCGGCGTGCTGGAGCGCGGCTTCCTGCTCAAGCTCCGCTTCGCCTTCGACCACCACGTGAACCTCCGTCCGTCGAAGCTCCTCCCCGGCGTGGCCACCCCGCTCGCCGGTCAGCCGGAGATCGACTTCGTCGTGGTCCGCGAGGGCACCGAGGGCCCGTACACCGGCAACGGCGGCACCATCCGCAAGGGCACCGAGCACGAGGTCGCCACCGAGGTCTCCGTCAACACGGCCTTCGGCGTCGAGCGCGTGGTCCGCGACGCCTTCGCCCGCGCCCAGGCCCGCCCCCGC
Organism: Streptomyces sp. JHA26; assembly: GCF_002005565.1. GTDB lineage: Bacteria > Actinomycetota > Actinomycetes > Streptomycetales > Streptomycetaceae > Streptomyces. Next base: position 13,513 of record NZ_BDJC01000029.1, on the reverse strand, counting down.
AAGAAGCTCACGCTGGTCCACAAGAACAACGTGCTGACCTTCGCCGGCCACCTGTGGACGAACGTCTTCAACAAGGTGGCCGAGGAGTACCCCGAGGTCACCACCGACTACATCCACGTCGACGCCGCGACGATCTACCTCGTCACCGACCCGGCCCGCTTCGACGTCATCGTCACCGACAACCTCTTCGGCGACATCATCACCGACCTCGCCGCGGCCGTCTCCGGCGGCATCGGCGTCGCCGCGAGCGGGAACATCAACCCGTCCGGCGAGTTCCCCTCGATGTTCGAGCCGGTCCACGGTTCCGCGCCCGACATCGCCGGCCAGGGCAAGGCCGACCCGACCGCCACGGTCCTGTCCGTCGCCCTGCTGCTGCGCCACCTCGGTCACGACGCCGAGGCGGCACGGATCGAGGAAGCCGTCGCCGCCGATCTCGGCGAGCGCGTCGGCAAGCCCGCCCGCAGCACCTCCGAGATCGGCGACGCACTCGCCGCACGAGTAGCCGGCTGACCGGGCCGCGCACTCGAAACACAACCTTTCGAAGCCGTCGGGTCCGGAAAACAAGGCACCCGGCGGCTTTCACCTGTCCCCGCCGGGTGCGACCATCGACCCAGGGCCGCATTCACCCCGTTTCAGCCGACGCGGACCCGCGCGCGATAATCGGACGCGGAGCCGCGGCATGAGGGAATGCTCGGACGTCCCACCACCGGCCGCCGGCCGTACGGGCGTGAACGCGGCCCGTCACGACAACCGGTGAAGGACATCAACCCATGACGACGCCCACGATCGAGCTCAAGCCCTCCGCCAGTCCGCTCTCCGCCGCCGAGCGCGAGGCGATCCTGGCCAACCCGGGGTTCGGCCGCCACTTCACCGATCACATGGTGACGATCAAGTGGACGGAGGGCAGGGGCTGGCACGACGCGCAGCTCGTTCCGTACGGGCCGGTCTCCCTCGACCCGTCCTCGCACGTCCTCCACTACGGCCAGGAGATCTTCGAGGGGCTGAAGGCCTACCGCCAGCCGGACGGTTCGATCGCCCTCTTCCGCCCCGAGGCCAACGCCCGCCGCTTCCGCAACTCCGCCCGCCGCATGGCCATGGCCGAGCTGCCCGAGGAGCTGTTCATCGCGGCGCTGGACGCACTGCTCACCCAGGACGCCGACTGGGTGCCGCCGCACGGCGGCGAGGAGGCCCTCTACCTGCGCCCGTTCATGTTCGCCTCGGAGACCGGGCTCGGCGTGCACCCGGCCAACGAGTACCTCTTCATGCTGATCGCCTCCCCCTCCGGCGCCTACTTCGCCGGCGGCGTGAAGCCGGTCACCATCTGGGTCTCCGAGGACCACGTCCGCGCCGTCCCCGGCGGCACCGGCGACGCCAAGACCGGCGGCAACTACGCGGCCTCCCTGCTGCCCCAGGCCGAGGCCGCCGCGCACGGCTGCGACCAGGTCGTCTACCTCGACGCGGTGACCCGCACCAAGGTCGAGGAGAGCGGCAGCATGAACATCGCCTTCGTCTACGGCGACCGCATCGTCACCCCGGAGCTGACCGGGTCGATCCTGGAGGGCATCACCCGCGACTCCCTCCTCCAGGTCGCCCGCGACCTCGGCTACACCGCCGAGGAGGGCGTCGTGACCCTGGAGCAGTGGCGCGAGGACGCCAGGTCCGGTGCCCTGACCGAGGTCTTCGCCTGCGGCACCGCCGCCGTCGTCACGCCCATCGGCCACGTCAAGACCAGGAACGACGCCTGGACCCACGGCGACGGCACCCCCGGCCCGGCCACGCTGCGCCTGCGCGAGGCCCTGCTCGGCATCCAGCGCGGCGTCACCGAGGACGCCCACGGCTGGATGCACCGGCTCGGCTAGGACCTCACCCTCTCCGGTCGTCGACAGGGCGGCTCCGGGATCCGTGGACGCGGACCCCGGGGCCGCCCCTTCGCGTTCCCGGGCCGGAAGCCGGCGGCCCGTCCCCCTCCCGTGACCGCCCGATGGTTAGAACGTTGTTCAATGTGATGTCCGTCGAGGTTGTCGGATCACCTTCCCCTTCCCTGCATTCCGTGTTTAGAGTGCTGCTCTAAACATCGGGAAGGCGAGGAGGGGTCGCGTCGTGAGACTGACACCCACGGAACGGGACCGGTTGCTGCTCTTCGGGGCCGCCGAACTGGCCCGCGCCCGCCGGGCCAGGGGGCTCCGGCTGAACGTCCCGGAGGCGACGGCCCTGATCGCGGACACCGTGTGCGAGGCCGCCCGCGACGGCGCGCGCCTCGCGGAGGCCGTCGAGCGCGCCCGGTCCGTGCTCGGCCCCGACGACGTGCTGCCCGGCGTCGCCGACGTGGTCACCGAGGTGCACGTGGAGGCGGTCTTCGACGACGGCTCCCGGCTCGCGGTCGTCACCGACCCCATCGGCGGCACCCTGGGCGACGACGGCCCGGGCGCGCTGCTGCCCGGCCCGCAGCACTCCGACCCCGAGGCGCGGGTGCGGCTGACCGTCACCAACACCGCCGGCGTCCCGGTCTCCGTCACCTCCCACTTCCACTTCTTCGAGGCCAACCCGCGCCTGGACTTCGACCGCGAGCGGGCCTACGGCATGCGGCTGGCCGTGCCCGCCGGGTCGTCCGTCCGCTTCGGGCCGGGGGAGAGCGCCGAGGTCGGCCTGGTGCCCATCGGCGGGCGACGCGTCGCGATCGGGTTCGCCGGTCTGGTCGACGGTCCGCTGGACGCGCCGGGCGCGAAGGAGGAGGCCCTGCGCCGGGCCGCCGCCTGCGGCTACCTCGGCGTCACCAAAGCACCTGATCAGGAGGTCGAGCGATGAGCCGTCCCGGAGGCCACCCCGCCGAGGCCCGCCGCCTCTCCCCGTACGAGTACGCCGCCACCCACGGTCCGCGCGCCGGCGACCGCGTCCGCCTCGGCGACTCGGGACTGACGATCCGCGTCGAGTCCGACGCCCAGAAGCACGGCGACGAGTTCCTCGCCGGCTTCGGCAAGACCGCCCGCGACGGACTGCACCTCAAGGCCGCCGCCGTCCGCGAGACCTGCGACGTCGTCATCAGCAACGTCGTCGTGATCGACGCCGTGCAGGGCATCCGCAAGGTCTCCGTCGGCATCCGAGAGGGCCGGATCCACGCGATCGGCCGGGCCGGCAACCCCGACACCCTCGACGGCGTCGACGTCGTGGTCGGCACGGGCACGTCCATCGTCTCCGGCGAGGGCCTCATCGCCACCGCCGGAGCCGTCGACACCCACGTCCACCTGCTCTCCCCGCGCATCATGGAGGCGTCGCTCGCGTCCGGCGTGACGACGATCATCGGCCAGGAGTTCGGCCCGGTCTGGGGCGTCGGCGTCAACTCGCCCTGGGCGCTGAAGCACGCGTTCGGCGCGTTCGACGCCTGGCCGGTCAACATCGGCTTCCTCGGCCGGGGGTCCTCCTCCCACGAGGCGCCGCTCGTCGAGGCCCTGGCCGAGGGCGGGGCGAGCGGCTTCAAGGTGCACGAGGACATGGGCGCCCACACCCGCGCCCTCGACACCGCGCTGCGCGTCGCCGAGGAGCACGACGTCCAGGTCGCCCTGCACAGCGACGGCCTGAACGAATGCCTCTCCGTGGAGGACACCCTCCGCGTCCTGGAGGGCCGCACCATCCACGCCTTCCACATCGAGGGCTGCGGCGGCGGACACGTCCCCAACGTGCTGAAGATGGCCGGCGTCCCCAACGTCATCGGCTCCTCCACCAACCCCACCCTGCCCTTCGGCCGGGACGCGGTCGCCGAGCACTACGGCATGATCGTCTCCGTCCACGACCTCAAGACCGACCTGCCGGGCGACGCCGCCATGGCCCGCGACCGCATCCGCGCCGGGACGATGGGCGCCGAGGACGTGCTGCACGACCTGGGCGCGATCGGCATCACCTCCTCCGACGCGCAGGGCATGGGCCGGGCCGGCGAGACGGTCCGCCGCACCTTCGCCATGGCCGGCAAGATGAAGGCCGAGTTCGGCGCACCGGACGACGACAACGACAACGAGCGCGTCCTGCGCTACATCGCCAAGCTGACCGTCAACCCCGCCATCGCCCACGGCCTCGCCCACGAGGTCGGCTCGATCGAGGTCGGCAAGCTCGCCGACATCGTGCTGTGGCGCCCGGAGTACTTCGGCGCCAAGCCGCAACTCGTCCTCAAGTCGGGCTTCCCGGCCTACGGCGTCGTCGGCGACCCGAACGCGGCCACCGACACCTGCGAACCCCTCGTCCTCGGCCCCCAGTTCGGCGCGCACGGCGCCACACCGGCCGACATCTCGGTGGCCTTCGTCGCGCAGGCCGCCCTCGACCTGGGCCACGACACCATGCCCACCCGCCGGCGCCGGGTCGCCGTGCGCGGCACCCGCGGCATCGGACCGGCCGACCTGCGCCTGAACTCCCGTACCGGGCGGGTCGACGTCGACCAGCGCACCGGCCTGGTCACCCTCGACGGCGACCCCGTCCGCTCCGAACCGGCCGAGTCCGTCTCCCTCAACCGCCTGTACTTCCTCTGACCCCCTGGCTCCTCCGACCTCCTGGTTCCTCCGACCTCCTGGGACACCTCCATGACCTTCCGCATGCCCCCCGAGTGGGCCCCGCACGAGCGCACCTGGATGGCCTGGCCCGGCCCCAACCCGACGTTCGGCGACGGCGCCGGGCTGGCGGACGCCCGCGCCGCCTGGGCGTCCGTCGCCCGTGCCGTGCGCCGCTTCGAGCCGGTGACGATGGTGCACGGCCCCGGCCAGGGCGAGGCCGCGCGCGAACTGCTCGGCCCGGACGTCGACCTGGTGGAACGGGAGCTGGACGACGCCTGGATGCGGGACGTCGGCCCGACCTTCGTGACGGACGGGCAGGGCGGTCTGGCCGCCGTGGACTGGGTGTTCAACGGCTGGGGCGCCCAGGACTGGGCCCGCTGGGAGCACGACTCCGAGATCGCCCGCCATGTCGCGGACCTCGCCGGGGTCCCCGTCCTGGGCAGCACGCTCGTCAACGAGGGCGGCGCGATCCACGTCGACGGCGAGGGCACGGTCCTGCTGACCGACACCGTCCAGCTCGGCGCGGGCCGCAACCCCGGCTGGACCCGCGAGCAGGTCGAGGCGGAGATCCACGCCAGGCTCGGCACCAGCAAGGCGATCTGGCTCCCGCACGGCCTGACCGGCGACTACGGCACGTACGGCACGCAGGGCCACGTCGACATCGTCGCGGCCTTCGCGCGGCCGGGCACCGTCGTCGTGCACAGCCAGCGCGACCCCGCCCACCCCGACCACGCCCGCTCGCAGACGTACCTGGAGATCCTGCGCGGCCGGACCGACGCCCGGGGCCGCCGTCTGGAGGTCGTCGAGGTCCCCGCCCCGACCGTCCTGAAGGACGAGGAGGGCGACTGGGTCGACTACTCGTACATCAACCACTACCTGTGCAACGGCGGCGTCGTCCTGTGCGCCTTCGACGACCCGAACGACGAGGTCGCCGCGGACATCTTCCGGCGGCTGTTCCCCGAGCGCGCGGTGACACCGGTGGACGCCCGTACGATCTTCGCGAACGGTGGAGGCATCCACTGCATCACCCAGCAGCAGCCGAGGACCTGAGAGGAGCCGGGATGGCCGGTGCGGCCAGGACGCGCAGGAACGCGCCGCCGCGCGAGGAGGTCCTCGCCGCCGCCATGGAGATGATCGCCGAGCGCGGTCTGGAGAAGCTCACCATGGCGGCGCTCGGCCGCGAGGTCGGCATGAGCAGCGGTCACCTCCTGTACTACTTCCACTCCAAGGACGAACTGCTGCTGCGCACCCTGGAGTGGAGCGAGGGCCGTCTCGGCGCGGAGCGCGCCCGCCTGCTCACACGGACCGGCACGGCCCGCGAACGCCTCGACGCCTACGTCGACCTGTACGTGCCCGACGGCCACCGCGACCCGCACTGGACGCTGTGGCTGGAGGTGTGGAACCACGCGCAGGACGCCGACGGCGACGCCCGCGACCGGCAGGCCGCCATCGAGGGCGCCTGGCACCGCGACCTCGTCGCCCTGCTCGCCGAGGGCGTCTCGCGCGGCGAGTTCCGCCGTGTCGACCCCGACCGCTTCGCGACCCGCCTGCGGGCCCTCCTCGACGGCTTCGCCGTCCACGTCGCGATCGGCCTGCGCGGGACGGACCGCGCGCAGGTCCTCGGCCACGTGGGGGAGTTCCTCGCCGACGGCCTCCACGCGCAGGCCTGACGCGGACGCGCTCCGCTCACATCCTGAGACGGACGGTGAGAAGGGGGGCGGACTGTGCCAGACTTCCCCCGTGCTCTCGTTCGCCATGATTATTGGCAGCAGGCGCGCCGGTCCGCAGTGACCACCACGTACGACCAGGTACGGGTGGACACCGTCGTCCTCGACCCGCGCGCAGACCTCTCGCACCCGCGAGGGGTTTTTCGTTTTCCGGCCCACCCCCAGCCGGGAAGAGAGCGCGAGGGATCATAGGTGGACGGCGGAGCCGGTCATTCCGGTTGACCGAGATCCCTTACAGGAGCCTTCAGATCATGACCGCACCCAGCGAACTCGACGATTCGTTCCACGTCTTCGACACCACCCTGCGCGACGGCGCGCAGCGCGAGGGCATCAACCTCACGGTCGCGGACAAGCTGGCCATCGCACGGCACCTGGACGACTTCGGGGTGGGCTTCATCGAGGGCGGCTGGCCCGGCGCGAACCCACGCGACACCGAGTTCTTCGCCCGCGCCCGGCAGGAGATCGACTTCCGGCACGCCCAGCTGGTCGCCTTCGGCTCCACCCGCCGCGCCGGAACGACCGCCGCCGAGGACCCCCAGGTCAGGGCGCTGCTGGAGTCCGGCGCCCAGGTGATCACGCTGGTCGCCAAGTCCCACGACCGGCACGTGGAGCTGGCGCTGCGCACCACGCTCGACGAGAACCTGGCCATGGTCGCGGACACGGTCTCCCACCTGAAGGCCCAGGGCCGCCGGGTCTTCGTCGACTGCGAGCACTTCTTCGACGGCTACCGCGCCAACCCCGAGTACGCCAAGGCCGTCGTCCGCGCCGCCGACGAGGCGGGCGCCGACGTCGTCGTCCTGTGCGACACCAACGGCGGCATGCTCCCGGCGCAGATCCAGGCCGTGGTCGCCACGGTGCTGGCCGACACCGGCGCCCGGCTCGGCATCCACGCCCAGGACGACACCGGGTGCGCGGTCGCCAACACCCTCGCGGCCGTCGACGCGGGCGCGACCCACGTCCAGTGCACGGCCAACGGCTACGGCGAGCGGGTCGGCAACGCCAACCTGTTCCCGGTCGTCGCGGCCCTGGAGCTGAAGTACGGCAAGCGGGTGCTGCCCGAGGGCCGGCTGCGCGAGATGACCCGCATCTCCCACGCCGTCGCCGAGGTCGTCAACCTCACCCCCTCCACCCACCAGCCCTACGTCGGCGTCTCCGCCTTCGCGCACAAGGCCGGCCTGCACGCCTCCGCGATCAAGGTCGACCCGGACCTGTACCAGCACATCGACCCCGAGCTGGTCGGCAACACCATGCGCATGCTGGTCTCCGACATGGCGGGCCGCGCCTCCATCGAGCTCAAGGGCAAGGAGCTCGGCATCGACCTCGGCGGCGACCGGGAACTGGTCGGCCGGGTCGTCGAGCGGGTCAAGGAGCGCGAGCTCAAGGGCTACACGTACGAGGCCGCGGACGCGAGCTTCGAACTCCTGCTGCGCACGGAGGCCGAGGGCAGGAGGCTGGAGTACTTCGAGGTCGAGTCCTGGCGCGCGATCGTCGAGGACCGCCCCGACGGCACCCACGCCAACGAGGCCACCGTGAAGCTGTGGGCCAAGGGCGAGCGGATCGTCGCCACGGCCGAGGGCAACGGCCCGGTCAACGCCCTGGACCGCGCCCTGCGGGTCGCACTGGAGAAGATCTACCCGGAGCTCGCCAAGCTCGACCTGGTCGACTACAAGGTCCGCATCCTGGAGGGCGTGCACGGTACCCAGTCCACGACCCGGGTCCTCATCTCCACGTCCGACGGGGCGGGCGAGTGGTCCACGGTCGGCGTCGCGGACAACGTCATCGCCGCCTCCTGGCAGGCGCTGGAGGACGCGTACACGTACGGCCTGCTGCGTGCGGGGGTCGCACCGGCCCGGTGAGCGGGCACCCACTTCCCTTCACCGATGTCTCATTGACGGGGATTCGGGTACTTTCGAACGTATGGCGGACTCTCGTACACAAGTCCTCATACGCCTGCTGGTCGTGCCGGTCGTCGCCGCCCTGGCGGTGCTGATGGCCGGTGCGCCCGGCGCCCGCGCGGACACGGACGTGTCCGAGATCGGCGCGGCCCTGCGCGAGAGTCCCGTGTACGTGGACCCCTCCGCCTCCGACCTGCTGTCGAAGGCGGACGCCGAGGCGCTCGCCGACAAGATCGAGAGCGCGGACGAGCCGGTCTTCGTGGCGGTCCTCCCGGCGGACTACCCGACGCAGAACCTCTTCCGGAACCTCCGCACGGAGACCGGCATCACCGGCCTGTACGGCGTCCGCCTCGGCGACCGCTTCGACGCGCGCGCCGACAGCAGCGTGCTGAGCCGGCAGGGTGTGCGCAACCTGGTCACGGCCGTGCAGGGCGCCGGCGACCCCAAGGCCCAGCTGAACGACTTCGTCGACGACGCGCTGCGCAGCGTGCGCGGCTCCGCCCCCGCGTCCTGGGACCCGGGCGGCTCCACCGCCCCGACGGGCGCCCTGATCGGCGTCGGCGCGGTCGTGGTGGTCGGCGGCGCGGGCGCCTACGCGCTGGTGCGGCGCAACCGGCGCCGCCGCGAGCAGGAGCAGCGGGCGGCGCTGGAACGGCTGCGGGTGGTGGTCGACGAGGACATCACGGCGTTCGGCGAGGAACTCGACCGCCTGGACTTCCACCCCGCCGAGCCCGGCGCGGACGACGCGATGCGCGCCGACTACGAACGCGCCCTCGACGCCTACGACCGGGCGAAGACGTCCATGGCGGACGCCCGTCGGCCGGAGGACGTCCGCGGCGTCACCGAGACCCTGGAGGACGGACGCTTCTCCCTCGCGCAACTCGCCGCCCGCCGCGAGGGCAGGCCGCTGCCCGAGCGCCGCCCGCCCTGCTTCTTCGACCCGCGCCACGGCCCGTCCGTCGCGGACGCCACCTGGACCCCGCCGGGCGGCGCGACCCGGCAGGTGCCGGTCTGCGCCGCCGACCAGGCCCGGCTGTCCGACGGCCTGGACCCGATGATCCGCGAGGTGGACACCGACTACGGCCGCCGCCCGTACTGGGACGCGGGCCCGGCCTACGGCCCCTGGGCGGGCGGCTACTTCGGCGGCGGCATCCTGCCCGGCCTGCTGGTCGGCACGATGCTGGGCAGCATGATGGCGGGCCCCGCCTACGGGGTCGGTTACGGCGACGGGTACGGCGACTTCGGCGGCTCCGGGGGTGGCTACGAGGGCGGTGACGTCTCGGGCGGCGACTTCGACCCCGGTGACTTCGGCGGCGGCTTCGGCGGCGGAGGGGACTTCGGCGGCGGCGGCGGAGGGGACTTCGGCGGCGGCTTCTGAGGCCGGGTGCGGAGCTGCCGGCCGGGTGAAACGGGCGGCGCGCGGGCGGGACGCCCCGCTACGGTGAGCCCGTGACCGCCACCAGCGCACTCCTCGTCATCGACATGCAGAACGCCACCGTCGCCATGGCCCACCGGGCCGCCGAGACGGTCGCCGCGATCGCCGCACTGAGCGCGCGGGCCCGGGCGGTCGGGGTGCCGGTGGTGACCGTGCGCCAGCAGGGCGAGGGCATGGCCCCCGGCACCGAGGGGTGGGAGGTCGTGCCGGAGCTGGCCCCGCGGGAGGGCGAGGCGGTCGTGGACAAGACGACCCCGGACAGCTTCCTCGGCACCGACCTCGACGCGATTCTCACCGCGCGCGGTGTCACCGAGGTGGTCGTGACCGGGTTCGCCACGGAGGTCTGTGTGGACACCACGGCGCGGCAGGCGCTGAGCCGGGGCTACGACCTGGTCGTCGTCGCCGACGGGCACACCACCTCGGTGCGGACCGCGGCGGACGTCGATCTCGTGCCGGCGGACCGTTCGATCGCGCAGGCCAACGCCGTCTACCGCATGATCGGCTGGCCCGGCCGCCGTATCCGGGTCCGGGCCGCCGCCGACGTGGACTTCGGAGCCCCCGAGGGGGCGCGGGACGTCAGGCCTGCCTGATCGCCGAGATGTCGAAGGTCAGCTTGATCTTGTCGGAGACCAGGACGCCGCCCGTCTCCAGTGCCGCGTTCCAGGTCAGCCCCCACTCCGAGCGCTTGATCTCCGCCTTGCCCTCGAAGCCGACGCGCTCGTTGCCGAACGGGTCCTTGGCGGCGCCGTTGAACTCCAGGTCGATGGTGACCGGCTTGGTGGTGCCGAGGATCGACAGGTCACCGGTGACGCGGTAGTCGTCGCCGCCGAGCGACTCCGCCTTGGTGGAGCGGAAGGTCATCGTGGGGAACTCGCTCGTGTTGAAGAAGTCCGCGCTCTTCAGGTGGCCGTCACGGTCGGCGGACCCGGTGTCGATGCTGTCCATCGTGATGTCCAGGGACGCCGTGGAACGGGACGGGTCGGTGCCGTCCAGGTGCAGCGTGCCGGTGAAGTCGAGGAACTTGCCCTTGACGTTGGTGACCATCGCGTGGCGCGCCGTGAAGCCGATCGTCGTGTGGGCGGGGTCGACGGTGTAGTCGCCGGTCAGGGTGGAGAGGTCGGGGGTGGTGGTCATGACGTCCTCCGGGAATGGCGTTGAAGTTGAATGTTCAACCAGTCCAACGGGTTCGACTCTAGAGCTATTCCGTGCCGCCATCAACCGTTCGTGCCCTACGAGTTCGGTACCGTTCCCCTCTCGTCCCCGGCGTGATAGACGGCATGAGCATGACCTCACAGCGCCCCACCGCACCCACTCGTCGCACGGTCCTGCTCACGGCGGCCGCGGCCGCCGCCCTCATCGCCGCCCCCCGCGCCGCGGCCGCCGCGGCCGACCCCTACGACGCCCTCCGCCGACGCTGGCTCGAGATCGCCCTCGGCACCGGCTACGACCCGGCCGCCGAGCCCTACGCCTCCCGCCTCGCCGAGACCGGCGCACGCGCGCGCGAGCACCGCGCCACCATGGCCCCCACCCCCACCTCCCTGTGGCCCGGCCACCCCTTCGATCCGCCCACCGGCGTCACCTTCGCCTACGGCCGCCTGTGGACGATGACCGAGGCGTACGTGCAGCAGGGCACCGGCTCCACCGGCGACCCCGCCCTCCTCGCAGACATCCTGCGCGGCCTCGACCACCTGTCGGCCACCGTCTACAACCCGTCCACCACGCGCTACGGCAACTGGTGGGAGTGGCAGATCGGCAGCCCGCGCCTGCTCATGGACATCACGGCCGCCCTGTACGACCCCCTCGGCGCCGACCGCGTGGCCGCGGCCTGCGCGGCCGTCGACCACTTCGTCCCCGACGCGATGCTCGGTGACTACACCGGCACCTCCACCGGCGCCAACCGCGTGGACCTGTGCCGTTCCGTCGCCCTGCGCGGCGTCCTGGGCCGCGCCCCCGCCAAGATCGCCCTCGCCCGCGACGCCCTCTCGCCCGTCTTCCCGTACGTCACCGAGGGGGACGGCCTCTACGCCGACGGCTCCTTCGTCCAGCACACCTGGGTCGCCTATTCGGGGACGTACGGCCAGGTCATGCTGGACGGACTGGGGCGGCTGTTCACCCTGCTGGCCGGCTCCGAGTGGGAGGTGACCGACCCGGCCGGGCAGATCGTCCTGGACAGCGTCGAGCACGCCTACGCGCCCCTGATCCACGACGGACTCGTCATGGACACCGTCAACGGGCGGGCCATCAGCCGGGGGTACCTCACCAGCGACGACCTGCACGTCATGCGCAGCGACCACTTCCACGGGCAGCAGCTCATCGCGGCCATGGCGGTCCTCGCGGGCGGCGCGAGCGAGGCCGAGCGCGAGCGCTGGCACGCGCGGATCAAGGGCTGGATCGCCCGGGACACCGTGACGCCCGTCCTCACCGCACCCCAGTTCGCGGTGGCCGACCTGGCCCGGCTGCAGGCCGTCGCCGACGCGCCCGTCGACGCGGCGCCCGAGCCCGCCGGGCACCACCTCTTCGCCGCCATGGACCGTGCCGTGCACCGCCGCCCCGCCTTCACCGCCGGCCTCTCCATGGCCAGCGACCGCATCGCCCACTACGAGTGCGGCAACGGCGAGAACCCGCGCGGCTGGCACACCGGTTCCGGGATGCTCACCTGGTGGGCGAACGGCAGCCGGTCCGACCAGTACACCGACTGGTTCTGGCCGACCGTCGACTGGTACCGGCTGCCCGGAACCACCGTCTCCACCAAGCGCCTGCCCGACCGTGCGGGCGGCGAGTGGGGCGCCCCCAAACCGGACGTGCGCTGGGTCGGCGGTACGACCGACGGCGAGTACGCGGCCGTCGGGCAGCACCTCAAGGGCCTCGGCTCGACCCTCGAAGCCCGCAAGTCCTGGTTCTTCCTCCACGACGCCGTGGTCTGCCTGGGCGCCGGCATCACCTGCGCGGACGGCGTCCCCGTCGAGACGGTCGTCGACAACCGCAACCTGGGGGAGGGCGGCACCCAGGCCCTCACCCGGGGCCGGGACTGGGCCCACCTGGAGGGCCACGGCGGCTGGATCGTGCCCGACGGCGGCCTGCGGACCCTGCGCGAGGACCGCACCGGCGCCTGGTCGGACATCAACACCACCAGCACCACCGAGCGCCGCACCCGCCGCTGGCAGACGCTCTGGCTGGACCACGGCACGGACCCGGACGGCGCCGGGTACGTCTACGTCCTCATGCCGGGAGCGGCCCGCCGGACGGTCGCCCGGCGGGCCGCCGACCGCGGCTGGATGACGGTCCTCGCCAACGACGAGCGCTGCCAGGCCGTCGCCGTGCCCCCGCTCGGCCTGACGGCGGCGAACTTCTGGCAGCCCGGAACGGCCGGCCCGCTCACCGCGACGGCGGGGGCGAGCGTGCTGCTCCGCCGCCGGGGCCGTACCGCTACCCTCTGCGTGAGCGAGCCGCCCCGCACGGGCGCCCCCCTGGAGATCGTCTGGGACCACCCGGTGCGGGGCGTGGTGAGGGCCGACGAGTCGGTCCGGATCGTCACCGCCGGCCGCCGACTGCGCCTCCGTGTCACTCCAGGGGTGGTATGTACCACCCACGAATGTGAGGTGACTCTCAGCTGACGACTTTGTGTGACCCCTACAAGGCTCAGGCCCTCTGAGCAGTCGAAAAGGCTGCATGTTGTCGAGGTTCTGTTCAGGGGTACCAGGAAAACACGTCGGAGACTGTACGGAGTCGACGGCTCGCTTTCCTCGTTCCCCTTCGTAGAGTCGCTACATGACCGTTTTGGATGAGGCGCCGGGTGAGCCGACGGACGCGCGCGGGCGAGTGGCCGAACTGCACGAGATCCGTGCGCAGGCGCTGGCCGGGCCGAGCGAGAAGGCGACGGCGGCGCAGCACGCCAAGGGCAAGCTGACGGCGCGTGAGCGC
>NZ_BDJC01000028.1 GCF_002005565.1 Streptomyces sp. JHA26 | reverse complement strand
CGCGACGCGGCGGCGCAGGCCGCGGCGGCCGTGCGGCAGGAGGCGGCGCTGATGCGGGCCTGGGGCGTCGGTGCCGGCGAGCTGGAGCGGATGCCGTTCGGGCCGCGGGCCCGGCTCGCCGAGCGGCTGCGCACCGGCCGGCTCGCCCGGTGGGCCGAGCTGATCGGCCGCTTCCGGCAGATGGCCGACGGCGAGCGTGCCCGCAAGGTGGAAAACGCCCCCGGAGAGCTGGTCGGCGTGACGCTCGGCGACGACCTCTCCCGCATCGTCCCCTCCGAGCTGGCGGGCCTCGGCCTGCCCGAGCTGCGCGCCGTCTTCGCCGCGCGCTACGCCGCCGGGGAGCTGATGCTCTACGACAGCCGGGGGGAGCGGGCCACCGGCCGGGGTGCCGTCGTCGCGTGCGTGGACACCTCGCACTCCATGTACGCGGACGGGCCCGGCGGGGTCACCCGGGAGGCGTGGGCCAAGGGGTGCGCCCTGGCGCTGCTGGACCAGGCCCGGCACGCGGGGCGCGACTTCGTCGGCATCGTGTTCTCCGCCGCCGACAAGATACGGGTCTTCCGCTTTCCGGCCGGCTCGCCCGCCGGGACCGACCGGGTCGTCGACTTCGCGGAGACCTTCCTCGGTGGCGGTACCAGCTATCAGACGCCGCTGACGGCGGCCCGCGAGCTGCTGGAGGAGGAGTTCGACGACACCGCCCGCATGCGCGGCGACATCGTCCTGATCACCGACGACGACTGCGGCGTCACCGAGGAGTGGATGCGCGGCTGGAACGCCGCGAAGCACCGGCTGGGTTTCCGGGTGTTCGGCGTCGCCGTCGGCAGCCCGCGTGCCGCGGAGGACGGCTCGGTGCTGGAGGCCCTGTGCGACAACCTCCGGACCGTCGAGGACCTCACGGACGTCCATGCCGCCGCCGACCTCTTCCGTCTGATCTGATCCCGCCGGTCCGGCGGTCTCCGCGCGGGCCGACGGGTCCGGACACATCGGGTCGGACCCGTCCGGGTGAATCCGTGTCGGCCGCCGGTGGCCGGGTACGCGGTCCGCACCCCCTGAGGATGTGGAGGGAGACATGCAGCGAGGCAGCGACCGGATGAGTGTCCACCGCGACGACGAGATGAAGCACGAACTGCAGGGTCTGCTCAGGTCCGGGCACCCCACCCGCAGCGAGGAGTGGAACGACCCGGAACCGATCGCGGACGACGATCCGGAGGTCATGCACGGGCCGGTGACCCCGGGCCGCGGGCCGACGTACCTGGAGTCGCTCCGGCTGGAGCTGGCCCGGAACCTGACCCGGGGCACCTTCCCCGCGGGCCCTCGGGAGCTGAGCCGCGCCCTGCGCCACGGCAACGCGCCCGACGCCCTCGTCGAGGGACTGGAACGGCTGCCGCAGAAGGCGCGCTACGACAACGTGCAGGAACTGGCCGTCGCCCTGACCGAGAGCGGCGGGCCGGGGAACGCCGGGCCACAGGGCGCCTAGGCACGGAAGGACGGGCCGTGATGGCCGAGTACGTGAGGGACGTCATGACCGCGGGTGTGGCCGCCGTCCGTCCGGACTCCTCCCTCGTCGAGGCGGCGCAGCTGATGCGCACGCAGAACATCGGTGATGTGGTGGTCGCGGACGGCCAGGACGTCGTGGGCGTGCTGACCGACCGGGACATCACGGTGCGGGCCGTGGCGGACGGCATCGACCCCATGGCGGTGAGCGTCCGCACGGTCTGCACCCCCCATCCGCTGACGGTCTCCCCCGGTGACCCGGTGGCGGACGCGGTCACGCTGATGCGTGAGCACGCCGTGCGCCGGCTGCCGGTCGTGGAGGACGGGCTGCCGGTGGGGATGGTGAGCCTCGGCGACCTGGCCGAGGCCCGGGACCCCGACTCGGTGCTCGCCGACATCAGCCGCGCGCGGCCCGACACCGGGGAGACCGGGGGCGGCGCCTGACGCCGGCGGCGCCCCGAGGAGTCCGCGGGGCCGTCGGAACGGCCTCGTGGCCGAACGAGACACGCGCGCCGGGCGGTGACAGCCGCGGCGCGCCGGGAAAGGAATCCGAAACCCCATGCGCATCGCATTTCTGACCGCACCCGAGGGTGTGGAACAGGTCGAGCTGACCGAACCGTGGCAGGCGGCGAAGGACGCGGGTCACGAGCCCGTGCTCGTCTCCACGCGGTCCGGTGAGATCCAGGCCTTCGACCATCTCGACAAGGCGGACACGTTCCCGGTGGACGAGGTGGTGGGCGACACGTCCGCCGACTCGTTCGGCGGGCTGGTCCTGCCGGGAGGCGTGGCCAACCCGGACTTCCTGCGGATGGACGAGAAGGCCGTCGCGTTCGTCAGGGACTTCTTCACGCAGGGCCGGCCGGTGGCCGCCATCTGCCACGCCCCGTGGACGCTCGTGGAGGCGGACGTCGTACGCGGCCGGGTCCTGACCTCCTGGCCGAGCCTGCGGACCGACCTCCGCAACGCGGGCGCCACCTGGGTGGACGAACGGGTCAAGGTCTGCGACCACGGCGACAACACCCTGGTCACCAGCCGGAAGCCGGACGATCTCGAGGCGTTCTGCGAGACCTTCCTCGCGGAGTTCGCCAAGGCCGGGGGCTGAGCCTTCAGGGCGGCACCCGGCGTTCCCGGGGCCCGGCCGGCCGACGCGTACCGAACGCGTCGGGCGGCCGGGCCCCGGTACGGGCGTCGCACGCGCCCGGCACGCGCGGGCGTCGTACCGGGCGCGACCCGCGGCGCTCAGGCGCCGGGGGCGGCGTTTTCTCCGGAGTGCCGCTCCCGGGCGCCCTCGCGGGTGCGGCCCGCGGCGACCGGGCGCCGCGGGTTGCGGCGCAGCCATTCGCCCTCCAGCTGCGCCATGCGCTCGTTGTGGGCCCGCAGCGCGTCGTTCGACCCGTACAGCAGGGTGTCGTGGCGCGTGCGGTGGATGGTCTCCAGCTCCTTCATGAGCTGCTGGTCGTCCAGTCGGCCCGGGTCCACCCCGGTCGTGGTGTCGTCCCGCGTGTCGTGTTCGTTCATGCGGTCCGGGTACCCGCACCGGAAGCACTACCACCCCCGAGCGGCATCCGGGAGGGAGCCATGGATCTCTCGTTTCTGCATCCCCTCTACGAACATCAGGGGCCCTGGGCCTCCGTGTACGTCGACCTCTCCCGGCACGCGGAGGACACCGCGCACGAACGTGAGCTGACGGCCGCCGCGGTGGCCCGGGAGCTGGCGGCGCAGGGCGCGGACGACGCGACCTGCCGGGCCGTGCGGGAGGCGGTGGAAGCGCTGCGGCACTCCACCGACCCGCACGGGCGGGCGCTGTTCGCCTGTGCCGGGCGGGTGGTCCTCGACCCGCCGCTGGCACGCGCCCCGCGGGGCGGCACGGAGACCTGCTGGGCGCCGCTGCCGCACGTGGCGCCGCTGCTGGAGCTGGCCGGCGAGGACCCGGTGTGCGTCGTGGCGTACATCGACCGCAGGGGCGCCGACTTCGAGCTGCGCAGCGCCCTGGGCAGCCGGGACGCGGGTTCGGTGACCGGCCGGCAGTGGCCCGTGCACCGCACGAGCAGCGTCGACTGGTCGGAGCGCCACTTCCAGCTGCGGGTGGAGAACACCTGGGAGCACAACGCGGCGGAGATCGCCGACGCGCTGGCCGTGTGCCAGGAGGAGACGGGCGCCGACCTGCTGATCCTGGTGGGTGACGACCGCGAGCGGCGGTCCGTGCACGAGCGGCTGCCCAAGCGGCTGCAGGACCGGACCGTGGAGGCCGCGCACGGCGCGGGCAGCCGGCTGCTGGACGAGGACGTGGAACGGCTGCGCGACGAACACGTGCGCACGCGGACGCGGGACGACCTGGAGAGGTTCCTGGCCGCGCGCACGCCCGACGGCGAGGGCCGGGCCGCCGCGGTGGAGGGCGTACCGGCGCTGATCGAGGCCGCCCGGGAGCACCGCATCGACGAACTGCTGATCATCCCCGACGGGCCCGAGACGCACCGCGAGGTGTGGATCGGCGAGGACGCCGACCAGCTGGCGGTGCGCCGTACGGAACTGAAGACGCTGGGCGAGCAGAACTCCTGGTCGGCTCGCGCGGACGACGCGCTGCTGCGTTCGGCGGTGATGACCGGTGCCCCGGCGATCTCGGTGACGTCGGCCCTGCCGCAGGAGGCGGCGGACGACGCGCCGGTGGGCGGTCTGGGCGCCCTGCTGCGCTGGCGCTGACGCACCCGCCCGGCGGCCTCCGGTGTTCCGGGCGGCCGGCTACCGGGCCCGCTCCACCCGCCGTTCGTCCCAGACCGGCTCCGGTGTCTCGCGGACCCGGCCGTCGCTGCCGAAGACGAGGTAGCGGTCGAAGGAACGGGCGAACCAGCGGTCGTGGGTGACCGCGAGGACGGTGCCCTCGAAGCCCTCCAGGCCCTCCTGGAGGGCTTCGGCGCTCTCCAGGTCGAGGTTGTCGGTCGGCTCGTCGAGCAGCAGGGCGGTGACGCCCTGGAGTTCCAGCAGGAGGATCTGGAAGCGGGCCTGCTGGCCGCCGGAGAGCCGGTCGAAGGACTGCTCGGCCTGCTGGGTCAGCTCGTAGCGGCGCAGCCGGGACATGGCGGCGCCCCGGTCCTGGGCGTGCTCCGTCCACAGGATGTCCAGGAGGGTGCGGCCCTGCAGCTCGGGGTGGGCGTGGGTCTGGGCGAAGTGTCCGGGCACCACGCGCGCGCCCAGTTTCCAGTTCCCGGTGTGCGCCACGTCGTCGCCGGCCAGCAGCCGCAGGAAGTGGGACTTGCCGGAGCCGTTGGAGCCGAGGACGGCGACCCGCTCGCCGTAGAAGACCTCCAGGTCGAAGGGCTTCATCAGGCCGGTGAGTTCCAGGCCCTCGCAGGTGACGGCGCGCACGCCGGTGCGTCCGCCCTTCAGGCGCATCCGGATGTCCTGCTCGCGGGGCGGCTCGGGCGGCGGGCCGGCCTCCTCGAACTTGCGCAGCCGGGTCTGGGCGGCCGCGTACCGGGACGCCATCTCGTGGCTGACCGCGGCCGCCTGGCGCAGCGTCAGCACCAGCTTCTTCAGCTGCGCGTGCTTCTCGTCCCAGCGGCGGCGCAGTTCCTCGAAGCGGGCGAAGCGCTCGCGGCGGGCCTCGTGGAAGGTGGCGAACCCGCCGCCGTGCACCCAGGCGTCGGCGCCCGCGGGGCCGGGTTCGACGGAGACGATCTTCTGGGCGGCGCGGGTGAGGAGTTCGCGGTCGTGGGAGACGAAGAGGACCGTCTTGCGGGTCTCCCCCAGCCGCTCCTCCAGCCAGCGCTTGCCGGGCACGTCGAGGTAGTTGTCCGGCTCGTCGAGCAGCAGCACCTCGTCGGTGCCGCGCAGCAGCGCCTCCAGGACGAGGCGTTTCTGCTCGCCGCCGGAGAGGGTGCGCACCTGTCGCCACTGGGCCTTGTCGTAGGGGACGCCGAGCGCGGCCGTGGTGCAGATGTCCCACAGGGTCTCGGCCTCGTAGCCCTGGACCTCGGCCCAGTCGGCGAGGGCCTGCGCGTAGCGCATCTGGGCGGCCTCGTCGTCCACCGTCATGATCGCGTGCTCGGCGGCGTCGACGGCGCGCGCGGCCTCGCGGATGCGGGGCGGCGCGACGGACACCAGCAGGTCGCGCACGGTCGTCTCGTCGCGGACGGAGCCCACGAACTGGCGCATCACCCCGAGGCCGCCGCCGACGGTGACGGTACCGCCGTGCGGCTTGAGCTCCCCGGACAGCAGGCGCAGCAGGGTGGTCTTGCCGGCCCCGTTGGGTCCGACGAGGGCCACGACGGCGCCCTCCCCCACCCGGAAGGAGACGTCGCCGAGCAGCGCCCTCCCGTCGGGGAGGTAGTACTCCAGGTGCGCGGCTTCGAGATGACCCATGGGCCGGATTCTGCGGCTCCGGACGCCGTCCGGGCAAATGCTTATCCCCGGGTACGAGCCGGGCGGGGGCGCGGGCGGCACGCCCCCCGGCAGGAAACCCCGTCCGCCGGGTAGGCGGGGGGAATGAGCCCCGACGTAGACCTCACCGCCCCGACGCCCGGCCCGCACCCGGTGCGCGACGGCCTGCTGCGGCTGGACCAGCGTGTGTTCGAGGCGGTCGCCGCCCGGCACTGGCCCGGCGCCGACTCCGTGCTGCCCCGGCTCAGCCGCGGCGCCAACCACGGCGTGCTGTGGTTCGCGGCGGCCGCCGCGCTGGCCGCGGCCCGCACCCCGCGGTCCCGGCGCGCCGCCGTCCGCGGCCTCGCCTCGCTGAGCCTGGCCTCCTTGACGATCAACACGCTCGGCAAGCGTTCGGTCCGCCGGCCGCGGCCCGTGCTGGACCCGGTGCCGCTGGCCCGGCAGCTGAAGCGGCAGCCGATCACCACGTCCTTCCCGTCGGGGCACGCCGCGTCGGCCGCCGCGTTCGCGACCGGCGTCGCGCTGGAGTCACCGGCGTGGGGTGCCGCGGTGGCCCCGCTGGCCGGCGCGGTGGCCCTCTCGCGGGTCTACACCGGTGTGCACTTCCCGAGCGACGTGCTCGCCGGGGCCGCGCTGGGCGCCGTCGCCGCGTTCGCCGTACGGGGCATGGTGCCGACGCGTGCCCAGCTGATCCCGCCGGCCAGGCCGCGCGCCGACGTTCCGGCGCTGCCCGGCGGCGAGGGCCTGGTGATGGTGGCGAACACCGCGTCCGGCACGGCGGACCGGGTGCGTGCGCTGTGCGACGCGCTGCCCCGGGCCGAGGTCGTGGAGTGCGATCCGGAGGACGTCGGCGCGGAGCTGGAGAAGGCGGCGGAACGGGCCGTGGTGCTCGGCGTCTGCGGCGGCGACGGCACCGTGAACGCCGCGGCGGAGATCGCCATGCGTCACGGTGTGCCCCTGGCGGTACTGCCGGGCGGCACGCTCAACCACTTCGCCCACGACCTGGGCGTGGAGGACGCCAAGGACCTGTGCCGGGCGCTGGAGGGCGGCGAGGGCGTGCGGGTGGACGTCGGCCGGTTCACCTCCGGTGACCGGCGCGGCACCTTCCTGAACACCTTCAGCCTCGGTGTGTACCCGGAGCTGGTGCGCGAGCGGGAGCACTGGTCGCCCCGGATCGGCGGCTGGCCGGCGGGGGTGCTCGCGGCGGTGCGGGTGCTGCGCGCCGACCGGCATCCGCTGGAGGCCGAGGTCCAGGGGCGCAGGCGTCCGCTGTGGATGCTGTTCGCGGGCAACGGCACGTACCACCGGATGGGCCTGGCCCCGGGCCGCCGGCTGGACCTGGCGGACGGGCAGCTGGACATCCGGGTGGTGCACGGCGGCCGCCGGCCGGCCCTGCGGCTGCTCTCGGCGGCCCTGGCCGGACCGCTGACCCGCTCCCCCGCCCACGCCGCGGTGCAGGTGGGCCGGCTCCGGCTGACCGGTGTCGCGCCGGGGACGCTCCTGGCGTTCGACGGGGAGATCACCGAGACGCAGGGCGACCTCGTCCTGGAGAAGCTCCCGGAGGCGCTCACCGTCTACCGCCCCCTCACCGGGAACCACCTGGTCGACCACTCCTCCTGACCTGTCGTCAGCTTTTCCTGACGAACCATCAGTCCACATTTCAAAACGCTGGTCTCACCATGTGATGTGCGGGCGTACGGTGATCCTGCCGCCGGGCGGGGGCGCCGCACCCCGCGCACCGGCGCGCCGGGCCGTCACGAAGAGGGGACCAGTCATGTCCGGACAGCAGGAGACCGCCGTGTACACGCACGGGCACCACGAGTCCGTACTGCGCTCGCACACCTGGCGCACCGCCGCCAACTCGGCCGCGTACCTGCTCGGCCACCTGAAGCCGCACATGAGGATCCTGGACATCGGCTGCGGCCCCGGCACCATCACCGCGGACCTGGCGGAACTGGTGCCCGACGGGCACGTGACCGGCGTGGACCGGGCCCCGGAGATCGTGGAACGGGCCCGCGCCACCGCCGCCGGGCGGGGCCTGTCCAACACCGACTTCGCCGTGGCGGACGTGCACGCCCTGGACTACCCCGACGACACGTTCTGCGTGGTCCACGCCCACCAGGTGCTCCAGCACGTGGGCGACCCCGTGCAGGCGCTGCGCGAGATGAAGCGGGTGGCGAAGCCGAACGGGTTCATCGCCGTCCGCGACGCCGACTACGGCGCCATGACCTGGTATCCCGCCTCCCCGGGCATGGACGACTGGCTGGAGCTGTACCAGAGGGTGGCCCGCGCCAACGGGGGCGAGCCGGACGCCGGGCGCCGGCTGAAGGCGTGGGCGCTGGAGGCCGGGTTCACGGACGTCACGGCGACCTCGGACACCTGGACCTTCTCGACACCGGACGAACGGGAGTGGTGGAGCGGCCTGTGGGCGGACCGCACCCTGGCCTCGGCCTACGCAGAGCGGGCCGTGCGGGGCGGCCACGCGACGGCGGAGGAGCTGCGGGCCGTCTCGGAGGCCTGGCGGGAATGGGGGAAGCGGCCGGAGGGCTGGTTCGGCGTCCTGCACGGGGAGATCCTGTGCCGGAAGGAATCCTGACGGACGTCTGATCGGCGCATTACGGGAAATCAGTACGGTAGGAGGTACACATCATGGTTCCGCTTCTCCTCGTGCTGCTTCTCGCGCTCATTCTGTTCGGCGCCGGATTCGCACTGAAGGTGCTCTGGTGGGTCGCCCTCGTGGTCATCATCCTGTGGTTGCTGGGATTCCTGGTACGCGGGACGTCCGCAGGCGGCGGCCGAGGCCGCTGGTACAGGTGGTGAACGACAGGCGGTGAGGCTGCTGCCCCGGGAGGCTCACTCCCGGGGCAGCAGCGGTCCCAGCGGCCCGAGGTCCAGGTTCAGGTCCTCGGGCCGCAGTCCGTAGCGGTCGCGCAGCTCGGTCATCCGGTCGTCGAGCAGCATCAGCGTGAGCCCGATCCGTTCCTCCTGCTCCTCGCTCAGGTCGCCCTCGTCGACGCGGCGCAGCGCCTGGCGTTCCATGAGCTGGCGCAGCAGCTCCACGACGGTCAGCACCAGCTTGACCAGGTCGCGCTCGACGGTGTCGGGTTCCAGGTCGAGGCTCTTGCGGCGTTCGGGAAGATCGCTCACGTCAGTCCCCGAACGGTGACGGCACGTTGCGGTTGACCGAGCTGATCAACGCGTTGAGGTCGATGCGGACCAGGTCGACGTCCGCGATGCGCAGCGTGATGTCACCGGTGATGACCACTCCGCCGGCCAGCAGCCGGTCGAGCAGGTCCACGAGGGCGATCTCACGGCGTTCGACGACGGTCATGACTCCTCCCCCGTTGTTTCGACGCCCGCTGTTTCCGCGCCCGCTGTTTCGACGCCCGCTGTTTCCGCGCCCGCCGCCTTCTCGCCGGCGGTTTCCTCTCCCGCGAAGGAGTAGGCGGCCCACGGGCCGGTGAGTTCCACACGCATTCCGGGAGTGTCGTCCTTCGTACGGTCCACCATTTCCACGAATTCCTCGGAGACGTTCCGGGGCACCAGGTAGGCGGCGTTGAGGACGTTCCGTCCGGCGGCGCCGGAGAGCGTGGGATTCTGCGGCGCGTGCAGTCGCGTGTCGTCGGCCCGGGAGGACAGGTTCGCGTGCAGACGCGTCGCGAACTCCTCGGCCCTGGCCCACAGGTCCTCGTGCGCGCGCGTCCGCATGCGGCGCTGCCGCAGGTAGTCACGGCCCGAGACGGGCTTCGGCGCGGGCTCCGCCGAGCGGTCCGGCTGCCCGGCCTCCGTCTCGACGTACACCTTCACACCCCATTCCACCCGGCCCTCCAGCCGGTCGAGGGTGCGCCGGAAGTCCTCCTCCCGCTCCTCCAGCATCACGCGGACGCCGCTGTCGTCCCGGAAGACGGTGGCCAGCCGGAGCGGCAGCGGCGTGGTGACGACGGTGAGCGCGTCGATGACCTGCTGGTGGGCGCGGGCGGTCCCGGCGAGCCAGTCCAGGTCCTCCAGGTGGGCCCGCAGCGCCTCCTCCGAGAAGTCGGCCTCGGGCACGTGGCTGACCACGGCGATCAGGCCGTGGTGGGGCAACAGCCTGGGCGGATCGCCCGCCACCCCGGTCAGCTGGGACTGGAGGGGGACGTCGAAGGGCCGGCAGACGGCGTAGACGTACCGCAGTCCCGTCATCGTTCCTCCTTCGGTACGCGGCCCGACTCCAGCTCCCTCAGCCGTGCCCGCAGCTCCGCGTTCTCCCGGGTCAGTTCGTCGCGCCGGGCGCGCGAGGAGAGCGCCGGGTCGCTCTCCCACCAGTCGATGCCCATTTCCTTGGCCTTGTCGACGGAGGCGACGATGAGCCGCAGCTTGATCGTGAGCAGCTCGATGTCGAGCAGGTTGATGCGGATGTCGCCCGCGATGACGACGCCCTTGTCGAGCACCCTCTCCAGGATGTCGGCGAGGTTGGCGCTCTGTCCCTGGCCGTAGGGATCGGGCAGCCGGCTGGGAGTCGTCATCGACGGCTCCCGCGGTCGGCGTCCTCGTACTCGTCCTCGTATTCGCCTTCGTCCTCGTACTCACCGCGGGACGCGTACTCGTCCTCGGGCTCCTCCTCGTCCTCCTCGTCCTCCTCGTCCTCCTCGTACTCGTCCTCGGGCTCCTCCTCGTAGCCGTCCTCCTCGGAGTCCTCGGAGTCCTCGGGCTCGTCGGAGTCCTCCTCCGTCTCGTCCTCGGCGTACGGAGCGTCCTCGTCGTCCTCGTCGTAGGCCTCCTCCGCCTCCTCGGAGTCCTCGGACCCGTCGCCCTCCCGGGCCTCCGGCTCCTCGCCCTCGTGGTCCTCCTCGCCCTCCTGGTTCTCCCGCTCCTCCTCCGCGACCGCGTCCTCGTGGCTGCGGACGACCTCGCCGTCGCGGATCTCGCCGCGCCAGCCGTCCTCCGCCTCGCCCTTGAGGGTGATGTGGCGGACGAAGTTCTTCAGGTCGAGGCGGGCCCGGCGGCCCTGGGCGCGCCAGATGTTGCCGGTCTTCTCGAACAGACCGCTGGGGTAGTACTCGATGACCAGGATGACGCGGGTCAGGTTGTCGGCGAGCTTGTGGAAGCTGACGACGCCCTTGGTGGTGCCTTTGGCGCCCTCCGACGTCCAGGAGATCCGGTCGTCGGGCACCTGCTCGGTGGTCTTCGCCTTCCAGCTGCGGTTGGACCAGAAGACCTTCAGCTGCCAGTCGGACGTGGTGTCGTCGGCGCGGTTCGCGCTCTTGACGCCCTTGGCGAAGGTGCTGAAGTCCTGGTACTGGGTCCACTGGTCGTAGGCCGTGCGCAGGGGCACGCCGACGTCGACGTACTCGATGATGACGGTCGGCTTCTGGCCGCCGCCGCCCTTCTTCTTGCCCTTGCCGCCGCCGAGGTTCTTGAAGGCGCCGACCACGTTGTCCTTCACCTTGCCGGCGCCGACCTCGAACGCGGCCCGCATCGGGCTCTTGCCCTCGGCGAGCTTGCGTCCGCCGTCGAGGGCGAGCTTGGCGAAGCCGGGGCTGTTGCCCTCGGCTATGTCGTTCAGCTTGCCGGTGGTCTCGCCGAGCTTGCGGCCGACGCCGGTCAGCATCCGTGTGGCCTGGGCGGCGAGGTAGTCCTGGACCTCCGCCTTCAGACGGTCGGCCGCCTCGCTCCGGGCCACGTCGGCGAGCGGGTTCTTCTTGGCGGCCTCGCCTGCCGTGGAGGCCGCGGAACCGGGGGTGCCTGCCATCACTCGTCACCGCCCTTCGACTGCCGGGACCCCGCACCGCGCGCGGACGCCGTCTTCTTGCCGGCCGCCTTCTTGGCCGGCTGCGCCCGCTCGGCGGCCGCCCTGCGCCCGGGCGCCTTCGCGGCGGCCTTCTTGGCCGGCCGCTTCGCGGGGGCCTTCTTCGCCGCCCCGCGCGCCGCCTCGGACGCCTTCTTCGCGGGCCGCTCGCGGCTCCGCCCGGACTCCCGCCGTTCGTCCGGCTCGTCCGCGCGCTCCTCCTCGTCGCGCTCCTCCTCGTCGCGCGGCTCGTCGTCCTCGTACTCCGAGTCCTTCGAGTCACGGGAGCCGCCGGAGAGCTGGTCGCGCACCTGCGCGGTGCGCCCCTGGAGACGATCGGCCAGCGCGTTGATCTGCCGCTCGACCATGGCCCCCGACGCGGCCTTGCCCACGCCGCGCAGGTCCGTGCGCAGCTGGTCCCCGATCTCCTTGAACTGCGGGTTGTTCTGCATCTGCGTGGAGACCAGTTCGGCTATGCCCTTGGGGGTCAGGTTCAGCTTCCTGCCGGCCACCATGGTGCCCACGGCGACCGCCAGTTTCAGCTTCTTGGTGCGTCCCAGCAGATAGCCCGCCCCTACGGCGAGGCCCAGTCCCGTTCGATTCATGGTGCCGTCCCGTTGCCCAATCCCGCGCTGTGGCGCGTAGCGATCTCCAGCCGGTCCAGGAGGGCGTCCTCCTCCTGGTCGAACTCCTCGTCGGTGATCTCCCCGGCCTCCAACCGCTCCTCCAGACGGGCGAGTTCGGCCCGGATCGTGGAGGGGTCGTAGTAGATGCGCTCGGCCTCGGTGAGCACTTGCCTGATCGCCCAGCCGCCGGCGCGCGCCGGAGCGAGCGGCAGCAGGAGGATCTCCGAGAGGAGTCCCACGGTCGTCACCCCGCTCCGGCGTCCGCACCACCGGCCGCGGTGCCCGCGGGCTCGGCCGGGCCGGGCTCGACGAAGCTGTACGGCGGCAGCGGTCCGTTGACCCGCACCTCCAGGTGCGGCATCTCCGCGCGGACCCGCTCCACGGCGGCCAGGAACTCCTCGGCCTCGTCCCGCTTCACCAGGAACGACACGTTGGCGAGCCATCCGGTGGACTCGGGGCCCACGCTGACGTCGTCGGCGGCCGGCTCCAGGGCGCGCCGCACCGCCTCGCCGTCCTGCGACTCCTTGTCCTTGACGGCGGCGGCGACCATCTCGCCGAGCCGGATCTTGTCCTCGTAACTCCCGCCGCCGGACTTCCGGTTCGCCTCCGCGAGGGCGCGGATCTGCGGGTTCTCGGCCATCACGTGGTGCAGTACGGCTTCCTCGACGTGATTGGCCTTGACGTTGTACTCGACCCGGTCGTCCAGGGCCCGCAGGCGTTCCCGGTAGTGCTCGGCGCGCTCCGCGAGGACACCGGTGACCGCGCTGTCGTCCGGGGCGACGCTGCCGAACCGCATGGGCAGCACACAGCCCTCCGCGCCCGCCTCGCTGAGCACGCTCTGGTGGGCGAGCAGTTCCCTGCGCTTGGGGCGCAGGTCCTCGGGGGCGTCGCTGACGACCGCCGCCAGGTCGCCCTCCGTGAGGATCCGCACCTCGCCCGGCGGGTTGCCGACACCCGTCAGCCCTTCCGGGAGCGGGGGGTGGGACGCGGCGGTGATGCCGTAGACGTACGTGCTCACTCCTGCTCCTCCTTACGGCGCGACACGGGCTTGCGGGCACGGGGACGGGAGGCCGTCTCCCGCTCGGAGCCGCTCTCGTCGCGGCCCTGCTTGAACGCGTCCGAGATGGTTTCGGCGGCGCCGGACAGCGCCCCCTTGGACTTGCCGCGGGCTCCGGACTCGGTCATCTCCCCGACCAGGTCGGGCAGGCCCGGGTTCTTGCGCGGTCCGGCCTCCAGGTCGAGCCGGTTGCACGCCTCGGCGAAGCGCAGGTAGGTGTCGACACTGGCGACGACGACGCGGACGTCGATCTTGAGGATCTCGATGCCGACCAGGGAGACGCGCACGAATGCGTCGATGACGAGCCCCCTGTCCAGTACGAGCTCGAGAACGTCGTAGAGGCCGCTGCTGCCGCCTCCGCCGCCGGTCTGCTGTGCCGGTACGACAGTCATTCCGGATGTCCTCCATCCATGGTGTGGTGTGTGTCCGTACGGACGCGTTTCAGCGTCCGCCGGAGCCGCGCGCGTCGGCCCGCCCGCGCTCGTAGCGCCTGACCCGCCGGTAGCCGGTGAGCTGCCCGTCCGGGTCGAGTTCCACCAGGTAGCTGCCCATCAGGCTCATCGTGTCGGGCACCCGCTCCAGCTCGAGGACCTCGACCTCCAACGACCAGCCGTCCTCCGTCTGCTCGAAGGACGACACGGACTCCGCGGTCATTCCGGTGAGCTCCGCGAGTTGGGTACGCGCCTCGCGCAGGACCTCCATCGGCCGCGGCCGACGCGCCTTCGGTTCCTGTGGTGTTTCCTGTGAGTCCTGTGAACCCTGTGAGTCCTGGGACTTCCGAGAGTTCCGTGATGTGCGTGAAGTCTCTTGTGCGGTCTGTGATTCGGACGTGTTGTTCGTGTTCGACATGGCCACCTCTCCTCCCCGTGTGGCCGCAAGTGTGTTCGCCAAACCTCCACGAGCGCATGCATGTGCCGCGCGTGCGCGCAACCGCGGCGGCGGGCGGTCCGGCCGACGAGGTGCTCAGCCGCGCAGGGCCTCCAGCCGGCGCCGGGCGGGCCCCAGCGCCCGGGGGCGGCTCATGATCCCGTCCCAGGGCCGGGCGCGTGCCTGCTCGACGGCGTTCGCGACCGTCCAGCGGCGGGCGTGCAGGCCGGGGTCGTCCAGCTGGTCCCAGGACAGGGGGGTGGCCACCGGCGCGCCGGGCAGGGCGCGGACGGTGAAGGGCGCCACCGCGGTCTGCGCGTAGGCGTTGCGCTGGATGTCGAGGTAGAGGCGGTCCCCCCGGTCCTTCTTGCGGGCGGCGGTGGTGAGGCGGTCCGGATGGGCCGCGGCCAGGACGTCGGCGACGTCCCGCGCGAACTCCCGCACCTCGTCGAAGTCCTGCCGGGGCTCGAGGGGAACGACCACGTGCAGGCCGCGGGAGCCGGTGGTCATCGGGGCCGAGGGGAGCTTCAGCTCGTCGAGCAGTTCGCCCAGCAGCCCGGCCGCCTCACGGACCCGGGGGAAGTCGTCGCCGGCCGGGTCGAGGTCGAAGACCATCAGGTCCGGCCGGTCGGCCCGCCCGGACCGCGACAGCCAGCGGTGCAGGGTGAGGGCGGCCTGGTCGGCGAGGTACAGGAGGGTGGCGGTGTCGTCGCAGACGGTGTGGCGGACGGTGCCGCCCTCCTTGACCACCTCGGTGCGGGAGATCCAGTCCGGGTAGTGCTCCGGGGTGTTCTTCTGCATGAACCGGGGGCCGTCCACGCCGTCCGGGTGCCGCTCCAGCATGAGCGGGCGACCCCGCAGGTGCGGCAGCATGAACGGCGCGACGGCCCGGTGGTAGTCGACGAGGTCGCCCTTGGTGTACTCCTCGCCGCCGTTCCCGTCCCGGCCGTTCCCGGCGGGGAACAGCACCTTGCCGGGCCGGTGGACCTCCACGGTGCGCCGGCCGGCCCGGACGGTCCGTACGGCGTCCTGGCTCACGCGACGACCGCCTCCCCCACCAGCAGCCGGCCGGCCGCCGCGATGGAGTCGGCGTCGATGCCCGCCGCGCGCAACTGCTCGTCCGGGGACGCCGAGCCGGGCATCGTCCGTACGGCGAGCCGGACCAGACGCGGGACCGGGCGCCCGTCGGTGAACGCGTCGAGGACCGCGTCGCCGATGCCGCCCTCCTCCCGGTGGTCCTCCACGGACAGCAGGCAGCCGGTCTCCTCGGCGGCCGTCCGCAGGGTCTCCCGGTCCACGGGCTTGACCGAGTACAGGTCGATCACCCGGACCGCGATGTCCTCCCCGGCGAGGGCGTCGGCCGCGGCCAGCGCCTCGTGCACGGTGTCGCCCGCCGCGACGACGGTCAGCCGGTCGCGGTCCGAGGAGCGCAGCACCTTGCTGCCGCCGACGGGGAACTCCTCGTCGGGTCCGTAGATCACCTTGCTCTCGCCGCGGGAGGTGCGCAGGTAGCGGATGCCCTCCAGGCCCGCCATCTCGGCGACGAGGCGGGCGGTCTGGTTGGCGTCGCACGGGCAGAGCACGGTGGAGCCGTGGATCGCCCGCATCATGGCCAGGTCCTCCAGGCCCATCTGGCTGGGCCCGTCCTGGCCGATGGCGACGCCCGAGTGGGAGCCGACGAGGTTGAGGCCGGAGCCGCTGATCGCGGCCATGCGGACGAAGTCGTGGGCACGGGTGAGGAAGGCCGCGAACGTCGTGGCGTACGGCACCCAGCCGCGCGCCGCCATGCCGACGGCGGCGGCGACCATCTGCTGCTCGGCGATGTAGCACTCGAAGTAGCGCTCGGGGTGCTTCTCGGCGAAGAACTCGGCGCGGGTGGAGTCGCCGACCTCGCCGTCGAGGGCGACGACGTCGCCGCGGGCGGTGCCGAGCGCGGCCAGCGCCTCGCCGAAGGCGTTGCGGGTGGCCAGCTCGTCGCCGATCTCGTACCGCGGCAGTTCGAGCTGCCCGGAGCCGGCCGAGTGCAGGGCCCGCGCGGACGGCGGCTCGTGCACCCGGACGGTGAGGTCGCGGGGGCCGCCGAGTTCGGCGATCGCCTCGTCGGCGTCCGGCACCGGCTTCCCGTGCCGGCCCTCGCGGTCCTCGACGGCCTCGACGCCCTTGCCCTTGAGGGTGCGGGCGATGATCGCGGTGGGCCGGCCCGTGGTGGACAGGGCCTCGCCGTAGGCGCGGTCGACGGCGTCGACGTCGTGGCCGTCGATCTCGATCGTGTGCCAGTCGAAGGCGCGGAAGCGGCGGGCGTAGGCGTCGAGGTCGTGGCCGTGCCGGGTGGGACCGCGCTGGCCGAGCCGGTTGACGTCCACGATCACGGTGAGGTTGTCGAGGCGCTCGTACCCGGCGTGCTCGGCGGCCTCCCACACCGATCCCTCGGCCATCTCGCTGTCGCCGCACAGCACCCACACCCGGTAGTCGGCGTGGTCCAGCCGCTTGCCGGCCAGGGCGATGCCGACGCCGACGGGCAGGCCCTGACCGAGCGAGCCGGTGGCCGTCTCGACCCACGGCAGCCGCTGTGGCGTGGGGTGCCCTTCCAGGCGGCTGCCCAGCTTGCGGAAGGTGAGCAGTTCCTCGTCGTCGATGGCGCCGACCGCCTTGTAGGCGGAGTACAGCAGGGGCGAGGCGTGGCCCTTGGAGAGGACGAAGCGGTCGTTGCCGGGGTGGTCGGGGTGCTGGAAGTCGTAGCGGAGGTGGTGGGCGAACAGGACCGCCATCAGGTCCGCGGCGGACATCGAGGACGTGGGGTGCCCGGAGCCCGCGGCGGCGGAGGCGCGCACGCTGTCGACGCGCAACTGCTGTCCGAGTTCGACGAGTTCACCGGTGTTCATGAGTCTCCTTCGTGGGGTCCGTCG
This sequence comes from Streptomyces sp. JHA26, assembly GCF_002005565.1. Lineage (GTDB taxonomy): Bacteria > Actinomycetota > Actinomycetes > Streptomycetales > Streptomycetaceae > Streptomyces. The sequence goes on along the minus strand of NZ_BDJC01000028.1, from coordinate 77,169 downwards.
GTGCGCCTGACCGGGCCGGGGGCGATGCCGGGGCCGGGCGGCGGCTGGTCGGCCGGCGGTTCGGGTCCGGGGTCGGGAGGGCTGCCGGCGGAACGGGACGGGGCGGACGTGCCAGCGGACGGCGGCGCGGCCGGCGCGTCGACGGGGCGGCTCCTCACCGGTTCGCCGCCGGGCTGCCGCTTCGCCGGTTCACCTCCGGGTTGCTGCTTCGCCGGTTCACCTCCGGGTTGCTGCTTCGCCGGTTCGCCGCCGGGCCGCTTCCTCGTCGGCCGGCCTGCCGCGGGGTCGTCGCGTGGTGCGTCCGGTGCGGGGCCGGCGTCCGGTCGGGCCGGGCCCTCCCGGCGCCCGGAGCCGGTCTCCGGGCCGCCCGCCCCCGGAGGCGCCGCCCCCGCCGGGACCCGTGCCAGCTCGGGGGACGCCGATTCCAGGGGGACCGACCAGGACCGCACGAGGCCCAGCTGCACGGCCTGCCGGGGCAGCACCGCGTCCAGCAGCCAGTCCGCCGCGACCCGCACGCGGTTGCCCGGCATCGCAGCGAGGTGGTAGCCGCGGGTGACCGCGCCCGCCACCGGGCCGGACAGCGGGACGCCGAACGGGTTGGCGGCGGCCTGGGTGCCGCCGAGGTCCACGACGAAGCCCAGGTCGCGGTGGCGGTAGGTCCGCCGCTCGTCGCCGATGCCGAGCGACGCGGCGACGTTGTGGGCGCAGACCTTGCCGTGCCGCCAGGCGTGCTGCGCGGTCATCGGCGTGTACGCGCCGGGGTTGTCGAGGTCGGGCACCGCCGCCGCGTCGCCGCACGCGAACAGCTCGGGGCGTCCCGGCACCTGGAGGTGGGGGTCGACCAGCAGCCGGCCGTGCTCCAGGGGCAGCCCGAGGGACTCCACGAGCGGGTCGGGCCGCACGCCCACGCACCACACCACCGTGCGGGTGCCGACGGTCGTGCCGTCGGTCAGCACGACCCCCTCGTGGGTGGCCTCCTTCACCGACGTGCCCATCCGTACGTCGACGCCCCGCTGCCGCAGCACCCGCTCGGCGGTGCGGGAGAGCCGTTCGTCCAGCTCGGGCAGGACCCGCGGCGCGACGTCCAGCAGCATCCAGCGGGGCCGCATGCCGGTGCGCATCGGGTGCCGGCGGACCTGGGCGTCGGTGTACATCTGGCCGTGCGCGGCGACCTCGGTGCCGGTGTATCCGGCGCCGACCACGACGAAGGTGCACCGGGCGGCGCACTCCGCGCGGTCCCGGGCCGCGGTGGCCAGCTCCACCTGCCGGGTCACGTGGTCGCGCAGGTACAGCGCCTCGGGCAGACCGCGGAAGCCGTGGGCGTGCTCGGCGACGCCGGGGATCGGCAGCAGCTTGTTGACGCTGCCCGCGGCGAGCACCAGCCGGTCGAAGGGCAGGGTGCCCTCCTCGCCCTCCGGGCCGGTGTAGTGCACGGTGTGTCCGTCGAGGTCGACGGCGTCGGCCTCGCCGAGGACCAGCCGGACGCGCGGCAGGGTCCCCGACAGGGAGACGCTGACCCGGCGCGGTTCGAGGATGCCGGCGGCGACCTGCGGCAGCAGGGGCAGGTAGAGGAAGTAGTCGGTCGGGTTCAGCAGGGTGATGTGGGCCTGGTGCCGGGTGAGCCGGGACAGGGTGCGGGCCGTCCGGTACCCGGCGAAGCCGGCGCCGACGATCACGATGCGGGGTCGGCTCACGGTTCGCCTCCGGGCTGTCGCGTACCTCGTGAGCTTCCCGCGTCCCCTCGGCCAGGGGCCCCAAACGTCCGGGCGGGGCCCGCGCCGCCGGTTTCCGGACCGGCGCCCGGGTAACTCGGGCCGGGACCCACCCGCCCCGTGTCCTGGAGGCAGCCCATGCCCGAGTACGGCTATTTCCTCTCGTGCGAGCAGTACGGTCCCGCCGAGTTGATCGAGCAGGCGCGGATGGCCGAGCAGGCCGGCTTCCAGGCGCTGTGGATCTCCGACCACTACCACCCGTGGAACGACGCGCAGGGACAGAGCCCGTTCGTGTGGTCCGTGATCGGCGCCCTGGCGGAGGCCGTGTCCCTGCCGATCGAGACGGCGGTGACCTGTCCGACCGTGCGCATCCATCCGGCGGTGGTGGCCCAGGCGGCGGCGACCAGCGCGGTGATGACCGAGGGCCGCTTCCGGCTGGGCGTCGGCAGCGGAGAGGCGCTGAACGAGCACATCTTCGGCGACGCCTGGCCGGCCGCGCACGTGCGCCTGGAGATGCTGGAGGAGGCCATCCTGATCATCCGGCGGCTGCTGTCCGGCGAGGAGGTCAACCACCACGGCACGCACTACACGGTGGAGAACGCCCGCCTGTACACGGTCCCCGACGAGCCCGTCCCGATCGACGTCTCCGGCTTCGGTCCGGCGGCGACGGCGCTGGCGTCCCGGGTGGGCGACGGCTACATCACGATGATGCCGGACGCCTCGATGGTGGAGCAGTACCGCAAGGGCGGGGGCGGCGGCAAGCTGGTCAGCGGCGGCACGAAGGTCTGCTACGACACCGACCGGGACGCGGCGGTGCGGACCGTGCACCGGCTGTGGGCCAACGAGCTGCTGCCGGGCGAGCTGGGCCAGGTGCTGCCCTCGCCGAAGCACTTCGAGCAGGCGCAGACGCTGGTCACCGAGGACATGGTGCGCGAGAACCGGGTGTGCGGCGAGGACGTGGACGAGCACGTCGCGGAGCTGAAGAAGTTCGCCGACGCCGGATTCGACCGCGTCTACGTCAACCAGATCGGCCCCGACCTGCGCGGCTTCTTCGACTTCTACCGTACGAAGGTGCTGCCGCAGCTCCAGGAGGGCAGCTGACCCGCGGCTCCCCGTACGCGCGACGACCGCGCCCCGCGGCCCATGGGCCCCGCGCCCGTCAGCCGCCAACTAGGCTCGTCCGTATGGAGATTCTGGGAGCCACACTGCGTATCTGCGTCGACGATCTGGACAGGGCGATCCCCTTCTACGAAGGCCTGGCCGGCGGCCCGGCGCAGCGCTTCGAGCGCGGTGGCGTCCAGGTCGCCGCGATCGGCTGCTTCCTGCTGATGAGCGGCCCCGAGTCCCAGCTCGAGGTGTTGCGCAAGGTGGCGGCGACGATCGCCGTGACGGACGTCGAGGAGACCCACCGGGTCCTGGCCGGGCTGGGCGCGGACATCATCGCGGGCCCGGTGCCCACGCCCGCGGGCCGCAACCTGATCGCCCGTCACCCGGACGGGGCGGTGTACGAGTACGTGGACCGGCGCGCCTAGGACCGGTCGGGCGGCGGGGTCGTCCCCCGCCCGGCCGCATCCGGAAGCCGTGGCGGGCCGGGAGCGGCGCGCCGGCCCTCGGCGGGCGGCGTCCGTACCTCGCGTCGGATCGTCGTCACGCTTCCCCGTGGGAGCCGCTCGCCGGCGCGGTGAGCAAGGGCGGTGAGCAGGAGCGGTGCCGACCGCGTTCGCGGGACGTGACTCACGTTTATTCGCTGGGGGCCGTGCCGGGGACCGCATACAGTCGGTCGGTCGGCGTACGTGACGGAGGAGCAGAGCGTGAGCGAGCGGCACACCTACCGGGTGATCGTCCGGGGCACCTGGGAGGACCTGACCGAAGAGACCCGTGCCCGGTTGCTCGCCGAGGCGGCCGACCACGGGATGGCGAGCATGCGGTTCACCGAGGAGGGCTCGCTGTCGTACGAGCCGTCGCCGCTGAAGCACTTCTCGATGCGGTTCGTCGTGGTGTCGGACGCGGCGGACGGCGAGGAGATGGCGGGCGCGATCGCCGAGGACCGGGCGGAGACGGTGCTGCGCGGGCTCGGCTACGGGTTCGGCGGCCTGAGGTCGACGGTGACGGACCTGGACACCATGAAGATCAACCGGAAGACACGTCCTCGGCGGTGATCGCCCAGCGCTGGTGGTCGCGCCAGGCCCCGTCGATGTGGAGCATCCTCGGCGAGAAGCCCTCCAGGCGGAACCCGCAGGCGCGGGCCAGCGCGATCGAGGCGGCGTTGCCCGGCTGCACGTTGATCTCCAGGCGGTGCAGCCGCAGCGGCCCGAACGCGTACCGTACGACGAGGTCCAGGCCCTCACGCATCAGGCCCCGGCCCGCCGCGTGCGCGAAGGCGCCGTAGCCGAGGGCTCCGCTGAGGAAGCCGCCGTGGACGATGTTGTTGATGTTGATGAATCCGGCGATGCCCCCGCCGTCCTTCTCGCACACCAGGAACCCGGCCTTGGTCGGGTCCTCGATGAGCCGGGTCGCGTAGGCGGCGTACGCCGCGGCGCTGTCCGGCGGGAAGAGCCACGGATGGTGCAGGTCCTTGCTCTCCCGCACCCGGGCGGTGAACTCGGCGCCGTCGTCGTACGTGAAGTGCCGTATGCCCACGCGGGGGCCCTCGGCGAGGTGGCGGGAGGCGGTGTGCGGCATCCCGCCACTCTACGGCGGTCCGGGGCGAGGTGCCCGGTCAGCGCAGCGCCGGCTCGTCCAGCGTCAAGGTGCCCGCGTCCGCGTCGAGTTCCGCAGCCGCTCCGAAGGGGATCGTCAGCGCCCCCGCGCAGTGCCCGAAGCCGAAGCCGTCGACGACCGGCACGCCGAGGCCGCCGAGCCGGTCGGCCAGCAGCGGGCGCAGCGGCTCGGCGGGTTCGCACTGCTCCCACGACCCGAGCAGCACCCCGGCGACGCCGTCGAGCCATCCGGCGCGCAGCAGCTGGGTGAGGTAGCGGTCGATGCGGTACGGCTCCTCCCCCACGTCCTCCAGGCACAGCAGCCCGCCGCGGGCGGAGGGCCGGGCGTGCGGGGTGCCCAGCTCGGCGGCGAGCAGGGCGAGGCAGCCGCCGAGGGTGACGCCCCGGGCGCGGCCGGGCACCATCGGCGTGCTGCCGCCGGAGGCGATGACGCGGACCGTCTCCGGGGCGAACAGGGTGGCTTTCAGGTGGTCCTGCGCCCGCGCGTTCTTGAGGAAGTCGACGCCCGCGGCCATCGGCCCGTGCAGGGTGACCAGGCCCAGCCGGCGGGCGAACGCCTCGTGCAGTGCGGTGATGTCGCTGAAGCCGACGAACACCTTCGGGCCGGCCGCGCGCATCGCCTCCCAGTCGAGCAGGTCGATCATGCGCTGGACGCCGTACCCGCCGCGGGCGCACAGCACGGCGTCCACGGCGGGGTCGCACCAGGCCGCCTGGAGGTCGGCGGCGCGATCGGCGTCGGCGCCGGCGAGGTAGTCGAAGGTGGCGTGCCGGTCCAGGACGTGCGGCGCCACGACGGGGTCGAGGTCCCAGCCGCGCAGGACGTCGAGGCCGGCCTGCAGCCGCTCCTCGGGCACCGGTCCACTGGGTGCGACGACGGCGACGCGGGCGCCCGGTCCGAGCCGGGCGGGACGCAGCAGGGACTTCACTCGGTCAGCTCCAGGGTCGGGATGCCGGGCACGTCCAGGCCGAAGGCCTGGGCGTAGAGGGAGAGTTCGGACTCCAGGGCGCGCACCATGGTCTCCGCGCGGCGGAAGCCGTGTCCCTCGCCCTCGAAGGCGATGTAGGCGTGCGGCACCCCGCGCCCCGCGATGCGGGCGAGGAACCGCTCGCACTGGACGGGCGGGCAGATCACGTCGTCCAGGCCCTGGAGCAGCAGGAACGGTGCCCTGACGCGGTCGGCGTGCTCGACGGGCGACCGTTCGGTGTAGCGGTCGGGCACCTCGGCGAGGGGCCCGATCAGGCTCTCCAGGTACTGCGACTCGAAGTCGTGGGTCTCCCCCGTGCCCCAGCCGGTCAGGTCGAGGATCGGGTAGACGACCGTGCCGCAGGCGTAGACGTCGGTGGCGGTGAGCGACGCGGCCGCCGTCCAGCCGCCCGCGCTGCCACCGCGTACGGCGAGCCGTGCGCGGTCCGCGGTGCCCTCGTCGGCGAGGGCCAGGGCGACGGCCGCGCAGTCCTCGACGTCGACGACGCCCCACTGCCCGCGCAGCCGGTTGCGGTACTCCCGGCCGTGCCCCGTCGAGCCGCCGTAGTCGACCTCCGCGACGCCGATGCCGCGCGAGGTGAAGTAGGCGATCTCCAGGTCCAGGACCAGGGGCGACCGGCTGGTGGGGCCGCCGTGCGCCCAGATCACGTACGGCGGCAGTTCGCCGTCGGGGGCGGCGCAGTCGGGGTGGCGCGGCGGGTGGACGTGTGCGTGGATGTCGCGTCCGCCGGGGCCGGTGAAGGTGCGGACCTGCGGTTCGGGGTAGTGGGCGGGGTCCACGGCGTCGTGGTGCGGGGCGCCGATCACGCGGGCCCGGCCGGTGCGCGTGTCCAGCTCCACCACCTCGTAGCCGCTGCGCGGGCCGGCGCCGACGGACACCACGCGCTCGCCGTGGGCGGCGAGGGTGGCCGCGAACTCGGTCCAGGGTCCGGCCACGTCGACGACCTCGCCGGTCTCCGGGTCGAGTATGCCGAGGGCGGCGGCGCCGCGACCGTGCACGACGGCGATCAGGCCGTTGTCCAGCGGGGCGAACCAGCGCTGCCCGAGCTTCCACAGCGGCCCGCCGAACTCCTCCTCGCGGGTGCACAGTGGCCGCCCGTCGCGGTACAGGTTCCACCAGCCGGTGCGGTCGGAGGCGTACAGCAGGGCGCCGTCGGGGGCCCAGTCGGCCTGGACGATCGACTCCTCGGGGCCGCCGGCGACGGTCCGGGCGTCCCGGAAGGTGCCCTCGGGGCCGATGTCGGCGACGATCAGCTCGGTGCCGTCCCACGGCATGCGTGGGTGGTCCCAGGCGAGCCAGGCGGCGCGTCGCCCGTCGGGCGAGACGCGCGGCCCGGTGACGAACCGGTGCCGTTCACCGGTGAGTTCACGCACCGCGTCCCGGTCGCCGGCCGCCGATCCGTCCAGCGGCACCGCCACCGGGACGCGACGCACGTCGCTCGGCCCGTCGCCGGTGAACTCCTCCAGCACGCACCACACCTCGCCGCGTTCCGGGCGCAGGTCGGGCTCGGCCCAGCGCAGCCCGCCGCCCACCGGGGAGACGGGCGTCAGCGGACGCGGCTCGGCGCCGCCCGGCTCCCAGGCGTACAGCCGCTGGTCGGCGAAGTCCACGAAGACCACCAGCGGCCCCGCGTCGGTCATGAGCGCGGCCCAGGGCCGGCCGCCGTACTCGATGACGCGGCTGCGCACGTTCCACGGCGCGGGCAGCACCGGCTCCTCGGTGCCGTCCGGGTGCCGTCGGACCAGGGTGCGTCGGCCGCCCTCGGCGGGTCTGGGCGCGGTCCACCACACCTCGTCGCCGACGAAACCCACGTCCTCGGGCCGCCCGTCGTGTGCGGCGGCGAGCGCCGCGTCGATCGGCGAGGGCCACGATCCGTACGCCAGGGTCTGCACCGACTTCCTCCCCACCTTCTTCTCTCCAGAGCCTTGTCGAGCGGGTGTACTAGGCCGTGCGCAGGAACCGGTCGAGGACGCGGACACCGAAGTGCAGCGCCTCGACGGGGACGCGTTCGTCGACGCCGTGGAAGAGGGCCTGGTAGTCGAAGCCCTCCGGCAGCTTCAGCGGCGCGAACCCGTAGCCGGTGATGCCGAGCCGCGAGAACTGCTTGGCGTCCGTGCCGCCGGACATGCAGTACGGCACGACGTGCCCCTCGGGGGCGAACTCCTCGACGGCGGCGCGCATCCCCGCGAACGTCGGCGAGTCCACCGGTGCCTGGAGGGCGACCTCCCGGTGGGCGAACTCCCAGTCCACGTCCGGACCGGTGAGCCGGTCGAGGGTGGCGCGGAACTCGTCCTCCCAGCCGTACAGGAAACGCCCGTCGACGTAGGCCACGGCCTGGCCGGGGATGACGTTGACCTTGTAACCGGCGTCCAGCATCGTCGGGTTGCTGCTGTTGCGGACGGTCGCCTCGACCAGGGTGGCGGCCGGTCCGAGCTTGTCCAGCAGGACGTCGACGTCGCGGAGGCCGGTGTCGATGCCGTACAGGGCGGCGAGTTCGGTGAGGGCGGCGCCGACGGTCGGGGTCAGGCGCAGCGGCCACTTGTGCTCGCCGATCCGGGTGATCGCCGCCGCGAGCCGGGTCACGGCGTTCTCCCGGTTCACCTTGGAGCCGTGTCCGGCGCGTCCGCGTGCGGTGAGCTTCAGCCAGCCGGTGCCGCGCTCTCCCGCCGCGATCGGGTAGATCTCCCGGCCGGAGCCGTCGTGGAAGGTGAACGCCCCGGACTCGCTGATGCCTTCGGTGCAGCCCTCGAACAGCGCGGCGTGCCGGTCGGCGAGGAAGCCGGAGCCGTCCTCGGCGCTGGCCTCCTCGTCGGCGGTGAACGCGATCACGATGTCCCGCCGCGGCCGTACGCCCCGCCGGGCCCAGTCGCGCGCGACGGCGAGGATCATCGCGTCCATGTTCTTCATGTCGACCGCGCCGCGCCCCCAGACGACGCCGTCGCGGATCTCCCCGGAGAACGGGTCGACGCTCCAGTCGGCGGCCTCGGCGGGCACCACGTCCAGGTGGCCGTGGACGAGCAGCGCGTCGGCGGACGGGTCGGTGCCCTCGATCCGGGCGACGACGTTGGTCCGGCCCTCGGTGCGCTCCAGGAGCGTGGGCTCGATCCCGGCCTCGGCGAGCCGCTCGGCGGCGTACTCGGCGGCAGGGCGTTCCCGGCAGTCGCCGCCGCCCCGGTTGGTGGTGTCGATCCGGATGAGGTCGGAGGTGAACCGGACGACCTCGTCCAGCGCCCGCGCGTCCGTGCCCTCGGATCCGCTCCCGGACTGCTCAGCCATACTGCTCCTCCACCGCGGACGAGACGATCGTGGTGACCGCCTTGAAGGTGCGGATCGTCTCGAACATCGTGTCGTGGGTGTACGCCACCTTGCGCTCCCCGACGCGGGCCACGCCCGGCACGACGGTCGCGGCGTCCGCCAGGTGCTCGGCGTCGAACTCGACGGCGACGGTGAACGGGCCGCCGTTCACCGGCTCGTGCCGCACCGCGAGCGTCACCGCCTTCTCGGCCGCGGCCCGGATGTCGGCGGCGGTCCTGGCGGGGGTGCGGCACACGGCCGCGTACCGTGAGACGTGGTCCTTGACCGCGACCTTCAGCGCCCCGGGCGCGTAGCCGAGCGCGTCCTCGCAGGCCACGTCGTCCCCGGTGACCAGCACGACGGGCACCCCGTACTCGGCGACGACGTGGGCGTTGAGCAGGCCCTCGCTGGCCCGTACGTCGTTCAGCCACACGCCGGTGATCTGGTTGGCGAGGTAGGTGTGCGCGAGGACGCCCTCCATGCCGGCGCCGGCGTGGTAGCCGATGAAGGCGATGCCGTCGACGTCCCCGTGCTGCACGCCCTCGACCATGGAGAGGGCCTTGTGCCGGCCGGTGAGCATCTCGGTCCGCTCGTCGAGCCGCTCCAGGAGCAGGTTGCGCATGCTCCAGTGCGCCTCGTTGACGAGCACCTCGTCGGCGCCGCCGTCGAAGAAGCCCTGCACGGCGGCGTTCACGTCGGAGGTGAACATCGACCGGCACCGCTCCCACTGCGGGGTCCCCGGCAGCACGTCGGCCGGCCAGGTGACGCCGGTGGCGCCCTCCATGTCGGCGCTGATCAGGATTTTCACGAAGCGTGGTCCGTTCGCAGGTCAGGGGCGTGCCGCAGAGCGGCGTGGATCTTCATGCCCCGAAACCGTACGCGCTGCCGGGCCGCCTCGGCCAGGCCTGTGGACAACTGTCGGTGGTCCGGACCACTGAACTCACCCCGTAGGGCCCACGGGCGACCTCTTCCGTCCGGTCGCCCCGGTGGGCCGGCACGGGACCGCACCCGTGGGTCGTCGCCGGGCGGGCCACGTCACGCCCCGCGCCGGCGCTGCCCGTGGGTGTCAGTCCTCGTGCCCGAGCTGGAGGTCGCGTTCGGTGCGGCCGCCGCCCGCCACCTGGAGCACGGTGGCGACGGGCGGGTAGCCCGCGGCGATGACGGTGTACTCGCCGGACGACAGGTCGACGAAGCGGAAGGTGCCGTCGGGGCCGGTGGTCAGCGTGTCCACGACGTTCCCGGCCGCGTCGAGGAGCGTCACCCTGGCGTCCTCCACGGCCCGTCCGCCGCTGGCCCGCACGGTGCCCCGCAGGACGGCCCCGCCGGCCAGTTCGACGTCCTGCCGGGTCTCGCGGGCGGCCTGGACGCTGACCGGCAGGGCGGCCGGGCGGAAGGCGGGCGCGCTGGCGGCGAGGGTGTACTCGCCGGCGACCAGCTCGGTGATGACGTAACCGCCCTCGCGGGCGCTGCGGGTGGTGGCCACGACCTCGCCGTGGACGTTGGTGAGGGTGACGATCGCGTCCCGGACGGGGCTGCCGTCGGCGGTGACGACACAGCCGGCCAGGCGCCCGGCGCCGCCGAGGACCACGTCCAGCTCGACCGGCCGCTCGCCCACGGTCACGGAGACTGCCTGCGGCTGGTGGCCGCCGGCGGCGGCGATCAGGACGTACGACCCGGAGCCGGGCGTGGCCAGCGCGTACCGCCCGTCGTCGCCGCTGGCGCCGCGGCCGATCTGCTGGCCGCCGACGTCGATGAGGGTGAGCGCGGCGCGGGGCACCACGGTGCCGTCGGGGTGCTGCACCGTGCCGCAGACGGGGATGCCGGCGGTGTACGGCGAGCGGGCCTGGGGGACCTGGGCGGTGGGCTGGGTGGTCTCGGGCTCGGTGACGGGGGCGTTGTGGGACACCAGTGGTTTCTCCTTGAGGAAGAAGGCGATGAGCAGGCCGAGGACGAGGACCGGCACCAGGTACAGGAAGATGCGCGGCATGGCGTCGGCGTACGCCTCGATGTAGGCGTCGCGCAGCGCCGGGGGCAGGGTGCGGACGAGCTGCGGGGTGATGGACTCGGCGTCGGGCAGGCCGGTGCCCGCGCCGGCGGGCACGCGGTCGGCCAGGGCGTCGGTGAGCCGACCGGCGAAGAGCGTGCCGAAGACCGCGGCGCCGACGCTGCCGCCGATCTGCCGGAAGTAGTTGTTGGCGCTGGTGGCGGTGCCGAGGTCGGTGGGGCGCACGGAGTTCTGCACGGCGAGGACCAGGACCGGCATCACCATGCCGATGCCGGCGCCGAGGACGGCCATCCAGACGCTGTAGTGCGACCGGGGCGTGTCGGCGTCGAGGCGGGAGAGCAGCCACATGCCGAGGACGGACAGGACGCCGCCGAGGACCGGGTAGACCTTGTAGCGGCCGGTGCGGCTGATGAGCTGCCCGGAGACGATCGAGGCGCCGACGATGCCGCCCATCATGGGGAGCATCAGCAGGCCGGACTCGGTGGCGGTGGCGCCGTCGACCATCTGCAGGAAGGTCGGCAGGTAGCTGGCGGCACCGAACAGGGCGACGCCGACGACGAGGCCGACCAGCGCGGTGACGTTGAAGACGGAGTCCCGGAACAGCCGCAGCGGGATCAGCGGTTCGGGCGCGAAGCGCTCGGCGACCAGGAAGAGGACGGCCGTCGCGACCGCGCCGGCGGCCAGGCCGAGGATGACCTCCGAGTCCCACGCGTACTCGGTGCCGCCCCAGCTGGTGAGCAGTACCAGGCAGGTGGAGGCGGCGGCGAGCAGCAGGGCGCCGAGGAAGTCCAGGCGGGGCTTGACGCGGGGCCTGGGCAGTTTCAGGACGACGGCGACGACGGCCATGGTGACCAGGCCGAAGGGCACGTTGACGTAGAAGCACCAGCGCCAGGAGAGGTGGTCGGTGAAGTAACCGCCCAGCAGGGGTCCGGCGACCGAGGCGAGTCCGAAGGCGGCGCCGATCAGGCCCATGAACCGGCCGCGCTCCCTGGGCGGCACGATGTCGGCGATGATCGCCTGCACGCCGATCATCAGGCCGCCGGCGCCGACCCCCTGCACGGCGCGGAAGGCGATCAGCTGGTCCATGGTCTGCGCGCGCCCGGCGAGGGCCGAGCCGACGACGAAGACCAGGATGGCGAACTGGAAGACGCCCTTGCGGCCGAAGAGGTCGCCGAGCTTGCCGTAGATCGGCAGTCCGACGGTGGAGGTGAGCAGATAGGCGGTGATCGCCCAGGACATCTTGTCCAGGCCGTGCAGCTCGCCGACGATCTTCGGCAGCGCGGTGGCGACGATCATCTGCTCCAGCGCGGCGAGCAGCAGCGCCAGCATCAGTCCGACGAAGACCAGCCGTACCCGGCGCGGGCTGAGCCCGTCCTCCCGCTCCGGCTCGGGAGTGGGGGCCTCGAGGGCCTCCGGGGGTGGTGCGGTGACCGGTTCGTCCTGCACCAGAGTGATCCCGCCCACGTCCCGCTCCCCTCGTCGCACCTGCTCACTTTTGCCGCCGGAGGCGACAACTACGAGCAAGTGCGACAAGTTACGGCGTACGACGCGATCAGCCGAGGATCACTCGAACCGGTGAGACCGCCAACACCCTTATTCGAAGGGCCTGTTGACTACTTCTCCACCTCGGCGGCGAGCTTGGCGAGCATCGCGTCGTAGATCCGGGCGAGCCCCTTGGGCGCGAAGGTCCTCTCGAAGAAGCCGCCGATGCCGCCGGCGCCCTTCCAGGTGCTGGTGACCACGACCCGGGACCTGCCCTCGCCGGCCGGGGTGACCCGCCAGGTGGTGACCATGGAGGAGTTGCGGTCCTTCTCGACGAGCTCGCCGTCGTTCGGCTCAGCGACTTCCAGCAGGCAGTCGCGGACGCGCTTGCTGGTGGCCTGGAGCTTCCAGTGGACGAGGGTGCCCTCGCCGTCACCGCCCTCGCGGACCTCGTACTCGCTGAAGTGCTCGGGGAGCAGCTTCTCGCGCGTGCCGCTGTAGTCGGCGAGAGCGTCGAACACCGTCTCCGCGTCCGCGGCGACGATCCGCTCCGTCGTGGCCTCGACCTGCGCCATCGGGTTCCTCCAGGGCTGGTTCTCGGGATCGGGGCAAGCCAACCACCCCGCTGCCCGGCCACCAAATCGGGGGGCGCGAACCGGCCCCGCGCGACTCGTCCGCACGATCAAGGGAACAAGTGTTCTATTCTGTGCGGAGTGCTACCGAGGAGGCGTCATGCGCTGGGAGAACCTCACGGACTCCGACCACGCCCGGGTCGCGGACCCGGCCCTGTTCGGCGCGGACGCGGTGGTCACCCGCACCTTCGACACGCCCGAGTTCCACGGCATCACCTTCCACGAGGTGAGGGCCCGTTCGATCCTCAACCGGGTGCCGGGCGCCTCGCGGATGCCGTTCGAATGGACGGTGAACCCGTACCGGGGCTGCTCGCACGCGTGCGTCTACTGCTTCGCGCGCAAGACGCACAGCTACCTGGACCTCGACACGGGCCTCGGCTTCGACTCGCAGATCGTCGTCAAGGTGAACGCCCCCGACCTGCTGCGCCGTCAGCTGGCCTCCCGCCGCTGGCAGGGCGAGCACGTGGCGATGGGCACCAACGTCGACTGCTACCAGCGCGCCGAGGGCCGCTACCGCCTGATGCCGGGCATCATCGAGGCCCTCACGGAACGCGCGAACCCCTTCTCGGTCCTCACCAAGGGCACGCTGATCCTGCGCGACCTGGACCTGCTGACCCGGGCGGCACGCGTCACGGACGTCGGCATCTCCGTCTCGGTCGGCTTCACCGACGCCGACCTGTGGCGCACGGTGGAGCCGGGCACACCCGCACCGGAACGCCGGCTGGACGTCGTCCGGACCCTGACCGAGCACGGCATCGACTGCGGGGTGCTGATGGCGCCGGTCGTCCCCTTCCTCGGCGACGAACCGGCGCAGCTGCGCGCCACGGTCCGCGCCGTCGCCGCGTCCGGCGCCACCTCGGTCACCCCCCTGGTCCTCCATCTGCGCCCGGGCGCACGGGAGTGGTTCATGACCTGGCTCGGGCGGCACCACCCGCACCTGGTGCGCCGCTACGAACGCCTGTACGCCGAGGGCGCCTACGCCCCGAAGTGGTACCAGCGCCGCATCACCGGCCAGGTGCACGCCCTCGCCCAGGAGTACGGCATCGGTCCGACGCGTCCGGGGATGCCGCGCCGGATCCAGGGGGCGGAGCACGCGGGCACGCCTGCTGCGACGGAGCCCGTCCAGCTGTCGTTCATGTGAGGGGCATGTGAGGGGAACGGACGCGGCCGCGCCCTCGGGCCCGAGCCCCTCTCCCTCGTGAGCGCACACCGAACGGACCGCCCGCGCACCGGGTCCCGACCGGACCGGACGACGCCACGTTCCACCGGCGTGCGCGGCCCGGCCCCGTCGAGCGCGCTGGTCCGCACCCCGGGCTCCGGCGTCGGCAGGAGGACCGGTACCGGTACCGGGACGCCCGGCGCGCACCCTCCGCGCATCGGCCGACGTCGTCGTGTGGGCGGGATCGGAGATCGAGGCCCGCGACAGGCGTCCCGGCCGACGTGCCGGCCTCTCTCAGCGACAGCGCGCCCGGCCCACCGCCGCGGCCACCGTCAAGGGCACGGTCAGGAGCGCCGCCAGCCAGAACAAGGAGCGGTACTCGTGCGCCTGAGCCGTGGAGGCCGCCAGCCCGCCGGCCACCGCGCTGCCCACGTACAGGGCGACACCGAACATGGCCACGCCCGTTGCACGGGCCGCCGGGGACAGCGTCGTCGCCCAGGACTGGATCGTGGAGTGCATGAAGGACCAGCCGCCTCCGAGGAGCAGGGCGACCACGACGAGCGCCCCGGTGGACTGGCTGTAGCCGGCGAGCAGGTACGCCCCGGCCATCTGCACCCCGCCGGCCACGATCAGGCCGGCCGGGGGCCACCGGCCGACGAGCCGCTTCACCACCTGGGCCGCGGCCATGGAGCCGACCCCGTAGAGGGCCGCGACCGCGCCGGCCGAGGTGGGGGGAACTCCCCGTGCCTCCAGAGCCGGGGCCAGGTAGGTGAGGAAGCCGAGGAGCACCGCCCCCTCCAGCATCGCCACGGCCATGACGTACCACTGCCACGGCGACGACAGGACCACGCGGAAGGGCGCCAGCAGCGATCCGCAGGGGGCGCGTTCGGGCTCGGGCAGGCGGCGCAGGGCCACCACCAGGCAGGCGGCGAGGAGACCTGGCAGCGCGAACACCAGTCGCCATGTGAGGTAGTGCGCCAGCGCCCCGGCGACGACCGTGGCCACGGCGGTGCCCAGCGCGAAGGCGGTCATCAGCTCGCTGAGGGGGCGCTGCCGGATCTCGGGGGGCACCGTGTCGCCCACGTACGTCAGGGAGGCGGCGATGGAGGCGGCGAAGAAGGCGCCGGCCGAGGCGCGGGCTCCGATCAGCACGGAGGCGTCGGGAGCGAGGGCCGAGGCCGACGCGGCCAGGGCCGCGCCGGTCAGCGAGATCCGCATCACCCGTACGCGGCCCCAGCGGTCGCCGGCCACCCCCCACACCGGCTGCATCAGTCCGTACGCGAGGTAGTAGCCGCTCGCGGCCAGCACCACGGTGGGCAGCGGGACCCCGAGCCCAGGGCCTATGAGGACCAGCATGGGCGCGATGCAGAAGCGGTCGAAGTTGCTGACGAATCCGGCGGCGCGCAACAGCCGCAAGGAGGACGCGGGCAGGGTTGCCGCCGGTACCGGCGCTGTGGTGGTCACGGGGTGGGCGCTTCCTTCCGGGAGGGTCCGACGAGAGCGGGTGGCCGAGGGGACCGGTTCCGGGCGGACGCGGTCCGTCATCAGTCCAGCACCGGGCCCCGCCGGACGGGGTGCGCCGGCTATTACCCTCACTCACAGCCTGCCGGTTCGGCATCGCGCCCGCTGACGGCAGCATCACAGGAGGGCGCCCGCGTTCGGGCGGACGCCCGTCGCCCGAGGGGAGCATGATGACGCGCGGCGGGCTGTCGCCCTCGGACAGGTGCGCACCGGCCCTTGCGGACCGTGGTTCCTCGGCGGCCGGGGCCGGCCGAGGGCGGGGTGGCCGGTGACCGCCGCGCCCCTGCCGCCGGGCGAGTCCCCCCGCCATGAACTGGGGGCCTTCCTGCGGTCCCGCCGTGAACGGCTGACGCCGAAGGACATGGGCCTGGCGGACGCCCCGGGCCGCCGGACCCCGGGGCTGCGGCGGGCCGAGGTCGCGCAGCTCGCGGGCGTCAGCGTCTCCTGGTACACGTGGCTCGAACAGGGCCGGGTACGCACCTCGGAGCAAGTGCTGCGCGCGGTGTCGCGGGTTCTTCGGCTGGACACCGCGGAAACCGCACACGTCCTGTCGTTCGTGGAGGAGAGCGGGCCACCCGCCGACGTCCCCACCTGGGTGTCGCGCAACCTGCTCACTCTGGTGCAGTCCATGGCGCCGCACCCGGCCGTGGTGCTCGACCCGCACTGGGACCTGCTGGCGTGGAACGCCGGGTACGCGGCGTTGCTGACCGATCCGGCGCGGCTGCGCCCCAAGCAGCGCAACCTCCTCTGGCTGGTGTTCCGCTGGCCGCCGGCGCGCACCCTGCTCCCCGACTGGGAGCGCGAGGCCCGCGCCCTGCTCGGCCAGTTCCGGGCCCGGGCCGCCCGCCGGCCGGACGATCCGCGGTTCGCCGAACTCATCGGCGAACTGCTGGCGGACGACGACGCGGCCCGTTGGTACGAGCGCCGGGAAACGGCCGGGTTCCATCCCTCGGTCCGCCGCTTCCACCACCCTGACGTGGGGGAACTACGCCTGCGGTACGTGAAGTTGGCCGCCGTGGACGAGCCCGGTCACCACTTCCTGGCCTACCTGCCCGACGACCGGGACTCCGAGGAGGCCCTGCGCCTGCTGCAGGCGAGCGGGTGAGCGGCGCAGGGGGTCGGGTCACGCCGGGCACCGTGGTCGTGGGGGCGACCGCGGCGGCGCCCGGCCTTGCCGCCGGCACGCCGTGGTGCCGCGGGAGCAGGTCGACGTCGGTCGTGCGGACGTCGAGCCGGACGAGGTGCGCGAGGGACGTGCCGGCCCCGGCGGGACGGACGCGGAGGTCCTGGCCCCGCAGTGGCTGCGCGTCCCCCGCGCGACCGCGCCGCCGCGGTCGCCGCCCCCTGCGGCACACGCGGCCTCCGGGGGCATTCGAGGGCATCCGGCGGCCCAATCGGGTCACGTACGGACGGAACGCGTTCCTCCGGGGGCGTTCCCCGGGACGATGCGGCGAGGACCGTGAGCCACGCGGACCGCGGCCTCTCCGTCAGCCTCTCCGTCCTGGGAGCCTCCATGAGACAACGCGCAGCCGTGCTGTGCGGCGCCGCCGTCCTCGCGGCCGGTGCCGTCACGGCCGTCCCCGCCGAGGCCGGTGCCCCGCTGCCCGCCCCCACCCCGCGGGCGACGGGGCTCACCTGGAAGAAGTGCGGCACGGACGACTACCCGGCCCTCCAGTGCGCGTCGCTCACGGTGCCGCTCGACCACGCCCGCCCGGACGGGAGGCGGATCACCCTGGCCCTGTCCCGCGTTCCGCACACGGCGAAGACGTACCAGGGGCCGTTGCTGGTCAACCCCGGCGGGCCCGGCGGCAGCGGTCTGACGCTCGCCGGGTTCGTGGCGTCGTCGCTGCCCAAGAAGGTGGCCGCCCAGTACGACGTCATCGGGTTCGACCCGAGGGGGGTCGGCAGGAGCGAGCCGGCCCTGGACTGCCGTCCGGGTCACTTCGCCGCGGTGCGCCCCGACACGCTGCCCACCTCACCGGCCGTCGAGCGGGCCAACCTCACCCGCGCCGAGTCCTTCGCGCGGGCCTGCGGCGCGAAGTACGCGGACGTCCTGCCCCACCTCGACACCGTCAGCGCCGCGCGGGACCTGGACGTGATCCGGCAGGCGCTGGGCGCGGAGAGGATCAACTACTTCGGTTACTCCTACGGCACCTACCTGGGCGCCGTCTACGCCAAGCTGCACCCGGAGCGGGTGCGGCGCCTGGTCCTGGACTCGGTCGTCGACCCGACCGACGTCTGGTACGACGCCAACCTCAACCAGGACCTCGCCTTCAATGACCGCCACCGCGCCTTCATGGCCTGGATCGCCACGTACGACTCGACGTACGGGCTCGGCACCGACCCGGAGCGGATCGAGGCCGCGTGGTACGGGATGCGGGCGGCGCTCGCGAAGAACCCGGCCGGGGGCAGGGTGGGCCCCGCGGAACTGGAGGACACCTTCCTGCCGGGCGGCTACTACAACGGCTACTGGCCCTACCTGGCGGAGGCGTTCGCGGCGTACGTCAACGACCGGAACGCCGCCCCGCTCGTCGAGGCGTACGAGGACTTCGGCGCCCCGGACGCCTCCGGCGACAACGGCTACAGCATCTACACCTCGGTGCAGTGCCGCGACGCCGACTGGCCGCGTGACTGGGACCGGTGGCGCGAGGACAACTGGGACGTGTACGAGAAGGCGCCGTTCATGACCTGGAACAACGCCTGGTACAACGCGCCGTGCGCCTTCTGGCCGACGGCCTCGCGGCAGGCGGTGGACGTCGCCAACCAGCAGCTGCCGCCCGCGCTCCTGTTCCAGGCGACGGGTGACGCGGCCACCCCGTACGAGGGAGGCGTCACGGTGCACCGGCTGCTGCGCGACTCCAGCCTGGTCGTCGAGCGGGGCGGCGGCAACCACGGCATCACGCTGAGCGGGAACGCCTGCCTGGACGAGCATCTGGCCGCCTACCTGGCCGACGGCACCGTGCCGCGCGGCGACGGCGAGGCCGACGCCGTGTGCGCGGCGCTGCCCGCCCCGGAGCCGCTGGACTCCAAGGCGGCGTCGACGTCCTCGCGCGGCTCCACGCTGCACGGCCTGCTCGGCTTCCGGGGGTGAGCGGTCCGGCGGGACAGGGCGCCGAGGGCGGCTGACGGGCCGTCGGGGCGTTGTCGGTGCCATGGTCCACCATGGAGGCATGAACGAGCTGACCCGGATCGCCGCCCCCGACGGCGTCGCGCCCGCCGCCCAGTACAGCCACGTCGTCCTCGGCACGGGGCGGTTCGTGGCCGTCTCCGGCCAGCTCGCGCTGGACGAGGAGGGCCGGATCGTCGGCGAGGGCGACGCGGCGGCCCAGGCCCGCCAGGTCTTCGAGAACCTGCGGCGCTGCCTGTCCGCGGCCGGTGCCGGCTTCGACGACGTGGTGAAGCTGACCTTCTTCGTCACGGACATGGCGCACCTGCCCGCGATCCGCGCGGCCCGCGCCGAGCACATACCCGACGACCGGCTGCCGGCCGCCTCGGCGGTGCAGGTCGCCTCGCTGGTGCGGCCGGAGTTCCTGATGGAGATCGAGGCGTTCGCGGTGGTCGCCCCGTGAGCGGGCCGCGCGTGCGGGAGATGACGCTCGCCGACTGCGACCGCGTCTCCGAGATCCGCGTGCGGGGCTGGCAGTCGGCGTACCGGGGACTGATGCCGCAGTCCCACCTCGACGGGCTCAGCGTCGCCGAGGACGCCGGGCGGCGCCGCGCCCTCTTCGCCCGGGCACCGGCCGGCCCGGTGAACCTGGTCGCGGAGGACGACGCCGGCGACCTCGTCGGCTGGGCCTGCCACGGACCGTACCGGGAGGGCGAACGGCGCACCGAGGACGCCGAGTTGTACGCGATCTACGTCGACTCCGGGCGTCTCGGCAGCGGTGTCGGACGGGCCCTGCTCGGTGAGTCGGTGCGCCGGTGCGCCGCCGCCGGGCACCCGCGGATGCTGCTGTGGGTGCTCGAGGGCAACGCCCGCGCCCGGCGTTTCTACGAGCGGGCCGGTTTCCGCGCCGACGGCGCCGTGGAGTCGTCCGACGTGGACGGCGTCGCGGTGCCCGAGGTGCGGTACGCCAGGCCGCTCACCGGCTGACGGCACGCACCGGCCGGCGGCTCACCGCTGCCCCGGGATCCGCGCCAGCGCCCGCACCGCCGCCTCGGCCAGCGCCGGGTGGGCGAGGGCGTCCTTCAGCACGGGCGCGGCCCGTTCGTCGCCGAGCGAGCCGAGCCCTTCGACGCAGGCCAGTGCCACGCGCCGGTACGGGTCGTGCGGGCGCAGCCGGCGCTGCAGGGTGGTGATCAGCGCGGGCACCGCCTCCGGGGCGCGCAGTTCGACCAGCAGGCGCACCGGGTGCAGGGCGTAGGCGACGCGCAGTTCGTTGGTGGCGAGGGCGGCGGCGGCGCGGGCGGTGCGCGGGTCGCCGAGTCGGGCGAGGGCGTGGGCGGCGGCGGCGCAGCGCGGCGGGTCGCGGTGGTTGAGGAGCAGCACCAGGGACTCGAAGGCCCGGCGGTCCCCCGCCACCCCCAGCCGGAACGCGGCCAGCTCCCGGGCCCACAGCGGCTGTCCGGGCTCGGTGAGCACCGCGGCCAGCGCGTCGTGGTCCCCGGCCGCCGCGAGCCGGTCGCACGCCGCCACGGCGTCCGGTGTCCCGGAGGCGGCCGCCTCGGCCCGTAAGCGCTCCGTGAGCGTTCGCAACTCTTCGTCCATGGCACCGAGGTTAGGCGGGTCACACGCCGTGTGGGAGCTACATCACGAACACCGGGGGCTGGCGCGCTCGTTACCCGCGAGTTAATCTCAGACGAGCGGGTCACCCACCCGCAGCACCCCTCACGACGGTCTGGTGACGCGGCCTTCGTGGGACAGATCGGCAGGTTCGGTGCCTCGGGCACCGCCGTGCGATCCGGCCTCGGGACAGGGCCGGTCGGACCCCGCCGCCGCCCGGGCGTGTGCACGCCCGGCGGACGGCACCGGGCGTGTGCGCATGCAGCCCGGCGACACCCGCACTCCGCACTTCCCCTTCCGTACGCACCCGGTGCGCCGCCCGGCGCACCCGGGCGTTCCGTCGTCACCCCTCATTCCTGGAGTCCCGCGATGGCCGCTCCCCAGTCCGACACCCCTCTGTCCCCGCTCCGCACCGTCGCCGTCGTCGGCCTCGGCACGATGGGCACCGGTATCGCCGAGGTCCTCGCCCGGGCCGGCCGTGACGTGGTCGGCATCGACATCGGCGAGGCGCAGACCGCGAAGGCCGTCGCCGCGCTGGAGGCGTCCACCGCCCGCGCCGTGGAGCGCGGCCGCCTGACCGAGGGCGAGCGCGCCGACGCCCTCGCCCGGATCCGTACCGCCACCGACCTGCGGGCCGCGGCCGACGCCGACCTCGTCATCGAGGTGGCGCCGGAGTCGTACGAGATCAAGCAGCAGATCTTCCGGGAGCTGGACGGGATCGTGCGCCCCGAGGCGATCCTGGCGACCGGCACCAACGCGCTGTCGGTGACGCGGCTGGCCGCCGACTCGGCCCGCCCCGAGCGGGTGCTGGGCCTGCACTTCTTCAACCCCGCGCCGGCGATGAGGCTGGTGGAGGTCGTCTCCTCCGTGCTGACCGCGCCGGCCGCCGTCACGGCGGTCACCGATCTCGCCCTGGACCTCGGCAAGGAGCCCGTCGCGGTGGGCGACCGGCCCGGTTTCGTGGCCGACGGGCTGCTGTTCGGGTACCTCAACCAGGCCGCGGCGATGTACGAGGCGAACTACGCCTCCCGCGAGGACATCGACGCCGCGATGCGGCTCGGCTGCGGGCTGCCGATGGGGCCGCTGGCGCTGCTGGACCTGATCGGCGTGGACACCGCGCGCACGGTCCTGGAGGCCATGTACGCGGCCTCGCACGACCGTCTGCACGCCCCCGCGCCCATTCTGAAGCAGCTCGGCGAGGCCGGCCTGACCGGCCGCAAGGCGGGCCGCGGCTTCTACACGTACGAGGCGCCCGGCAGCGCGGTCGTGGTGCCGGACGCCCTGACCCCGCGTGCGGACGGTACCCCCGTCGCCGGCCGGCCCGTGCGCTCCGTGGGCGTCGCGGGCTCGGGCACCATGGCGTCCGGCATCGCGGAGGTGTTCGCCAAGGCCGGGTACGAGGTCGTCCTCGCCGCCCGCAGCGCGGAGAAGGCGCGGACGGCCAAGGCCCGCATCGGCAGGTCCCTGGCGCGCGGCGTCGAC
The DNA here is from genome assembly GCF_002005565.1 of Streptomyces sp. JHA26. Taxonomy (GTDB): domain Bacteria; phylum Actinomycetota; class Actinomycetes; order Streptomycetales; family Streptomycetaceae; genus Streptomyces. Next base: position 55,453 of record NZ_BDJC01000028.1, on the reverse strand, counting down.
AAGGGCAGGCTCACCGCCGAGGCCGCCGCCCAGACGCTGGAGCGGATCACGCCGACGGGGACGTACGACGACTTCGCCGACGTCGACCTGGCCGTGGAGGCGGTCGCGGAGGACCTGGAGGTCAAGCGGCAGCTGTTCGCCACGCTGGACAAGGTCTGCAGGCCCGGCGCGGTGCTGGCCACCACCACCTCCTCCCTGCCCGTCGTCGCCTGCGCCCGCGCCACCTCGCGCCCGCAGGACGTGATCGGCATGCACTTCTTCAACCCGGCGCCGGCCATGAAGCTGGTCGAGGTGGTCCGCACGGTGCTCACGGCGGACGACGTGCACGCCACCGTCCGCGAGGTCTGCGCCAAGGTCCGCAAGCACGCCGTGGACTGCGGCGACCGGGCCGGGTTCATCGTGAACGCGCTGCTGTTCCCGTACCTCAACAACGCGGTCAAGATGGTGCAGGAGCACTACGCGACGCTCGACGACATCGACGCGGCGATGAAGCTGGGCGGCGGCTACCCGATGGGCCCGTTCGAGCTGCTGGACGTGGTCGGGCTGGACGTGTCGCTGGCCATCGAGAAGGTGCTGCACCGCGAGTTCCGCGACCCGGGTCTGGCCCCGGCGCCGCTGCTGGAGCACCTGGTGGCCGCGGGCTGCCTCGGCCGCAAGACGGGCCGCGGCTTCCGCGAACATGCCCGCCGCTGAGCCCCGTCCCGGCGACTGGTTCCGGTCCGAGGAGGACTGGGGCGGACTGCTCGATCCGGCCGGCGTTCCCCCGCCCCCCGCGGGCGGGGGAACGCCCGGTGGTGCACATCGATCCGCGCACATGCAGTACGTTCGGGTCATGTCCCAGCCCGCCAAGTCCTCACGTACACCAGCTACGCCCGACGCGCCGGAGAGCGCGGCCGGCAGCAGGGCCGCCGCCCAGCGGCTCAAAATGCGCCGGGAGCTGGCGGCCGCGGCGATGGAGCTGTTCGCGACCAAGGGGTACGAGGCGACCACCGTCGACGAGATCGCGGCCGCGGCCGGCGTCGCACGCCGCACCTTCTTCCGCCACTTCCGCTCCAAGGAAGAGGCGATCTTCCCGGACCACGACGACACCCTGGTCCGCGCCGAGGCGGTGCTCAACGCGGCGCCCGCGCACGAGCATCCGCTCGACACGGTGTGCCGCGGCATCAAGGAGGTCATGAAGATGTACGCGGCCCGGCCGGAGATCTCGGTCGCCCGCTACAAGCTCACGCGCGAGGTGCCCACCCTGCGCGAGGCGGAGATCGCGTCGGTGGCCCGCTACGAGCGCCTCTTCACCCGCTACCTGCTCGGCCACTTCGACGAGCACGCGCACGACGACGACGCCAACGACGACCCGCTGCTGGCGGAGGTCGCCGCGTCCGCCGTGGTCACCGCCCACAACCACGTCCTGCGGCGCTGGCTCAGGGCGGGCGGGCAGGGCGACGTGGAGGCGCAGCTCGACCACGCCTTCGCGATCGTGCGCAAGACGTTCGGCACGGGCATCGGCGCCGGGCGCAGCACGGCGTCCTCGCGGCCGGAGTCCTCCGCGGCCTCCGTGGAGGGCGAGGTGCTGGTGACGGTCGCCCGCACCGACGCGCCGCTGCACGAGATCATGCGCACCATCGAGCAGGTGCTCAAGGAGCGCTGAGGCCCCCTCCCCGCTCCTGGACCCCCTTTTCCGTTCTGTGACGACGGCCACCCACCGGGTGGCCGTTTTTGCACGTCAGTGCCCCTTTTCCCCCCACCGCGGGACCCCGTTCGATCGATCATCGCTCATCTGTTGCGTAAAGATTTCATCTGAGTGCAGTTTCTGGCACTCAGTGCCTTGCGGGGTGACACGCGGTGTCATACGTTGAAGGTGTCCGGGCTGTCCCCGCACCCATCCCCTGCGCGCCCGGCGCCTGCGTCACAGGCACTTTCACCCAACCCTCTGCAGCACCGACGTACCCCTCAGCGCCCCTCCCTCGGGGCGCTCACCGCCGGAGGCAACACCGTGACCGTGAAGGACATCCTGGACGCGATCCAGTCGCCGGACTCCACGCCGGCCGACATCGCCGCGCTGCCGCTCCCCGAGTCGTACCGCGCGATCACCGTGCACAAGGACGAGACGGAGATGTTCGCGGGCATGGAGACCCGCGCCAAGGACCCGCGCAAGTCGATCCACCTCGACGAGGTGCCGCTGCCCGAGCTGGGCCCCGGTGAGGCCCTGGTGGCCGTCATGGCCTCCTCGGTCAACTACAACTCGGTGTGGACCTCGATCTTCGAGCCGCTGTCGACGTTCGGCTTCCTGGAGCGCTACGGCCGCACCAGCGACCTCGCCAAGCGCCACGACCTGCCGTACCACATCATCGGCTCCGACCTCGCGGGCGTCGTCCTGCGCACCGGCCCGGGCGTCAACGCCTGGCGGCCCGGCGACGAGGTCGTCGCGCACTGCCTGTCCGTCGAACTCGAGTCGTCCGACGGCCACAACGACACCATGCTCGACCCCGAGCAGCGCATCTGGGGCTTCGAGACCAACTTCGGCGGCCTCGCCGAGATCGCCCTGGTCAAGTCCAACCAGCTGATGCCCAAGCCGGGCCACCTCAGCTGGGAGGAGGCCGCGGCCCCGGGCCTGGTCAACTCCACCGCCTACCGGCAGCTGGTCTCCCGCAACGGCGCCGGCATGAAGCAGGGCGACAACGTGCTCATCTGGGGCGCGAGCGGCGGCCTCGGCTCCTACGCCACCCAGTTCGCCCTGGCCGGCGGCGCCACGCCGATCTGCGTCGTCTCCAGCGAGCAGAAGGCCGAGATCTGCCGGAAGATGGGTGCCGAGCACATCATCGACCGCAACGCCGAGGACTACCGGTTCTGGAAGGACGAGAACACCCAGGACCCGAAGGAGTGGAAGCGCTTCGGCAAGCGCATCCGCGAGCTGACCGGCGGCGAGGACATCGACATCGTCTTCGAGCACCCCGGCCGCGAGACCTTCGGCGCCTCCGTCTACGTCACCCGCAAGGGCGGCACCATCACCACCTGCGCCTCGACCTCGGGCTACATGCACGAGTACGACAACCGCTACCTGTGGATGTCGCTGAAGCGCATCATCGGCTCGCACTTCGCCAACTACCGCGAGGCCTGGGAGGCCAACCGCCTCATCGCCAAGGGCAGGATCCACCCGACCCTCTCCAGGGTCTACTCCCTGGAGGACACCGGACAGGCCGCCTACGACGTCCACCGCAACCTCCACCAGGGCAAGGTCGGCGTGCTGTGCCTGGCCCCCGAGGAAGGACTCGGCGTGCGCGACCACGAGATGCGCGCGCGGCACATCGACGCCATCAACCGCTTCCGGAACATCTGAGGAGCGCCGGATGAGTGAGCGTCAGAAGGACCGGCCGTGGCTCATGCGCACGTACGCCGGTCACTCCACGGCCGAGGCGTCCAACGAGCTGTACCGGCGCAACCTCGCCAAGGGGCAGACGGGTCTGTCGGTCGCCTTCGACCTGCCGACCCAGACCGGCTACGACTCGGACCACGTCCTCGCCCGCGGCGAGGTCGGCCGGGTCGGCGTGCCCGTCGCGCACCTCGGTGACATGCGCCGGCTGTTCCAGGACATCCCCCTGGAGCAGATGAACACCTCGATGACCATCAACGCCACGGCCATGTGGCTGCTGGCGCTCTATCAGGTCGTGGCCGAGGAACAGGGTGCGGACATCACCCGGCTCCAGGGCACGACCCAGAACGACATCGTCAAGGAGTACCTGTCCCGCGGGACGCACGTCTTCCCGCCGGGGCCGTCCCTTCGGCTGACGACGGACATGATCGCGTACACGGTCTCCCACATGCCGAAGTGGAACCCGATCAACATCTGCAGCTACCACCTGCAGGAGGCGGGCGCCACGCCGGTGCAGGAGATCGCGTACGCGATGTCCACCGCGATCGCCGTGCTCGACGCGGTGCGCGACTCCGGCCAGGTGCCGCAGGAGCGCATGGGCGACGTGGTCGGCCGCATCTCCTTCTTCGTGAACGCGGGCGTCCGCTTCATCGAGGAGATGTGCAAGATGCGCGCCTTCGGGCGGATCTGGGACACCCTCACCCGCGAGCGGTACGGCATCGAGAACCCCAAGCACCGCCGCTTCCGCTACGGCGTCCAGGTCAACTCCCTCGGGCTGACGGAGGCCCAGCCGGAGAACAACGTCCAGCGGATCGTCCTGGAGATGCTGGCGGTCACCCTCTCCAAGGACGCCCGCGCGCGCGCCGTGCAGCTGCCGGCCTGGAACGAGGCGCTCGGCCTGCCCCGTCCCTGGGACCAGCAGTGGTCGCTGCGCATCCAGCAGGTGCTGGCGTACGAGAGCGACCTGCTGGAGTACGACGACCTCTTCGAGGGCTCGAAGGTGGTCGAGGCGAAGGTGGACGAGCTGGTCCGGGAGTCGCTCGCCGAGATCGAGCGCATCCAGGAGATGGGCGGCGCGATGGCGGCCGTCGAGTCCGGCTACCTCAAGTCGCAGCTGGTCGCCTCGCACGCCGAGCGCCGGGCCCGGATCGAGTCCGGCGAGGAGAAGATCATCGGTGTCAACGCCTTCGAGGGCACCGAGCCCAACCCGCTGACCGCCGACCTGGACACCGCGATCCAGACGGTCGACCCGGCCGTGGAGGCCCGCGTCATCGCCTCGCTGCAGAACTGGCGGGACACCCGCTACCAGCCGCCCTTCAACCACCCGCGCCCCTGCAAGGCGCTGGAGAGGCTGAAGGAGGCCGCCAAGGGCACCGACAACCTCATGGAGGCCACCCTGGAGTGCGCCCGCGCCGGCGTCACGACCGGCGAGTGGGCCGGGGCGCTGCGCGAGGTGTTCGGCGAGTTCCGCGCCCCCACGGGTGTGTCGTCGGCGCCGGTCGCGGTCACCGCGCAGGAGGGCTCGGCGCTCTCCGCGGTCCGCCGCAAGGTGGATCTGACGGCCGAGGAGATGGGCGTCGGCAAGCTCCGCTTCCTGGTCGGCAAGCCCGGCCTGGACGGCCACTCCAACGGCGCCGAGCAGATCGCCGTGCGGGCCCGCGACGCCGGGTTCGAGGTGGTCTACCAGGGCATCCGGCTCACCCCGGAGCAGATCGTGGACGCCGCGCTCGCCGAGGACGTGCACGCGGTGGGCCTGTCCATCCTGTCCGGCTCGCACGCCCAGCTCGTCCCCGACGTGCTGGAACGGCTCCGTGTGGCCGGTGCCACAGATATACCGGTGATCGCCGGTGGCATCATCCCGAACGGTGACGCCGAAGAACTGCGGGCCGCGGGAGTGGCCGCGGTCTTCACCCCGAAGGACTTCGACATCACCGGCATCATCGGCCGGATCGTCGACGAGATCCGCAACGCGAACAAGCTCGACCCCCTGGAGGTCCCCGCATGAGCACGCCCGTCAACCGTCTCCGCCCCCGGCGTTCGTGTCTGGCGGTCCCGGGAAGCAACCCGCGCTTCCTGGAGAAGGCGCAGGGCCTCCCGGCGGACCAGGTCTTCCTGGACCTGGAGGACGCCTGCGCGCCGCTCGCCAAGCCGGAGGCGCGGCACACCATCGTCAAGTTCCTCAACGAGGGCGACTGGACCGGCAAGACCCGCGTCGTGCGCGTCAACGACTGGACGACCGAGTGGACGTACCGGGACGTCGTGACGGTCGTCGAGGGCGCCGGGCAGAACCTCGACTGCATCATGCTGCCGAAGGTCCAGGACGCCCGGCAGATCGTCGCGCTGGACCTGCTGCTCACGCAGATCGAGAAGACGATGGGCCTCGAGGTCGGCCGGATCGGCATCGAGGCGCAGATCGAGAACGCGCAGGGCCTGAACAACGTCAACGAGATCGCGCAGGCCTCCCCGCGCGTCGAGACGATCATCTTCGGCCCGGCCGACTTCATGGCGTCCATCAACATGAAGTCGCTGGTCGTGGGCGAGCAGCCGCCCGGCTACCCGGCGGACGCCTACCACTACATCCTGATGAAGATCCTGATGGCCGCCCGCGCCAACAACCTCCAGGCGATCGACGGCCCCTACCTCCAGATCCGCAACGTGGAGGGCTACCGCGAGGTCGCGCAGCGCGCCGCCGCCCTCGGCTTCGACGGCAAGTGGGTGCTGCACCCGGGCCAGGTCGAGGCGTCCAACGAGATCTTCTCGCCGTCCCAGGAGGACTACGACCACGCCGAGCTGATCCTCGACGCGTACGACTACTACACGTCCGAGGCGGGCGGCAAGAAGGGCTCCGCGATGCTCGGCGACGAGATGATCGACGAGGCCAGCCGCAAGATGGCCCTGGTCATTTCGGGCAAGGGCCGCGCCGCCGGCATGCAGCGCACCAGCAAGTTCGAGATCCCGGAGGCCTGAGCGCGATGCAGTTCGGACGCACCTACGAGGAGTTCGAGGTCGGGGCCACGTACAAGCACTGGCCCGGGAAGACGGTCACGGAGTACGACGACCACCTCTTCTGTCTGCTCACCATGAACCACCACCCGCTCCACATGGACACGAACTACGCCGAGAAGACGACGGACTTCGGCAAGAACGTGGTGGTCGGGAACTACGTCTACTCCCTGCTGCTCGGCATGTCGGTCCCGGACATCTCCGGCAAGGCGATCGCCAACCTGGAGATCGAGTCGCTCAAGCACGTGGCGCCGACCTTCCACGGCGACACGATCTACGGGCAGACGACCGTGCTCGACAAGTGGCCGTCGAAGTCGAAGAACGACCGCGGCATCGTGCACGTGGAGACCAAGGGCTACAAGCAGGACGGCACGCTGGTCTGCGTCTTCCGCCGCAAGGTGATGGTGCCCACCGAGACGTACATCAAGGAGCGCGGCGGCGAGCAGCCCGGCCGGCCCGAGCTGAAGGAACAGGGGAAGTAGATGAGCCGCCTCGCCCAGACCCACGGCCTCACGGACGTCCAGCGGGAGATCCTCTCCACCGTCCGGGACTTCGTGGACAAGGAGATCATCCCGGTCGCGACCGAGCTGGAGCACCGGGACGAGTACCCGCAGGACATCGTGGACGGGCTGAAGGAGCTGGGCCTGTTCGGCCTGATGATCCCGGAGGAGTACGGGGGCCTGGGCGAGTCGCTCCTCACCTACGCGCTGTGCGTGGAGGAGATCGCCCGCGGCTGGATGTCGGTGTCCGGCATCATCAACACGCACTTCATCGTGGCGTACATGCTCAAGCAGCACGGCACGCAGGAGCAGAAGGACCACTTCCTGCCCCGCATGGCCGCCGGCGACGTCCGCGGCGCGTTCTCCATGTCGGAGCCGGCGCTCGGCTCGGACGTCTCCGCCATCTCCTCGAAGGCGGTGAAGGACGGCGACGAGTACGTCCTGAACGGCCAGAAGATGTGGCTGACGAACGGCGGCACGTCGTCGCTGGTGGCCGTTCTCGTCCGGAGTGACGAGGGTCACCCCGAGGGCACGGCACCCCACAAGTCGATGACGACCTTCCTGGTGGAGAAGGAGCCCGGCTTCGGCGAGGTCCGGCCCGGCCTCACCATCCCCGGCAAGATCGACAAGATGGGCTACAAGGGCGTCGACACGACCGAGCTCATCATGGACGGCCTGCGGATTCCGGCCGACCGGGTGCTCGGCGGCGTCACCGGCCGAGGTTTTTACCAAATGATGGACGGCGTCGAGGTCGGCCGCGTCAACGTGGCGGCGCGTGGTTGCGGCGTCGCTCAGCGTGCCTTCGAGCTGGGTGTCCGGTACGCCCAGCAGCGTCACACTTTCGGCAAGCAGATCGCCCAGCACCAGGCCATCCAGTTCAAGCTGGCCGAGATGGCTACCAAGGTGGAGGCGGCGCATGCGATGATGGTGAACGCTGCACGCAAAAAGGACTCGGGCGAACGAAACGACCTGGAAGCGGGGATGGCCAAGTACCTCGCCTCCGAGTACTGCAAGGAGGTCGTGGAGGACGCCTTCCGGATCCACGGCGGGTACGGCTTCTCCAAGGAGTACGAGATCGAGCGGCTCTACCGCGAGGCTCCGATGCTCCTGATCGGTGAAGGCACCGCCGAGATCCAGAAAATGATCATCGGCCGCAGGCTGCTCGAAGAGTATCGATTCCAGGGTTAGATGTCCGGATACGGGGTGTTTTCTTGGAGAAGAAGGTCACACCCCGTAGGCATTGTTCGGCCGTCGACTCAGCTTCCTGGCTTACCCAGTTACGACTGATAGCCGCTACGATCGCCGAAAAGCCGCCGTCCCCCGTCAGAGTGCGGCATCATCCGCTACGAAGGTCATCCATGCCCCACAGCCAAACCTCTGCACCTCGCGACAGCCTCGTCGGCGTACGCCTCGCGCGCGGAGCATCGCCGTGGCTTCTGCCGACCGTCGCCACCGCAGCCGTCAGCCTGCTCCGCGCCCGCCGCTCGGGCGCGGCCAAGGCCGTCGCCGTCCCCGCCACCGCGCTCGCGGCGGGGATGCTGTGGTTCTTCCGCGACCCCGAGCGCGAGATCACCCGGGGCCGGGTCATCTCGCCCGCCGACGGTGTGGTGCAGAGCATCATGCCGTGGAAGGACGGCCGTACCCGCGTCGCGATCTTCATGAGCCCGCTCAACGTCCACGTCAACCGCGCGCCGCTGGCCGGCACGGTGACGTCGGTCGAGCACATCCCCGGTGGTTTCGTTCCCGCCTTCAACAAGGAGAGCGAGAACAACGAGCGGGTGGTGTGGCACTTCGACACCGAGCTCGGTGACATCGAGATGATCCAGATCGCCGGCGCGGTGGCCCGCCGCATCGTTCCCTACCTGCCCCAGGGCACGAAGGTCGAGCAGGGCGAGCGGATCGGCCTGATCCGCTTCGGCTCGCGCGTCGACCTGTACCTGCCGGAGGGCGTGGAGGTCGCGGTCGAGGTGGGGCAGAAGACGGTGGCTGGGGTGACTCGCATTGACCGTGATTGATCCACAGACCCAGGCCGGGTGGGTGCCCGAGGCCGACGAGGTGGACGACGAGGAGGAGATGCCGCTCTCGCTGCGCCTGTCGATAGCGGACACCCTCACCCTCGGCAACGCCACGTGCGGCTTCATGGCGGTGTACTTCACCACCACCGGCATCCTGATCCCGCACCTGACGGGCAGCGAGGAGTCGGGCATGGCCCGGCACAGCGCGGCCACCGCGGTGATCCTGATGCTCTGCGCGGCGATCTTCGACCTGTTCGACGGGCTCGTGGCGCGCAAGCTGCGCAGCTCGCCGATGGGCGCCGAGCTGGACAACCTGTCCGACCTGATCAGCTTCGGGCTGGCGCCGGCGTACTTCGTCCTGGTCTACGGGATGGTCGCGCACGACGCGTACCAGCGGGTCGCGGCGGTGGGCGCGATCGTGGTGCTGCTGGCGGTGGTGCTGAGACTCGCGAGATTCTCCTGCGTCACCGTGAAGGACGGCACGTTCCAGGGCATGCCCTCGCCGTTCGGTGCGCTGACGGTGGTCTCGATCGTGCTGCTGGAGCTGCCCTTCGTGGCGACGCTCCTCGCCATCATCGGCACGGCCTGGCTGATGGTGAGCCGGGTCGAGTACCCGAAGCCGCGGGGGCGCCTCGCGGTGGCGATGCTGTCGTGGATCGTCCTGTCGATGGGCCTGCTGGCCGGCTGGGCGTTCGACGCGCCGAGCGGGCAGCTGCTGCTGCAGACGGGGTGCGCGCTCCAGCTGGTGATGGGCGCGGTGATCCCGCTGTTCGCGACGGCCCGGCGGGTGAACAACTTCCGTGGCAACCGGCGGGAGGCGCGGGCGGCGCAGTTGCCGTAGCGGTGCGTTGTGAGGGCCCCGGACCTGGTTGGGTTCGGGGCCCTTTCGTTCGCCCGGTGCCCGGCGTCGGTGCGGGCCTCGCCGGGGGCTGCGCCCCCCAGACCCCCGGGCCTACGCCCACCCACCACCCGACTCGGTCGGGATACAGGTGAGACACTCAGCCCGTCCGGCGAGTGAGGACGAGGCCCGTTCGAAGGGCCGAAAGCGGAGGTCCGGGGGCGGCAGCCCCCGGGGGACGAGACTCGCCTACGCCAGGAAGTCCCGGGCGATGCGCTCCGCGACCCGCTCCAGGACGGGCCCCGCATCGGCGATGCACTTCGCCACGTCCGGCTCCACGTCCGTCAGCGGGTACGCCCGCCGGATCCCGGCCCGCCCCAGCGCCTCCGCCGGCAGCGCCAGCCGTCCGCACACCGCGACGACCTCCTTGCCCGCGCTCCGGGCCGCCGCCGCGACACCGGCCGGCGCCTTCCCGTGCAGGGTCTGCTCGTCCAGCGAGCCCTCCCCCGTGATCACCAGGTCGGCCCGCGCCAGCGCCGGCGCGAAGCCCAGCACGTCCAGCATCACCTCGATGCCGGCCCGGAACCGCGCCCCGATCAGCAGCGCGCCGTACCCGATGCCGCCCGCGGCACCCGCGCCCGGCGAGGCGGCGTGCTCGGCGGCCCGCGCCCCCACCGGCCCCTCCAGGACCTTCGCGAAGTGCGCGAGGGCCGCGTCCAGCGTCTCCACGTCCTCCGGGGAGGCGCCCTTCTGCGGGCCGTAGACGGCCGGAGCGCCCTTCGGCCCCGTCAGCGGATTGTCGACGTCGCTCGCGAGCACCAGCTCGACGTCCGCCAGCCGCGGGTCCAGGCCGGACAGATCGGCCGAGGCGACGTCGGCGAGACCCCCGCCGCCCGGCGCCACCGGCTCCCCGTCCCCGCGCAGGAAGCGCGCGCCCAGCGCGGACAGCATCCCCGCGCCGCCGTCCGTGGTCGCGCTGCCGCCGACCCCGAACACGATCGTCCGCGCGCCCGCGTCCAGCGCGGCCCGCAGCAGCTCGCCCGAGCCGTACGTGGAGGCGGTCAGCGGGGCCAGGACACCGGCGGGCAACCGCTGCAACCCGCTGGCCTCGGCCATCTCCACGACCGCGGTGTCACCGCGCAGCGCGAACGCCGCCGTGACCTCGTCGCCGAGGGGCCCGGCGACCCGCACCTCCCGGCGCTCGAACCCGGCCGCGACCGCCGCGGCCACGGTGCCGTCGCCGCCGTCGGCAACGGGCAGCGCCTCGACGTCGACGTCCGGCACGATGCGGCGCAGCCCGGCCGCGACCCGCTCGGCGACCTCGACGGCCGTCAACGAACCCTTGAACTTGTCCGCGGCGACGAGCACCCGGCGGGCCCCGTCCACTGCAGCGTCAGCCACCTTGTCTCCCCTTGCTCTTCGAGCCTTGCGCACGTCAAGGCAGTCGCGCCGCTGCGACCTTAACCGGAGCGCGCCCCCGCCGTCATGCCCCGACCGCTCCGTGGAACACCCCCGCCGGACGGACATACCCTGCCAGGATGACGACGCTCGACTACGCCACGTACATCGCCGGACTGCCCCGCGTGCTCGCCGGCGCCGCCGTGCTGTTCCGGGACGCCGCGGGCAGCGTGCTGCTCGTGGAGCCGAACTACCGGGAGGGCTGGACCCTGCCGGGCGGCACCATCGAGTCGGACGACGGCGAGACCCCGCGCCAGGGCGCCCGGCGCGAGACCCTCGAGGAGATCGGCCTGGACGTCCCGCCCGGCCGGCTGCTCGCGGTGGACTGGGTGCCGGGCCTCGGCCGGCCGCCGCTGGTGTCGTACGTCTACGACGGCGGCGTCCTCGGCGAGGAGGACCTCGGGGCGATCCGCCTCCAGGAGGAGGAGCTGCTGTCCTGGCGCCTGGTGCCGCGCGCCGACCTGGCCGACCACCTCCTCGGCTCCCTGCACGGACGGGTCCTGGCCGCCCTCGACGTGCTCGAGGACGGCTCGGGGACCGCGGAGCTGGAGAACGGTGTCCGGGTCGGCCGGCAGGCGGCGACGGATCAGAACAGGGCGTCGGCGAGGCGGTCGACCTGGTCGGGACCCGAGGACCAGCAGTAGAGGACGACCTCGTCGGCGCCGATGTCGGCGAAGGCGTCGACGGCGGCGCGGATCTCGCGGGCCGTGGTGAGCAGGCCCTTCGTCATGTACTCGGCGCGGCCGGTGAAGGCGTAGTAGTCGCTCATGGTGCGCCGGGCCCGGTCCGCCGTGCCGTCCGGGCCGAGGGCGACGCTCGCCTGGGCCACCAGGCGGGGCCGGCCGGGGCGGTCGTGCCTGCGCCAGACCGCCTCGACGGCGCGGAACAGGCCGGCCATGTGCGCGGGCGGCAGCGCGGCGCCGAGGAAACCGTCACCGAAGCGGCCGACGCGTTCGAGGGCGGCCGGGGCGAAACCGCCGAACAGCACCTCGGGCCCGCCGGGCGTCGCGGGGCGCGGGCCGATGGCGCCGACGTCCTCGGCGTAGGGCTCGCCCGCCCAGACGCGGCGGAGCAGGGTCATCTGCTCGTCGAGGCGCCGGCCCCGCCGGTGGATGTCGACGCCGGCGGCGAGGCAGTCGTCCTCCCGGCCGCCGACGCCGATGCCGAGGGTGAAGCGGCCGCCCGAGAGGCGGTCGAGGGTGGCGGTCTGCTTGGCGAGGAGCGCGGTGCCGTGGACCGGGGCGATCAGCACCTCGGTCTGGACCCGGATGCGGGACGTGGCGCCGGCGAGGGCCGCGAGCGTGACCAGGGGCTCGGGGTTGTCGTAGACGAGCCGGTCGAGCAGGCCGAGCGTGCTGAACGGTCCCGTGTCGGCGCGCCGGGCCCAGGTCAGCAGCTGGGCGGGGTCGTCGATGGGGAGGCCGAGGCCGATCTTCATGGGAGTCTCCTCAGGAGGGCGTGCCTGACTGTGGCGCCGCCCCTCCTGGCACCGCGCGGCCGTGCGCGGGCCTGCTCCCGTTCTGCGGCATCGTTCGAGAGAGCGTGGATCTTCAGAGTGGGGCGAGGCTAGCCCGCCCCGCCGGGCGGCGGCAACGCCTTTTCCGCCCGGTCCGGGCCGGGCTCAGAACAGCGCCGCGCCCGCCGTTCCGCGTTCGAAGTCCAGCAGCCGCTGCTTGCGTTCCAGGCCGCCGCCGTAGCCGGTGAGGCCGCCGCTCGCGCCGATGACGCGGTGGCAGGGGACGACGATGCCGATCGGGTTGCGCCCGTTGGCGAGGCCGACGGCCCGGGAGGCGGCGGGGTTGCCGAGGGCGGCGGCGAGTTCGCCGTAGGTGCGCGTCTCGCCGTAGGGGATCTTCCGGAGCTGCTCCCAGACCGTGCGCTGGAAGGCGGTGCCGTCGAGGCGCAGGGGGAGGGTGAAGTCCAGCAGGTCGCCGGCGAAGTAGGCCTCGAGTTGTTCCGCGGCCTCGGCGAAGGGCCGTGCGTCGTGGGCGCCGAAGGTCTCCTCCGGCGGGCGGTGGCGCTGGTCGGTCATGTAGAGGCCGCACAGGACGCCGTCCTCGGCGACCAGGGTGAGGGGGCCGTAGGGGCTGTCGATCACGGTGTGCTGTCTCACGTCGGTACCTCGCGCGGGCTCAGGCGGGCAGGAAGTTGATCGGGTGGCTGTCGGTCGCCCACAGGTACTGGACGGCGTACGCCCGCCAGGGCCGCCAGGCCGCCGCCCGGGCGGTGAGCGCCGCCGGGGTGGAGGGCAGGCCCAGGTCGCGGGCGGCGCGGCGGACGCCGAGGTCGGTGGGGAGGAAGGCGTCGGGGTCGCCGAGGGCGCGCATCGCGATGATGTCGGCGGTCCAGGGGCCGAAGCCGGGGAGCGCGAGGAGGCGGGCGCGGGTGTCCGCCCGGTCGGTCTCGACGCCGAGGACGAGTGAGCCGTCGGCGAGGTGGCGGACGAGGGTGGTGAGGGTGGCGCGGCGGGTGCGGGGCATCGCCAGCGTGTCCGGGTCCACCTCCGCCAGGGCCTCGGTCGACGGGAAGAGGTGGGTCAGGCCGCCCTCCGGGTCCTCCACCGGGTCGCCGTGCGCCGTGACCAGGCGGGCCGCGTGGGTGCGGGCGGCGGCGGTGGAGACCTGCTGGCCCAGGACCGCCCGTACGGCGAACTCCGCCTCGTCGACGGTGCGCGGCACGCGGCGGCCGGGGGCCTTGTCGACCAGCGGCGCGAGCAGCGGGTCGGTGCGCAGCTGGTCGTCGACGGCCGTCGGGTCGGCGTCCAGGTCGAGCAGGCGGCGGCAGCGGCTGATGGCGACGGTCAGGTCGCGCAGGTCGGTGAGGGTGAGGCGGCAGTCGATGTGGTCGGGGGCGGGGGTGAGGGCCACGATGCCGTGACCGTGGGGGAGGCGCAGGGTACGGCGGTAGGCGCCGTCCCGCCACTCCTCCACGCCGGGTACGGCGGTGGCGGCGAGGTGGCCGAAGAGGTTGTCGGGGTTGAGGGGGGCGCGGAAGGGGAGGCGGAGGGCCGGCGCACCGCCGGGGGTCCCGGCGGACCGGTCCTCGGGTGGGCGGCGGGCGCGCAGCTCGCTCGGGGAGAGGGCGAAGACCTCGCGGACCGTGTCGTTGAAGGTGCGCACGGAGGAGAAGCCGGCCGCGAAGGCGATGTCCGCCATCGGCAGCGGCGTCGTCTCGATGAGCAGCCGGGCGGTCTGGGCGCGCTGCGCGCGGGCGAGGGCGAGGGGGCCCGCGCCGACCTCGGCGAGGAGCTGGCGTTCGATCTGCCGGGTGCTGTAGCCGAGGCGGGCGGCGAGGCCGGGGACGCCCTCGCGGTCCACGACGCCGTCCGCGATCAGGCGCATGGCGCGGGCGGTCAGGTCGGCCCGCTGGTTCCACTCGGGGGAGCCGGGGCTGGTGTCCGGGCGGCAGCGCTTGCACGCCCGGAACCCGGCCTGCTGGCAGGCCGCCGCGCTCGGGTAGAAGATCATGTTCTCCGGCTTGGGCGGCACCACGGGGCAGCTGGGCCGGCAGTAGATGCGGGTGGTCAGGACGGCGGTGAAGAACCAGCCGTCGAAGCGCGCGTCCTTCGACCGGACGGCGCGTACGCAGCCCTCGGTGTCGGTGTGCATGGCCGTCTGCATGCGTCCATGGTGATCCACCGTGCGGGCCCTGGCTGGCGAGTTTCCGACATGGACCTCACGCTTCCTGCGCCCCGCCGGATCGCCACGCCGACTCGCGCAGCAGCCGCAGCCCGTTGAGGCCGACCAGCACGGTCGAGCCCTCGTGTCCGGCGACGCCGAGCGGCAGCGGGAGGTGGCCGATCAGGTCCCACAGGACGAGCGCGGTGATGAAGGTGCCCGCGACGACCAGGTTCTGCAGCACCAGTCGGCGGGCGCGCCGGGACAGGCGGACGACCGCGGGCACGGCCGCCAGCTCGTCGCGGACCACGACCGCGTCCGCCGTCTCCAGGGCCAGGTCGGAGCCCGCGCGGCCCATGGCGATCCCGGCGTGGGCGGCGGCGAGGGCGGGGGCGTCGTTGACGCCGTCGCCGACGAAGAGCACCTTGCGGCCGGCCCGCTGCCTCTCCCGTACGGCCTCGACCTTGTCGTCGGGCAGCAGCTCCGCGCGGACGTCGGTCAGGCCCGTCGCGCCGGCCACGCGGGCGGCGGCGTGGGCGTTGTCGCCGGTGAGCAGGGCGGGGGCGGCGCCGGTGAGGGCGGTGAGCGCGGCGGTGGCCCCGGCGGCGTCGGCGCGCAGGCGGTCGGTGAGGGCGAGGGTGCCGAGCGGGGTGCCGTCGCGGGTGACCTGGACGGTGGTCTCGGCCCCCTGGGGCGCCTCGGCGCGGCCGACGTGCACCTTGCGGCCCTCGACCACGGCCGTCACACCGCGGCCCGGGGTCGCCGCGAAGTCCTCCGCGGGCGCGATGCGCAGCCCCCGTGCGCGGGCCGCGGCGACGATCGCGCGGGCCAGCGGGTGCTCGCTGGGGTGCTCGGCGGCGGCCGCGAGGGCGAGGAGGGCGTCCTCGTCGAGGCCGGAGCCGGGCAGGGGGCGTACGGCGGTCACCTCGGGGGCGCCCTCGGTGAGGGTGCCGGTCTTGTCGAGGGCCGCGGCGTCGATCTCGCCGAGGCGTTCCATGGCGACCGCCGACTTCACGAGGACGCCGTGCCGGCCGGCGTTGGCGATGGCGGACAGCAGGGGCGGCATCGTGGCGAGGACGACCGCGCAGGGCGAGGCGACGATCATGAAGGTCATGGCGCGCAGCAGGGCGTCGGTGAGGCCGACGCCGAAGGCGAGGGGGATGCCGAAGACCGCGAGGGTGGCGGCCACCACGCCGACCGCGTAGCGCTGCTCGATCTTCTCGATGAACAGCTGCGTGGGCGCCTTGGTGCGGGACGCCTCCTCGACCAGGGTGACGATGCGGGCGATCACCGAGTCGGCGGGGTCGCGGTCGACGCGGACCCGCAGGGCGCCGGTGCCGTTGAGGGTGCCGGCGAAGACGTCGTCGCCGGGGCGTTTGGGGACCGGGAGGGACTCGCCGGTGATGGTGGCCTGGTCGACCTCGCCGGTGCCGTCGGTCACCGTGCCGTCGGCTCCGATGCGCTCCCCGGGCCGGACCAGGAGGAGGTCGCCGACGGCGAGCTCGGCGGTCGGGACGGTCTCCTCGCGGTCCCCGGTGAGCCGGGTGGCGGTGGTGGGCGCGAGGTCGAGCAGGCCGCGCACGGAGTCGGCGGTGCGGGCGGTGGCCAGGGCCTCCAGGGCGCCGGAGGTGGCGAAGATGACGATGAGCAGGGCGCCGTCGAGGACCTGTCCGATGGCCGCCGCGCCGAGCGCCGCGACGATCATCAGCAGGTCGACGTCCAGGGTCTTCTCGCGCAGCGCCCGCAGCCCCTCCCGTGCGGGCTCCCAGCCGCCGGCGGCGTAGGCGGCCGCGTACAGGGGGCCGTACGTCCAGGCGGGGGCGCCGGCGAGGTCCGGGGCGAGCGCGGCGAGGAAGGCGAGCAGCGACGCGAGGGCCCAGCGTGCCTCCGGCAGGGCGAGCACGCGGGTGCGGCGGGCCGGCGCGTGCCGGGCGGGCGTGGGGACGGGGGCGGGGGCGAGGGTGGTGGACACGCGGCCACCATACAGGAACACATGAAGACTCGTTCATGCATTCATCCGTTCATGCGTGCGGACGGGTGCGTAAGATGACCGGCATGGGTCATGGAGCCGCCACCACCGCGCAGGACGCGACCGAGCGCGTGCGCCTGGACGCGGACAACGTCGCCAAGGTCGCCACCACGCTCCAGGCCCTGTCCACGCCCTCCCGGCTGCTGATCCTCGCGCGGCTGCGCGAAGGCCCTCTGCCCGCCACCGAGTTGGCGGCGGAGGTCGGCATGGAGCAGTCGGCCTGCTCCCACCAGCTGCGCCTGCTGCGGAACCTGGGGCTCGTCGTCGGCGAACGGCGCGGCCGGTCGGTGGTGTACGCGCTGCACGACCACCATGTCGCCGAGCTGCTCGACCAGGCCGTCTACCACGTGGAGCACCTGCGGCTGGGGATCAGCGACGCGGCGGGGTGAGCAGCCCCCGCATGGTCTCGGCGGCGCGCACGGCGGCGTCCGCGCAGCAGTTGTTGAAGAGCACGTGCAGTTCGTCCGCCCGTGCGGCGGCGCGGCGCAGCCGGGGCACCCAGGCGGCCAGCTCGGCGGTGGAGTAGTCGTACCGGAAGCGGTCCTCCTTGCTGCCCCTCCCCCACGCCGGGCTGCGTCCGTGGAAGCGGACGACGGCGAGGGCGGGGCGGGTGACCGGCGCGATGGGCGGCAGGGACGCGGACAGGTCCTGGGCCATGTCGGTGCCGACGGCCGACACGCCCAGCGCGGACAGCAGGGCGTGGGTCGCGTCCGCCCGGTGCGGCGCCCACCAGTCCGGGTGCCGGAACTCCACGGCGAGCGGCCACTCCCCCGCGCGCCGGGCACAGGCCTCGAGCGCCGCCTCGGCCGGGTCGCCGGGCGCGAACCACGGCGGGAACTGGAACAGCACGGCGCCGAGCCGCCCGGCCTCGCGCAGCGGCTCGACCGCGTCGGTGAAACGCCCCCACACCTCGTCCAGCAGCCCCTCGTCCGCCTGGCCGCGCCGCAGCGGGCCGGTGCCGGCCGCCCCGCGCAGGTCGGCGGGGAGCGCCTCCGGCCGCGTGGGGTGCCCGGTCAGCAGCGAGAAGGCCTTCACGTCGAAGCGGAAGCCGTCCGGCGTGCGCTCCACCCACAGCTCGCTGTTGCGGCGGCTCGGCAACGCGTAGTACCCGGCGTCCACTTCGACGACGGGCAGCCGTGAGGCGTAGTACCGCAGCCGTCCCTCGGCGTCCCGCCGTCCGCGCGGGTACCAGCCGCTCGAGACGAGGTGCCGGTCCGTCCACGAGCAGGCCCCGACCAGTACGTCACCCATGGGGGCCCGGGTACCCCGGGCTCCCCGTTCGTCCCCCTCCTACTCGGTCGCCGTGGGCCGCCGCGAGGCGGCCGTCGCGTCCCGCACGTCGGTGAGCGGGCGCAGCCGGTAGGTGTACGTGTAGTCCCGGTCGGCGAACAGCTTGAACTCGTCGTGGGTGTGCGCGCCCCAGCTGTTGTCGCCGCCGACGCCCATCTGCCGGTGGTTCAGACGCAGGACGACCTCGTCGCGCGGGGTGAGCTGGTAGTCGTGGCGCACGCCGGCCGACAGGTCCTCCGGCGTGAAGCGGGAGGCGTTGACCTCCAGCAGGGGTTCGCCGGTGGCGAGCAGCCCGGTCCCGCGGGAGTCGGTGAGCGCGACCCAGCGGACGTCGGTCTTGTTGCCGTTCTCCTGCGGGCGGATGTAGGGGGTCCACTGCTCGTCGACGGTCGAGGAGTACAGGCCGACGTCGGAACCGGTGTTGCGGTCCCAGTAGTTCTCGTCGGGGCCGCGCCCGTAGTAGTGCAGCCGGTCCAGGCGGCCGGGCAGGAACAGCATCGTCCCGACCTCGGGGATGTACGGCAGGTTCGCGGCGCCCGGGTGCAGGGTGTTGTCGACCTTGATCTCGCCGTTGCCGAACACCGTGTAGGTGGTGGAGTACGCCGACTCGACGGTGGTCGGCAGGGTGCCGCTGACCTTGATCTCGACGGCGCGGTCGCCCAGGGCCCGCACCGCGACGTCCGTCACCCTGCGGCGGGCGCCGGCGTCGCGCCAGGTCTGGTTGCGGGTGTGCTGGCCGTTGCCCTTGTCGTTGTCGGTGGGCGCCCGCCAGAAGTTGGGCACGGGCCCCGAGGTGATCAGACGGGTGCCGTTCGCCTCGTACGAGGTGATGGTGCCGCTGCGCTTGTCGACGGTGAGGGAGAAGCCCTTGCCGCGCACGGTGACGTCCCGGTCGCGGTCGTCGTGGCGCAGGGCGGGGACGCGCCCCAGGGGGACGGGGGTGACGGCCGGGCCGCCGGCGTCCAGCGGGAGCTGCTGCCGGGCCACCTCGAAGCCCGCCTTCGCCCACGGCGTGGACTCCTTGGTGGTGAAGGAGAGCTGGAGGAAGTACTCGGTGCCCGGCTCCGGGTCGTCGGGCAGGCGTACGGGGACGGTGATGTCCTTGGCGGACAGCGGCGGGACGTCCGTCTGGTCGCGGGTCAGCCTGCCGTGCCGGACGACCCTGCCGTCGGCGACCAGTTCCCACCGGGCGTCGAACTCGCGGACGTTCGTGAACAGGAACTCGTTGGTGAGGGTGACGGCTCCCGGGGCGCCGCCGGGGACGGGGGCGGCGTTGATCGCCTGGTAGACGTGCTTGACCTCGGTGGCCTTGCCGGTGTGGCCGCGGTCGGCGGTGACGATGCCGTCGGCGACGAAGGCGCCGTCGTTGGGGTTGTCGCCCCAGTCGCCGCCGTAGGCGAGGAAGGTCCTGTCCTTCGGCCGCTTCGTCTCGGTCCGCACGGTGGCCGCGTCGAACCAGAACCGCACGCCGTCGTCGCCGGGGCCGCGCCCGTCGTCGGCCAGTTCCGCGCCGGCGAGGGCGCGGGCGTAGACGCGGGCACGGCGGACGGTGCCGCTGAACTCGCGGGTCTGGGAGTCGGCGTCGGCGGCCAGGGACAGCGGCGCGGTGTTGCTGCTGGGGCGCCGGTCGGTGGTGCGGGTGGCCCTCACCGCGCCGTCGACGTACAGGGTCAGGGTGCCCGCGTCCGCGTCGAAGACGCCCGCGATGTGGTGCTCGCGGCCGGTCCAGTCGTCCGGCACCTCCCAGCTCGCGGTGATCCACTGGCCGGCCGAGTGGATGAAGAACTCCAGCCTGCGGTCGGTCTGCTTCAGCGCGTACTGGGTGTCGCCCTTGGCCAGGATGGGCTGGTGGTAGCCGGTGAACCGCGGGGTGACCCAGGCCTCCAGGGTCAGGGAGCCGGTGAGGTCGAGGCTGTCGTGGCGCTCGAAGACCGTGATGCCGGACAGCCCCTCGTCCCGGTCGAGGGTGCCGCGGGTGGCGAGGATCTCGCCGCGCAGCCCGGCCGGGCCCGACTCGGTCAGCAGGGTGCGGGCCGGGACGGGCGTGTACAGGGACTGGTCGACGAAGTCCCAGATCCAGCCGCCCTGGAGGACGTCGTACCGGCGGACGAGGTCCCAGTACTTCTTGAGGTTGCCGGTGGAGTTCCCCATCGAGTGGGCGTACTCGATCATGACGTAGGGCCGGGTGTCGGCGGTGTCCTTCGCGCGCTGCTCGACGCGCTGCGGGCTGTCGTACATCTCCGAGCGGATGTCGCTGATGCCGGGGCGGTCGTCGCCCTCGTACTGGATGACGCGGGTGTCGTCGTAGGAGCGGATCCAGTCGTGCATGGCGGTGAAGGTGCTGCCGCCGCCGGCCTCGTTGCCGAGCGACCAGATGACGACCGAGGCGTGGTTCTTGTCGCGGTGGACCATGTTCTGGGCACGGGCCACGCAGGCCGCGGTCCAGTCGGGGTGGTCACCCGGGTACTCGTCGCGGATGCCGTGGGTCTCGAGGTTGGTCTCGTCGACGAGGTAGAGGCCGTACTCGTCGGCCAGTTCCAGCCAGTACGGGTTGTTCGGGTAGTGCGAGGTGCGGACGCTGTTGATGTTCATCCGCTTGATGACCGTGATGTCCTGGACCATGTCCTCGCGGGTCAGGGCCGTGCCGCGGGCCGGGTGCATCTCGTGCCGGTTGGTACCGCGCAGGGAGACGGGTTTGCCGTTGATCCGCATCAGCCCGTCCTTGAGGGCGAACTCGCGGAAGCCGACCCGGTGGGAGAGGGTCTCCACGATCCTGCCGGACGGGTCGCGCAGGCGCAGGACGGCGGTGTACAGGTCCGGGTGCTCGGCCGACCACAGCTTCGGCGCCGGTACGGCCTTCGCCGCGCTCACGGTGACGTCCTCGCCGGCGCGGACCGTGGCGAGGTCGGCGGCCTGCTGGAGCGGCCGGGACCAGACGGCGTGGCCGCGGGCGTCGTACAGCTGGGTCTCCACCGTGTACCGCCCGGCGTCGCCGCCGCCGTACGCGCGCACGTGCGCGGTGACCTTGAGCTCGGCGTTCGTGTAGGTGTCGTCCAGCGGGGTGTCCAGCTTGAAGTCGCGCAGGTGCACGGCCGGGGTGGAGTAGAGGTAGACCGAGCGGAAGATGCCGCTCAGTCGGATCATGTCCTGGTCCTCCATCCAGTCGCCGTCGGAGTAGCGGTACACCTCCACGGCGATCTGGTTGGTGCCCGGCTTCAGGTGGTCGGTGACGTCGTACTCGGACGGGGTGTAGGAGTCCTCGTCGTAGCCGACCAGTTCGCCGTTGATCCACACGTAGTGCGCGGACTTGACGCCCTCGAAGTGGAGGAAGGTGCGGCGGCCCTTCCAGTCACGGGGCACGGTGAAGGTGCGCCGGTACTGGCCGACGGGGTTGTAGCGGGTCGGCGCGGCGGGCGGCTGCGGCTCCTCGCCGCGGCCGTTGGGGCCCCAGTACGGGTAGGTGATGTTCAGGTAGATCGGGAAGTCGTGGCCGTGCAGCTGCCAGACGGAGGGGACCGGGATGGTCTCCCAGTCGCTGTCGTCGGTGTCGGTGCGGTGGAAGTCGGCGTCCCGGTCGTCGGGGCGGTCGGCGTAGGCGAACTTCCAGGTGCCGTCGAGGCTGAGGCGGTAGGGCGAGCGGGTGCGGTCGCCGGCCAGGGCCTGTCTGACGTCCGCGTACGGCATGAGCGTGGTGTGCGGCGGCTCGGTGCCGAGCCGGAAGACGCCGAAGTCGTTCCACTCGGGGGGTGCGTCGGACGCGGCACGCCGTCCGGCCGCGAGCGCGCTGGCGGACGGCGCGGACAGGGCGAGCGCCCCGAGGACGGCGGCGCCGCCCTCCAGGAGACGGCGGCGGCTGACGACCGGGCGGGGGCGGGGGGCCGGGATACCGGCGGGTGACACGGGTGAGTGCGGCATGACCGTGGCCTTCCGTATGGCTTCGGGGGCGGCTCAACGCACGGTGCGGCACCGGCCGTTGACGGTGGTGCGGAGGTCAACTGCCGGTGATGGAGCGGCTACTGGATCAGGGTCACCCTAGGACTCGAACACAACCGAATCAATTACCCCGTCGGACTTTGTTGGTTCCTGATGAACGGTCACCGGTTCCGCCCGGCGCGCGGGCGGGTTCGGGTCCGTCAGCCGGCCTGCGCGGCGAACGCCTCGTACGCCCGGTCGTCGAACAGGACGAACCGGACCTCCGTCACCGACGTCGTGGTGCCGCGCACCGTCTCGACGGCGATGCGGGCCGCGTCGTCCACGGGCCAGCGGTAGACGCCGGTGGAGATCGCCGGGAAGGCGACCGTGCGGGCGCCCAGTTCGTCGGCGATGCGGAGGGACTCGCGGTAGCAGGAGGCGAGGAGGCCGGAGCGGTCCTCGTCGGCCGACCAGACCGGGCCGACCGTGTGGATCACCCAGCGGGCGTCCAGGTCGCCCGCGGTGGTGGCGACCGCCCGGCCGGTGGGCAGACCCCCGCCGAGGCGACCGGCGCGGAGCCTGCGGCACTCCGCGAGGATCTCGGGGCCGCCGCGCCGGTGGACGGCGCCGTCGACGCCGCCGCCGCCGAGCAGGGAGGAGTTGGCCGCGTTGACGATCGCGTCGGCGCTCTGGCGCGTGATGTCGCCCCGGACCAGCGTGATGACGGTCATGTCTGCCTCAGTCTCCGCCAGACGGCCTTCGCCGCGTTGTGTCCGGACATGCCGTGCACGCCGGGGCCCGGCGGGGTGGCCGACGAGCAGATGAAGACGGCCGGGTGCGGGGTGGCGTACGGGAACAGGGAGAGCTTGGGGCGCAGCAGGAGCTGGAGCCCGGAGACCGCACCGGAGGCGATGTCCCCGCCGACGTAGTTGGCGTTGCGGGCGGCGATCTCGGGCGGGCCGGCGGTGGCGCGGGCGAGGACGCGGTCGCGGAACCCGGGGGCGAAGCGCTCCAGTTGGCGTTCGACGGCGTCGGTGAGGTCGCCGGTCCAGCCGTGGGGGACGTGTCCGTACGCCCAGAAGACGTGCTTGCCCGCCGGGGCCCGGCCGGGGTCGACGACGCCGGGCTGCACGGTGATGAGGAACGGCCGGTCGGGTGCGCGGTCCGTGCGCGAGGCGGCGTGCAGGGCGGCGCCGATCTCCGTGCTGTCGGCGCCGACCTGCACCGTCCCGGCGGTGCGGGGTGCCTCGGCCGTCCACGGGACCGGGCCGTCCAGCGCGTAGTCGATCTTGAAGACGCCGGGGCCGTACCGGTAGTGCTCGTAGTGGTTGCCGAGGCCGGCGATGCGGGCCAGGGCCGTGGGCGAGGTGTCGAAGACGTACGCGCGCGCCGGCGGCAGGTCGTCGAGGCGCTTGACCTCGTAGTCGGTGTGGACGGTGCCGCCGAGGTCGGCGAGGTACGCGGCGAGCGCGTCGGAGATGGCCTGGGAACCGCCGCGGGCCACGGGCCAGCCGCGGGCGTGGGCGGCGAGGGCGAAGACCAGGCCGATGGCACCGGTGGCGAAGCCGCCGAGCGGGGCCATGACGTGGGCGACGAGGCCCGCGAGGAGGGTCCGCGCCTTCTCGTCGCGGAAGCGGCGCATCAGCCACGTCGACGGCGGCAGGCCGACCAGGCCGAAGCGGGCGAGGGTGACCGGGTCGCGGGGCAGCGCGGTGAGCGGCAGGGACATGAAGTCGCGGACCAGGGTGTCCCACCGGGGCAGGAAGCGCTCGACCAGCCTGCGGTACGTGCCCGCGTCACGCGGGCCGAAGGATGCGGCGGTCTCGCCGACCGACCGGGACAGCACGGCGGCCGAGCCGTCGGGGAACGGGTGGGCCATGGGCAGCTCGGGGTGCAGCCACTCGAGGCCGTACCGCTCCAGCGGCAGGGCGCGGAACGCGGGGGAGTTGACGCCGAGGGGGTGCGCGGCCGAGCAGGGGTCGTGGCGGAAGCCGGGGAGGGTCAGCTCCTCCGTGCGGGCGCCGCCGCCCACGGTGTCCCGCGCCTCGAAGACGGCGACGGAGAAGCCCCGGCGGGCCAGCTCCACGGCAGCCGTCAGTCCGTTCGGTCCCGCACCCACCACGACCGCATCGAGCATCGACGGCACCTTCGGACTCCTTCGTCAGCCGAGGCCACTCGGGTCAGGATATGCCGGTCCGCCGACGGCCCCCGCGCGCGGGTGACGGCCGGCGGCGGGCGGCCGGGGGCACGGGGTCAGGCGGCCTCCCCCGCGAGCAGCGCCACCACCCGCCGGGCCGTGGCCGCGTCGCGGGCCGCGGTGAACGGAAGGTCGTTGCCACCGGTGATGCGGAAGGGTTCGCCCGCCCGGGTCAGGTGGGTACCGCCCGCCTCCTCGACCAGCAGGAGCCCCGCCGCGTGGTCCCAGGCCGCCTCCCAGGAGAACGCCGTGGCGTCCGACTCGCCGCGCGCGACGGCGAGGTACTCGAGGCCCGCCGAGCCGCAGGCGCGGGGGGCCACGCCCGGGGTGCGCAGGCCGAGCAGGGCGCGCTTCTGCTCGTCCGTCGTGTAGTCCGGGTGGGAGGTGGCGACCCGCAGGTCGTGCCCGGGCTCGGGCGGCCCGGCGTACAGCCGCTCGCCGTCCAGGAAGGCGCCCCGGCCCCGCACGGCCGTGGCGAGCCGGTCGCGGACGGGCGCGTAGGTCCAGGAGGCGTGCACCACGCCGCGGTGGGCCAGGGCGACCAGCGTGCAGAATCCCTCGTCGCCGTGCACGAACTGCCGCGTCCCGTCGACGGGGTCGACGATCCACACCGGCGCCTCGCCCCGGAGCGCCTCGTACGAGGCGGGGTTGGCGTGCACCGCCTCCTCACCGACCACGACCGAGCCGGGCAGCAGGGCGGGCAGCGCCTCGGTCAGACACCGCTCGGCCTTGCGGTCGGCGTCCGTCACCAGGTCGTGCGGGCCGGACTTCTGGTCGACCTCGTGGGCCGCGAGCCGGCGCCAGCGCGGCATGATCTCCTGGGCGGCCGCCTTGCGGACGGCCTCCTCCACGTCGTCGGCGTGCCGGGCGAGAAACTCGTCGATGGTTTCGTTGTCCTCGATCATGGCTCCATGAGAGCACGCGCCACTGACGGTCCCCACCCGTGCGGTGTGCTCCGGGTGGAATCGGCGTGAACACGTGGTCGGCCTCAGCGTCCCACCGCGTACCCCTGCGCGCCGCGCGGGTTCGCCGCCGCCGACAGCACGCCCGTCTCCGGGTCCCTCGCGACGGCGCACAGCCGCCCCTCCGACCACGCCTCGCCGACGGTGACGTCGTGGCCGCGGCGGCGCAGCTCCTCGACGACCTCCTCGGGCATCCGGGACTCCACGGTGAGGCTTCCCGCCCGCATGCCGCGGGGGAAGAAGGAGCCGGGGAAGCTGTCGTTGTGCCAGTTCGGGGCGTCGATGGCGCCCTGGAGGTCGAGGCCGCCGCGCACCCGGGCGCGCAGGGCGACCGCCAGGAAGAAGTGCAGCTGCCACTGGTCCTGCTGGTCCCCGCCGGGGGTGCCGAACGCCATGACGGGCACGCCGTCGCGCAGGGCGATCGACGGGGTGAGGGTGGTGCGCGGCCGGCGGCCCGGGGTGAGCGAGTTCGGCAGGCCCTCCTCCAGCCAGGTCATCTGCAGGCGGGTGCCGAGCGGGAAGCCGAGTTCGGGCACGACCGGGTTGGACTGGAGCCAGCCGCCGCTGGGCGTGGCCGAGACCATGTTGCCCCAGCGGTCCACGACGTCCAGGTGACAGGTGTCCCCACGGGTGCCGCCGTCGGCGCCGACGGCCGGCTCGCCGGGCACCGGGGAGGTGGGGCCCTTGGCGACGGTCGGCTCGCCGACTCCCAGGGCGTCGAGCCCCTCCCCCTCGACGGCCGCCACGCGCGCGTGGGCGCTGAGCCGCGGGGTGCGCCCGCCCGGACCGCCCGGCCGCAGGTCGAAGGAGGCCTTGTCCCCCACGAGCTCGCGCCGGGCCGCGTTGTACGCCGGTGACAGCAGGTCGGCGAGCGGCACCTCGGCCGCGCCGGCGGCGTCCCCGTACCAGGCCTCCCGGTCGGCCATGGCGAGCTTGCAGCCCTCGACCAGCAGGTGGACGTAGTCGGCAGAGCCGTACCGGGGCAGCTCGGGCGGGAGCAGCGCCAACTGCTGGAGCAGGACGGGGCCCTGGCTCCAGGGGCCGGCCTTGCACACGGTCCAGCCGTTCCAGTCGTACGTCACCGGCGCCTCGTAGGACGCGGACCAGCCGGCGAGGTCGGCGGCCGTCAGGGTGCCGGTGTGGTGCCGGCCGCTGGTGTCCAGGGTGGGCCGGGCGGCCTGCCGTACGAACGCCTCGGCGACGAACCCGGTGCGCCAGACCTCGCGGGCCGCCTCGATCTCCGCCTCCCGGCTCCCCGCCCCGGCCGCCTCGGCGAGCAGGCGCTTCCAGGTGGCGGCGAGGGCGGGGTTGCGGAACGGCTCGCCCGGGCGGGGCGGTCGCCCGTCGGTCAGGTAGACCGCGGCCGAGGACGTCCACTCCGTCTCGAACAGCTCGCGGACGGTCTCGACGGTCTCCGTGAGGCGTTCCACGGGCGGGTGCCCGTGCTCGGCGTAGCCGATGGCGTACTTCAGCACGTCGGCGAGGCGCCTGGTGCCGTGGTCGCGCAGCAGGAGCATCCACGCGTCGAAGGCGCCGGGCACGGCGGCGGCGAGCGGACCGGTGCCGGGCACGAGGTCCAGGCCGAGTCCCCGGTAGTGGGCGACCGTCGCACCGGCCGGGGCGACGCCCTGCCCGCACAGCACCCGCACCTCGCCGCCCGCCGGCGCGAGGAGTATCGGCACCTCTCCGGCGGGCCCGTTGAGGTGCGGTTCGACGACGTGCAGCACGAACGCGCCGGCCACGGCGGCGTCGTAGGCGTTGCCGCCGTCCTCCAGCACCGCCATCGCCGACTGCGACGCCAGCCAGTGGGTGGAGGACACCATGCCGAAGGTTCCGCTCAGGGTGGGGCGCGTCGTGAACTGCATACCTGTCCTCGGGGTGTGGGGACGTCGAAGGACCGTGCGGCAGCGGGGCGGGCCACCGGGGGAATCCGGGAAGAACGCGCGCGGGGCCGTCTCCTCCACGTCGCCCGCCTCGGGCCACCGGCCCGGGCTGCCCCGGCACCGGCCACTGCCGCACGCAGGGTAGACGCCCGCCACCGACCGGCGCCACCCTCCTCACCAGGCCGAACGCGTCCCCCCTTTACGGATCCGGCCGACCGGGTCCGAGGGCCGCCCCCGGCCCTGCGGAGGGTCCGGGGCCGGTCCGGCGGTGCCGTCCACCGCGACGGCGGCGTCCACGCCCCGCTCCGCTCTGCTCCCCGCGGCTCACGGTCCCGGGTGCGGTGAAGGCGTCTGCTCCGACCAGATGACCTTTCCGGTCTCGGTGTAGCGGGTCCCCCAGCGGTCGGCGAGCTGAGCCACCAGGAACAGGCCACGGCCCCCCTCGTCGGTGGTGGCCGCGTAGCGCAGGTGGGGGGCGGTGCTGCTGCCGTCGGAGACCTCGCAGATCAGGGCCCGGTCGAGCAGCAGCCGCACCCGGACGGGGTCGGCGCCGTAGCGGACCGCGTTGGTGAGCAGTTCGCTGAGGATCAGTTCCGTGACGAAGGCTTCCTCGTCCAGGCCCCACTCGGAGAGCCGGTCGGTGACCTCGCGGCGGACGCGGGAGACGACGGCCGGGTCCCGGTCCACGTCCCAGACGGCCACCCTGGCCGGGTCGAGGAGGCGGGTGCCGGCCACGAGGAGCGCCACGTCGTCCTGGGGCGGGCGGACCGGTACGTCCGCCAGGACCCGGGCACAGGTCTCCTCGGGCGTGCGCCCGGCCCGGGCGAGGCTCCGCCGCAGCAGTTCCATGCCCTCGTCGATGTCCTGGCCGCGGGCTTCCACCAGGCCGTCGGTGTACAGCACGAGCCGGCTGCCCTCGGGCACGTCGATCCCGACCGCCTCGAACGGCAGGCCGCTGCCGACACCGAGCGGCAGTCCCGCGGGACTGTCCGGGAAGCACACGGTCCCGTCGGGCAGCACCAGCGCGGGGCTGGGATGTCCCGCCCGGCTCAGGGAGAGCCGGCCCGCCACCGGATCGTAGATCGCGTAGAGACAGGTGACCCCGGCGATCTCGGACCTGTCCGGGGCGCCCTCCTGGTCGATTCGCAGGACCAGTTCGTCGAGGCGCGCGAGGAGTTCGTCGGCCGGCAGGTCGAGGGCGGCGAAGTTGTGGACGGCGGTGCGCAGCCGCCCCATGGTGGCGGAGGCGTGCAGACCGTGCCCCACCACGTCGCCGACCACCAGGGCGACACGGGCCCCCGACAACGGGATGACGTCGAACCAGTCCCCGCCCACCCCGGCTTCCGCCGCCAGGTACCGGTAGGCGACGTCGAGGGCGTTCTGCCGGGGGACCTCCCTCGGCAGGAGACTGCGCTGCAGGGCGACGGCCGTCTCGTGCTCCCGGGTGTAGCGGCGGGCGTTGTCGACGCACATCGCCGCCCTGGCCACCAGTTCCCGGGCGAACTCCTCGTCGTCCGCGTCGAACGGGGCCGGGTTCTGCGATCGCCAGAAGTTGACCGTGCCGAGCACCACGCCCCGTGCGTGCAGGGGGATGCCGAGGACGCTGTGGAAGCCGTAGTCGAGGAGGCGCCGGGCGTGCTCGGGGTCCCTTTCGTACCGGGCGAGCGCGGCCTCCGCGTTCCCCTCGGGAAAGGAGTGGCGCTCGCTGCCGCCGAGGGAGTCGGTGCTGGTGGGAACGGTGCCGGTCGACCGGCCCGGCGGGTGCAGGGGGTGGTCGTCGTGCAGGCCGGCGACCGCGGCGCGCCGCATCGGTGCGAGCGTGCTGTCGGACTCGCCCGGTTCCTCCCCGCGGAACACCGCCTCGGCCAGGTCCACCGTGGCGAAGTCCGAGAACCGCGGGACGACCACCCGGGTCAGTTCCCGCGCGGTCGTGGTCACGTCGAGGGTGCTGCCGATCCGTGCGCCGGCCTCGTACAGGAGCAGGAGGCGCTCCCGCACGGCCTCGGCCCGCCCGATCACCGCGCGCAGTTCGGTGGTGTCGCGGATGGTGGCGACGACACCGGGCGGGCCGCCGTGGTCGCCGGTGGTCCGCAGGTTGACCACGAGCAGCCGGTCCCCCACCGGCACCACCTCGTCGGTGACGGGCCCGCCGGCCCCGAGGAGTTCGGCGATCCGCGGGGGGAGCGGGGCCTCGGCGACCGGCCGCCCCTCCGCCTCGGGCCTCAGACCGAGCAGCCTGCGCGCCTCGTCGTTGGCCAGTACCAGCCGCCCGGTGCCGTCGGCGATCAGTACGCCCTCCCGCACGGAGTGCAGCACCGCGTCGTGGTGCTCGTACATGCGCGTCATCTCGGCGGGGCCGAGGCCGCGGGTCTGCCGGGACAGCCGCCGGTTGACCAGCGCCGATCCGCCCAGCGCGAGGAGCAGCGCGCCGGCGGCGCTGCCGAGGATGACGGGCAGCTGGCGGTCGGTGGACTGCTGGACGTCGCTGAGCGTGATCTCGACGGCGACGATCCCGGCGACCGAACCGTCACCGCGCAGGACGGGCACGGTCGAGTCGACGGCCGGTCCGACGCTGGCGCTGAGCTCCGTCGTCACGGGGATGCCCTGCAACGCCTTGTCGACGGAGCTGAGGACGTGCTTCCCGATGAGGTCCGGGTCGGGGTGCGTGTAGCGGATCCCCCGTGTGCTGGCCACGACGACGAACGCCACGTCCGCCGCCTTGCGGGCGGCCTCGGCCCGGGGCTGGAGCACGGCCGTCGGGTCGGGGCCGTCCAGCGCCTCGACGGTCCCGGGCGCGTTGGCGAAGGTCTGCGCGACCGACAGGGTCCGCTCCCGTGCCGCCTGGGTGCTGTCCCGACGGGCCTGGAGCACCAGAGCCACCACCGCGGCGATCGCGAGCAGCACGACCAGGGCCACCTGCAGCAGGAACACCTGGCCGGCGACGGTCCGCACCGTCGGTCCGCGTCCGGGGGGACCCGGCCGCGTCCCCGGCGCTCGGATCCCGTGAAAGAGCCCGGAGGCCCACTCCCGCATGACGCGAATTCCGGACATAAAACTCATTATGGTCACGGCTGGGCAAAGGGTACTCCGCGACACCGGTTCAGGGCCCGCCGTCATGGGACGCGCCGGGACGGACGGTCCGCGGCGAGCCGCGGGTGCCGCGGCCGGGTGATCCCCCGGCCGCGCCCGGGCGGGGAACACCGTCGGCGTTCCCGCTGTTGCCCCCCGTGTGCGGAAACGGAGGCGGAACGGTGCACGGTGAGTACAAGGTCCCCGGCGGCAAGCTGGTCGTCGTGGACGTGGAGGCCGAGGACGGGGTGCTGCGGCACGTGCGCGTGGCCGGCGACTTCTTCCTCGAGCCGGACGAGGCGCTCGACGCCGTGAACCGTGCGCTGGAGGGCGCCCCGGCCGACACCGACGCCGCGGGACTGGCCGCGCGTATCGACGCCGCCCTGCCCGGGGGCACCGTGATGTACGGGCTGACGTCCGAGGGCGTCGGCATCGCCGTGCGCCGGGCCCTGGCGCACGCCACGGACTGGACGGACTACGACTGGCAGCTGATCCACGAGGCCCCGCAGTCCCCCGCCCTGCACATGGCCCTGGACGAGGTGCTGACCGCCGAGGTCGCGGCGGGCCGGCGTCCTCCGACGCTGCGGGTGTGGGAGTGGGGCTCCCCCGCGGTGATCATCGGCAGCTTCCAGTCCCTGCGCAACGAGGTCGACGCCGAGGCCGCCGAGCGCCACGGCGTCGAGGTGGTGCGCCGGATCTCCGGCGGCGGCGCCATGTTCGTGGAGCCCGGCAACACGATCACCTACTCGCTGTCCGTGCCGGAGGCGTTGGTGCAGGGCCTGTCCTTCCAGGACAGCTACGCCTACCTCGACGACTGGGTGCTCGGCGCCCTCGGCGACATGGGCGTCCGCGCCTGGTACCAGCCGCTGAACGACATCGCCACCGACCAGGGCAAGATCGCGGGCGCCGCGCAGAAACGGCTCGTGGGACACGGCGGCAGCCCCGGCGCGGTGCTGCACCACGTGACCATGTCGTACGACATCGACGCCGACAAGATGCTCGAGGTGCTGCGCATCGGCCGGGAGAAGCTCAGCGACAAGGGCATCAGGAGCGCGAAGAAGCGGGTGGATCCGCTGCGCCGTCAGACCGGCCTGCCGCGCGAGGCCGTGATCGAGCGGATGATCGCCTCCTTCGGCGCCCGGTACGGGATCACCCGGGGCAAGGTGACCGACGGGGAACTGGCGCGGGCCGAGGAGCTGGCCCGCACGAAGTTCTCCTCACCGCGGTGGACGGCCCGGGTGCCCTGACGGGTCCGTCTGCGTCACCGGACGGGCACGCAGCGAGTTCGGCCCTTCCGCCCCACAGGTACTCGTGTGACACTGGCGTCCCCGTCCGCAGTGCGGGCACCTTCCGCACCGTCCCCCACGAGAAGTGCGCCGTGCGTTCCCTTCCCCTGCCGCTCGCCCTGACCGCACGCCTGGCCCCGGTCGCCGTGCTCGCCACGGCGGGCTGGGTGATGTCGTCCGGACCGGACACGACACCGGCCGCCGAGGACAGCACGCCGCCCGACGGCGGGCGTCCGTCCGCCTCCGTCCCGGCGACGCAGGCGGAGACGAAGACGTACGCCTCCGCCCCGGCGCCCTGCGGGAGCCTGGCCGAGAAGACGATCACGTCGCTGGTGCCGGGGGCGAAGGCGGCGGGCAAGGAGATCCCGTCGACGGACACGAAGGTGCGCCGCACCTGCTCGTGGAACGCGCTCAAGGGGTACGACTACCGCTGGCTGGACGTCTCCTACGAGGTGATGGCTTCGAACGAGGCGGCGCAGAAGTCGTACAAGGAGCGGGTCGCCGACCGCAGCGGCGGCGGTGGCGTCCCGGGACTCGGCGACGAGGCGTACTCCGTCGTGAACCTCACCACCGAGGACAAGCAGCAGACGCGGGAGGGCACCGTGGTGGTCCGCGCGGCCAACGCCCTGGTGACGATCACGTACAACGGCAGCGACTTCGAGACCAAGAAGGCCCCCGGTACGGACGAGATCAACAAGGGGGCCATCAAGGCGGCCAAGGAGGCGGTGGCCGCCCTGCGGGGCGGCCAGGCCGGCTGACCGCCCTCGCGGTGCCTCAGCGAACCGTCCCGTTCCGGGCGCCCGGCAGCATCAGCAGCAGGTACAGCAGCATCGAGGTGCCGAGGCCCACCGCCCAGCCGTAGTCGGCCAGCGGTTCGAGGAACGGCACGGGCCGGCCGTCGACCAGGGGGTGGAAGTCGGCGCCGCCGACGGCCAGGACACCGCCGGTGACGAAGGCGAGGACCGCCCGCCAGTTCCAGCCGCCGGTGTACCAGTAGCGTCCGCCCGCGCGGTACAGGTCGACGAGGTCGAGGCGGGCGCGGCGCAGGATCCAGTAGTCGGCGACGAGGATGCCGGCGACCGTGCCGAGCAGGCCGCCGACCAGGCCGAGCCAGGTGAAGATGTAGCCCTGCGGGTCGGAGTACAGCTTCCACGGGAAGATCAGCACGGCGAGGACGCAGGCGATGAGGGCGCCGGTCCGGAAACTCACCTTGCGGGGCGCGACGTTGGAGAAGTCGAAGGCCTGGGAGACCAGGTTGGCCGCGATGTTCACGGACAGGGTCGCCACCAGCACGGTGACGAGGGCGAAGAGCAGCCCCGCCACGTTGTCCGTCCTGGCGGCGAGCTGCACCGGGTCCCAGACCGGTTCCCCGTAGACCGCCTGCGAGCCGGAGGTCACCATCACGGACAGGAAGGCGAACAGGGTCATGGTGGTCGGCAGGCCGAGGGCCTGGCCGCGGGTCTGGGCCTTCTGGCTCTTCCCGTAGCGGGTGAAGTCGGGGATGTTCAGGGACAGCGTGGACCAGAAGCCGATCATGCCCATGAGGGAGGGCCAGAACAGCTTCCAGAAGTCGCCGCCCCAGCCCAGCTTCGACGGCTGGTCGAAGAGCGGGCCGAGGCCACCGGCCTTGTCGGTCATCCACCACAGCATCACGAAGGCGCCGACGAGGACGAAGGGCGCCGCCCAGTTCTCGAAGCGGCGGACGGTCTCCATGCCCCGGTGGATGATGGCGACCTGCAGCGCCCAGGAGATCGCGAACGACAGCCACATGGTCCAGGGGTGGCCCCCGACCGTCGCGGCGTCGCTCCAGCCGTCGCCGATCAGCTTGCCGGCCAGGAAGTAGATCGCCTCGCCGCCGATCCAGGTCTGGATGCCGAACCAGCCGCACGCCACCAACGCCCGTACGACGGCGGGCAGGTTGGCGCCGCGGATGCCGAAGGAGGCGCGGGCGAAGACGGGGAAGGGGATGCCGTACCTGGGTCCCGCGTGTCCGGTGAGCAGCATCGGGACGAGCACGATCAGGTTGGCCAGGGCGATGGTGAACACCGCCTGCTTCCAGTCCATGCCGACGGCGATCAGGCCGGAGGCCAGGGTCCAGGAGGCCGTGTTGTGGGCCATCCCGACCCACAGCGCGGAGAAGTTGTACGTGGTCCAGGTGCGCCCCTCGACGGGGACCGGCAGCAGGTCCTCGTTGGCGTAGGGGCCGCTCGGCGGCGGGGAGCCCGGAGCGAGCTCCACGCGTCCGTCGGGAAGGGTGACCTGGGTGGACGGCGGCTGGGCCGCGGGCGCGGTGTCGGTCATGGGCAGGCCAATCGTGCGAGGGGACGGGAGAGGCCGTGCGGGCGGTGCCGAGGGGACGCGGGGTGGTCGGCGCACCGGCCCCCACGCTGAAACGGAATGCATGGTTCCGTGACATCCGTCACGCCGCGTCCCGATCTATGCGGGCCCCTTAGTAGGACCCGCTCCGACGACATAGGGGATTTGTCCGGCTTGCCGTGAAAACGGGGCGGGCCGGGACGGACGGTGGTCCGGTCGGACGACGGGAGCCACGGCTCTTTCGCCGTGCGACGGTTTCTGACGAGGCGGCAGGCGCCCCGGGAGGTCCGTCGCGGGCAGGCTGGCACGCTCTCCCGTCCGCCGCAAGACCCCCGCGGACCTACGAGGCGCGGTAGTACGACGGCCCTTTGCGCCCGGCGCCCGGGCGTCCCAAGAATGACCAGCCTCCGGACATCAGGGGTGAGGTCACGCATGGGAAAGCACCGCCACCAGCACACGTACCGTCGGACGGTCATCGCGGCAGTCGCCGTGGGCGTCATAGGCATACCCACCGCCGCCATGGCCTGCGCCGACTGGTCCGACGGCGGACAGCGGCAGGACCGGGACACCGCCACCTCGGTCGCGGCCGAGAGCGAGTGGGACGGTCCCGACTGGTATCAGCGGTGGAACGGCCGGCAGCACGGCGGGCACACGGCGGCACCGTCGGCCACGCCGACCGCCACCGCGAGCACTCCGCAGGCCGACGCGTCGAAGCACAGCGCCGCCGAGCCGCCGCACAAGCCGAGGAGGACGGCCCCCGGGACCACCACGTCCAAGCCGGCCACCACGGCCCCGAAGCCCACCACCGCGGCTCCGAAGCCCACCACCGCGGCCCCGAGGCCCACCACGGCCGCTCCGAAGCCCGCCACCACGGCTCCGAAGCCCACGACGGCCGCCCCGAAGCCCACCGCGAGCGCTCCGAGCCCCGCCACGACGGGCGGCACCGAGGCCTCCGGCGCCGTCGCCGAGGTCGTGGAACTCGTCAACGCCGAGCGCGGCAAGGCCGGTTGCTCCCCGGTGAAGGTGAACGCCACCCTGACCGAGGCCGCGCAGAAGCACAGCGAGGACATGGCGGCGAGCGGCACCATGTCGCACACCGGCTCGGACGGGTCCTCGCCCGCCGACCGCATCACCGGCGCCGGCTACAGCTGGAGCAGCTACGGCGAGAACGTCGCCTACGGCTACTCCACCCCCGAGCAGGTGATGCAGGGCTGGATGAACAGCCCCGGCCACCGGGAGAACATCCTCAACTGCTCGTTCCAGGAGATCGGCGTCGGACTCGCGCAGCCCGGCTCCTACTGGACCCAGGACTTCGGTACGTCCCGCTAGGTCGCGGTCGGGGGCGTGCCCGTCGGCAGGGGTACCGGTCACGAGGCGCCCGTCAGCGGTCGAGCGCCGGGATGACCTCCGCGCCGTACGCGTCGATCGTCGCCTCCTGGGCGTCGTGCATGTCGTAGACGGCGAACTGGTCGACGCCCAGCTCGCGCAGCGTCCGCAGCTTCTCGATGTGCGCCTCGACCGGGCCCAGCAGGCAGAACCGGTCGACGATCTCGTCGGGGACGAAGTCCGTGGACGGGTTGCCGGCCCGTCCGTGATGGCTGTAGTCGTAGCCGTGCCGCTCCTTGATGTACGACGTCAGCGCCTCGGGGACCAGGTCCGAGTGCTCGCCGTATCGGGCGACCAGGTCGGCGACGTGGTTGCCGACCATGCCGCCGAACCAGCGGCACTGCTCGCGGGCGTGCGCCAGGTCGTCGCCGACGTACGCCGGGGCGGCGACGCAGACGGTGACGGAGGCGGGGTCGCGTCCCGCCTCCGCGGCCGCGGTGCGTACGGCCTTCACCATCCACTCGGTCAGGTACGGGTCCGCGAGCTGGAGGATGAAGCCGTCGGCCTTCCGTCCGGCGAGGGCGAGTGCCTTCGGCCCGTACGCCGCCATCCAGACGGGCAGCTTCCCGTCCCGCACCCACGGGATCCGCAGCGGCCGTCCGTCGACCTCGGCCTCGCGTCCCTCGGCGAGGTCGCGGATCACGTCGATCGCCTCGCCCAGGCGGGCCAGGGTGCCGGGTCTGCGTCCGGCCACCCGCATCGCGGAGTCGCCGCGGCCGATGCCGCAGACGGTGCGGTTGCCGTACATGTCGTTGAGGGTGGCGAAGGTGGACGCGGTCACCTCCCAGGTGCGGGTGCCCGGGTTGGTGACCATCGTGCCGATCCTCAGCTTCGTGGTGCGGGCCAGGATCTGGCTGTAGATCACGAACGGCTCCTGCCACAGCACGGCGGAGTCGAAGGTCCAGCCGTGCGTGAACCCGTTGCGTTCGGCGCGTTGCATCAGGTCGACGACGCGGGAGGCCGGCGGGTCGGTCTGCAGGACGAGTCCGAAGTCCATGGGCACCGCTCCTAGTTCAGGTACTGGCAGGTGGAGCGCGGGGTGTAGACGCCGTGGCCCTTGCGTCCGGTGTACTCCCGCGCGGTGACGACCGGTTCGCCGCGCGAGAGGACGGTCTCGACGCGGCCGGTGATCCGCTTGCCCTCGTAGGCCGAGTAGTCGACGTTCATGTGGTGGGTCTCGGCGGACAGGACCTGTTC
This sequence comes from Streptomyces sp. JHA26, assembly GCF_002005565.1. Classification (GTDB taxonomy): domain Bacteria; phylum Actinomycetota; class Actinomycetes; order Streptomycetales; family Streptomycetaceae; genus Streptomyces. The sequence goes on along the minus strand of NZ_BDJC01000028.1, from coordinate 19,128 downwards.
GGCGTGCGGGTCGTAGACGACGACGTCGGCGTCGGCGCCGGGCGCGAGGGTGCCCTTCTTCGGGTACAGGCCGAACATGCGGGCCGGGGTGGCGCAGGCGATCTCGATCCAGCGGCGCCGGCTGATGTGCCCGTCGACGACGGCCTGGTGGAGCAGGTCCATGCGGTTCTCGACGCCCGGCATGCCGTTGGGGATCTTGGAGAAGTCGCCGCGGCCCAGTTCCTTCTGGCCGGTGAAGCAGAAGGGGCAGTGGTCGGTGGAGACCACCTGGAGGTCGTTGGTCCGCAGGCCCCTCCACAGGGCCGCCTGGTGCTCGCGCGGGCGCAGCGGCGTGCTGCACACGTACTTGGCGCCCTCGAAGTCCGGTTCGGCGAGGTTGTCGGTGGACAGGAACAGGTACTGCGGGCAGGTCTCGCCGAAGACGGGCAGCCCCTCGTCGCGCGCCCGGGCCAGCTCGGCGACCGCCTCGATCGCGGAGACGTGCACGACGTAGAGCGGGGCGCCCGCGACCTGCGCGAGCCTGATGGCGCGGTGGGTGGCCTCGGCCTCCAGCAGGGCCTTGCGCACCTCCCCGTGATAGCGGGGGTCGGTCTCGCCGCGTGCGAGGGCCTGCTCCACCAGCACGTCGATCGCGATGCCGTTCTCGGCGTGCATCATGATCAGGCCGCCGTTCTCGGCGCAGCGCTGCATGGCGCGCAGGATCTGGCCGTCGTCGGAGTAGAAGACGCCCGGGTAGGCCATGAACTGCTTGAAGGAGGTCACCCCCTCCTCCACCAGCAGGTCCATCTCCTTGAGCGTCTCCTGGTTCACGTCGGAGACGATCATGTGGAAGCCGTAGTCGATCGCGCAGTTGCCCTCGGCCTTGGCGTGCCAGGCGTCCAGGCCCTCGCGCAGGGAGCGGCCGGTGCTCTGGATCGCGAAGTCGACGATCGTGGTCGTGCCGCCCCAGGCGGCGGCCCGGGTGCCGGTCTCGAAGGTGTCCGCGGCGTAGGTGCCGCCGAAGGGCATCTCCATGTGGGTGTGGCCGTCGACGCCGCCCGGGATCACGTACTTGCCGCTCGCGTCGATCACCCTCTCGGCGGTGAAGGCCCCGGCGGCCGGGGTGCCGGTCGCGGCGAGGGCGGCGACGCGCCCGTCCTCGATCAGGACGTCGGCGTGCGTCTCGTCGGACGCGGTGACGACGAGGCCACCGCGGATGACGGTACGGCTGCTCATGCTGGTCCCTCCTGTCAGGAGCGGTCGGTCACGGCACGGTCAGCTGGGGCGGGAGCCCGGTGTCCGGTCGCGGGAGGACCGTCGGCGGTCGGCGGGCCTCAGGCGGCCCGTCCGGTCCGGCTCGCGGCCGTCACAGGCTGCGCAGGGCGCGTTCGAGGATCGCGGCGCCCTCCTCGGCCTCCGCGACGGTGAGGGACATCGGCGGGGCGATGCGCAGGACGCTGGTGTCGTGGCCGCCGCCCTTGCCGATGAGCAGTCCGCCCGCGCGGGCCTCCTCCAGGACGGCGGACGCCGCCTCGGGGGCGGCCTCGTCGGTGCCGGGCCGGGTCAGCTCGACGCCGATCATCAGCCCGCGCCCGCGCACCTCCCGCACGTGCGGCACCTGGGCGGCGGCGGCCCGCAGCCGTTGGATGAGCATGCCGCCGACGCGGCGGGCGTTGCCCTGGAGGTCGTGCTCCAGCAGGTAGGTGAGGTTGGAGAGGCCGGCCGCCATGGTGACCTGGGTGCCGCCGAAGGTGGAGATGCTGTTGGCGTCCAGGCAGTTCATGATCTCGGCGCGGGCGATGACGCCGCCGATCGACATGCCGTTGCCGATGCCCTTGGCGAAGGTCACGATGTCGGGCGGGCCGCTGCGTCCGTGGGCCTGCCAGCCCCAGAAGTGCTCGCCGGTGCGGCCCCAGCCGGTCTGCACCTCGTCGGCGATCCACAGGACGCCCCGTTCGTGCAGCACCTCGCGGAAGGCGGCGTACAGGCCGTCGGGCGGGGAGGTGAAGCCGCCGACGCCCTGGACGGGTTCGGCGATCAGCGCGGCCGGCGGGCGGGTGTGGCCGAGGACGTCCTTCAGGTCGGCGACGCAGGCGTCGATGAAGTCGCGGTCGTCCAGGTGGGCGTAGGGTCCTCGGGTGCGCACGCCGCCGTGCACGTACAGCGTCTGGAGCGGGGACAGCGAGGTCGGGGACCAGCCGCGGTTGCCGGTGACGCCGACGGCGCTGAAGGAGCGGCCGTGGTAGCTGTTGCGCATCGCCAGGATCGTGTTGCTGCGCCGGTAGGTGGTGGCGAGGAGCAGGGCGGTGTCGTTGGCCTCGGTACCGGAGGTGGTGAAGAAGACGCGCGGGTCGGGGATGCCGGACACCTGGGCGACGCGTTCGGCGAGTTCGACCATGGGCCGGTCGAGGTAGAGCGTGGACGAGTGGATGATCCGCCCGGCCTGCTCGCTCACCGCCTTGGTCACCTCGGGCAGGGCGTGCGCGGTCATCGTGGTGAGGATGCCGCCGAAGAAGTCGAGGTACTTGTTGCCGGCGGAGTCCCAGACGTGCCGGCCCTCACCGTGGGTGATCTCCAGCGGGTCCTCGTAGTAGAGGGCGAGCCAGTCGGGCAGGACGGCGCGGTGACGGGCGAAGAGGTCCTTGGTCACGGCCGCACCAGCCCTTCGTAGGCGTCGGGGCGGCGGTCGCGGTAGAAGGCCCACTGCTGCCGCACCTGCTCGATGAGGTCGAAGTCCAGGTCGCGGACGACGAGTTCCTCCTTGGTGTCGCTGGCCACGTCGCCGACGAACCGGCCGCGCGGGTCGACGAAGTACGACGTCCCGTAGAAGTCGTTGTCGCCGTACTCCTCCTGCCCGACCCGGTTGATCGCGGCGACGAAGTACTCGTTGGCGACGGCCGCCGCGGGCTGTTCGAGCTGCCACAGGTGGGCGGAGAGGCCGCGGTGGGTGGCGGAGGGGTTGTAGACCAGCTGGGCGCCGCCGAGGCCGAGTTGGCGCCAGCCCTCGGGGAAGTGCCGGTCGTAGCAGATGTAGACGCCGATCTTGCCGACGGCCGTGTCGAAGACGGGCCAGCCGAGGTTGCCGGGGCGGAAGTAGAACTTCTCCCAGAAGCCCTCGACCTGGGGGATGTGGTGCTTGCGGTAGGTGCCGAGGACGGTGCCGTCGGCGTCGATCACGGCCGCGGTGTTGTAGTAGAAGCCGGACTGCTCGATCTCGAAGACGGGGACGACGATCACCATGCCGGTCTCGCGGGCGAGGGCCTGCATGCGGCGGGTGGTGGGGCCGTCGGGCACGGGCTCGGCCCAGCGGTAGTGCTCGGGGTCCTGGACCTGGCAGAAGTAGGGGGCGTTGAAGACTTCCTGGAAGCCGATGACCTGGGCACCCTGCCGGGCGGCCTCGCGGGCGTGCTCCTCGTGCTTCGCCACCATGGACTCGGTGTCGCCGGTCCAGGTGGCCTGGACCAGAGCGGCACGTACGACGTGGGCCATGAGCTGCTCCTTCGACGCGACGTCAGAGCCTCTACGCCCGTAGAGCAGGACGTAGAGGGACGAAGGTATGCCCGGCCGGAGGGGCTTGCCAAGAGCATCGTCGCCACGACGCGGTGTCGAGCGCCATTCGCACTCCGCTGGGTGAGCGGTGGGGCTCACGGGGCGGCTGGTGCGCTCCTCAGATCGCGATCGGCGTGCACCGTCCCGCCAGCTCGTCCATGGACAGTCCCAGCGCGCGGGCCAGCGCCGCCACCGTGAAGAACGCCGGGGTCGGCGCGCGGCCGGTCTCGATCTTGCGGAGGGTCTCGGCGGAGATGCCGGCCTCGGCCGCGACCTCGGTCATGCTCCGCTCGCCGCGCGCGGCGCGCAGCAGCAGCCCGAGCCGCTCGCCGCGCTCGCGCTCTTCGGGGGTCAGGGGTGTGCGCACCATGGCGTCATTCTAATACCGGTCCCCCACATCGGACCCAATTAAAATACCGGTATAGTAATTGTCATGGTGGAACTGAAGACGGACACATCGATCGACGCCATGCACGCGGCCGGCCAGGTCGTCGCACGCGCCCTGACCGCCGTACGGCAGGCCGCCGACGTGGGCGTGTCCCTGCTGGAGCTGGACGCGGTGGCACGCGGGGTGCTGCGGGAGGCCGGTGCGGGCTCGCCGTTCCTCGGCTACCGGCCCTCCTTCGCGCCGACGCCCTTCCCGGGAGTGATCTGCGCGTCGGTGAACGACGCGATCGTGCACGGCATCCCCGACGGCTACCGGCTGCGCGACGGCGACCTCGTCTCCATCGACTGCGGCGCGACGCTGGACGGCTGGGCCGGCGACTCGGCGATCAGCTTCGTCGTGGGCACCCCGCGGGCGGCGGACGTCACGCTCGTCGAGACCGCCGAGCGGGCCCTCGCGGCGGGCATCGGGGCGGCCGTCGTCGGCAACCGCATCGGCGACATCGCGCACGCCATCGGCACGGTGTGCCGGGCCGCCGGCTACGGGATCATGGAGGACTTCGGCGGCCACGGCATCGGCCGGCACATGCACGAGGACCCGGGGGTGCCCAACGAGGGCCGGCCGGGCCGCGGACTCCCCCTGCGGCACGGCATGGTCCTCGCCATCGAGCCCATGCTGATCGGCAGCGGCCGGGACGACTACCACCCCGCCCCGGACGGCTGGACCCTGCGCACGAACGACGGCTCCCGGGCCGCCCACGTGGAACACACGGTGGCGATCACGGAGGCGGGACCGCGCGTCCTGACGTCGCGGGAGGGCCTGTGACTCCGGGGGCGTGACACGGGGCGAGCGGCCCGGAGCCCCGTCCGGGGGAGGGCCCGTCCCCGTCGCGACGCGTCCGCACACCGGGGGACGGTCCGGGTGCGCCCCGCCCTCATGTCCGGGGGCGTCCGGTACGCCCCGTCCCCGCACCCGGGGACACCCCCGGTACCCCCCACTCCGCGTCCGGGGACTCCCCCGGAGCCGTCCGCCCGCTCGGGGTCCGGACATGCCCGGTGGAACAGAACGTGTCATGTTGGGCATGACCGTGCCCCGACCGGGTTACCCGGCCCCGGCACGTCGATCAGCGATGCAGCGGAGGTCCGTACACGATGAGCAGCGGCTTCATGGGCCCGGAGGGCGACCCGTTCGCGGAATTCCTGGCGCGCTTCTTCGGCGGGCCCAGGCCGAGGCAGATCGACATCGGGCGGCTGCTCAGCCAGCCCGCCCGGGAGCTGGTGCGCGGCGCCGCCCAGTACGCCGCCGAGCACGGCAGCCGGGACCTGGACACCGAGCACCTGCTGCGGGCCGCGCTCGCCACCGAGCCGACCCGCGGCCTGCTCAGCCGGGCCGGCGCCGATCCCGACGCGCTGGCGTCGCAGATCGACGAGCGGACCGGACCGGTGCAGCACCCGCCGGGCGAGGTCCCGCCGCCCACCTCGCTCTCCCTGACCCCGGCCGTCAAGCGCGCCCTGCTGGACGCGCACGAGCTGGCCCGGTCGACCGGCACCGGCTACATCGGCCCGGAGCACGTGCTCAGCGCCCTGGCCGCCAACCCGGACTCGGCCGCGGGGCACATCCTGAACGCGGCCCGGTTCGCCCCCTCGGGCCTGCCGACGGAGACGCCGGAGGCCGCCAAGGGCCGGGCGGAGACCCCCCGGTCCACCAACACGCCGACGCTGGACAAGTACGGCCGCGACCTCACCGACCTGGCCCAGCAGGGCCGGATCGACCCGGTGATCGGGCGCGAGCAGGAGATCGAGCAGACCGTCGAGGTGCTCTCCCGGCGCGGCAAGAACAACCCGGTGCTCATCGGTGACGCGGGCGTCGGCAAGACCGCCGTCGTGGAGGGGCTGGCCCAGCGCATCGCCGACGGCGACGTGCCCGACGTGCTGATCGGGCGCCGGGTGGTCGCCCTGGACCTGACCGGTGTGGTCGCGGGCACGCGTTACCGGGGCGACTTCGAGGAACGGATGAACAACATCGTGGGCGAGATCCGCGCCCACTCCGACCAGTTGATCATCTTCATCGACGAGCTGCACACGGTGGTCGGCGCGGGCGGTGGCGGCGAGGGCGGGTCGATGGACGCCGGGAACATCCTCAAGCCGGCCCTGGCCCGCGGCGAGCTGCACATCGTGGGTGCCACCACGCTGGAGGAGTACCGCCGGATCGAGAAGGACGCGGCGCTCGCCCGCCGGTTCCAGCCGATCCTGGTGCCCGAGCCCACCCCGGCGGACGCCATCGAGATCCTGCGCGGTCTGCGCGACCGCTACGAGGCGCACCACCAGGTCCGCTACACCGACGAGGCGCTGGTGGCGGCCGTGGAGATGTCCGACCGCTACCTCACCGACCGGCGGCTGCCGGACAAGGCGATCGACCTGATCGACCAGGCCGGTGCCCGCGTGCGGTTGCAGGCGCGCACCAAGGGCACGGACGTACGGGCCATGGAGCGCGAGGTCGACCAGCTGATCCGGGACAAGGACCAGGCCGTCGCGGACGAGCAGTACGAGCAGGCCATGCAGCTGCGCGACCGGATCACCGAGCTGAAGGAGCGGATCGCCCGGGCGGACGGCGGTGGTCAGGCCGACGAGGGCCTGAACCTGGTGGTCGACACCGAGTCCATCGCCGAGGTGGTGTCCCGGCAGACCGGCATCCCGGTCAGCAGCCTCACCCAGGAGGAGAAGGACCGCCTGCTGGGCCTGGAGGCCCACCTGCACGAGCGGGTGGTCGGCCAGGACGAGGCCGTGCGGGTGGTGTCCGACGCCGTGCTGCGTTCCCGCGCCGGGCTCGCCAGTCCCGACCGGCCCATCGGCTCCTTCCTCTTCCTCGGCCCGACGGGCGTCGGCAAGACCGAGCTGGCCCGGGCCCTGGCGGAGGCCCTGTTCGGCAGCGAGGACCGCATGGTGCGCCTCGACATGAGCGAGTACCAGGAACGGCACACCGTCAGCCGCCTGGTCGGCGCCCCGCCCGGCTACGTCGGGCACGAGGAGGCCGGTCAGCTCACCGAGGTGGTGCGCCGGCACCCGTACTCGCTGCTGCTGCTGGACGAGGTGGAGAAGGCGCACCCGGACGTCTTCAACATCCTGCTCCAGGTCCTGGACGACGGCCGCCTGACCGACTCGCAGGGCCGCACGGTGGACTTCACCAACACGGTCGTCGTGATGACCAGCAACCTGGGCTCCGACGTGATCAACCGGCGCGGCGCCACCCTGGGCTTCGGCCCGGGCGGCACGGAGGCGGACGAGGAGGCCCGGCGCGAGCAGGTGCTGCGCCCGCTGCGCGAGCACTTCCGGCCGGAGTTCCTCAACCGCATCGACGAGATCGTCGTCTTCCGCCAGCTCAGCGGCGAGCAGCTGCGGCAGATCACCAGCCTGCTGCTGGAGCAGACCCGGCGCATGGTGCGGGCGCAGGACATCACCGTCGACTTCACCGACACGGCCGTGGACTGGATCGCCGAGCGCGGCTACCAGCCCGAGTACGGCGCCCGGCCGCTGCGCCGCACCATCCAGCGCGAGGTGGACAACCAGCTCTCCCGGCTGCTGCTCGACGGCCGCGTCCGGGAGGGCGGCCGGGTCACGGTGGACGTCGAGGACGGGCGGCTGGCGTTCCGGACGCCGGAGCGGCCCGCCCCCGAACAGTGACGCGCGCTACCGCGCGGGCCTGACCACCATGGCCGAGCCGCCGCCGCGCCGTACCTTCTCGGCGGCGGCCAGCCACCTGCCGTCCGGCAGCCGCTGCACACCGGTCGCCGCGCCGATCTCCGGGTTGGGCTTGAACGCGTGCCCGAGCGCCTCCAGTTCCGCCCGCACCCCGCTGTCGTACAGGCCGGGTTCGAGCTCGGTCCGGTCGGCGTTGCGCTGGCTGGCGCGCGGTGCGGCGATCGCGTCGACCAGCGGCAGGCCGCGGTCGAGGAAGCCGGTCAGGGTCTGGAGCACGGTGGTGATGATGGTCGCGCCGCCGGGCGACCCGACCGCCACGACCGGCTCGTGGTGCCGGTCCAGCACGATCGTCGGCGCGATGGACGAGCGCGGCCGCTTGCCGGGGCCGGGCAGGTTCGGGTCGTGGACCGCCGGGTCGGCGGGGGCGAAGGAGAAGTCGGTCAGCTCGTTGTTGAGCAGGAAGCCCCGGCCGGGCACGGTGATGCCGCTGCCGCCGGTCTGCTCGATGGTGAGCGTGTAGGCGACGACGTTGCCCCACTTGTCGGCGACCGTCAGGTGCGTGGTGTTCTCGCCCTCGTACGTCGTCGGCGCCGCCGTGCCGCCGTCCGCGCAGGGGGCCGGGTGCCTCGGGTCGCCGGGCGCGAGCGGGCTGGTGAGCACCGCGTCGTCCCGGATCAGGCACGCGCGCGAGTCGGCGTACCGCTGCGAGAGCAGTTCCTTCGCCGGTACGTCCTCGAAGGCGGGGTCGCCCACCCAGCGTCCGCGGTCGGCGAAGGCGATGCGGCTGGCCTCGATGAAGCGGTGCAGGTAGCGGGCCTCGCTCGCCTTCGACAGGTCGGTGCGCTCCAGGATGTTCAGGGCCTCGCCGACCGTGGTGCCGCCGGAGGAGGAGGGGGCGATCGAGTAGACGTCCAGGCCCCGGTAGGTGGTCCTGGTGGGCGCCCGGAGCTCGGCCTCGTACGCCGCGAGGTCCTTGGCGGACAGGTCGCCGGGGCGGGCGTTCCAGCCGGAGTCCGGGTCGACGGGCGGCTTGTCGACGGTGGCGACGACGTCCTCGCCCAACTCGCCGTGGTAGAGCGTGTCGACGCCCTTGCGGCCCAGCTCCTTGTAGGTGCGGGCCAGGTCGGGGTTCTTGAAGGTGGAGCCGACGACCGGGAGTTCGCCGCCCGGCAGGAACAGCTCGGCGGTGTCCGGGAAGTAGCGGAACCGCTGTTCGTTGGCGGCGGTCTGGGAGCGGAAGGTGGCGTCGACGGTGAAGCCGCCCCGGGCCAGGCGTTCGGCGGGCTCCAGCACGGTGGCGAGCTTCCTGCTGCCCCACTTGTCGAGGGCCGTCTGCCAGGTCGCGGGCGTGCCGGGGGTGCCGACGGCGAGGCCGCTGGTGACGGCGTCGGCGAAGGCGAGCGGCTTGCCGTTCTCGGTGAACAGGGTCTCGTCGGCGGTCAGCGGCGCGGTCTCGCGGCCGTCGATGGTGTGCACCGTACGGGACTTGGCGTCGTAGTAGACGAAGTAACCGCCCCCGCCGATGCCGGCGGAGTAGGGCTCGGTGACACCGAGCGCGGCGGCGGTGGCGACGGCCGCGTCGACGGCGTTGCCGCCCTTGCGCAGTACCTCGATGCCGGCGGCGGAGGCGTCCCGGTCGACGCTGGCGACGGCCCCGCCGTAGCCGGCGGCGACCGGGGTCTTCGGGGAGGCCGGTCTGTGCTGCGCGGCGGGTGGCGCCGCCGCTCCCACCGACACCACGGCGGCCGAGACCGCCAGGACCGTCAGATTCCGTGCGACAGGGCGACGCATCCGCACCTCCAGGGAAGGGCCGTTCGGGCAGCTTAAGTCATCGTCATGGCCGCGTCAGGAGTCCGTGGAGCACCGGTACGCCGACGCCCGCCGGCACGCGCGCCCGTGACCGACGACGTGGGCACCATCGTGCGGGGTGGGACCGCGGCGGGCACCGGCGCCACGCTGGGCCGGCTCGCCCGTACGCGTCCCTGCGGGATCGGGGCGGTACCGGGCCCGGCGCCTCGGCACGCCCGGTGACCGCGCCGAGGGGCCGGCCGCTACCCGGCCACCAGCTTGCGCACGTTCTCCACGCTGCCGCAGTCGGAGTCCAGGTACTTCGCACGGGCTTCGCGGAACGCCTGCCCCAACTCGGCCCGGCGCTCGTCGGCGACGTTCTCGCGGGCGTCGTTGAGCAGGGTCCGCTCCTCCTCGTCCGCGTGGTGGTTGACCGCCGTGACCAGCTCCTCGAGCTTGTCCTCCCACTCCTGCGAAGCGGTGTCCTCCACCTCCAGCAGCGCGAGCAGCGCCTCGTTGCCCTCCTGGTGCTCGTGCACGCTGTGGTCGACGTCGTCGTCGTCGACGTTCTTGTAGCGCCGCAGGGCCGGATAGACCTCGTCCTCCTCGGCCGAGGCGTGGGCGATCAGCAGGTTCGCGAACTCCGCGAGAGCGGCGGCACGGTCGGCTTCCACGTTGCGCATGGTGCGGAAGAGGTCCTCCATGCGGCGGTGGTCGCGCAGGATGAGCTCGACGACGTCATGGGACGACACGGTGACTCCTCGTCTGTGGGCGGTGGGCGTTCCGGTCTCGCGATTACCCCCGTTCCCCCGGGTGAGACCTGGACGATCGCCTCCGTCCGGCGCCGCCCGCGTTCTCAGGGCGTGTCGAGGCCGTGCACGGTGGTCAGGCCGGCGAGCCCCGAGATGTTCAGCACCGGGGCCAGCAGCGGCGTGGCGATGAGTTCGATGCGGTCGGTGTGCGTGAACAGCACGCTCAGGCCCGCGCTGTCCAGGTACTCGACGGCCGTGAGGTCGATGACGAGGGGACCGTCGGTCGTCTCGATGGCCGCGGCCAGGGCGTCGGTGTTGCTCATGTCGATCTCGCCGACGACCGTCAGCAGCGCCGCGCCGTCGGGACGCCGGCCGGGGGTGAGGGTGAGCGGGGTGGTCATCAGGCGATCCTCGTGTGCATGTCGACGGTGGTCCCGGCCGCGCCGGAGGTGATGGTGACCTGGTGCATCAGCGCGCGCATCAGGGCCACGCCTCGCCCACGGTGGGTGTTGAGGTCAGGCTGGGGGGTCTTCCACCGGCCGGTGTCGGCGACGGTCAGGTGGAGGTCGTCGACGAGGGCCTCGGCCCGTAGCCGGACCGTGTCCCCGGGGGCGTCGCGGTGCCCGTGCTCGATGGCGTTGGCGCAGGCCTCTCCCGCGGCCACCAGGACGTTCTGGACGGTGTGGGGTGGCAGTTCGCACTGGTCGAGCCAGCTGCGCAGGGCCTTGCGGACCGGTGCCAGTTGGGACGACTCCGCCGGGAAGGCCACGTCCAGCGGCGCCGGGTGCCGGTACAGCAGGAGGGCCACGTCGTCGTCGTAGCCGTTGGTGGGCGCCAGGCGTGTCATGACCTGGGTGGCGAGGTCGTCGACGGCGGCGTTGCGGCCGTCCTGGACGGCCTCGCTGGCCTGGTCGATGCCGGCGGTCAGCGGGCGGCGCCGGCGTTCCACGAGGCCGTCGGTGTACAGCAGGAGCGTGGCGCGCGCGGGCACGGTGCAGGAGCCCTCGGGGCGGTGCGTGCCGGGGCGCACGGCCAGGGGGACGGAGCGTCCCTCGTCGAGGAGTCGGGTGGTGCCGTCGGGGTGGGTGAGGATGCCGGGCGGGTGCCCGGCGCTGGAGTAGGTGAGGTGGCCGGTGTCGGGGTCGAGGACCCCGCAGAAGACGGTGGTGCACGCCGCGCCGGGGATGCCGGCGGCGAAGCGGTCGAGCGCCATCAGGGTCCGCGCGGGGTTCGCGTCCTGGAGGAGCAGGGCGCGGCAGGCGCTGCGCAGTTGGCCCATGACGGTGGCGGCCTCGAGACCGCGTCCCACGCAGTCTCCGACGACGATGCCTATGCGTCCGTCCTGGAGCCGTACGGTGTCGTACCAGTCGCCGCCGACCTCCAGGGGCTGGGTGGCGGGCTCGTAGCGGACGGCGAAGCCGTCGGGCAGGTCGGACGGGCCGAGGATGGACCGCTGGAGGGCGATGGCCGTCTCGCGCTGCTGGTCGATCTGGTGGGCGCGGGCCAGTCCCTGGGCGAGCTGACCGGCCAGCAGGGACAGCAGCAGCCGGTCCTCGTCGGTGAAGGGCCGGTGGTCCCCGAGGTCGATCCGGAGCACCATCGTGCCCTCGGGGTGGTTGACGGTGATGCCGGCCCCCGTGTCGTCGTCGACCGGAGTGAGCGGGGGCTGCTCGAGCCAGGCGGTGAGCTCGTCCCGGCGTTCGGCGGTCAGGTCGTCCCAGCGCAGGGGCGCGTCGGTCGCGGTCACCGCCGGTTCCCGGCCGGGTGCGACGACGGTCGCCAGGACGCGCTCGGCCCGCCACAGCTGCTTCAGTTCGTCCAGCGCCCCCGCCAGCGCCTCCGGCAGGCTGGTGGCCTGGGTGAGCCGCATGCCCAGGGCGGCCTGGGCGCTCTTGCGCTGGATCGCGTGGTGCTCGGCGGTGACGTCGCGGAAGGTGCCGACGGTGACCTGGCGTCCGGTGTCGGGGTCCCGGGCCTGGTTGAAGGTGGCCGTCACCCACAGCCGGTGCCCGTCGCGATGGCTGACGGGGATGGTGTAGGAGCCCTTGGGATCGCCCAGCAGTTGCTCGAAGGCGTCGTGGACCTGCCGGTGCGCCTCGGGGTCGGTGTCGGCGTCCGGCCACCAGGGGTGGACCGGACGGTAGGGCAGGCCCTCGGGCTCGTACCCGAGGATGTCGGTGAAGGCCGCGTTGATCTCGATGACGGCGCCGTCCTCGTCGCAGACGAAGAAGGCCTCCTGGAGGGAGTCGATCAGGGCGTCGCGCCAGCGGGCCTGGTGGTTGCGCAGCCGCGCCAGCTCGATGGTGGCCCGTACCCGGGCGAGGAGTTCGGCCGCGGCGAACGGCTTGACGAGGTAGTCGTCGGCGCCCGCCCGGAGCCCTTCGACGGACGCCTCCTGCCCGGCCCTGGCCGACAGCAGCAGCACCGGCACGGAGGCGGTCCGGGGGTCGGTGCGCAGCGCCGAGACCAGGGCGAGGCCGTCGAGGCCCGGCATCATGACGTCGCTGATCACCAGGTCCGGGGCGTCCGCCCGCACGGCCCGGAGGCCGCCGGGCCGTCGTCGACGGCGTCGACCCGGTACCCGACGCCGCGCAGGAGCCGGGCGAGGTACCCGCGCATGTCGGCGTTGTCGTCGGCGATCAGGATCCGCGCCTGCGCGGCCGGGGCGGACGCCCGGGCCGGTGCTCCGGTCCCGTCCACCGCCGCGGCCGTCCGTTCCCCGGCGTCGTCCGCTTCGTCCGGCAGCCAGCGCAGGGCCTCCACGAGGTAGGGGTCGGCGGCGGTCCCCGCGCGGCTGTCGTCGGCCGGCACGAGGGCCTGGGGCGGGAGGTGGGCCGAGCCGAACGGCACGCGGATCGTGAAGCGGGTGCCCTCGCCCTCGGTGCTGTCGGCGGTGATCGTGCCGCCGTGCAGGGCGACGAGTTCCCTGACCAGGGCGAGCCCGATGCCGCTGCCCTCGGTGGAGCGGGAGCGGGCGGTCTCGATCCGGTGGAACCGCTCGAACAGCCGGGGCATCTCGGCCGCGGGCACGCCGACGCCCGTGTCGGCGACCTCCACGACGGCGTGGGTGTCCTCGCCGCGGACCGTGACGCGGATCGCGCCGTCGAAGGTGAACTTCAGCGCGTTGCTCAGCAGGTTGAGGATCACCTTCTCCCACATGCCGCGGTCGACGTACACCTCGCCGGCCAGCGGCGGGCACACGATGTCGAAGTCCAGGCCGGCCTTGTCGACGGCGGAGCGGAACACGCTGGCCAGTTCGGCCGTGACGGCGGCCAGGTCGACCGGTTCGTAGTGCGCCCGCATCCGGCCGGCCTCGATGCGGGAGAAGTCCAGCAGCGAGTTGACGAGCTTGCCCAGCCGCAGTGCGTTGCGGTGGATGGCGTCCAGTTCCTCGCGCACCGGCGCGTCGGCGTCCGCCAGGCGGGCGCGCAGCTCCTCCAGCGGCCCCGTGATCAGGGTGAGCGGGGTGCGGAACTCGTGGCTGATGTTGGAGAAGAAGGTGGTCTTGGCCCGGTCCAGCTCGGCCAGTTCCTCCGCCCGCCGCTGCTGCTTCTGGTAGTCGCGCGCACTGGCGACACCGGACGAGAGGTGGCCCGCGACCAGCTCGAGGAAGCCGCGGTAGCCCTCGTCCAGGGCGCGGTACCGGTTCAGTCCGGCCACCAGGAATCCGTACGGCGTGCTGCCCGACCGGAGCAGCGGCACCACCAGGGCCTGCTCGGGCGGCTCCGGCCAGCCTCCGGTCGGCAGGCCGGTGAACGGGGCGCCGTCGAGCGGCACGGGCGCGGACTCGCCGCGAGCCGCCTCCTCCAGCGGCCAGACGCCGCCGGACGCGGGCAGGACGGCGGGGGCGGCCGGGTGCCCGGCGGGCATCCCGGTCGCGCCGGCGAGCACCGCGGAGCCGTCGGGCTCGAACAGGTACGTCAGCGTGAACGGCAGGTCGCGCGTGTTGCGGCCGAGCTGCTGGTCCACGAGGTCAGCATCTCCTGCTCGGTGCGGACCACGCTGAGGTCCGACCCCAGGTCGCGCAGGGTGGCCATCCGCCGCTCGCCGAGGACGCGTTCGGTCTCCTCGCTGACCACGCACAGCATGCCGACCACGGCGCCGTCGTCGTCGCGCAGCGGACTGTAGGAGAAGGTGTGGTAGCTCTCCTCGGTGTAGCCGGACCGTTCCAGGAACAGCAACAGGCCCTGGTCCCAGGTCGCCTGTCCCGTGGTCATCACGGTGTCGATCCGGGGGCCGATGTCGTCCCAGATCTCCGCCCACACCTCGCGCGCCGGCCGGCCCAGCGCCCAGGGGTACTTGCGGCCCAGCGTGTCCCGCCGGTAGGCCGCGTTGCAGAAGAACGTCAGCTCCGGGCCCCACGCCATCCACATGGGGAACCGCGACGACAACAGGATGCTGACCGCCGTCCGCAGGCTCTGGGGCCACTGCCGCGGCGGGCCCAGGGGGGTCGACGCCCAGCCCACCCGGGCGAGGTCCCCGCCGACCTCCGCATCGGCGGCGAACACGTCCGAACCGGCCGTCACCGCCGGCCCGTTCCTGCCCTCTCGCGCACGCGTCACCGGACGCCTCCCACTCTTCCCCCTGTCGCACCGTTCACCGAGGTCGCCGCCGCTGGACTTGCCCAGAAACGCTGGCAGCTTCGTAGGATAAGCCAGACCGCCCCTGGGACTCACCGGCAGGCGGTGCACACGACGGACGCACAGCAGGGAGCGGTAAGGGTGACGACGAGTCCGCTGCGGGTTCCCCTGCCCCGGGCGTCCGACGAGGCGAGACGTCTCGACGCGGTCCGGCGCTACCGGGTCCTCGACACGCCGCCGGACGGCGCGTTCGACAGGATCGCGGGGCTGGCCGCCCGGATCTTCGACGCGCCCATGGCCACCGTGTCGATCGTGGACACCGACCGGGTGTGGCTCAAGGCCGCCCACGGACTGACCGGGGTCACGCAGCTGCGCCGCGACCCCGGCCTCTGCTCCTCCGCCATCCTGCACGGCGAGCCCTATGTGGTCACCGACGCCACGACGGACGCCCGCACGCACGCCCACCCCCTCGTCCGGGGCGACATCGGCGTCCGTTTCTACGCCGCCGCGCCGATCACCACGGCCGACGGGCAGCGTCTGGGCACGGTGGACGTCCTCGACACCCGACCGCGCACCCCGACCGACGCCCAGCTCGACGCCCTGCAGGACCTGGCCGCGCTGGTGATGGACGAGCTGGAGCTGCGTCTCTCGGCCATCCGCACGGTCGCCGCCGAACGTGAGCGGCGCACCGAGGCCGAACGCCTCGCCCGGACCTTGCAGCGCACCCTCCTGCCCCCGGCCCTGCCGACGGTCCCCGGTCTCGAGGCGGCGGCCGCCTACCACACGGCCTCCTCGCACGAGGTCGGCGGCGACTTCTACGACCTGTTCCCGCTCGACGACGGCCGCTGGGCGTTCTTCCTCGGGGACGTGTGCGGCAAGGGCGCCGAGGCGGCCGCTCTGACCTCGCTGACCCGCTACACCCTGCGCGCCGCCGCCATCTACGACCCGGACCCGTGCGCCGCACTGTCCAACCTCGACAGTGTCCTCAAGGGCGAGTACCAGGGCAGCGACCCCCGCTACTGCACGGCGGTCTTCGGCGTGCTCCAGCCCCTGGCCGACGGCTCGTTCTCCGTCGCCCTCGCGGGTGGCGGGCACCCCTCGGCCCTCGCGGTGCGCGCCGACGGGGCGGTGGAGCCGATCTCCACCGTCGGCGGCCAGCTGGTCGGCATGCTGCCCGACCCCCAGTTCGTGCAGACCACCACGCGGTTGTCGCCGGGCGAGAGCCTGCTGCTCTACACGGACGGTCTCACCGAGGCGCGCACCGCGGACGGCAGCATGCTCGACGAGAGCGGACTCACCCGGTACCTGCTCTCGACGTACGCCCGCGCCGAGGACCGCTCCGCCGACGGGTTACTGGCGTCCGTCGAAGCACTCCTGCACCGCCTGGGCGACGGCGTCAGCGACGACACCGCCCTGCTCGCCCTGTCCGTACCCGCACCGCCCGAACCCTCCCAGGAGAAACGGTGACCGAGCCCGAACGCCTGCTGACCGTCACCCCGCGACCCACCCCGGCCGGTCCGTACGTCCTCCAGGTGACCGGAGAACTGGACCACCACAGCTCCCCCATCCTCACGCAGGCCGTCAAGGAGGCCCCCTTCGACGACGTCGGCGTGATCATCGACCTGTCCGGGCTGACGTACTGCGACTCGACCGGCATCACGGTGCTCATCACCGCCTACCAGCGGTCGCAGACGACCGGCTCACCGCTCAGCCTGGTCGGCGTCCGGCCCGACCAGATGCGCGTCTTCCAGGTGGTCGGACTCGACCAGGTCTTCACCTTCCACGCCACCGCCGAGGAGGCCGTCTCCGCCCTGCGCCCCTGAACGGCTAGAAACCACGCCCGGTTTCCGGTCGGCCGGCGACCGCCGTGTCGCCGCGGTCCCAGCCGTGGATACAGTGTCCGGTGCACGGTCGCCCGGCCGGGCGGGGGCACACGGTCCGGGTGGGGCAGGCCGGTTCGGCAGGGGAGAGTGGGAGGCCGGGGTGATCACGTACGAGCGTGCGGACCGACAGGTCCAGGACATGGACCACGGCGATCACTTGTGCCTGGCGTTCGCCGACGACGCCGAGCAACGCCGCGTGGTGACGTCCTACCTGACGGCCGGTCTGGACCGCGGTGAACGGGTCGTGTACTTCGCCGACCAGTGTGCTCCCCGGGAGGTCCTCTCCTGGCTGACCGCATCGGGCACGGACCCCCGCCCGGCCCTGGAGGAGGGCCGGCTCGTGGTGACGACGGCGGAGGACAGCTATCTGGCGGCGGGCTCGTTCGACCCCGACGACATGGTGGCCGCCCTGCAGCGGGAGGTCGAGGAGTCCCTGCGGGCCGGTTACGCCGGGTTCCGCGTCAGCGGCGAGATGAGCTGGGCGCTCCGCCCGGTGCCCGGGGCCGAGCGGCTCGCCGACTACGAGACCAAGGTCAACGAGGTGTTCGCCGGCCGTCCGGCCTCGGCCGTCTGCCAGTACGACGCCCGCCGCTTCACTCCCGAGCAGCTGGACCGCCTGCACGGCTGCCATCCGGGAGAGGTCGAGGCCGAGCCGCTCCACCACGACGGCACGCTGCGGCTCGTGCCCTCCTTCCGGCACGGGCGCCGCAGCCTGCGCGTGGTGGGCAGTGTGGACCACCGCACCACGCGGGCCCTGGCGGACGCCCTGGAGACGGCGATGTCCTGGCCGGGCGACGTCCAGGTGGACATGCGGGAGCTGGAGTTCATCGACCTGGGCGGCGTACGGGCACTGGCCCACGCCGCCGCCCGGCTGGAGGACGGCCGACGCCTGCGCGTCGTGGAACTGGCGCCCCTGCTCTGCCAGGTGATCGGCATGGTCGGTTTCGACGAGACCCCCGCCCTGGTCGTCACCGCACGGGAGACCCTCGCGTGACCGCCGGCCCGACCGCACCGCCGGCCCGGCCGCACCGGGACGGCGGCCTGACCCACCAGGCGCTGGTGTACGGCAGCGACCAGGAGTTCCTGGCCACCACGGTGCCCTTCTGCCTCGAGGGACTCGAGCGGCGGGACGCCGTACTGGCGGTGACCACCCCCGCCAACATCGACCTGCTGCGCCGGGCGCTCGGGAAGGCGTCCGAACGGGTCGAGTTCGTCGACGCCGACGCGTGGTACCGGACGCCCGGACGCACGCTCGGCGCCTACCACCGGTACGTCGACCGGCACACCCGCACGGGGCGGCACCAGCGGGTCCGGGTCATCGGCGAGCCGGTCTGGCACGGCAGGGACTCGCTGGAGACGGTTGAGTGGGGCCGCTACGAAGCCGCGATCAACGTCGCCTTCGCCCCCTGCCCGGCCTGGATCATCTGCCCGTACGACACCCGGGTCCTGCCGGAGGACGTCGTGGCCGGCGCCCGGCGCACACACCCGCACCTGGCCGTGGCGGCGTCCTCCCGTCCCAGCGGCCGCTACGCGGACCCCACCACCGACGACGGCTGGCACTGGCCCCCGGCACCCGTGTCCGGGGAAGGAGAGGAAGCCGCCATGCGCTTCGGAGCCGACCTTTCGGCAGTGCGTTCCACGGTCGCCGAGGCCGCGGCCGGGATGGGCCTGTCCCCCGACGGCACCCGGCGTCTCGTGTTCGCGGTCAACGAGGTCGCCACCAACGCCGTCCAGCACGGCGGGGGCACGGGGCACCTGACGGTCCGTCGCGCGGGCCGGCGCATCGTGTGCGACGTCACCAGCACCGGAACCGGCAGGCCGGACTGGTACCTGGGGTATCTCCCGCCCGACCCGCGGCAGCGACGCGGACACGGCATGTGGGTGGTGCGTCAGTTGTGCGACCTGCTCGAGGTCCACACGGACCAGGACAGCACGACGGTGCGCCTCCACATCAGCCTCGCCTGAACGGCGGTCACCGACGCTCGTCCAGTGCGATGCGCGCGGTCACGCGCTTGCCGCTCTCCTCCTGCACCACCTCGACGTCCCGGCTCAACGCCGCGACGATCTCCAGACCGTGCTGGCCGACGCGTCGCGGGTCGGCGGGCCGGGCCCTCGGCAGCGTCGTCTCACCGTCCCGGACGGTGACGGACAACACGTCCTCGGCCAGGGCCAACGACAACCCTATGGGCCCGGAACCGTACTTGACCGCGTTGGTGACCAGCTCGCTCACCACGAGCTGCGCCGCCTCCACCCCGCGTGCGGACAGCGCCGGTCCACCGGCGGTCCGCGTCTCGCCAAGGAACCGGAGCGTGAAGTTCCGTGCGTCGGCGACGCGGAAGGTGTGCCGCTCGAAGGTCACGGAGGACATCCGCGAACCGTCGCCGGCAGGTGTCTGCCGGAACCGTGGACCGTTCAGTTCGAACTCACCATCCCGCACGTCCGTCGCGTGACTCCCCCGTGGAGCACGGAACGCCGACCCGTCCCTGTGACGCAGAACCGACAGGACCGCTCATC
>NZ_BDJC01000027.1 GCF_002005565.1 Streptomyces sp. JHA26 | reverse complement strand
ATTTCAGGGCCTTTTTCAGGACGGCTTCACCAGCTTCGTGTCGTACGCCAGGATCACCGCCTGGACGCGGTCCCTGGAACCCGTCTTGGCCAGGATGCGCCCGACATGCGTCTTCACCGTCGACTCGGCCAGATGAAGGCGCTGCGCTATCTCCGTGTTGGTCCAGCCCTGACCCATGACCATGAGGATCTCGCGCTCGCGGTCCGTGAGCGAGGCCAGGCGCGGGTCGGAGGAGCCGTCCGAGGAACCGTCGGAGGGGTCGTCCGCCGCGGTGCCGGTCGGCAGGTGGTGGACGTACGCGTCGAGCAGACGGCGGGTCAGGCTCGGGGCCACCACCGCGTCGCCCGTGGCGACCGCGCGGATGCCGGAGAGGAGTTCCTCCGGCTGGGCGTCCTTCACCAGGAAACCGGAGGCACCGGCGCGCAGGCCGGCGTAGGCGTACTCGTCGAGGTCGAAGGTCGTGAGGATGAGGACCCGGGTGCGGTGGCCGGCGGCGATGATGCGGCGGGTCGCCTCGATACCGTCCAGGCCGGGCATGCGGACGTCCATGAGGACGACGTCGGGGCGGAGTTCGACCGTCATGCGGACGGCTTCGGCGCCGTTCGCGGCCTCGCCCACCACGGTCATGTCGTCCTGGCTCTCCAGGAGCATCCGGAAGCCGAAACGCTGGAGGGGCTGGTCGTCGGCGATGAGGACGGTGGTCACTGCGGGGATTCCTCCGGTAGGTGCAGGTGAACGCGCCAGCCCCGGTCGGGGTGCGGGCGCGGGCCGGCCTCGAGTGTGCCGCCGTACAGGGACGTCCGCTCACGCATGCCCGGCAGGCCCCGGCCGTCGGAGAGCGCGGGGGCCGGGCCGCCCCGGCCGGTGTCGGTGACGGTGAGGGTGACGGCACCGTCCGCCTCGTAGGAGAGGTCGATCTGGGCGGTGGCGTCGGGGCCGGCGTGCTTGAGGGTGTTGGTGAGGGCTTCCTGGATGACACGGTAGAGCGCGAGCTGGCGGCCCGGTGGGAGCACGGCGTCGCCCCTGACGGCCGTGCGGACGGGCAGGCCGGCCTTGCGGACGCCGTCGACGAGCCGGTCGAGGTCGGCGAGGGCGGGCTGCGGGGCGAGTTCGGCCTGCTCCTTCTCCTCGTCGCGCAGGACGTCGAGCAGGCGACGCAGTTCGCCCAGGGCCTGGCGGCTGGTCGTGCCGATGGCGTCGAGGGCCTGGGCGGCGCGTTCAGGGGACTTGGTGGCGGCGTACCGGCCGCCGTCGGCGAGGCCCGTGATGACGGAGAGGTTGTGGCCGATGATGTCGTGCATCTCGCGGGCTATGCGGGCCCGTTCGGCGGCGGCGGCGAGCTGGGCCTGCTGGTCGCGTTCGGTCTCCAGGCGGCGGGCGCGGTCCTCGAGGACCTCGGTGTAGTTGCGCCGGGTGCGGACCGTGACGGCGATGAGGGCCACGATCCCCATGGCCAGCAGCTGCGAGCCGAGCTGCTGGTTCCACGGGCCCGCCTCGTCCCCGTACCGGGCCAGTGTGACGCACGTCGGGACCGTCATCAGGGTCGGCGCCCACCACAGGTTGCGCAGGGGCAGGCGCAGGGTGAGGTGGAAGAGGAGGACCAGCTGGAGCAGGGAGACCTGCAGGGCGGCACCCGTCCAGGCGTTCACCACGGCGACCGGCACCATGGCGAGGAGGGCGGCGCGGGGGTGGCTGCGACGCCAGAGCAGGGGGACGGAGAGGCTGAGGCTCATGGCGAGGACGAGTCCGCCGGGGACGTCCGGGTTCTGGGCGACGCTGCGCCAGCCGCCGCCGGCGTAGTCGATCAGGGCGGCCGTCACCCAGAAGCCGGTGAAGTGGAGGTCCCACACGAGGGGCCGGCGGCGGTCGAAGGCGCGGACCCGCCGGTTGACGCGTTGGACGTACTCGGTGAGGGGCTCGGCCGCTCGCTCTTCCACCACGGGCTCCATCCGACCATCTTCGGGGCGCGCCGGGGCGCCGGACATCCGTCCCGGGGCCGTATATGAGGTGAGGGAGGTGGTACCGGGGTACTACGTTGGCCCGCATGAGTGCTTCGGTCCCCGGTGACTACGTGGTCCGGTCCATACGCGCCGACGAGTGGCCCGCCGTGAAGGAGCTGCGGCTGCGCGCGCTGCGGGACCCGGTCGCGCACCTGGCCTTCCTCGAGACCTACGACGACGCCGTGGGCCGGTCGGACGCCTACTGGCAGGAGCGGGCGGCCAGGGCCGCCGAGGGCGCGTCCGAGGCGCAGCAGATCGTCGCGGAGGGCCCGGGCGGGCGGTGGCTCGGCACGCTGACGGTGCTGATGGAGGAGGCCGGGACGACGGACTGGGCCGGCTTTCCCGTGGACCGGCGCCAGGGACACGTCGTCGGCGTGTTCGTGCGCCCCGAGTGGCGGGGGAGCGGACTGGCCAAGGCACTGTTCGACGCCGGACTGGAGTGGGCGTGGGCCGCCGGGGCGGAGCGGGTGCGGCTGATCGTGCACGAGGACAACGAGCGGGCCCGGGGCTTCTACGCCAAGGTGGGGTTCGCGCCGAGCGGCCGGACCGTGCCCCTGGCGGACGAGCCGGGGGAGCGGGAGCTGGAGCTCGTCGTCGACCGCTGACCCCCGCCCGCGCACTCCGCACCCCTCGTCGCGGTCACACCGGCAGCTCGTCGTGCGGCCAGCGGGCGCGGCCCTGTTCGCGGGAGCGGAGCAGGGCCAGGGTCGGCATTCCCCGGTCCGC
Source organism: Streptomyces sp. JHA26 (assembly GCF_002005565.1). Taxonomy (GTDB): domain Bacteria; phylum Actinomycetota; class Actinomycetes; order Streptomycetales; family Streptomycetaceae; genus Streptomyces. The sequence continues at coordinate 92,615 of NZ_BDJC01000027.1, read as the reverse complement.
GCCGGTGGCCAGCAGCTCCGGGAGCTGGGAGAGCGGGGCCACGGCGGCGACGTCGTCCAGGACGAGCGTGAGTGGTGGGTCGAGCCGACCGGAGGATGACCGTTCGGCCATGCGCCGGCCGTGCTCGACCACGCTGGAGACGAGCGCCGTCAGCAGCGGCATCGCGCCCGGGCTCGTACGGGGGTCCTCGATGGATTCACCCACCACGTAAAGGGTTCCCTGTTCGTGGACGAAGGAATCCAAGGTGAGGGCATCAGTTCGGTGGGGAGTGCACGCCTCGCGGATGTTGACCGTGGAGAGGGCGGCCAGGGCGCGGGTGGTCAGCTGCTGGGCCATGTCCCGGCGCTCGGGGTGGGCGGTGAGGGCCGCTTCCAGTTCGCCCGCGGCGCCGGGGGCGGCCTTGGGGTGGGTGCGGAGGATGCGTACGGCGTCCTGGAGCTGGCCGCCCTGGGACCAGCGGTGGACGTGGCGGATGGTGCGGCCGTCGACGGCGGCGGCGTGGAGGTAGCTGCGCAGCAGCGTGGTGGCGACGTCGCCGACGGCCTGGTCGAGGCGTGCGGTGGGCCGGACCGGGGTGAGCAGTGCGGTCGCCCGGGCGAGTGCCGTCGGCTTGTCCTCGCAGCCCGCGGTGGGGGACCAGTGGAGGCGGGCCGGGGTGTCGCACAGGTGGGTGGGGTCGTAGAGCAGGACGGGGCCCAGTTTGGCGCGGGCGTCCTTGGTGTCCTGCCACAGGGCGGGGTTCGACGTGACGACGAGGGCGGGGCCGTCCGCGTCGCCCACGGCCTGGATGGCGGTGATGCGGCGGCTCTCCCTCGTGCCCAGCAGGATGTTCTCCCGCCCGCTGCGGCCGCCGTCGTGGGGGAAGGCCGCGGGCGCCCGCTCCGTCGTCGTCCGGGCCGGGGGCTCGGCGGCCGGGACGGGGTGCGGGGCGGTTCTCGGGGGCGGCACCTCGTGGCGGAGGGCGGCCGGTTCCGGTTCCGGGAAGGCCTGTGGTTCCGGGGGTGGTGTCCGGGCGGGCGGCGGGGCCTGCGTCGTGGTGGGCGGCAGCTGGCCCGCGGCGTGCGGTGGCGTCTGCTCGGCCGGGGGCCGCGCGGCCCGTCTCCGGAGCCGTACCGCCTTCCAGCGGGCCAGCGTGCCCATCACGAACACGGCCAGGACGACGAGCACCATCAGCTGGCCGATGAACAGCCCCCAGAACAGCCCGTACCCGGAGAGCGCCGCCGCGGGGGCGTCCGGCCAGGCGCCGGTGATGTCGTGGGGCTCGGCGATCAGGTGGCGCATGGCGAGCGGGGTGCCGGAGAAGGTGACGCCGGCGGGCCAGGAGCCGTGGGAGAACAGGGCGGCGAGACCGGTCGCCGTCCACACCAGCAGGGTCATGCCGAGGAGGAACGCGAGTATGCCGATCAGCAGGCCGTCCGGGATGCCGCCGCCCTGGCCGTCCCGTCGCCGGTCTTCCGGTCTCATCCGTCCCGTGCCTCCCCCTGCGCCTACGCCACCGTCGATTCGGACGAGTCGGCGATGTGCTGTTCCATGAAGGCCGCCGCCCGCTCCTCCGCCTCCAGTTCGGCGGCGCGCAGGGCGTCGTCCGTGAGGTCGGCGGAGGACTCGGTCATCGCGCGGTCCGTGAAGACCAGGGGGCGTTCGGTCTCGGTGACCAGGTGTTTGACCACCTGGACGTTGCCGTTGACGTCCCACACCGCGATGCCGGGCGTGAGCGACGGGATGATCTCCACCGCCCACCTGGGCAGGCCGAGCACCCGGCCGGTCGCCCGGGCCTCGTCGGCCTTCTGGGCGTAGATCGTCCGTGTCGAGGCCATCTTCAGGATGGCGGCGGCCTCCTTCGCCGCCGCCCCGTCCACGACGTCCGACAGGTGGTGCACCACCGCCACGAACGACAGTCCCAGCCGGCGTCCGAACTTCAGCAGCCGCTGGAACAGCTGTGCCACGAACGGACTGTTGATGATGTGCCAGGCCTCCTCGACCAGGAAGATGCGCTTCTTCCGGTCGGGGCGGATCCAGGTGTGCTCCAGCCACACGCCGACGATGGCCATGAGGATCGGCATGGCGATGGAGTTGCGGTCGATGTGGGACAGGTCGAAGACGATGAGCGGCGCGTCGAGGTCGATGCCGACGGTCGTCGGGCCGTCGAACATGCCGCGCAGGTCACCGTCGACGAGCCGGTCGAGGACCAGCGCCACGTCCAGGCCCCAGGCCCGCACGTCGTCTATGTCGACGTTCATCGCCTCGGCCGACTCCGGCTCGGGGTGGCGGAGCTGCTCGACGATGTCGGTGAGGACGGGCTGGCGCTCGACGATGGTCTCGTTGACGTAGGCGTGCGCGACCTTGAGGGCGAAGCCGGAGCGCTCGTCCAGGCCGTGCCCCATGGCGACCTCGATGATCGTGCGGAGCAGGGCCAGCTGGCCGGTCGTGGTGATCGCCGGGTCGAGGGGGTTGAGCCGGATGCCGTGGTCCAGGGCGGCCATCGGGTCGAGGCGGATGGGAGTTATCCCCAGCTCCTGCGCGATGAGGTTCCACTCGCCGACGCCGTCCTCGCCCTGGGCGTCCAGGACGACGACCTGGCGGTCGCGGAAGCGGAGCTGGCGCAGGACGTACGTCTTCTCCAGCGCCGACTTGCCGTTGCCGGACTCCCCGAGCACCAGCCAGTGGGGGGCGGGGAGCTGCTGGCCGTAGAGCTGGAAGGGGTCGTAGATGTAGCCCTTGCCGGAGTAGACCTCGCGGCCGATGATCACGCCGGAGTCGCCGAGGCCGGGTGCGGCGGTCGGCAGGTAGACCGCCTGTGCCTGGCCGGTCGACGTGCGGACCGGGAGGCGGGTCGTCTCGACCTTCCCGAAGAGGAAGGACGTGAAGGCGTCGGTGAGGACGGACAGCGGGTCCCGCATCAGGCTCAGCCCCTACCTTCGGATGCCGGTGGCGAACGGAAGTGTGTTCACGAAGGCGCGGTGGTGCTCGCGGTCGCACCACTCCAGTTTCAGGTACGACTTTCCGGCCGAGGCCCTTATCGTCCGCTTGTCGCGGGCGAGCGCCTCGGGGGACCGGGAGGAGACGGTGATGTAGCCGACCAGGTTGACGCCGGCCGCGCCGCTGGCGAGGTCCTCGCCGCGCTGGTCGAGGCGGCCGTGGGCGGCGATGTCGCGCGGGTCGACGGTCCGGTTCATCTTGGCGGCGCGGGAGGCCTCGGCCTCGTCGTTCGTCTTCTCGGTCAGCATGCGTTCGATGGCCACCTCGGTGGGTTCGAGGTCCATCGTCACGGCGACCGTGCGGATGACGTCCGGGGTGTGGACGAGCAGCGGCGCGAGGAAGTTCACGCCGACCGGGGTCATCGGCCACTCCTTGATCCAGGCCGTGGCGTGGCACCAGGGGGCGCGGGTGGAGGACTCGCGGGTCTTGGCCTGGAGGTAGGTGGGCTCCATGGCGTCCAGCTCGGCCGGCCAGGCGTTGCGCTTGGTCATCGCCTGGATGTGGTCGATCGGGTGGTCCGGGTCGTACATGGAGTGGATGAGGGAGGCGAGCCGGCCCTGCCCGAGCGGCTGGCGGACGCGGATGTCGGCCTCCTGCAGGCGCGAGCAGATGTCGGTCAGCTCGCGCGCCATCACCACCGCGAGACCCGCGTCCCGGTCGGTCTTGCGCCCGTTCTGCGGCCGGGCGGCCCGGGCCATGGCGTGGGCCTCGGCGGCCAGTTCGCGCGTGTAGTGCATGCAGGCGACGAGGTAGGCGCGGTGCTGCTCGCTGCTGGTGGACACCATGGACTGCAACTGGTCGTACGACTGCTGCAGCCAGGGCAGCGCCTTGTCGTCGCCGCGCAGGGCGACGTCCTTGGCGTGCGCGTCCGGGTCGGCCGGGAGGGTGCGGGCGAGCATCTGGATGCGGGTGACGAAGCCGTCGCCGTTGGCCACGTGCTTGAGCAGGGTGCCGAAGCGGTCGACGAGGGCTTCCTGGTCCTCGGAGTCGCGCAGGCCGACGCCGGGGCCCTCGATCTCGATCGCGGCCGTCACGGTCTTGCGGTCGGCGTGCAGCAGGACGGCGATCTCGTCCGGGCCGAAGGGCGCCGCCAGCCAGGTGATGCGGCCGATGCCCGGTGGCGGGCCGATCTCGACCTCCCGGCCGTCCAGCCGGGTGCCGGCCTCGATGGCGCCGGAACGGTAGGTGGTGCCTTGGCGCAGGGTCCGCTTGTAGCTGCGGTTGATCTCGAACCACTTGTAGAACGTGCGGTGCCTGTACGGCACGTAGACCGCCGCCAGCGCGAGCAGCGGGAAGCCCATGAGCAGCACGATGCGCAGGGTCAGGACGGGGACGAGGAGCCCGCACATCATGCCGAGGAACGCGCCCACGACGATCAGCGCGATCTCGCCGGTCTCGCGGTTGCGCCCGACGATCGCGTTCGGCCGGGCGCGGCCGATCAGATACGTACGGCGGGGCGTGACCGGATGGGACATGTGGGACTCGGTCGTCAACGCCCGTCACCTCCTGAGCTGTTGCTGGTTCCGCTGTTGCGGGTGTTGCTGGCGTGGGGCGTGTTCACCGGGCTGCCGGAGCGCGGTGCGGGTGTGGCGGAGGGGACACTTCCGCCGCCACCGTTCGAGGGGCGCGAGCTGTGCGCGGCGACCCCGCCGGACGCGGGGTTGGAGGGACGGGACCCGGAGGAGGAGCTGGACCGGCCCCCGCCTCCGCCGTCGCCGTTGTGGCGGGTGCTGTGGGTTCTGATGCCCTGGGCGACGAGGTTGGCCGGGGAGCTGATGACGGCCGCGGCCTTGCCCTCGGCGCCCTGCATGATGCGGTTGTTGCGGGACCCGGCGATCTCGTCGCCGAAACCGGGGACGAAACGGTAGATCATCGCGGACGCGAAGATGGCGAGCAGGATGATCGCGAGGCCGGAGACGACGGCCGAGAAGGCGTCGGGGCCGTCGTCGGCGGAGAGCGCCCCGGCGAGGCCGAGGACGATGACGATGACAGGCTTGACCAGGATCACGGCGATCATGATCCCGGCCCAGCGGCGGACGTGGCCCCACAGGTTCTTGTCGACCAGCCCGGCGTAGACGACGGTGCCGAGCAGGGCGCCGACGTAGAGCAGGGCGGCGCGGATGACGAGCTCCAGCCACAGGACGCCGGCGGCGAGGATGGAGACCAGGGAGACGACGATCAGCATGATCGGGCCGCCGCCGATGTCCCCGCCTTTCTCCAGGGCGCCGGAGAACGTGCCGAAGAAGGTGGTCGTCTGGTCGCCGGTGGTCTTGGCGAGGACGTCGGTGACGCCGTCGGTCGCGGAGACGACCGTGTAGAGGATCAGCGGCGTGAACGCCGACGCCAGGACGGTGAGCCAGAGGAAGCCGATGGCCTCGGAGATCGCGGTGGTGAGGGGGACGCCGCGCACGGCGCGCTTCGCGACCGCGAGGAGCCAGAGGAGGAGCGTGAGGATCGTCGACGCCGCGAAGACGACGGCGTACTGCTGGAGGAACTTCTGGTTGGTGAAGTCGACGTTCGCGGTGTCCTGTACGGCGGCACTGAGCTTGTCGATCGTCCAGGACGCGGCGTCGGCGCAGCCCTTGGCGAGGGAGGAGAGGGGGTCGAGGGTGGAGGTGAGGCTGGGGGCGTCACCTCCGGTACCTCCGGTGGAGCCGCCGCCGGATTCACCGCGTTCGCAGTAGTCCTTGGCGGGGCCGACGATGAGGTCACAGTTGTCGTCCGACGGCGTCGGCGACGGTGTGGGTGCTGCGACAGCGCGGCTGGCCAGAAACACGGCCGCGGTCTGTACGGCGGTGACGGCGGCGGCGACCTTGAGTACGCGGCGCGGGCTACCGGGCATACGTGAACCCTCCGTACTCTTGGACGGCCTTGGCCATCTCGTCGGCGCTAGAAGCCTTGTTGTCTCCGGGAATGGGAGCGGGGCCATCCTGCTGGGAGAAGCTGTCGACCTTCCAGTCGCCGTTCGCCCAGCGCAGCTGAAGCGTCATGGTGAACCAGTCACTGCTCACCGGGTTGGTCGACTCTGCTCCCGCCGTTCCGAAGACTCCGGTGCACCAGACATCGACGGATGCGGCGGTTTCGGAGTAGCTCGTGGTCTTGGTGCCGATGGGCAGGGTGCGGGAGACGTAGGTGTTGCCACCTGTCGCGTTGCCGTTCTGATCGAGACCGATGTCTCTGAGGAATTCCTTCGTATAGGCCTTGGCGAACTTGTCCGAGAGGGCAGCCTGCTTGTCGGCTACGAAGACCTGCTGGATCATCTCGGCCCGCCGGGCGGGCTTGAGGATGTCGGCCGATACAAGCGCCACCGCATAGTTCGCCGCCGCGCTCTGTGCCCCCTGCTGGTCGTGGGTGAAGCCCGAGGGGATGCCGGCTGTCTTCGTGTCCACCGGCTGTTCGCCGGACGGCGCCGTCGCCGAGGTCTTCGGCTTGTCACCGGTCGCCGCCTCGCCGGACGTTGCGGAATCGTCTCCTCCACGGTTCGCGAAGGCGATCGCGGCGATCAGGAGGACGACCACGCCGACCACGGTGACCAGGCTGCGCGAGGACGAACGCCCGCCGCGGCGGGCGCCTCCGTACGTGTCGCCGCCGTGGTCGGGCAGCCGCGTCCGCGTCTGGCCCGTGCCGCCGTAACCGCCGGAGGACTGGTGGTCGTCTCCGAGACTCATGCCGCGTACGCCCCCTCGACGTCGTGCGGGAACACCTCGTACCCCATGCCGTAGAAGTATGACGGTAGCGGTGCTGGCTCCCGCTCGGATGCGGTGTGGTGACTGGACATCAGGGAAACGCAACCTCAGCCGGTGGGCACGACGGGCGGGTGGGATGGAGGGGACCGGGCGCGCCCGGCGGGGCCGATGGGACCGCGCGCCCGCCTACACGGCCATGCCGTACACGATGGTGAAGAGCGTGCCGAGCGAGCCGATGATGAACACGCCCGTCAGACCCGCGATGATGAGGCCCTTGCCCTGTTCGGCGCTGAAGGTGTCGCGGAGCGCCGTGGCGCCGATGCGCTGTTTGGCGGCGCCCCAGATGGCGATGCCGAGGCAGAGCAGGATGGCGACGGCCATCACCACCTCGATCATCACCTTGGCCTCGTTGCCCAGGCTGCCGAAGGGGCCCCAGTCCGGAGCGATCCCCCCGATGATGGTGTTGATGTCTCCCTCGTCGGCCGCAAAGAGCATGTAAGTCACCGCCCCTGTTTGGGTAGTTCCGCGCCCCCTGCGTTCGTGCAGAGGTCAGGCCTCATTGTCGCCGACAATGCCGCTGTCGTATGTCGACTTGGCGTCATTGATTGGCGGGTTTCGTACGAACAGCTTGCCACCGGTCCGCGCCGTTCCCTCGTGTGGTGGCGCGGACCGGTATGCAAAGATTTGTATCGTCACTCTGTGTATCACGGCGTGTCACGCTGGGCAATGAGGTGGGTCCGCAACGTGCCGTGCGGTCCGTCGTTGGCCACTGCCGTGCTTCTGCCCTCACACTGGTGACGGAACGTCACTGGATGGACTTCTCGGCGGACTTGCCGTGCGGCGGGCGTCGGCGGGTCCATCCTGGGACGGCGTCGTGTTCGCCGGACGTGGCCTGGGAAGCGGCTGGATGGGGAAGGGTTGGGCCGTGCGCAAAGTGTGGTTCATCGGGGGCGCCGCAGTCGCGCTGGGCGTCGGCTTCGTGATGCTGCTGGTCGTCGGGGTCTACGTCGTCGCCGGGAACCTCGCGGGCGGTGCGGGCGGCGGGGCCAGGAAGCTGGCCAAGGGGACCGTGCCCGCGGCGTACCAGGGGCTCGTGCAGAAGTGGGGCAATCTGTGCCCCGCCATCAACCCCGCGTTGCTCGCCGCCCAGCTCTACCAGGAGAGCGGCTTCAACCCCAGGGCGCGGAGCGCGGCGGCGGCGCAGGGGATAGCGCAGTTCATCCCCGGGACGTGGGCCACGCACGGCATCGACGGGGACGGCGACGGCGACCGGGACGTGTGGGATCCGGCGGACGCGATCCCGTCGGCGGCCTCGTACGACTGCTCCCTCGCGTCGTACGTGAAGGACGTGCCCGGGAACGCGACCGAAAACATGCTGGCCTCCTACAACGCGGGCGCCTACGCGGTCATCAAGTACCAGGGGGTGCCGCCGTACGAGGAGACCCGGAACTACGTCAAGGTGATCACGACGCTGGAGAAGAGCTTCGCCGCGCCCACCACGCGGGTCGATCCCTCCGAGCAGGCCGCCGGGGCCATCGCGTACGCGCAGAAGAAGCTGGGGACGCCCTACCTGTGGGGTGGGAACGGGACCGCCGCGCAGGGAGGGCGGTTCGACTGCTCGGGGCTGACCAAGGCCGCGTACGAGAGTGTCGGGATCAAGCTGCCCCGGGTCGCCAACGACCAGTACAACGCGGGGGCGCATCCGGCGCGGGACGAACTGCTGCCGGGGGACCTGGTGTTCTTCTCCGACGACCTGACCAACTCCCGGGCCATCCGGCACGTGGGGATCTACGTCGGTGGCGGGTACATGATCGACGCGCCGCGGTCGGGGGCCGTGATCCGGTTCGACCGGATCGACACGCCCGACTACTTCGGGGCCACGCGGGTGACCGAGGATGGCGCGAAAGCATTGCCCACGAGGCTGTGAACCGCGTGTGAACCCATCCCCTGAGCTGCGATGACGAGTCTCTCTTCGATAACGTCTGCGTGATCATTCGGTGGAGTGTGGAACGTATCAACGGGGACCGTGCGTTCCTGTTGTCGTGTAGGTGTGCGGCACGGGAGAAGAGCCGACGGATCTACGACCACGGGGGTGGCAGGAGAGCCGAGCGCAAGGTGCGCCGGAGAACATGACGAAGGGGCCGCTGCAACATGGCTGGACTCGCCGAATCCGGGTCGAACCCCGACGTCGAGCTGCTCTACGACATCAACGGACTCGCCAAGGACGCGCCGCACTGGTTCGACCGGGTCATGGAGTTCGTGGGTGAGTACGGACTGCTGTTCGCGATCGTGCTGCTGGTGCTGTGGTGCTGGTGGGGCGTGCGACGGCGGGGCGGCGCGGACGCGGCCTCGTCCGTGGCCGCGCTGGTGTGGGCGCCGCTGGCGGCCGGCATCGCCGTACTCGTCAACGTGCCGATACGGGGCTTCGTGGAGCGGCCCCGGCCGTTCAAGGACCACGACGGGCTGGAAGTGCTCGTCTCCGGCAAGGACGACTTCTCCTTCGTGAGCGACCACGCGACGCTCGTCATGGCACTGGCCGTCGCGTTGTTCGTCGCCAACCGGAAGTTCGGGATCGGAGCGATCGTGTTGGCCCTGTTCGGCGGCTTCGCCCGGGTCTACATGGGCGTGCACTATCCGACGGACGTCATCGGCGGCTTCGCCCTCGGCACGGCCGTCGCGCTGCTGCTGTCGCCGGTCGCCATGGCCCTGCTGACGCCGCTGGTCAAGGCCGTCGAGCGGTCGCCGCGGGCGGGTTGGCTGGTCAGCGCGCGGGGGCGAGCCGAGGAGGGGCGGGACGCCGTGATCCCGGGGGCCCGGCAGGAGAACGCCGGGGCGGAGGAGCGGGACCTCGCCGCCTAGGCCTACAGGGCCTGGGGGAAGGTGAAGACACGGTCCGGGTCGTACTGGCTCTTCAGTTTCGCCAGGCGCGGGGCCGCGTCTCCGTAGTAGGCCCGCCGCCAGTCCTTCAGGGCCGGGTCCGTGTAGTTCTGGTACGCGGCGCCCGAGGCGTAGGGGCGCATGGCACCGTGTGCGGACGCCAGCCAGGACCGGGCCGCCGCGTCGCTCGCGCCCGGCCGCCACGAGACGAGGTACTGGGCCAGCATCCGGGAGCGGCGGTGCACGAACGCGGTGGCCGTCGGGGCGACGCGGTTCACCGCGCCGCCGAGCGCCGTGAACGCGATGCTTCCGGTGCCGCCGCGCACCGAGCGGACCTGGGACAGCAGGGCCCGGATGCCGGCGGACGGCAGGGAACGGTCGTAGAAGTCCGAGCGGGCCGCGTACGTCTCGCGCTTCAGCACGCCCTGCGGTGACCGGCCGGGCGTGGTGCCGGGGAGATGGCACCGGGCGTCCGTGGCGAACGACGAGCAGCCGGCGTACACCTCCATCGACGCCTCGTACGAACGGCGCTTGAGGGAAACGCCGCTCGCCGGGGCGCCGATGCGGGCGGCGAGGCGGTCGACCGCGTTCTGCAGCTCGCCGTAGGTACCGAGGGAGAAGGCGGCGACCGACACGGTCGGGGTGCCGCGGGGCCCGGCCTCCAGGTGGAGGGACGACCAGATCTCGTCGGGCTGGCCCGGGCCCCACTCCTGCCAGGCGCGGACGACCGCGGCGGCCCTCGCCCAGGGCCAGGTCAGGTACGCCGATACGGCCTGCGGTGCGGGGCGGGTGCGGAAGCGGAGTTCCGTCACGATGCCGAAGTTGCCGTTGCCGGCGCCGCGCAGGGCCCAGAACAGGTCCTTGTGCTCGGTGGCGTCGGCGGTGATCTGCTTGCCGTCCGCCGTGATCAGGGTGGCCCGGGTGAGGCTGTCGCAGGTGAGGCCGTAGGCGCGGGAGACGACGCCGTGGCCGCCGCCGAGGGTGAGGCCGGAGATGCCGACGCTGGGGCAGGAGCCGGCCGGGACGGTGACGCCCTTGGCGGCCAGGGCACGGTAGACGTCGATCAGCTTGGCGCCGGCGCCGACGGTGGCCTCGGTGCCGCTCGTCCGGATGCGGTTCAGTGCCGACACGTCGATGATCAGGCGGCCGTCGCCGGAGGACCAGCCGGCGTAGGAGTGGCCGCCGTTGCGGATCGCGACGGGGACGCGGTGGGCCCGGGCGTAGGAGAGGACGGTGCGGATGTCGTCGGGGTGGGCGACGTAGGCGACGGCGGCGGGGCGGAGGGTGTCGAAACGGGTGTTGTAGAGCTGGTGGGCTGTGCGCCAGGGCCGGTCGCCGGGGCGGAGGAGGGTGCCGTCCAGGGATTTCGCCAGGGCGGTCCAGGCGGCGGGGGTGGGGGCGGTGGCCGGCCTGGTGGAGGTGGCTGTGGGGGTGGGGCGGGGGGTTCGGGTGGGGGCGGGGTTCTTGTCCGCGCCGGAGGGGGTGCCGGGGGGTGTGCCCGTGCAGGCCGTCGCGGTGGTGGTGAGGGTGAGGGTGAGGGCGGTGGTCGTGGTGCCGCTCAGGAAGGTGCGCCGGTTCATCTGCGTCTCCGGGTCCCGTGGGGTTCTGGGAGGGAGACGGGGTGGTGGGGGTGGGGGTTCCACGGGCTGGGCCGGCCGGGTGTCCGGACTGGTGGGCGCGGTGACGGGGCGTCGAGTGGGTGGCGGCCACGCGGCTTACGTGGGAGGCAGGTGGGTTTGGGCGTCCGTGCGGGCCTGGCTTCTGGCTCTGCGGGCCGGGCCCCGCCAGCCGCAGGTGCAGCGGGCCGTGCAGAAGGCACCCTGTTCGACCGTGCTGGTGCGGTGTTCCGGAATGTCCTCGGGAGCTTCACGAGCGTCCTGCTGAGCCACGGCCACCACGTTACCGGGGTCGCCTGCCCGTCGTTAGCCGGGACGACAGGGGGTCCGGGAGGGCCGTGTCGGCTGGGGTAGGTGGCGATGGTCGGACGGGAGAGGGAGCGGCGGGGCAGGAAGCCGGGGACGGCCTCCGTCGTCGGGGCCGTGGTCGGTGTGGGGCTGGCCGCGACCGGGTGCTCCGGCCAGGGAACCGCCGCGCAGGACCCCCGCTCCGGTGACCCGGTCCGCGTGCTGCACCGGGCCGCGGACCGTCTGGTGGCCGCCGGCAGTTCCAGGGCCCGCACGGCCATGGAGATGGCCAGTGGCGGGACGCGGGTGACCATCCGCGGCGAGGGTGTCTACGACTTCCGGGAGCGGCGCGGCAGGCTGAAGGTGAGGCTGCCGCAGGACCCGGCGGGCACGAGCGGACACCGGCCGATCACCGAGCTGCTGGCGCCGGGTGCCCTGTTCATGAAGAACCGGGGCGCCGGTGTGCCCGACGACAAGTGGGTGAGGGTGGCGACCGCCACGCTCTCCGACGGGAACCTGGTGACCGGCGGGGCGACGGACCCGCTCGCCGCCGCCGAGGTGCTGCGGGGCACGCGGACGGCGACGTACGTGGGGCGCGCCGAGGTGGCGGGGACCGCGGTGCGGCACTACCGGGGGACCGCCGACCTCGCCCGGGCGGCGCGGGAGGCCTCGTACGGCAACAGGGCGGCGCTGTCCGCGGCGGCCGAGGGGTTCGCCACCGCCGAGGTGCCGTTCGACGCCTACCTCGACGACGCGGGCCGCATCCGCAAGGTCCGGCACCGGTTCAGCTTCGCCAACGGGCGGGGCGGGGACACCGTGGCCGTCGCCTCGACGACGCTGCTCTACGACTTCGGCGCCGTCGCGCGCGTCCGGCTGCCGGAGGAGGACGACATCTACGCGGGGAAGATCGCCGCGGGGCCGGAAGAGGCGGCGGGCGAAGGCGCGGACGGCAAGAACTAGCCCTTCCGTGCCATGCGCGGTGTGCGGGCCGCTCCCTACTCTAGGAAGCCGGTGACGGCAGAGACGAGGTGACGCACGTGGCTCCGGTCGGCGGTACGGCAGTTCAGGACCACGTGGCGCTCGCCGAGATAGAGCTGTGCGGGGAGCTGATCATCGCGGCCTCGGCCGCCCGGGAGCGGCTCAGCCTGGAGAGCATCGACGAGGTGCTGAGGGTGGCCGAGGAGCGCGGCCCCGGCGCCGACCGGTAGGCGGGGCCGCCGGTTCAGGTGCGCAGCAGGCGGCCGATCGCCTTCGTCGCCTCCTCCACCTTCGCGTCGATCTCGGAGCCGCCCTTGAGGGCCGCGTCCGCCACGCAGTGGCGCAGGTGCTCCTCGAGGAGCTGCAGGGCGAAGGACTGCAGGGCCTTGGTGGAGGCGGAGACCTGGGTGAGTATGTCGATGCAGTAGACGTCCTCGTCGACCATGCGCTGCAGGCCGCGGATCTGGCCCTCGATGCGGCGCAGGCGCTTGAGGTGTTCGTCCTTCTGCTTGTGGTACCCGTGCACACCGCGGTCGTGGTCCGTGACGACGTCCGTCCCGTCCGTCTCCACCGCGTCCACGGTGGGGGAGGGCGCGCCTGCGCCGGCCTCGGTGGTCGTCATCGCGTCCTCCTGTTGGGCAGATTGCCGACATATACCCCTGGTGGGTATATGGTACCGAATTTTCCGGGGTAGGGGTGCCGTGGAACCGGCGCGGGGCACCGTCCCCGGTCGCCCCCCTGCTCATCACTCTGCCTCATGGGCGACACTGGGGGACGGCCCGTTAGCCGTGGCCGGATGATGCGCCTAGCATCAGCCTGACCGAAACCGATGCACCCCGAGGACCCCACGTGCGCTTTCGTCTGACCCCCAGGGAGACGAGCTTCTACGACATGTTCGCCGCGTCCGCGGACAACATTGTCACGGGCTCCAAGCTCCTGATGGAACTGCTCGGGGCGGACGCACCCGCCCGAGCCGAGATCGCAGAGCGTATGCGGGCCGCCGAACACGCGGGTGACGACGCCACGCACGCGATCTTCCACCAGCTGAACTCCTCGTTCATCACGCCGTTCGACCGCGAGGACATCTACTCCCTCGCGTCGTCCCTCGACGACATCATGGACTTCATGGAGGAGGCCGTCGACCTGGTCGTCCTCTACAACGTCGAGGAGCTGCCCAAGGGCGTCGACCAGCAGATCGAGGTGCTCGCGCGGGCCGCCGAGCTGACCGCCGAGGCCATGCCGAACCTGCGGACCATGGACAACCTCACCGAGTACTGGATCGAGGTCAACCGGCTCGAGAACCAGGCCGACCAGATCCACCGCAAGCTGCTGGCCCACCTCTTCAACGGCAAGTACGACGCCATGGAGGTGCTCAAGCTGAAGCAGATCGTGGACGTGCTGGAAGAGGCGGCGGACGCGTTCGAGCACGTGGCGAACACGGTGGAGACCATCGCGGTCAAGGAGTCCTGACCCCTCCATGGACACCTTCGCTCTGATCGTGACCATCGGGGTCGCGCTCTTCTTCACGTACACCAACGGTTTCCACGACTCGGCGAACGCGATCGCGACGTCCGTGTCGACGCGGGCGCTGACGCCTCGGGCGGCGCTCGCGATGGCCGCCGTGATGAACCTCGCCGGCGCCTTCCTCGGTTCCGGGGTCGCCAAGACCGTCAGTGAGGGGCTGATCGAGACACCCGAGGGCTCGAAGGGGATGGGGATCCTCTTCGCGGCGCTGATCGGCGCCATCGTGTGGAACCTCATCACCTGGTACTTCGGCCTGCCCTCGTCGTCCTCGCACGCGCTGTTCGGCGGCATGGTCGGCGCGGCGCTGGCGGGCAGCACGACCGTGTACTGGCACGGAGTGGTCGACAAGATCATCATCCCGATGTTCGTGTCGCCGGTGATCGGTCTGGTCGTCGGCTACCTCGTCATGGCGGTGATCATGTGGATGTTCCGGCGGGCCAACCCCCACAAGGCGAAGCGGGGATTCCGTATCGCGCAGACGGTGTCGGCGGCGGGCATGGCGCTGGGCCACGGCCTGCAGGACGCGCAGAAGACCATGGGCATCGTGGTGATGGCGCTGGTCATCGCCGACGTCGAGGACTACGGCGATCCGATCCCGGTGTGGGTGAAGATCGCTTGCGCGTTGATGCTGTCGCTCGGGACGTACGCGGGCGGCTGGCGGATCATGCGGACGCTGGGGCGGAAGATCATCGAGCTCGATCCGCCGCAGGGGTTCGCCGCGGAGACGACGGGTGCGTCGATCATGTTCGGGTCCGCGTTCGTGTTCCACGCGCCGATCTCCACGACGCACGTGATCACGTCGGCGATCATGGGCGTGGGGGCCACGAAGCGGGTGAACGCGGTGCGGTGGGGCGTCGCGAAGAACATCATCCTGGGGTGGTTCATCACCATGCCGGCGGCTGCGGTGGTGGCCGCGTGTTCGTACTGGCTGGTGGATCTGGCGGTGCTGTAGCGCGCCGGCTGCCGGGAGCGGCGGGGCGCACGCGTCCCGGTACGACTGCCCGCGGCCACGCACATCGATGGGCCCGCCCCCGGATTCCGGGGGCGGGCCCTTCTGCGCCTCGCGGTGGCACCGCCATGCAGCACCGCGAGGAGTTCACGACCTAGCCGAAGCGGCCGGAGATGTAGTCCTCCGTGGCCTGGACCGACGGGTTGGAGAAGATGCGCTCCGTGTCGTCGATCTCGATCAGCTTGCCGGGCTGGCCGACGGCCGCCAGGTTGAAGAAGGCGGTGCGGTCGGAGACGCGGGCCGCCTGCTGCATGTTGTGCGTCACGATGACGATCGTGAACCGCTCCTTCAGCTCGCCGATCAGGTCCTCGATGGCGAGGGTGGAGATCGGGTCCAGGGCGGAGCAGGGCTCGTCCATGAGGAGGACCTTCGGCTCCACCGCGATCGCCCGCGCGATGCACAGGCGCTGCTGCTGGCCGCCGGAGAGGCCGGAGCCCGGCTTGTTCAGGCGGTCCTTGACCTCGTTCCAGAGGTTGGCGCCCTTGAGGGACTTCTCGACGACGTCGTCCAGCTGGGACTTCCTGTACTTGCCGTTCAGGCGCAGGCCCGCCGCCACGTTGTCGTAGACCGACATCGTCGGGAACGGGTTGGGGCGCTGGAAGACCATGCCGACCTCGCGGCGCACGGACACCGGGTCGATGCCGGCGCCGTAGAGGTTCTCGTCGTCGAGCATGACCTTGCCGTCCACCCGGCCGCCGGGGGTGACCTCGTGCATGCGGTTGAGCGTGCGCAGGAAGGTCGACTTGCCGCAGCCGGACGGGCCGATGAAGGCCGTCACGGAGCGGGGCTCGACGGTCATCGAGATGTCCTCGATGGCCAGGAAGGAGCCGTAGTAGGCGTTGAGGCCGCTGACATCGATGCGCTTGGCCATGGGAATCACTGCTTCTTTCGGGAAAAGTCTTCGGAGATCGGTCGCTGTATGGCCCCACGCGGCGGTAGCCGCACATGGACGCTTCAGCGACCGGTCTTCGGGGCCTTCCAGCGGGCGATGCCGCGGGCCGCGAGGTTGAGGATCATCACGAAGGCGATCAGGGTGAGGGCCGCGGCCCAGGCGCGGTCGTACGCCGGTTCCGAGCCCGCGCTGTTCGCGTACTGCTGGTAGACGTACAGCGGCAGCGACGCCTGCGCCCCCTCGAAGGGGTCGTTGTTGATGAACGGGTTGCCGAACACCAGCAGCAGGACGGGCGCGGTCTCACCGGCGATGCGGGCCACCGCCAGCATCACACCGGTGGCGATACCGCCGACCGCCGTCGGCAGGACCACCTTCAGGATGGTGCGCCACTTGGGCACGCCCAGCGCCAGGGACGCCTCACGCAGCTCGTTCGGGACGAGCTTGAGCATCTCCTCCGTGGAGCGGACCACGACCGGCATCATCAGGATCGCGAGGGCGAGGGCGCCCGCGAAGCCGGAGAAGCCCAGGTCGAAGATGAGCAGGAGGCTGAGGATGAACAGACCGGCGACGATCGACGGGATGCCGGTCATCACGTCGACGAAGAAGGTGACGGCGCGGGCCAGGTGACCGCGGCCGTACTCGACCAGGTAGATCGCGGTGAGCACGCCGATCGGCGCGGCGATCAGGGTGGCGATGCCGACCTGCTCCACGGTGCCGATGATGGCGTGGTAGATGCCGCCGCCGGGCTCGGTGTCGGCGACGACGCCCATGGAGTGGCTCAGGAAGTAGCCGTCGAGGACCTTCACACCGCGGGAGACGGTCGTCCACACCAGGGAGACCAGCGGCACCACGGCGAGCAGGAAGGCGACCCAGACCAGCGAGGTCGCGACGCGGTCCTTGGCCTGACGCCTGCCCTCGACGCGGGTGGCGATGACGTACGTGCCGAGGACGAAGAGCACCGCGGCGATCAGGCCCCACTGGACCTGGCTGTCGATGCCGACGGCCGGGCCGAGGCCGACGGAGACGGCGAGCGACCCCGCGGCGATGGCCCAGGGGGACCACTTCGGCAGCCGGGCGCCCTGGAGCGTGCTCGGGTGCTGGACGGTCGTGGTGCTCATGCGTTGGCCCCCGAGTACTCCTTGCGGCGGGCGATGATCATGCGGGCCGCGCCGTTGACCAGCAGGGTGATGACGAACAGGACGAGACCGGAGGCGATCAGCGCGTCACGGCCGAACTCGTCCGCCTCACCGAACTTGCTGGCGATGTTCTGGGCGAAGGTGCCGCCGCCCGCGTCGAGCAGGCTGCCGTGGATCAGGAAGTCCGGGGAGAGCACGGTGGCGACGGCCATCGTCTCGCCGAGCGCGCGGCCGAGGCCGAGCATCGAGGCGGATATCACACCGGAGCGGCCGAAGGGCAGCACCGACATCCGGATGACCTCCCAGCGCGTGGCGCCGAGGGCCAGGGCGGCCTCCTCGTTCATCCGCGGGACCTGCCGGAACACCTCGCGGCTCACGTTGGTGATGATCGGCAGGATCATGATCGCGAGCAGGATGCCGACGGTGAGCATCGAGCGGGCCGGCCCCTCCTCCCACGAGAAGATGCCGGTCCAGCGGAAGTAGTCGTTCAGCCAGCCGAAGAGGCCGTTCATGTGCGGGACGAGGATCAGGGCTCCCCACAGGCCGTACACGATGGACGGCACGGCGGCGAGCAGGTCGATCACGTAGGCGATCGGGCCGCTCAGCCTGCGCGGGGCGTAGTGGGTGAGGAACAGCGCGATGGCGACGGCGATCGGGACCGCGAGGACCATGGCGATGATCGAGGAGACGATCGTGCCGTAGGCCAGGACCGCGATGCCGAAGACCGGCTCGGTGCCGCCGGTGTTCCACTCGAAGGTCGTGAGGAAGTTGCCCTCGTTCTTGCCGATGGCGACGGCGGCGCGCCAGGTGAGGAAGACCGCGATGGCGGCCATGATCACCAGCAGGAAGATGCCCGAGCCACGGGCGAGACCGAGGAAGACGCGGTCTCCGGGACGGGTGGCGCCGCGGACGGTGCGCTCGTGCTCGGCCACGGTCGGCTGGGGTGGAAGAGGAGGTGTCTTCGTGGTTGTGTCCATCGGGTTCTCCGGTCTGCGGTGCCCCGCTGTGCGCGGGGCTCCTGGCGGCGGTGCACCGGACGGTGCGGTCCGGTCCCGCGGGGGGACCGGACCGCACACTCGGGTCAGCTCAGGCCGGCGATGGTGCTGCGGACCTTGGTGATGATCTCGTCGGGCATGGGGGCGTAGTCGTGGTCGGCGAGGACCTGCTGGCCGTCCTCGCTGGCGATGTAGTTCAGGAACGCCTTGACGGTCGGCAGGCTCTCCGCCTTGTTGCCCTTGTCGCAGACGATCTCGTAGGTGACCAGGGTGATCGGGTAGGCGCCCTCGGCCTTGGTGGCGTAGTTCAGCTCCAGGGCCAGGTCCTTGCCGGTGCCGACGACCTTGGCGTCCGCGATGGCCTTGGTGGCGCCCTCGACCGAGGCCTTGACGGGCTGGGAGGCGCCCGTGTCGATGGCGACCACGGAGGAGCCCTTGGCGTAGGAGAGTTCCATGTAGCTGATCGCGCCGTTGGTCTGCTTGACCTGCTGGGCGACGCCGGAGGAGCCGGACGCGGACTGGCCGCCGGGGGCCGTCCAGGCCTTGCCGCCCTCGTACTTCCAGTTCTCCGGGGTGGTCTTGATCAGGTACTTGGTGAAGTTGTCCGTGGTGCCGGAGTCCTCGGAGCGGTGGAACGCCTGGATCTTCAGGTCGGGGAGCTTGGCGTCGGGGTTCAGCTTCGCGATCGCCGGGTCGTTCCAGTTCTTGATCTTGCCGCTGAAGATCTTCGCCAGGGTCGGCGCGTCCAGGACGAGGTTGTCGACGCCCTCGAGGTGGTACGCCACGGCGATCGGGCCGCCGACCATCGGCAGGTCGATGCCCTGGCCGCCGGAGCAGACCTTCTTGGTGGCGGTGATCTCCTCGGCGTCCAGCGCGGAGTCCGAGCCGGCGAAACCGACCGTGCCCTGGGTGAACGCGGTGATGCCGGCGCCGGAGCCGCCGCCCTTGTAGTTGATCTGGACGCCCTTGCACGCGGCGGAGAACTGCTTCACCCACGCGTCGATCGCGTTCTTCTGCGCGGACGAGCCGTCGGCGAGGAGCTGGCCACTGGCGTCGTCGCACTTGATGTTGCCGGCCTGCGTGCTCGCGGTGGCGCCGCCGCTGCCGCTGTCACCGGTGTCGTCGGAGCCGCACGCCGTGAGGGCCAGGGCGCCGGAGACGGCGAGAGCACCGAGAGCGAGGGCCCGCCGGTTCATGCGCTGAAGCTTCACTTGAGGGAGTTCCTTCCAGGAGCCGCCGTCCTGAATTCCGGCGGCGTGCGAGGACTGGTGACACGGGCGCGTTCTCGCGACGCGGCCCGTGTCGGGTAAGGCCGAAATTAGGCAGAACAGGTGAAGCCGCCGATGGGCGTGCATGAACGAGGGGTGAACCCCTGAGGACGGTGCGGTGAGGTCACGGAATGCTTACGTCGATGACACGGCGAGGTCCCGGGTCACCCGTCGTACGGGGCGTCCCCGCCCGGGCGCGGGCGGCCGCGCGGACGGCGGTGTCCTCCGGAGTGCTCGTGCGGGGAACGCCGTCCCGTCGCGGTTCACGGTGCCGGCGTCGGGCGGACGGTCCCGTTCTGCCAGTCGCGCTGGAACGCGTACCGTGCCGCCTCGACCTCGTGGCGCTGGTCGGCGTGGAGCACGCCGAGGGCGTACGCCGTCGCCGGGGTGATGCGCGGCGTGCGGGCGGCCTGGGCCGCCGCGGCGGCGGCCTCCGACGCGTCGCGGTGGCGGTCGAGGGCCTGGCCCGCGGTGAGCAGCCGGGCGTCCTCGCCGCTCGGGCCGTCCTCGCCGGCCAGGACCTCGCGTGCGTACCGGTGCAGGCGCAGCAGCAGGCGCACCTGGTGCCAGGGGGCGTCCTGCGGGTGGGGTGCCGGGTCCGGGGACAGGCCGTGGACCAGCGCCTCCGCGTTGTACGGGTGGCCCGCGGTGACCAGGGGCAGCGCGGTCACCGCGTCGACGAGGCGGCCCTGTGCCGCGCCGGCCAGCGGGCGGAGGTCGACGGCGGCGTCGGCGGTCGCCCGCAGGGGGACCTCGCTGGCCAGTAACGCGACCTTGTCGGCGACCGCGTGGAAGCGGCTGCTGCCCAGGGCCTGCAGGGCGGTGGAGTGGGCCCGGGTGCGGGCCAGGGTCAGCTGGCGGTCGAGCAGGGCGCCCGCCTTGGCCGCGCCCACGGTGAGGCTGCCGCGGTCGGGGGGCGCGGGGGCCGACGGGAGCGCGGGGGACGCGGGGAGGCCCGCGGACACGGCCGCGGCCGCCACCTGCCGGCGTGCCGGGAGCTCCGACGAGCCGGACAGGCGGTGCAGCGCCTGGAGCAGGCGTTCCAGGCGCGAGGCGTACGCGTGCTCCATCGCCAGCGTGCCGGACAGCCAGGCCAGTTCGGGGCGCATGGCCTCCGCCCAGTCGGCGTCGAGCAGCGGCTGGTAGGTGTGCAGGGTGCCGCTGAGGCGGCGTGCCGCGCGGCGCAGGGCGCGGACCGCGTCCACGGGGCCCGCGGCGCCGTCGTCCGCGCCCTTGCCGGCCGGACCGTTCGCGCCCGTCCCCGCGCCCGACCCGCGGTGCAGTCGCAGGGCGCGGAGGAACTCCGTGGCCTGGGCGCGGAGGTAGCGCGCGAGGGCTTCCACGGGCACCGGTCCGGCCGGACCGGCCGGGGAGTTCGTCGGATCAGGGTGTCGCTGTGCCACGCCGGCGCCTCCGGGCGTCTATGAGCATCTCCTGGACGTTGCGCAGGGGCTGGCCGTCCGCGTCGGTCGCGTGCCGGGTCCACTCGCCGTCCGGGCCGAGGTGCCAGGAGGCGGTGCCGTCGGACATGCCGGTCTCCAACAGCCGGTTGAGGGCCGCCCGGTGGGCCGGGTCGGTGACCCGGACGAGTGCCTCGATACGGCGGTCGAGGTTGCGGTGCATCATGTCGGCGCTGCCGAACCACACCTCGGACTCGCCGCCGTTGCCGAAGGCGAAGACGCGCGAGTGCTCCAGGAAGCGGCCGAGGACGGAACGGACCCGGATGTTCTCCGACAGCCCCGCCACGCCCGGGCGCAGCGCGCAGATGCCGCGCACCCACACGTCGACCGGGACGCCCGCCCGGGACGCGTGGTAGCACGCGTCGATCACGGCCTCGTCGACCATCGAGTTGACCTTGATGCGGATGGAGGCGGGGCGGCCGGCGCGGTGGTGCTGGATCTCCTTGTGGATGCGGGAGACCAGGCCGTCGCGCAGGGACTTGGGCGCGACGAGCAGGCGGCGGTAGGTCTCGCGGCGCGAGTAGCCGGAGAGGCGGTTGAACAGGTCGGAGAGGTCCGCGCCGACCTGCGGGTCCGCGGTGAGCAGACCGAGGTCCTCGTAGAGGCGGGCCGTCTTCGGGTGGTAGTTGCCCGTGCCGACGTGGCTGTACCGGCGCAGGGTGTCGCCCTCCTGGCGGACGACCAGGGACAGCTTGCAGTGCGTCTTCAGGCCGACCAGCCCGTAGACGACGTGGCAGCCGGCCTCCTCCAGCTTGCGGGCCCACTTGATGTTGGCGGACTCGTCGAAGCGGGCCTTGATCTCGACCAGGACGAGGACCTGCTTGCCGGACTCGGCCGCGTCGATGAGCGCGTCGACTATCGGGGAGTCGCCGGAGGTGCGGTACAGCGTCTGCTTGATCGCGAGGACGTCCGGGTCGGCCGCCGCCTGCTCCAGGAAGGCCTGCACGGAGGTGGAGAACGAGTCGTACGGGTGGTGGAGCAGGACGTCGCGGCTGCGCAGGGCGGCGAAGACGTCCGGCGCCGACGCCGACTCGACCTCGGCGAGGTCGCGGTGGGTGCCGGCGACGAACTTCTGGTACTTCAGCTCCGGACGGTCGAGGCTGTGGATGCGGAAGAGACCGGTGAGGTCCAGGGGGCCGGGGAGGGGGTAGACCTCCGCCTCGCCGATCTTCAGTTCGCGCACGAGGAGGTCCAGGACCTCCCGGTCGACGGACTCCTCCACCTCCAGGCGGACCGGCGGGCCGAAGCGGCGCCGCATGAGCTCCTTCTCGAGGGCCTGGAGGAGGTTCTCGGCGTCGTCCTCCTCGACCTCCAGGTCCTCGTTGCGGGTGAGGCGGAAGGCGTGGTGCTCCAGGACCTCCATGCCGGGGAACAGCTCCTCGAGGTGGGCGGCGATGACGTCCTCGATGGGGACGTAGCGGCCCGGGGACGCTTCGAGGAAGCGGGAGAGCAGCGGGGGGACCTTGACGCGGGCGAAGTGGCGGTGGCCGGTGACCGGGTTGCGGACGACGACCGCGAGGTTGAGGGAGAGGCCCGAGATGTAGGGGAAGGGATGGGCCGGGTCGACGGCGAGGGGCGTCAGGACGGGGAAGATCTGGTGCCGGAAGAGGGTGAACAGGCGGGCCTGCTCCTTCTCCGTCAGTTCGTTCCAGCGGACCAGGTGGATGCCCTCGTCGGCGAGGGCCGGGGCGACGTCCTCGTGGAAGCAGGCGGCGTGCCGGGCCATGAGCTCGCGGGAGCGGGCCCAGATCATCTCCAGCACCTCGCGGGGCTGGAGGCCGGAGGCGGAGCGGGTGGCGACGCCGGTGGCGATGCGGCGCTTCAGGCCGGCGACGCGGACCATGAAGAACTCGTCGAGGTTGCTGGCGAAGATCGCGAGGAAGTTGGCGCGCTCGAGGAGCGGGGTGCTCGGGTCCTCGGCGAGCTCGAGGACGCGCTCGTTGAACGCGAGCCAGCTGCGCTCGCGGTCCAGGAAGCGGCCCTGGGGCAGGGCGGAGTCCGTGCCGGTGCCGTCGGCGCCGGGCGCCGCCGACTCCTCGTACGCGTCCAGGTCCGCGTCGATGTCGGGCTCCAGGTCGGAGACGGTCGCGGCCACGGTGTGCGGGCGGTGCGCGGCGATGGAGCCCACGGAGGGCTGCGGGTGCTGGACCTCTGCCTGGGTGTTCGGCTGCCTCATGAACTCATTCTTCCGCGCCGCGCGCAGGACAGGCGCGTCGGAGGGCGCGGAATGCTCTGCTCCTGGTGGCGCGGTCGGTTTCATTCGGTGAGGGTTGCAAGGCTGTCTGAATCGATGGTTACGGGGACATGACGTGTGGGATAGCGGGGGGCCTCCGGCGGTGGCCTGCGGCAGCGGCCTCCGGCGGCGCCGGGTCGCGGGACGGCGAGCCGCGCTCCGTCGGCTCCGTCGGCTCCGCCAGCTTCCTCGGCTCCCTCGGAAAAATCCGCTGTGATCCCGTGAACCGGACCGCCCGGCTCGTCCGATGAGGAGACGTGAGCGAAACGAGAACCGACGGCGAGCTGCTGCGGGCCGTCGCGGCGGACGCCGACCGGCGGGCCTTCGAGGAGCTGTACCGGCGGTACGCCCCCTGGCTGACCGCCCGGATGCGCGGCCGCTGCGCCGACGCCGGCGTCGTCGACGACGTCGTGCAGGAGACGTTCCTCGCGGTGTGGCGGGGCAGTGCGCGCTACCGGACGGAGGGGGACGTGGCCGGCTGGCTGTGGCGGATCGCGTCCCGGCGGCTGGTCGACGCGCTGCGCGGTGACGGCGCCCGGGGGCGGCTGCGACAGGCGCTGGCCCGCCTGCGGCACCGGGACGAGGCGTCCGCCGAGGAGCGGGTGCTCGCCGGTGTCGAGCACGGGGACCTCGCCGGTGCGCTGGTCCGGCTCTCGCCGGAGCTGCGCGCGGTGCTCCAGGCCACGGTCATCGACGGGCTGACCACCCGCGAGGCGGCCGTCCTGCTCGGCATCCCGCCGGGCACGGTCAAGACGCGGGCGATGCGGGCCCGTCGGCAGCTGCGGGAGGCACTGGCATGAGAAGCGAGAACGGCTGGCACGTGGACGAGGACGACCTGCGGGCGTACGCCCGCGGCGAGCTCGCGGCGCCCGTGCTCTGGTCCGCCGACGCCCACCTGGCCGCCTGCGCGCGGTGCCGGGGTGTCCTCGCCGAGGTGAGCGACGCAGCCGCCCTGGATGCGGGGTGGGAGCGGCTCGACGCCGAGCTGGACGCGCCCCGCCCGGGGTGGCTCGAGGGCCTGCTGGTGCGGTGCGGGGTCGCCGACCACACCGCGCGGCTGCTCACGGCCACGCCCGTGCTGCGCCGTTCCTGGCTGGGCGCGATCGTCGCCGTGCTGGTGACGACCTTCGCCGTCGCCTTCACGTCCGGCGTCACCGACAGGCCCACGCTCTTCCTCGCCTTCGCGCCGCTGCTGCCGCTGGCCGGGGTGGCGCTCGCCTACGGGCCCGCGCTGGATCCGACGTACGAGATGGCGGTCGTCTCGCCGATGCACGGCTTCCGGCTGCTGATGATCCGTACGGTCGCCGTCCTGGCCGTCGGCCTCGGCGTCAACGGCCTCGCGACGCTCACCCTGCCGGGCTACGGGCTGCGCGCGCTGGCCTGGCTGCTGCCCGCGCTCGCGCTCACCGCGTCCGGGCTGGCGCTGACGCCCCGGCTGGGTCCGGTGGTCGCGCCCTCGGTGGTCGCCGGGGCGTGGGGTGCCGTGCTGTTCGCCGCCGACGCCGCGCAGGCCGCCGGGGGCGGTCCGCTGGCGCCGTTCACCACGGCCGGGCAGGGCGTGTCCGCGGCCGTGGCCGCGCTGGGGACGGGGCTGCTGGTTCTGGCCCGCGACCGGTTCGACGTCTTTCCGCGGGGTGCCGCGTGAGTCCTTCTTCCTCTTCTCCATCTCTGTACGGGAGTGGCGCATGACCCCCACCGTTTCCGCCTCCGGGCTCAGCCTGCACCACGGACGCACCCGGGCCCTGGACGAGGTGTCGTTGCGGCTGACGCCGGGCGTCACGGGGCTGCTCGGTCCCAACGGGGCCGGGAAGACCACGCTGCTGCGTGTGCTGGCGACCGCCGTGCCCGCCGACCGGGGTTCCTTCACCGTGCTGGGGCACGACCCGGGCACCGCGCGGGGACGGCAGGAGGTGCGGCGGCGGCTCGGGTACCTGCCGCAGACCCCCGGCTTCCACCCGGACTTCACCGCCTTCGAGTTCGTCGACTACGTCGCGATCCTGAAAGAGCTGACCGACCGGGCCGGCCGGCACCGCGAGGTGCGACGCGTCCTGGACGAGGTGGGCCTGGGCGACGTGCGCGGCAAGCGGATCAGGAAGCTGTCCGGTGGCATGCGGCAGCGGGTCGCGCTGGCGGCGGCGCTCGTCGGCGACCCCGGGTTCCTGGTCCTCGACGAGCCGACGGTCGGGCTCGACCCCGAACAGCGGATGCGGTTCCGGGAGTTGATCGCCGGGGCGGGGGAGGGGCGGACCGTACTGCTGTCCACCCACCAGACCGAGGACGTGGCGATGCTCTGCCACCGGGTCCTCGTCATGGCCGCGGGGACCGTGCGGTTCGACGGGACCCCGGCCGAGCTGACCGCGCGGGCCGCCGGGCGCGTGTGGAGCAGCACGGAGCGCGACCCGGGCGCGAAGGCCTGCTGGCGCACGGGGACGGGATCCTTCCGGAACGTGGGCGATCCGCCCTCCGGCGCCGACCTGCTCGAACCCACGCTGGAGGACGGCTACCTGCTGACCCTCGACGGCGCCGGTGCGGGGGTGGCCGCATGAGCACCGTGCTGACGGCGGCCCCGTCCGCCGTGGACGCCGGGCCGCGCGGCGGTGCCCGGGCCGTGCTGGCCCTCGCCCGGTTCGAGGCCCGCCGACTGCTGCTGAGCGTCCCCGTCGTCGTCGCCTTCGTCGCCTACGCCGCCTGGATCGTGTGGCGCACCCGCGACTCCTGGGACGGGTATCCCGCCCTCCAGGACGCCGACCGCGCCACCCAGGGCGGGCCCCTGCTCGTCGGCCTCGCCGTCCTGGTCTCCGCCGACTTCGCCGTCCTGCGCTCCGCGCGCCACGGCACGGAGGGCCAGTTCGCGATCCTGGTCGTGGAACCTTGGCGCCGTACGGCGGCGCACGTGCTGTCCGTCGTACCGGTCGTGCTGCTCACCGCCGTGTGCGTGGCCGGGCAGTTCGCCTGGGAGGCGTCCAAGCAGGGTGCGATAGGGAGCGGTTCGCCGGCCGAGCTGCTCGTCGGGCCGCTGACGGTGCTGCTGTCCGGTGTGCTCGGGGTGCTGCTGGCCCGGGTGGTGCGGGCGCCGCTCGCCGCGCCGCTGCTGGTGGTCTGCCTGCTGCTCACGCTCGCCCTCGGTACGAGCTCGGGCGACGTCGACGGCCTGTCGTGGCTGGCCCCGGTCGTCACCGAGTCCGGCACCACCACCCTGCCCTCCGACCTGCTGGGGCGGCCCGCCGCCTGGCACGCGCTGTACCTGGCCGGCGCGGCCCTGTGCGCGGCCTTCCTCGCGGTGCTGGCCGCCGGTGGACGCGGACCGGCCGTCCGGGCGGGGACCGCCCTGGCCCTCGCCCTGGCGGTGACCGGCGGTGTCCTGCAGGCCAGGGGCGTGGATCCGTCACCGGGGCTGACCGCGGCCCGCGAACGGGTCTCGGCGAACCCGGAGAAGGAGCAGAGCTGCGTCGAACACGGCCGGTCGGCGTACTGCGCGTTCCCCGACTGGGAGCCCCGGACGGGTGCCTGGGCCGGGGTGGTGGACCACGTCCAGTCCCTCGCGGGCGGCACCGCGCACGACCGGCGGCTCCTCGTACGGCAGCGGATGGACGTCCGGAACGGGCCGGGGGGAGACGCCGCGATCCCCCCGCTGACCGCACCGCACCAAGTGACCGTGGGCACCGCCTGGGGCGGCAACCGGGTCCCGGAGTTCTCCACCGCCGTCGCCGCCGTGCTGGTCGCGGGCAGTGAGCAGGCGGGGAGCACGGTGTGCGACGGGCGGATGGTCACCGTCATGTGGCTCTCCCTCAGCTGGCAGGACGACCCGATGGACGCCCTGCGCCGGGTCCGTCTCGACGACAGCGTCGAGGGGGCCGCGGTGGTCCTGTCACCGACCGATCCGCTGACCATGACGGAGGGACAGACCGACGTCGTGCGGCGGCTGCTCGAGGAGCCCGGTCCCCAGGTCGCCGAGCGGGTGAAGGCGCACTGGACCGAGCTGACCTCCCCGGAGGTCACGACGGCCGAGGCCGCCGGGCTGCTGGGCGTGGCCGGGCCGGAGAAGGCGGACTCGTGCGAGTGACGCGCGCGCTGGCCGGTCCCGTGTGGCGCACGCTGCCGTGGCGGGCCCTGGGCTCCGCCGGCGCCCTCGGGCTGCTGCTCGCCGGGGCGCCGAGGCTGACGGGCGCGGAACCGGACCCCCGGCAGGCGCTCGTCCTGCTGCGGGGCGTCGCCCTGGTCGGCGCGCTCGGCCTGGTCTTCCTGCTGGACGACCGGGCCCGGCACCTCACCGCGCCCGTACCGACCCGGCGTCCCCTGCGGCAGGCGCTGCGGGTGGTCCTCGTCGCACCGCCCGCCGTGCTGTGGTGGACGGCGGTGCTGCTGCTCGCCCCCTCCGGCACCCGGCCCCCGGTCGGGGACGTCACCCTGGAGGCCGGGGCGATGTGCGCGGCGGCGCTCGCCGGTGCGGCGGCGGCGGTACGTCTGACGGACGAACCGCGCCCCGGTCCGGCCGTCGCGGCGGCCCTGCTGGTCGTGGCCGTCCTCGCGCCCCTGCTGGTACCGGAGGACTGGGCGCTGTCGGTGGGGCCGGACGACCCGCGGTGGCCGGCGGCGCACGACCGGTGGGCGGTGCTGCCGGCGGCGGCCGCCGCGGTGTGGGCGGTGTGCGGGCCGGAGCCGGTGGGCCGGCGCGGACGGAGGCGGGTCACCGGCGTGCCGGTCACGTCCGGCCCGGGCGGCGCGCACCGTCCGTAGGACGTGCCCCGCGCGCCCGGTCGGCGCGGGGCGTCCGGTACGCCCGGAGGCCTCCCGGTGGGCCGGCGCGCCGGTGACGGCTCACGTCTCCGTGCGGTACATCAGGTCCGTCTCGTGGGTGACGAAACCCAGGCGTTCGTAGACGGACACGGCCGCCTTGTTGTCGGCGTCGACGTAGAGCATCGCCGTGGGCAGGCCCCGCTCCGCCAGGTGCCGCAGGCCGATGGTGGTCAGGGCCCTGCCCAGGCCACCGCCCTGGGCGTCGGGGCGGATGCCGAGGACGTACACCTCGCCGAGCCGTTCCTCGGCGTGCACCTTCGTCCAGTGGAAGCCGATCAACTCGCCCCCGCGTTCGGCCAGGAAGAACCCCGCCGGGTCGAACCAGCCCTCGGCCTTGCGGTCGTCGAGGTCCCGCTGCGTGAGGGCGCCCTGCTCGGGGTGGTGGGCGAAGGCGGCGGCGTTCACGGCGAGCCAGGCCGCGTCGTCCCGGCCGGGTACGAAGGCGCGTACGCTCACGCCCTCGGGCAGCCGCGGGTCCGGCAGGTCGAGGCCGGCCAGCGGGCGGCGCATCTGCCGCAGTTCGCGGAAGAGGGTCAGCCCGAGGACCTGCGCGAGGTGCCGGGCGGCGGAGTGGCCGCCGTGCGCCCAGATCCGCAGCCGCTTGCCGGAGGCCGCGAGCAGCGCGGAGCCCAGCGCCCGTCCGTGGCCCCTCCCCCGGTGCGAGGGGTGGACGACCAGTTCGGCGGCCGGGGGTTCGATCGGGTCCGTGCCCTCCAGCTGGGCGTAGCCGACGAGTTCGCCGCCGTCGACGGTGAGCAGCAGGTGCGAGACGCCCTCCCGGGCCGGACCGCGCAGTTGCAGCCGCCCCTGCTCGGAGACGGCCTGCTGCCCGTCGTTGCGGGCGGCCTCGGCGAGCAGGGCGAGGACGGCGCCGGTCTGCTCCGGGGAGAGTGCGGTGAGGGTCTCGATCGAACGGGAGCGGCCGGGCCGCACGGTGTCGTCGCTGGTCATGCGTACGAGGGTAGAGGGAGGGCGCGGCAAAGCGGCGGTAGCGGGGGAGACCGCGGAGAAGAAGGAAGGTAGACCGTGATGTAACCCGGAACCCTCTGTCGCGCTACGCGCGTTGACCCTAGGCTGTCGCGCCGGCGGGCCGTTTCCTCTGCGGCTCGCGTCACGCACACCCACAGGGGGGCGCATGCCAGCCACAGCACACCCGCACCACGCGCGCCGCAGACGCCGGACGACCCGGCTCCTCGTCGCCGCCGCCACCGTCGTGACCACCGGGGCGCTCGCCGCGGCGGCACTGCCGGCGTCGGCGCACGCGGGCGGGGGCCACCGGGACCACGGCGGTCACGGCCACGGCCGTTACCAGGACGTCCAGCTCCTCTCCTTCAACGACCTGCACGGCAACCTGGAGCCCCCGGCCGGCTCCTCCGGCCGGGTCACCGAGGTCCAGCCGGACGGCACGACGAAGACGATCGACGCGGGCGGCGCGGAGTACCTCGCCACCCACCTGCGCCAGGCCCGCAAGGGCCACCCGTACTCCATCACCGCGGCCGGCGGCGACATGGTCGGCGCCTCCCCGCTGCTGTCCGGCCTCTTCCACGACGAGCCGACCATCGAGGCGCTGAACAAGCTGGACCTCGACGTGACGTCCGTCGGCAACCACGAGTTCGACGAGGGCGCCAGGGAGCTGGCCCGCCTGCAGAACGGCGGCTGCCACCCCACCGACGGCTGCTACACGGACAAGGAGTTCGAGGGCGCCGACTTCCCGTACCTGGCGGCCAACGTCCTGGACGAGAGGACGAAGAAGCCCCTCCTGAAGCCGTACTGGGTGTGGAAGCAGCGGGGCGTCGAGGTCGGCTTCATCGGCGTGACCCTGGAGGGCACCCCGAACGTCGTCTCGGCGGAGGGCGTGAAGGGCCTGCAGTTCAAGGACGAGGTCGACACGATCAACAAGTACGCCAAGGAGCTGCAGCGCCAGGGCGTGAAGTCGATCGTGGCCCTCATCCACGAGGGAGGCTTCCCGGCCTCGTCCTCCTACAACTACGACTGCGACTCCCCGGGCGCCGGTGACGGCGTCTCCGGGCCGATCGTCGACATCGCCAGGAACGTCACGCCCCAGGTGGACGCGCTCGTCACCGGCCACACCCACAACGCGTACGTCTGCACGATCCCCGACCCGGCGGGCAAGCCCCGCATGGTCACGTCGGCGTCGTCCTTCGGCCGCCTCTACACGGACACGACGCTGACCTACGACCGCGCGACGGGCGACATCGTCCGTACGGCCGTGAAGTCGGCGAACCACGTGGTGACGCGGGACGTCCCGAAGGCACCGGACATGACCCGCCTGATCGACCGGTGGAACACCCTGGCCGCCCCCATCGGCAACCGCCCGATCGGCTACATCTCCGGCGACATCGGGAAGGACGGCACCGAGTCCCCGCTCGGCGACCTGATCGCCGACGCGCAGCTGGCCCACGGCACGTCCCTGGACCCGGAGACCGACCTGGCCCTGATGAACCCGGGCGGCATCCGCGCACCCCTGACCTACACGGCCTCGGGCAGTGAGGGCGACGGCGTGGTCACGTACGCCGAGGGCTTCACGGTGCAGCCCTTCTCCAACACGGTGAACCTGCGCAGCTACACGGGCGCCCAGCTGATCCAGGTCCTCAAGGAGCAGGTCAGCGGCCCGAACGAGGCCTCCCCGAAGATCCTCCAGGTCTCCTCCGGCCTCACCTACACCCTGGACATGACCAAGTCGGGCGCGGACCGCGTGGTCACGGACTCCATCCGCCTGAACGGCGCCCCCATCGACCCGGCGGCCACCTACCGCGTCGCGGCGAACAGCTTCCTCGCGGGCGGCGGCGACGGCTTCACCACGATGGGACAGGGCACGGACGAGCTGGTCGGCTCGGACGACCTGGCGGCCTTCGTGCAGTACCTGACGGCCAACTCCTCGGCGACGGACCCCATCGCCCCGCCGGCGGCGGACCGCATCACGATCGTGCGGTAGCGCTCCGCGCGCTCTTCCAGCGGGCCCGTGACCCTCACCGGTCACGGGCCCCTTCCTTTTCCCGCTCGCGCTGCGCCCGGCGGTGTCGCATGAGGAAGGGGAGGTGTCCCCAGGGCAATGTTTTCGGTGAGGCCCCGTGGAACGCGTTCGTGGCGGGGATGAAGGGCGAGCCGCTGCAGCAGGGCGGGGCAGTCGCACTGAATCGACCGGCCCCCCGGCGTGAATCCGATCCTCGGCCGCCCCCCCTGCCGGCTGGGCGCCGGTCAGCTCGGTCGCCGTCGGGGTGTCGAAGGCTGCCGCGCGGTCAGACGTCCCCGTCCGCCGGATCCCGGTCCGGCGGCGGTACCGGTGCCCCCGGCAGTCGTACGGTCGCCACCGTGCCGCCGCCCTCCGCCGGGGTCAGCGTCACCTCTCCGCCCGCCTGCTGGACCGTCCGCGCCACGATCGACAGGCCGAGGCCCGAACCGGGCAGCGCGCGGGCCGACGGCGAGCGCCAGAACCGGTCGAAGACGTGCGGGAGTTCGTCGGTGGGGATGCCGGGTCCGTGATCGCGGACGGTGAGGGCGCCGTCGGCCAGCCGTACGTCGATCGTGCCGCCCTCCGGGCTGAACTTCACCGCGTTGTCGAGGATGTTGACCATCGCGCGCTCCAGCGCGGAGGGCTCCGCCCGTACGTACCAGGGCTGGACGTCGGCGGTGATGGTCAGTTCCGGTCCGCGCAGGCGGGCGCGGCGCAGCGCCGACTCGACGACGTCCTGCCAGGCGAGGATCCGTGTCCTGCCCGCGTGCTGGCCGGTGTCGGGGCGGGACAGTTCCTGGAGGTCGCCGATGAGCGCGGCGAGTTCCGTCATCTGCGCCTTCACGGAGGCGAGGAGCGCCTTGCGGTCGGCCTCGGGGATCGGGCGGCCGGTCTCCTCGCTGCGGGAGAGCAGTTCGATGTTGGTGCGCAGGGAGGTGAGGGGCGTGCGGAGCTCGTGGCCGGCGTCGGCGATGAGCTGCTGCTGCAGGTCGCGGGAGCTGGCCAGGGAGGAGGTCATCGAGTTGAAGGAGCGGGAGAGACGGGCGATCTCGTCCTCGCTCTCGTCCTCCACGGGGATGCGGACGTTCAGGTCCTCGGTGCGGGCGACGTGCTCGACGGCCTCGGTGAGCTTGTCCACCGGACGCAGCCCGGCGCGGGCGACGGCGAGACCGGCCGCTCCGGCGCCGAGCACGCCGATGCCGGAGACGACGAGCAGCAGCAGGGCGAGTTCGTCGAGGGTGTCCTGGGTGTCCTCCAGCGGGAGGGCGACCAGCAGGGCGACCCCGTCGGCGAGCGGCACGGTCAGTGTGCGGACGGCCTTGCCGTCGGTGTCCTCGCCGTTGCGGAAGTACGCCGAACCGTCGGGGTTGCCGGCGACCTTGACGTCCGGGGGGGCCACCTTCACCGAGCCCGCCGAGTTGCCGAAGACGCAGTAGTCGCCGTCGGACCGGACGAGTTCGAGGTAGGGCTGGCTGCGGGGGCCGGGGGGCTGGGTCGGGTCGGGTGTCCGGGTGCAGTCGGCCAGGGTCGTCCGGATCGCGGACAGGGACATGTGGAGGTTGCCGTTGCGCAGGTTGTCGTCGACCTCGCCGTACAGCTTGCCCTGCACGATGAACCAGCACGTCACCGAGACCGCCGCCACCGCGAACGCCACCGCCGTCGTCACCAGCAGGGCCAGGCGGGAGCGCAGGGGCAGGGCGCGGAACCGCCTGATCACTCCGCGCCGCCCTGCCGCAGGACGTAGCCGACGCCGCGGACGGTGTGGACGAGGCGCGGTTCGCCGCCCGCCTCGGTCTTGCGGCGCAGGTACA
Organism: Streptomyces sp. JHA26; assembly: GCF_002005565.1. GTDB lineage: Bacteria > Actinomycetota > Actinomycetes > Streptomycetales > Streptomycetaceae > Streptomyces. Next base: position 60,092 of record NZ_BDJC01000027.1, on the reverse strand, counting down.
TGACGTACACGTCGAGGGAGTTGGACGACGGCTCGAAGTCGAAGCCCCAGACGGCCTTCAGGATCTGCTCCCGGGTGAGGACCTGGCGCGGGTGCGCCATGAACATCTCGAGGAGGGTGAACTCCGTGCGGGTCAGCTCCACCGGGCGCCCGGCCCGGGTGACCTCCCGCGTCGCCAGGTCCATGGTCAGGTCGGCGAAGGCGAGGGTGTCGTCGGTGGCGGTGGCCTCCACCGCCGCCGCGTAGGAGCTGCGGCGCAGCAGGGCGCGGATGCGGGCGAAGAGTTCGTCCAACTCGAAGGGCTTGACCAGGTAGTCGTCGGCGCCGGCGTCCAGGCCGGTGACCCGGTCGCCGACGGTGTCGCGGGCCGTCAGCATCAGGATCGGGGTCGTGTCGCCCGCGCCGCGGATCCGGCGGGCGGCGGTCAGGCCGTCCATGCGGGGCATCTGGATGTCGAGGACGACCAGGTCGGGCCGGTACGCCGCCGCCTTCTCCAGGGCGTCGGCGCCGTCGACGGCGACCTCGGTGCCGTACCCCTCGAAGGCGAGGCTGCGCTGGAGGGCTTCGCGGACCGCCGGCTCGTCGTCGACGATCAGGATGCGCTGGGTGTCACGGTCGCGGTCGCCTTCTGCGGGGCTCATGGGTTCGGGTTCCTCGGGTGCGATGGGTACGGGCTGCCAACGCCTTCAGCGTCGCACGCCGGGGCCGGTCCCGGTGCGGCGTCCCACGGCGGGGTGCGGGGCGGCGGGGCGGTGCGCCGTGGGGCGGACGGGGCGCGGTGTGCCGTGGGTGCGGACGGGGGTGCGGGCGGCGCCGCGGGCCGGCACCCGCGGCGCCCGGGGTACCGGAGGCTGCGGCGTGGAAGCGGCCTCCGGGCCGAGGACGGGTCCGGCCGGACCGCCGACGGTGGGCGTCGCGGCGTGCGCGGTCCGCCGGAGCACGGTGTGCCGCCCCCCTCCGCTCAGTTCCGGGCGCCCGCCCGCAGCGCGGCCAGGTCCGCCTTGACGGTGTTGATCGGGATGGCGAAGCCGAGACCGACGCTGCCCGCGTCCGCCGACGAGGACGAACCGGCCGCCGAGTACATCGCGGAGTTGATGCCGACGATGTTGCCGTTCATGTCGATCAGCGCGCCGCCGGAGTTGCCCGGGTTGAGGGAGGCGTCCGTCTGGATCGCCTTGTACGTCGTCGTGGACGAGCCGGTGTCGCCGTTGAACTCCCGGCCGCCGAACTCGAACGGCCACTGGCCGCCCTGCCGCTGCTGCTGCCGGCCCTCGTCCGTCGACACGGTCACGTCGCGGTCCAGGGCCGAGACGATGCCGCTGGTCACGGTGCCGGTCAGGCCCTCGGGGGAGCCGATCGCCACGACCTGGTCGCCGACCTGGACGCCGTCGGAGTCGCCGAGGGTGGCGGTCTTCAGGCCGGAGGCGTTCTCCAGCTTGATCAGCGCCAGGTCCTTCTTGCTGTCGGTGCCGACGACCTCGGCGCCGTACCGCTTGCCGTCGCTGGTCGTCACCTCGACCGAGGAGGCACCGGACACGACGTGGTTGTTGGTGACGATCTCGCCGTCACCGGTGATGATCACGCCGGAGCCGGTGGAGGAACCGGCGTTCGAGGTGGCGTTGATCTCGACGATGCTCGGGCTGACCGCCCGGGCCACGCCGGCGACCGTGCCCTTCTGGCTGGAGGGCACCACGGTGGTGCTGGTGGAGCTGGAGGCGACGGTGTCGCCGCCGGTCAGCTCCTGGATGCCGTAGGCGGTGCCGCCCCCGACGGCCGCCGCGACGATCGCCACGGCCGCGAGCAGGGCGACCGGGCCGCGCCGGGCCCGCCTGCGGGGCGGCTGGACGGGCTCACCCGGCTCCGCGGCCACCGGGGGGTGGGGCGGCTGCGCGGGCGGGGGCGGCCACTCCGGATTCACCGGGCTCGTGCGGCTCTCCGGGGCCACCGGGCCCGCGTGGCTCCCGGGGCTCCCGGGCGAGGAGGCGTGCTGCGGGGCGCCCTCGTGAGGGGTCACGTACGGATGCGCGTTCTCGTACTCGCCGCTGCGGCGGAAGCTCTCGGTCATGTCCATGAGCTTCCCGCCCGCGGATGAGAGCTTTCTGAGTCCCGCCTGAGAAGCCCGGCAGAACCTCGTATGCCCGATATAAAGAAGCCCGGCTCCACATCAGGAAGTCCGGCTCCGGCGGCCGCCGGGGCTACCCGCAGCCGCAGGACTGCCGTACCACCAGCCGCGACGGGAACACCTTCAGCCGCTCGCGCCGCGAGCCCGCGATCCGCAGCCCGTCGTCCAGGACCAGGTCCACGGCGGACCGCGCCATCGCCGACCGGTCGGAGGCGACCGTCGTCAGCGGCGGGTCGGCCAGGCCGGCCTCCTTGATGTCGTCGAAGCCGGCCACCGCCAGCTCGCCGGGGACGTCGATGCGCAGTTCGCGCGCCGCGCGCAGCAGGCCGATCGCCTGGTCGTCGGTGGAGCAGAAGACCGCGGGCGGGCGGCGCGGACCGGCGAGGACCTCCAGGGCCACCCGGTACGCGTCGTAGCGGTTGTAGGGCGCCTCGAAGAGCCGGCCCTCGGTGGAGAGCCCGGCCTCCTGCATCGCCCGCCTCCAGCCCTCGACGTGGTCGGAGACCGGGTCGCCGACGGACGGGGTCTCGGCGGTGCCGCCCATGCAGGCGACGTACTCGTACCCGTGCTCCAGCAGGTGGCGCACGGCGAGCTGGGCGCCGCCCAGGTCGTCGGTGACGACGGCGACGTCGTCGATGGCCTCGGGGCGCTCGTGCAGCAGGACGACCCGGGCGTCCCAGGCGTCGATCTCGGCGGCGGCCAGGTCGTTCAGGGCGTGGCTGACCAGGATCAGGCCGGAGACCCGCATGCCGAGGAAGGCGCGCAGGTAGTGGACCTCGCGCTCGGCGACGTAGTCGGTGTTGCCGACGAGGACCATCTTCCCGCGCTCGGACGCGGCCTGTTCGACGGCGTGGGCCATCTCCCCGAAGAAGGGCTGGCGGGCGTCCGGGATGATCAGGCCTATGAGGTCCGTGCGCCGCGACGCCATGGCCTGGGCGACCCGGTCGGGCCGGTACCCCAGCTCCTTGATCGCGGCGAGGACACGCTCGCGCGTGGCCGGGGCGACCGGCCGGGGTCCGTTGTTGATGACGTAGCTGACGACGGCGGTCGAAGTCCCCGCCAGTCGCGCCACATCATCCCGAGTCACCTTGGCCACGCGCGGAGTCTACGCGGATGGACCCGCTCCGGGCAGGGCGTATCAGCCCTCGGTCGGCCCGGTGACGTTCAGGCCTCGGCTGCGGCGGGCGTCGTCTCCGCGGCGTCCGCCTTCGCCGCGGACCCCCTCTTCGCCCCGGTCTCCTCCGCGGCCCGCTCCTTCTTCTCCGGTTTCTCGGGCGTGACGAAGCGGTAGCCGACGTTGCGGACGGTGCCGATCAGCGACTCGTGCTCGGGGCCGAGCTTGGCGCGCAGCCGCCGTACGTGCACGTCGACGGTGCGGGTGCCGCCGAAGTAGTCGTAGCCCCACACCTCCTGGAGCAGCTGGGCGCGGGTGAAGACCCGGCCCGGGTGCTGGGCGAGGTACTTCAGCAGCTCGAACTCCTTGAAGGTCAGGTCCAGGACCCGGCCCTTGAGCTTGGCGGAGTACGTCGCCTCGTCGACCGACAGGTCGCCGTTGCGGATCTCCATGGGGGAGTCGTCGCCGGCGATCTGCTGCCGGCCCATGGCCAGCCGCAGCCGGGCCTCGACCTCCGCCGGACCGGCGGTGTCCAGCAGCACGTCGTCGATGCCCCAGTCGGCGGTAACGGCGGCGAGGCCGCCCTCGGTGACGACGAGGACCAGCGGGCAGCCGAGGCCCGTGGAGCGCAGCAGCTGGCACAGGCTGCGGACCTGGGGGAGGTCGCGGCGCCCGTCGACGAGGATCACGTCGGCGCCGGGGGTGTCGACGAGCGCGGGCCCCTCCGCCGGGGCCACGCGGACGTTGTGCAGCAACAGGCCGAGGGCGGGGAGCACCTCCGTCGACGGCTGGAGGGCATTGGTCAGGAGCAGGAGAGAACTCATCGCGCCCCACCTGCCCGGGTCGTCCTGCGGTCGTGCACGGTTCGCTCGCCCATAACGTCTGGTTCCTCCTCGGTCCCTGCGATGGGGGCACCTCCCGCGCCCGTGGAGGCAGCGGGGGAGTCTGCGGCACTGCTTCGTACGGTGCGGGCCCCTCGCCCGCGGGCTCCGCTGCGAGTCCGGGAGATGAACGCCGGCGAACGCTCCCGAAAGCACAAAAGGACCCGGGGGCTGCGTCGCCCGAGTCCTCTGCCCAGCAGAATAGCCGACATGAGCGACGGTCCGGCAGTTCATGTGGCGCGTTCCACCATTCGTCCGCATTCTGGGACGCCCCGGGGGACGGCGGGGCGGGCACCTCGCCGAACGCCCGCGCGGACGTTCCTGCGCACGTCCGACGGGGTGCGCATCGACGCCGTGTACGAGCCCGGCCCGGACCGCGGGGACGCCGCCGACCTGGTGTTCGTCGTGGCGCACGGGTTCACCGGGGACGCCGACCGCCCGCACGTGCGCCGGATCGCGGAGGCGTTCGCGCGCCGCGGGGCCGTCGTCACGTTCTCCTTCCGGGGGCACGGTGCCTCCGGCGGGCGCTCGACCGTCGGTGACCGCGAGGTGCTCGACCTGGCGGCGGTGGTGGCCTGGGCGCGCGGCTTCGGGCACGCGCGCGTGGTGACCGTCGGCTTCTCCATGGGCGGCTCGGTGGTGCTGCGGCACGCCGCGCTGTACGGCCGCGACGGCGACGACGGCGACGACGGCGCCGCCCGCACGGACGCCGTCGTGTCGGTGAGCGCCCCCGCCCGCTGGTACTACCGGGGCACGGCCCCCATGCGCCGGCTGCACTGGCTGGTGATGCACCCCGCCGGGCGCCTGGTGGGCCGCTACGGCCTGCGCACCCGCATCCACCACCGGGACTGGGACCCGGTGCCGCTGTCGCCGGTGGAGGCGGCGGGGCGGATCGCGCCGACGCCGCTGCTCGTCGTGCACGGCGACCGGGACGGCTACTTCCCCCTCGACCACCCCCGGATGCTGGCCGAGGCGGCCGGTGACCACGGCGAACTCTGGGTGGAGCCCGGCATGGGCCACGCCGAGCACGCGTCCGGCGAGGAGCTGCTGTGCAGGATCGGCGACTGGGCCGTGGCGCGGGCGGGCTAGCCTGACGGTGTTCACCGCCGATCGGCACGGACGCCGATCGGCACCGGCGACGAAGGATCCAGATGGCAAAGGTCACGGTGCGCTACTGGGCCGCCGCGAAGGCCGCGGCGGGAGTGGCCGAGGAGCCGCACGAGGCGGCCACGCTCGCCGACGCGCTCGACGCGGTGCGCGAGAGCCACCCCGGCGAACTCACGCGCGTGCTGCTGCGCTGCTCGTTCCTCGTCGACGGCGAACCCGTGGGCACGCGCGCGCACGAGACGGTACGGCTGGCCGACGGCGGCACGGTCGAGGTGCTCCCGCCGTTCGCGGGAGGGTGACGATGACCGACCAGCCGTATCAGCGACACCAGCCGCACCAGCCGTACGAGGGACACGAGGGGTACGACGCCCAGGTGTGGTCCGGACAGCACCAGCAGGGCCACCGGGGGTACGACGACCCGGACACCGGCCCGCACACGCAGCAGTGGCAGGGCCAGACCTGGGAGACGCAGCTGCAGCCGCCCGTCCCGGCGGAGGAGACGGCGTACCTGCCCCCGCAGGGGGACGGCGCGTACGGCGGTGGGTACGGGGAGCAGACGTACGGATCGCAGCCGTACCAGCCGCAGCCCCAGCAGCATCAGGCGCAGTACCAGCCGCAGGCGCAGCCCTACCAGCCACAACCCCAGGCGTACGCCCCCCAGGCCCAGGCCCAGGCCCAGGCCCAGGCTCAGCCCCAACCGCAGCCCTACGCCCCCGAGCCCTCACCGGCCGCGGCTGCCCCGGCCGCCCCGGCGCCGTCGGCATCCCCGGCGGCCACCGCCTCCGCCGACGCCCCCGAGTACGGCCCGGCCACCCTCGCGGGCAACGCCCGGATCACCGACGCGCAGCGGGCCCGCGCCGAGGGCCGTTCGCCGATCATCGACCCCCGGATGCAGCCGGCCGCGCTCACCGCGCTGCTCGGGCTGCTGCTGGCCGGCGCGGCCGAGGTCGGCACGTACGCGCTGCTCGTCCCGCTGGTCGTCCTCCAGGCCGTCACCGCGGCGGGCTGGTTCCGGCTGAACGGCATGTGGCCCGCCCGGCAGGGCATCGCGCTGGGCTTCGCGGGCGCGCTGGCCGCGGACGCGGCGATGCTGGTGTCGGACCGTTCCCCGGCGGCGCTCCTCGGCACGCTCGGCGTGTGGGTGCTGCTCTCCCTCGTCCTGCAGCTGCGGTCGCACGCCGACCCGGACGAGCGGATGTACGGCCTGATGGCGACCGTCGTCGCGGCGGCCCTGGCCGTCGTCGCGGGCGGGTACCTCGCGGCCGACGCGGACGCGGCGACGGTCGGCGCGGTCGCCGTGGCGGTGGCCGTCGTGGCCCGCGCGCTGCCGATGCCGACGCCCGCCTCGGTGGTCGTCGCGCTGCTCGCGGCGGCGGGCACCGGGACCGCGGTCGGCGCGATGACGGGCATCGGCACGCCGGGCGCGCTGATCGGCGCGGGCGCCGCGGTGTGCGCGCTGATCGGGCACCGGGTCGCGGCCTACGACTACCCGTCCCGGTTCGTGCACTTCACGGCCGGCGTGGCGCTGCCGCTGGCGGCCTCGGCACCGGCCGTGTACGCGCTCGGGCGGGTGTTCGGCTGAGGGTCCCCCGGGGCGTACACGCCCCGCCTGTCACAGGTGATCGACAAAATCCGGTTGCGGCCGTCCACCGCGTTACGCTCGCGCTGGACGGCCGACGGTCGTCGGGGGACCGCTGTCGTTGACGCCTACCGGTGGGGAAGCACTCGCATGCGCGCACTGCGAATATTGTTGATCGTCGTCGTGATCCTGGGCGGACTCTTCGTGATCGCGGACCGGCTCGCGGTCAACTTCGCCGAGGGCGAGGCGGCGGACAAGCTGCGCAGCACCGAGAACCTCGCCTCGACGCCGGACGTGTCCATCAAGGGCTTCCCCTTCCTCACGCAGGTCCTCGGCGGCACGCTGGACGACGTCGAGGTCGGCATCGACGACTACGAGGCGACCACCGGCGACGGCAACAGGAAGATCCGCATCGACGACCTCCGGGCCGACATGAAGGGCGTCGAGTTCTCCAGCGACTTCGGCTCCGCCACGGCGGCCACGGCCACCGGCACCGCGACGATCTCCTACGACGAGCTGCTGAAGGCCGCCAAGCCCGAGCCCACGGAGGTCGGGCCCGGCATCACCGCCAGGGTCGTCGGCCTCTCCGACGGCGGCAACGGCAAGATCAAGGTGTCGCTCCGGGCCACGGTCCTGGGCACCGAACTGCCCGAGCCGGTCGACGTCCTCAGCTCGGTGAAGGTCAAGGACAACAACGTCGAGGTGGTCGCGGACGGCCTGCCGACGGTGGGCGGCAAGCAGTTCGCCGAGTCCCGGATCCGGGCCATCACCGACTTCCAGCAGACCATCGACGAGCTGCCGGGCGGGATCGAGCTGGACAAGGTCGAGGCGGCGGAGAACGGCGTCGAGATCACGGTGAAGGGTTCGGGCGTCAGGCTGGCCGGGTAGGACGACGGGCGGTGCCCGGGAGCCGAGGGACGGTGCCCGGGAGCCGAGGGCGTCCGCGGGCCGCCCGCCCGACGCCCGCCCGACGCGTCGGCGTCCGACAGGCGAGACGCCGACGTCCGCACCACAGATGCGAGGACCCTCGCGACGGACCGCGGACCGCTCGGCGGCGCCCGGGGCGGCTCGCGAATCCCAGATACCGGACGATCCCGTCTCATCATGCGACACGCCGGTGACACGGCCCGGCATCCGTCCCTACGATCGAGCCCATGAAGCGACAGGCGGATCTCACGAAGCGGCGGGCAGTGGACCTGTGCCGCGTTGCCGCCATGCTCTGTCGCACCTTCTGAACGGACGGCGACGCCGCCGTCCGGTTCCCCTCACCGCCCCGTTCGGGGCACCCGCGCGCCGCTCCGGCATGAGCGCGCACCCCCTCTCACCCGCACGCCCCGCCGCAACTGCCCCGGAGGAGAAAGCATGAGCCGCAGCGACGTCCTGGTCGACGCCGACTGGCTGCAGGACCACCTGGACGACCCGACCATCGCGATCGTCGAGGTGGACGAGGACACGTCCGCGTACGACAAGAACCACATCAAGAACGCGATCCGGATCGACTGGACGCAGGACCTCCAGGACCCCGTCCGTCGTGACTTCGTCGACCAGGAGGGCTTCGAGAAGCTCCTGTCGAAGAAGGGCATCGCCAACGACCACACCGTGGTCCTCTACGGCGGCAACAACAACTGGTTCGCGTCCTACGCCTACTGGTACTTCAAGCTGTACGGCCACGAGAACGTCAAGCTCCTCGACGGCGGCCGCAAGAAGTGGGAGCTGGACGCCCGCGAGCTGGTCGACGGCACCGACGTGCCCGAGCGCCCGGCGACCGACTACAAGGCCAAGCCGCAGGACACCTCGATCCGCGCCTTCCGCGACGACGTCGTCAAGGCGATCGGCGCGCAGAACCTGGTCGACGTCCGCTCGCCCGACGAGTTCTCCGGCAAGCTGCTCGCCCCGGCCCACCTCCCGCAGGAGCAGTCGCAGCGTCCGGGTCACGTCCCGTCCGCCCGCAACATCCCGTGGTCGAAGAACGCCAACGACGACGGCACCTTCAAGTCGGACGAGGAGCTGAAGGCGCTCTACGAGGCCGAGCAGGTCGACCTGGCGAAGGACACCATCGCCTACTGCCGCATCGGTGAGCGCTCGGCCCTGACCTGGTTCGTGCTGCACGAGCTGCTGGGCGTGGAGAACGTCAAGAACTACGACGGCTCCTGGACCGAGTACGGCTCCCTCGTCGGCGTGCCGATCGAGCTCGGCGCCGCGAAGTAACCACCCGGGTACAGCACCCCACCGCGACCTTTCCCAACCCCTCAGGAGTGACGACATGTGCGGAGCGAAGGCCGGCGGCCCCGACGCCTCGACGATCAAGCCCGGTGAGACCACCATCCAGGGTCAGGTGACCCGCGACGGCGAGCCGGTGACGGGCTACGTCCGTCTGCTGGACTCCACCGGCGAGTTCACGGCGGAGGTCCCGACCTCAGCGACGGGCCAGTTCCGCTTCTACGCGGCCGAGGGCACCTGGACCGTACGGGCGCTCGTCCCGGGCGGCACCGCCGACCGCACGGTCGTCGCCCAGCAGGGCGGGCTGGCGGAGGTCGCGATCGCCGTCTGACGACGGACGCGCCACACGACGGCCGAGGGGCCGCACCCACCGGGTTGGACGCCTGGGGTGCGGCCCCTTCGGTGTGCGCGGACCTACGCTGGACATATGTACGCACGGCGGCGGCGCGTCTACTTCGTGATGATGGGCACCTGCATCGCGCTGTTCGTCCTGGCCTGGGGAGTCGTCCGTCTCTGGTCGGTTCCGGCGGCCGTGGGCATGTGCGTGGTGGCCATGGTCATCCCTCCGCTGGCCGCGATGGTCGCCAACCGCCGCGGCCCCGACGACCGCTGGTGGGACGACCCCTCGGGCGACGCGAAGTCCGACGAGTGGTGGGACGAGCTGGACGGCAAGCGCCGCGGGCCCTGAAGGGACCGCCCGGCGGGCGCGCTCAGTAGACGAGCGCCTGCGTGTCGTCGGCCAGCGACTCCTGCACGAAGACCTGGGCGCCGGCGATCCGCACGCCCTCGAGGACGTCCTTCTCGGTGATGTCGCGGCGGGCCGCGCACTGGGTGCACAGGGTCACCCGGCCCCCCGCCAGGAGCGAGTCCAGCAGGTCGGGCAGCGGCGCGGCGTGCGGCAGCTCGAACTCCGCCGCGCGGCCCGGCAGGGCGAACCAGGCGGACTCGCCGGTCAGCCACAGCGAGACGTCGACCCCACTGGCCACGGCCACCGCCGCCACCGTGAACGCCTGAGAACACCGCTCGGGCGCATCGGCCCCGGCCGTCACCTTGATCACGAGCTTCTTCGCCATGGCGGAAGCGTAGCCCTCGCGGGCGGCGTCACACCGCGAAGGTGATCGTCACCAGCAACGTCGCGACGCACAGGACGGTGAGCAGGCCGCTGACGGTGGCGCCGTCCAGCCGGGTGCGCCGCCGGTGCCGGGCCTTGTGCCGCGGCGCGGGCCCCGGCGGGCGGGCCGGGTGGAACGGTCGCCTACACCGAGAACGACCTACGCGGTGAACTCGTGGAAGAAAATGCCTCAGTTGAGCTGCTGCAACGTAGGGACGATGCGATGCGGGACTTGGCGCTGTCACCGGCCGAGTCGCGCGATTTCATCCTGCGGACGTTGGAGGAAGCGCCGTGCGAGCCATCGATCTGAGCGCCGTCTCGTGGCGCAAGAGCAGCTACAGCAACACGAGCGGCGGCGAGTGCGTCGAGGTCGCCGCCGGCCTCCCCCTCGTCCCCGTCCGGGACAGCAAGGACCCCTCCCGCGGAGCGCTCCTGTTCACCGCGCCCGCCTGGACCGCCTTCCTGGGCGGAGTCCGACGGGAAGCGGCGGGAGGGGCCGCGTAAGCTGGGGGCGGCCCTGTCGTATGCCCCCGCTCAAGGAGCACCCCGTGGAGATCTTCTTCGAAACCCTGCTGGTCCTGGTCTGCGTCGGCGTCCTCGCCTTCGCCGGTCTGACCGTGAAGAAGCTGTACCAGGGCCAGCGCTGATCACCGACGCCAGGAAGTAAGTCCGCTCATGATCGAGATCCCGTCCGACCTTCACAAGGACCTCGTCCCGCTCGCCTTCCTCCTCGGAAACTGGGCGGGCGCGGGCGTGCACGACTTCCCCGGTGCCGAGAAGTGCAACTTCGGCCAGGAGGTCTCCTTCACCCACGACGGCCGTGACTTCCTCGAGTACGAGTCCCACACCTGGGTGCTGGACAACGACGGCAACAAGGTCCGTCCGCTGGAGTCCGAGCACGGCTTCTGGCGCATCGACGCGAACCGCAAGGTCGAGGTCACGATGACCCGCGACGACGGCGTCATCGAGATCTGGTACGGCGAGATGGCCGACCAGAAGCCCCAGATCGACCTGGTGACCGACGCGGTGGCCCGCACGGCCGCCTCGCGGCCCTACACCGGCGGCAAGCGGCTGTACGGCTACGTCAAGAGCGACCTGATGTGGGTCGGCGAGAAGCAGACCCCCGAGGTCGAGCTGCGCCCCTACATGTCGGCGCACCTGAAGAAGGTCGTCACCCCGGAGGAGGTCGAGCGCTGGGCCAAGGCCCTGCCCGATGACATGCCCGACGACGGGATCGCCTTCTTCAAGTAGGCCCCTGCCCAAGAGGTCCTACACTCAGGGGTGTGGTGAGCACCGACTGGAAGAGCGACCTCAGGCAGCGCGGCTACCGGCTGACCCCGCAGCGGCAGCTGGTGCTCGAAGCAGTGGACACCCTGGAACACGCGACCCCCGACGACATCCTCGGCGAAGTGAGGAAGACGGCGTCGGGGGTCAACATTTCCACCGTGTACCGCACGCTGGAGCTCCTGGAGGAGCTCGGGCTGGTCAGCCACGCCCACCTCGGGCACGGGGCGCCCACCTACCACCTCGCCGACCGGCACCACCACATCCACCTGGTCTGCCGGGACTGCACCAGCGTGATCGAGGCCGACCTGTCGGTGGCCGCCGAGTTCACCGCCAAGCTGCGCGAACAGTTCGGCTTCGACACCGACATGAAGCACTTCGCGATCTTCGGCCGGTGCAAGGAATGCTCCCGGGAGGGCTCGAGCACCGAGTCGTAGGCTAGGCGTATGAAGAGCCCCCTGCTGTCCCTGCCCGGCGCCGTCCCCGCCGAGGGCGTGGACGAAGGCGTCGCCGCCCACTACGGCGACCTGTTCCGCGAGCAGCGCGCCCTCGCCGACGGCACCGGATTCGTCGACCTCTCCCACCGCGGTGTCGTCACCGTCACCGGCGACGACCGGCTGGCCTGGCTGCACCTGCTGCTCACCCAGCACGTCAGCGAGCTGCCGGCCGGCGAGGCCACCGAGGCGCTGATCCTCTCCGCCAACGGCCACATCGAGCACGCCCTGTACCTCGTGGACGACGGCGAGAGCGTCTGGGCCCACGTGGAGCCCGGCAGCCAGGAGGCGCTGATCGCCTACCTGGAGTCGATGAAGTTCTTCTACCGGGTCGAGGTCGCCGACCGCACCGCCGACACCGCGGTCGTCCACCTGCCGGCCGGCTCCATCGCCGCGGCCCCCGAGAGCGCCGTCGTGCGCGAGACGCCGTACGGCCGTGATCTCTTCCTGCCGAGGGAGGAGCTGGAAGCCTTCGCCGCCGAGGCGGGTCCGCCCGCCGGGATCCTCGCCCACGAGGCGCTGCGGGTCGAGCAGCACCGCCCGCGTCTCGGCTTCGAGACCGACCACCGGACCATCCCGCACGAACTGGGCTGGATCGGTACGGCCGTGCACCTGCAGAAGGGCTGCTACCGGGGGCAGGAGACCGTCGCCCGCGTGCAGAACCTGGGCAAGCCGCCGCGCCGGCTGGTCCTCCTGCACCTGGACGGCAGCGAGGTCCACCTGCCGCCGAACGGGGCCGAGATCCGCCTCGCGGACGACGGGCCCGACGGCCGGAAGATCGGTTTCGTCACCACGTCCGTGCGCCACCACGAGCTGGGCCCGGTCGCCCTCGCCCTGGTGAAGCGGAACGTGCCGGTCGACGCCCGGCTGATGGCCGAGGAGACCGCGGCCGCACAGGAGACCGTCGTCGAGCCCTGATGCCCTGAAGGCGGGGCTCAGACCTCCACGAGGACCGTGAACGGGCCGTCGTTCGTCAGCGACACCCGCATCGCCGCGCCGAAGCGGCCCGTCGCCACGGTCGCGCCCAGCGCGCGCAACTGCGCGACGACCTCGTCGACGAGCGGCTCGGCGACATCGCCGGGCGCGGCGGCGTTCCAGGTGGGGCGGCGGCCCTTGCGGGCGTCGCCGTACAGGGTGAACTGGCTGATCACCAGGAGCGGGGCGTCGACGTCGCTGCACGACTTCTCGTCGTGCAGCATCCGCACCGACCAGAGCTTGCGGGCCAGCTGCGCCGCCTTCTCCTTGGTGTCCTCGTGGGTCACGCCGACCAGGACGCACAGTCCCTCGCCGTCGATCGCCCCCACCGTCTCGCCGTCCACGACGACGCTCGCACCGTCCACTCTCTGCACCACCGCACGCATGCCGCCATGATGCCGTGCCGCCCGAGGAGCCCGGCGGGCGGGCCGTACGGGGCTTCTTTTCGCTCCGTAACCCCCCATCTGGGGCCGATCGGGGGCACTCGGTCACATAGCGGCCACGTGGGGTGGCACGATGCTTCCCAGACGCCGGTCGAGGGGACGGTTGAGTGAGATGAGCACACCGAGCACGGGGCAGCCGTCTGGGACTGTCACGTCGGCCCACCCGGGGGGCCTCGAGCCGCTCCGGCCGCCCGTGCAGCGCACGGACAGCCCGGGGCTGCCCGTGGACCCGCCGGAGGACGACCTGTTCGTGCTGAGCCTGCCCGAGCTGCGCACCCTGCGCCGGGACGCCCAGCGCGAGGAGGCCGACCTCAGTTACGTCCGGCGGCTGCTGCAGGGGCGGATCGACATCCTGCGGGCGGAGCTGGCGCGGCGGGGGCCGACGTCCGCGGTGGACCCGGACACGGCGGTGTCCGAGGCGTCCGAGGCGTCCGTCGTGGAGCGGCTGTCGGAGATCCTGACCGACGCGCCGGCCCGGCAGCGGTCCTCCGCACGCCATGTGACGCTGGGCACACCGCGCAGCGCGGAGGGGCGGAGACTGGCCGCGGAGATGCTCGGCGAGGTGGAGCTGTCCGACCTGACGGCCCGCACCGACCCGGAGCTGAACGCCGCGATGGGCCGCCTCGTGCACTACGAGCAGCAGGTCTCCCGGCGGCGGCAGCGGCTGCAGCGGACGGCCGACGGCTGCAGCGCCGAGATCGCACGCCGGTACCGTGAAGGGGAAGCACAAGTCGACGACCTGCTCGTGTGACGCCGGGAGCGGCCTCCTCCAGCCGCTCTCCGCAGGGCCCGGTGAACCCGGGACGTCACGGCGGCGGGTCACCCGTCCGGAAGGCCACCGCCGATGCCCGCGTCCCCGTCCGCGCCCACGTCCGCCCTCTCGCCCGCCGTACCGCCCGTCCTCGCCGAGGTCGTCCGGTCCGGTTTCGTCGAGGGGCGGCACCGGGGCAGCCTGGTCGTCCTGGCCGCCGACGGAGCGGTGGAGCTGGCGCTCGGGGACGTGACGGCCCCGGTCTTCCCGCGCTCCTCCAACAAGCCGATGCAGGCGGCCGGCGTGCTGCGGGCCGGCCTGGACCTCGCCGAGGAGCGGCTGGCGCTGGCCGCGGCGAGCCACTCCGGGGAGCCCTTCCACCGCGACCTGGTCCGCAAGATGCTCGACGAGTACGGCCTCGACCCGGCGCTGCTCCAGTGCCCGCCCGACCTGCCGCTGGACCCGGAGGAGCGGGACACCTACCTGGCGTCGGGCGCGGGGCCCGACCGGATCACCATGAACTGCTCCGGCAAGCACACGGCGATGCTGGCCGTCTGCGCCGAGCGGGGCTGGCCGCTGGAGACCTACCTCGACGCGGACCACCCGCTCCAGCGGCTCATCCACCGGGTCGTGGAGGACGCGGCGGGCGAGCCGGTCGCCGCCGTCGGCACGGACGGGTGCGGGGCGCCGCTGATGGCGATCAGCCTGGTCGGGCTGGCCCGCGCCTTCCGCTGCTTCGTGGCCGCCGAGCCCGGCACCGCCGAGCGCCGGGTCGCCGACGCGATGCGCGCCCACCCCGAGTACGTCGCCGGCACCCGCCGCGCCGACACCTGGCTGATGCGCGAGGTGCCCGGCACGCTCTCCAAGATGGGCGCGGAGGCCGTGCAGGCGGTGGCCCTGCCGGACGGCCGCGCGCTGGCCTTCAAGGTGGAGGACGGGGCGAGCCGGGCGCTGGGTCCGGTGCTGGCCCGCGCGCTGACGCTGCTGGGCGTGGACGCGCCGGTGGTCGAGCGCATCGGCCGCGCCCCGCTGCTGGGCGGCGGACACGAGGTGGGGGAGATCCGGGCGGCCTTCTGACGCCGGGGCGCGGGGGGCGCGGTGTCGCGGCGTCGCTGTGTCGCGGGGCGCTGTGTCGCGGGGCGCGGTGTCGCGGGGCCGGCAAATCCCCACGACGCCGGTGCGGTCGCCGACCTACGGTGAGCGCATGACCCGCCACACCGACATCGACGTACGTCCCATCACCGAGGCCGAGTTCCCCGACTGGACCCGCGCCCTGAAAACCGGTTTCCTGCAGTCGCCCGCCGTCGGTGCGGAGCAGCTGGAGGCCCGCCGCCGCGAGTTCGTCCCCGGCCGGCTCCTCGGCGCCTTCGACGGCGGCCGCTGCGTGGCGACCTTCCGTTCCTTCGACCAGGAGGTCACCGCCGTCGGCGGGGCGCCGGTGGCGGCCGACGCCGTCTCCAACGTCACCGTCAGCCCGACCCACCGCCGCCGCGGCCTGCTCACCCGCATGATGGCGCAGGACCTGGCGGCGGCGAAGGAACGCGGGGACGTCGTCGCGACGCTGATCGCGGCGGAGTACCGGATCTACGGCCGCTACGGCTTCGGCCCCGCCACCACCCTGGCCGAGTGGGCCGTCGACGTGCCCCGCGCCGGTCTCGACCCGCGCTGGGCGGCTCCGGACGACGGCGGCCGGATCGACCTCGTGGACGGCGAGGACGTCCGCAAGCTGGGCCCCGAGCTGCACGAGCGGCTGCGCCGGAGGCAGCCCGGCGCGGTGAGCCGGACCGACCTGTGGTGGCAGGTGCGCACGGGGGTGGTGAACATGAGGGGAACCCCGTGGACCGAGCCCTTCTACGCCGTGTACCGCTCGGCGGACGGCGAGGTCGAGGGCATGGTCTGCTACCGGGCGGACGAGAGGTGGGGGGACGCCAAGCAGCCGCTGAACACGGCCACCGTCGACTGGCTGATCGGCGTGACCCCGGCCGCCGAGCGGGCGCTGTGGCGGTACCTGTGCTCGATCGACTGGATCACCACGGTGAAGAGCGGCTGGCGGGCCCCCGACGACCTGCTCCCGCACCTGCTGCCGGACCCGCGCGCCGCCAGGATCGTCACGCAGGCGGACTGGCTGTGGGTGCGGATCCTGGACGTCGTGCGGGCGTTGGAAGCGCGCACGTACGGTGCCGAGGGGGCGCTGGTGCTGGAGGTCGTGGACGGGTGGGGGTCCCCCCGCTCGAGCGCGGCCGGGAGCGGGGGAGGGCTGACCGGCGGGCGGTGGCGGCTGGAGGCGTCGGAGGCGGGGGCGTCCTGCACGCCGACCACCGAGAGCGCCGCGCTGGTGCTCGACGTCGGCGAGCTGGCGGCGTTGTGGCTGGGTGACGAGTCGGCCGTGCGGCTGGCGGCGCTCGGGCGGATCCAGGAGGAACGAGCGGGCGCCGCCCGGCTGGCCGACGCCCTGCTGCGTACGTCCAGGCGTCCTTGGTGCCCGGACCTGTTCTGAGGACGCTCCCTTCTGCCGGTGACGGGACGAAGGCGCGCTGTCCGTAGTCAGCGCTCCTCGGCCGTGGTGGTCGTGCGGTGGTGCCGACCGGCTGTCCGGACTCCCGGCTCCCCTCCGGAGAGGAGCCCGGACAGCGGTGCGCCGGTTCAGCCGGACTGGGCGAGCAGCATCACGAGGATCACCGCACCCACACCGCCGATCGCGGTGTTCTTCGCCTTGATGCCGATGGACAGGGCGACGAACGCGATGATCCCCATCGGCCCGTACCTCCACTGCACCAGCTGCTCGAACCCGATGGCCAGAGCGGCGACGACGATGGCGATGAGCGGCATGGCGGTCCCCCTTCGGGCCGTCCCGGACGGGACGCGCCCCCTTCTGCTGTCACCGTGGTGGCCAACCCTTGTGGGGAGCCGACCACGTTGCCCGAGTTGGCAGCCAACTTCTCTTCAGTTATCTCCGCTTGGGAGCGACTCATAACCAGCTTTCCGTGAACTGCCGAAAGATGGCGGGAAGTTGTAGTGTTCGGTCGTGGAGCGGGAACACGTCTCCGTCAACGGACGGAAGAAGCCGCAGGAGCGTGCGAGAACCCATCGCGAGGTGGCCGACCAACTGCGCGCCCGGATCAGGTCCGGGGCGTTGCGATCGGGCCAGCGCATGCCCACGCAGGCCCAGTTGGCCGACGAGTTCGGCGTGGAGCGCGGCACGGTGCGCCAGGCCCTGCGCATCCTGCAGTCGGAGCGTCTGCTCACCAACGTGTCCAAGGGGAGCCCGGCGACCGTCGCGCCCGACCCCGGCACGGCCCCGACCGGGTCCGACGTGCTGCCGCAGCCGACCACGGTGGCCCTCGCCCCGCGGATCGCGGACGCCTTCGCCGTCCCGCACGTCAGGATCGACGCGCTGTGCCTGACCGCGGCCTCCCTCACCCTCGCCATCGGCGAACCGCTGCGCCAGATCCACACCGGGCGCCGGAAACCGGCCAAGATCGACGTCCGGGTCCTGCTGCCGGACCGGGACGTCGGCCCGGCCTTCCCGGTGCCGGTGGCGGGCCGCGACCACGCCGGCCCGGTGCGCGAGCGGTGGCTGGCCGTGCGCAACGCCCAGGGGCAGGTGCTCCGGCACACCCTGCTGTCGCTGCGTGCCACGCACGGCATCGACGTGAGCGTCTCCTTCCGTGCGCTGCCCCTCACCCCGCCGGTGAAGCTGTACCTGCTCAACGGCACGGAGGCGCTCTTCGCCCACTACACGCTCACCCGGCGCGAGGAGCAGGTCGGCGAGGAGCGGGTGGAGGTGTACGACGCCGAGGGCACCCGCTCGACGCTGTTCGCCTTCGCGCAGGGGGCGGGGCCGCGGGACACGGCGTTCGTGCGGCAGTCGCAGCTGTGGTTCGACGCGCTGTGGGAGACGATCAGTTCGGAGCTGGTGCTCACGGACTGACCGCCTCCCGCGTCCGGTGTCCCCCGGGCGGATCCGGGGACCGGCCCCTCACAGGGCGGGCCCCGCGACCAGCAGGGCCAGCACCACCGCACCGACGGAGCTGACGGAGGGGCTCTTGGCCTTGAGGCCGATGGTGAGCAGGAGCAGGCCGACGACTCCGGTGGCGCCGTACTTCCACTGGACGACCTGCTCGAAGGCGACCACGAGGACCGCGGAGACGAGGGCGAGGACGGGCATGGTCTTTCCCCCTTCGGAGGTTGCGGGAAGTGAGACTTCCACCAACTTGGACAAACTCGAGGAAACTCAGGGGAGTTGGCAACCAACTCTGCCTATGTTGTCCCCACTTGGCTAGTAGTTGTAAACAAGTTTCAAACAACTCCCGTTAGGTAGGTCGGAGTTGTAGCGTCTGGTCGTGACTCAGGAGAACGTGTCCGTGAACGGCAGCAGAAGGCTCTCGTCCCAGGAGATCGCCGACATCCTGCGGGAACGGATCCGCGGGGGCGCCCTCAAGGCGGGCGACCGCCTGCCCACCCAGGCCGAGCTGGCCGACGAGTTCAAAGTGGAGCGCGGCACCGTCCGCCAGGCCCTGCGGGCCCTCCAGGAGGACGGCCTGCTCACCAACGTCAGCAAGGGCAGCCCGCCCCGCATCGCCGAGCCCGCCCCGGTCCGGGGCGAACCGCAGCCGACGATGGTGGCGCTCGGCCCCCGGCTGGCGGAGGCGTTCTCGGTGCCCCACGTCCGGGTGGACGTCGTGTGCCACACCTCGGAGACGCTGATGCTGGCGCTCAGCGAGCCGCTCCGGCTGATCCACGAGGGCCGCATCCGCCCGGAGTCGATCGCGTTCCGCCTCCTGATGCCGTCGCGGGACATCTCGCTGGCCTTCCCCGTCCTGGTCGAGGACGAGGAGGACGACCCGGTCCACCAGCGCTGGCTGCAGATGCGCAACGCCCAGGCCCGCGTCCTCCAGCACAACCTGCACGCCGTGCGGTCCACCCACGGCGTCGACGTGCGCATCGCCTTCCGCGCGCTGCCCTTCACCCCGCCGGTGAAGCTGTACCTGCTCAACGCCGAGGAGGCGCTCCTCGGCTACTACATGCTCACCCGGCGCGAGGAGGAGTACGAGAGCCGCACGCTGGAGATGTATGACGCCCTCGGCTCCCAGTCGCTGCTGTTCTCCTTCCTGAAGCGCTCGGGGCAGCGGGACGAGGTGTTCGTGAGGGAATCCCAGAAGTGGTTCGACGCCCTCTGGGAAACCATCACCACGGACATGACACTCTCCTAGTGACTTCTGACACGACGCGGACCGAGCCGGTGGCGGTGGACACGGAGAACCTCGGGCGGCTGGTGCGAGGCGCCCGCTTCGTGCTCTGGGACTTCGACGGGCCGATCTGCCGCCTGTTCGCCGGGCACACGGCGGAGCGGGTGGCGGCCGGCCTCGTCGCATGGCTCGGGGGACGGGGACTGGGCGACCTGCTGACCGAGGCGGAACGGGAGTCGCCGGACCCGCACGCGGTCCTGCGCGCCGTCGACCGCCGGCATCCCGACGGCGACCTGGTGGCGGAACTGGAGGAACGCCTCACCCGGGAGGAACTGCGGGCCACCGCCTCCGCCCTGCCGACCGCGTACGCCGACCCGCTGATCCGGACCTGGACGGCCGTGGGCGTCCGGCCGGCCGTCGCCACCAACAACTCCCCGCGGGTCGCGCGCACCTACCTGGCCGGCCGCGGCCTGTTGCCCTGCTTCGGCCCGCACGTCTACGGCCGCACCCGGGAGCTGAGGCTCCTCAAGCCCGATCCGCACACCCTCGTCCGGGCCCTCGGCGCGATGGGGGCCGCTCCGTCCGCCTCCCTGTTCATCGGCGACTCCCCCGCGGACTGCGAGGCCGCCCGGCTGGCCCGGGTCCCCTTCCTCGGCTACGCCCGCGACGGACGCAAGGCGGAGTCCCTGAGGGACGCCGGCGCGGACACCGTCGTCGACTCCCTCGAACCGCTGCTGGCGCTGCTCCGTGCCGGCGGGGCGTCCGGCGGCTGACTCCGGCGTCCGGCGGACACCCTGCGGACGCGTCCGCCGGTGGCGTGGCCGGGACGCTACTCTCCGGCCATGCACCGTCCGCCCCACCGAGCGCACCAGGCGCTCGTGCGCCGTCTCGTGGAGTCCCGGAGGCTCCGTGGCGGGGGAGAGGTGCTGCGGGGGCACCACAACACCAACTACGTGCTGCGCGCCGGACCGGCGCTGGCGCTGCTGCTGGGCGCCGTGCCGTTCACCCGGCTCAAGTACCGGGTCCCGCTGACGACCGTCGAGGTCGTGCCGCGCGTCTGGCCGCGGGAGTCGGAGGTGCTCCGCGTCGTGTGCCGGCACCTGCGCGACGTGCCGCCGTGCCTCGCCGACCTCGGCGACCGTTCCGTGCACCGGTACCGGACCGGCCGGGCGCTCGACGAGGCCCGGCCCGGCGGGACCGCGGGCGCGGACGAGGCGCTCATGCGCGGGTTCGCCGCGTTCTTCGTCAGGACCGCGCGGGTCCCCGTCGCGGAACTGCCGGCCCTCCCCGGCGACTGGCCCGAGGACGGTGACAGCCAGGGCTTCCTGGACTGGCTCGTCCGCTTCACCGAGGAGCGGGTGCACCGCCCCCACCGGGACCGCTTCGGCGCGCTCCTCGACGCGGTCGGTGTCCCGCGGGACGCGACGGCACGGTTCGCGGCGCACCACCGCTGCCGGACGGCCAGGCCGTTCCGGCTGCTGCACACCGATGTCCACCGCGCCAACGCGGTGCTGCGGGGCAGGCGGATCACGGTGATCGACTGGGAGCTGGCCATACTCGGTGACCCCCTGCACGACCTCGCGACGCACCTCGTCCGCATGGGGTACGACAAGCACGACCAGGTCCGCATGACGGAGCTGTGGGCCGAGGCGATGGAAGGGGCCGGGCTCACCGAGCTGACCGCCGGGCTGGACGACGACCTCGCCATCTACCTCGCGTTCGAGCACGCGCAGTCCGTCTTCCCCGACGTCATGCGCGCGGCGATCGACCTGCCCGCCGACGCGGCCCCGGAGCACTTCGGACTCGCCGCCGACCGCGTCGGACGTGCGGTGCGGCGGGCCCGTGAGCCGCTCCGGCTGGTCGACGTGCCGGACCGGGAACAGGTCCTGGACGCGCTGCGGTCCTGGCACGCCGCGCACGGCCGGCCGGACGACGCCTCCGCGCACCCGCCCCGACGGCCCGCGTAGACCCGCGCCGCCCTCTTCCCGCCGGCACCGGTACGGGGCACCATGGGTGGGCTCATGGGAACTGGTGTGCCGACGGGGGGCGTGACGTGGTCGCTCGCGGGCGGGCGTCCTCCGGCGCTCCGGGGGGCGCGGCGAACGCCCTGGAGCCGCCGTCCGCGCCGGACGGGAGCGGTGCGCGGGCCCGCGCCGTGAGCGGGCCCGGCCTGCCGACGCCCCCTGCGCGGGATTCGCTAGCATGTCCGAACTTGCGGTGATCTCCCATCACTCGTTCGAGTTCTGTTAACCGACTATTCCTCACAAATCGGCCAAAAATTGATATCTGCAGCGTCGCGCCTGTTGTCGCGAATAAGCGTCGGAACAACGTTCGCCGCGTGGCGTCGGCCACGGGTGCTGCTGTGGACCGCGGCGGGTGTGACGGTCCTCGGGTTCCTCGTCGCGCTGGAGGTCGCCGCGCGCCACTACGGCGCGCCGGGGCCGATCGCCAACCAGGCGCGGGAGGTGGTCTTCGCCCCCGCCTCCGGCCCGCTGCTCTACGCCAGCCTGGCCCTGACGATGGTGGTGCTCACCTGGCGGGAGCGGTTCGTCGCGTTCGGTGCCGCGGTCGGCGCCGACCTCGTCCTCAACCTGGTGCGGTGGGCGGCCGGAGCCGAAACGGGCTTCGGCAACGGCGCGTTGTGGGTGATCCTGGGGTGCGCGGTCGTCGCCCTCACGCGCCGCACCGGCCGCGAGCGCGTCCTGCTGCTGAAGGGCGTCGGGCTCGGGCTGCTGCTGGTGGCCGGCCGCAAGACCGGTGACGCCTGGCTGCTCATCACGTCGAAGACCCGCCCGACGGTGCTCGACCGGTACCTGGCGAGCGCCGACCACGCGCTGGGCAACCCGTCCTGGGTGGCCGGCCGGATCATCGAGGCCACCGGCCCGGTCGGCCACCACGTCCTCGACTTCGTCTACACCATGCTCCCCGTGGCCGCGGTCGTCGTCGCCGCCTGGCAGCTGCGCAAGGTGGCGGCCGAGCGCCGCTTCCCGCGCCACCACCTGGTGCGGACCTTCCTGGTCATCGGCCTGCTCGGACCGGCCGTCTACATGATCTTCCCGGTGGTCGGGCCGGTCTTCGCCTACGGCGACGGCGCCTGGGGCACCGGCGGCGGGCAGTGGGCGGTGGCCCACCTGTGGCCGCACACGCTGCCGCCGGCCGACGCCCCGCAGCACATGCCCTACGACGAGTTCACCCCGCGCAACTGCATGCCCAGCCTGCACACGGCCTGGGCCGTCACGATCTTCATCCACTCCCGCACCGCCCCGCGCGTCCTGCGGTGGGCGGGCGCGGCCTGGCTGGTCGCCACGCTCACCGCGACACTGGGATTCGGCTACCACTACGGCGCGGACCTGGTGGCCGGCGTGGTGTTCGCGTACACGGTCGAGGCGGCGCTGCGCACCTTCGACCGCGGTGCGGACCGGACGGGCGTCCTCCTGGTCGCCTACGGCACGACGGTCTTCGCCGCGCTCCTGGTCGCCTACCGCTTCCTGCCCGTGGAGATGGCCGCGCACCCGTGGGTGGCCGGCCCGCTCCTGCTGCTGGTCATGGCCTCGGTCGTGTACGGGTACACGCGGACCGTCAGGCTGTGGGACCCCGAGGCCGCGCCGGTGGAGGCGCCACCGGCACGACCCCAGCCCGAGCTGGTGTGAGCCGCCCGCCCCGGCACCGCCGGGGCAGATGTACTTCTGCAAGCAGCTGCTTGCAATAGTTAGCACGCTGGTGCATGGTGGGGTCATGGCTTCGCTCAACGTCGGCAATCTCGGTGAGTACCTGCGCGAGCAGCGGCGCAACGCGCAGCTGTCGCTGCGGCAGCTCGCCGACGCCGCGGGGGTGTCGAACCCGTACCTGAGCCAGATCGAGCGCGGGCTGCGCAAGCCGAGCGCGGAGGTGCTCCAGCAGGTCGCCAAGGCGCTGCGGATCTCCGCCGAGACGCTGTACGTGCGCGCCGGGATCCTCGACGCGGAACGGGACGGGGAGGAGCGCCGGCGGGAGGACGCGACGCGCGCGGTCCTCCTCGCCGATCCCACGTTGAACGAGCGGCAGAAGCAGGTGCTGCTCCAGATCTACGAATCCTTCCGCAAGGAGAACGGGTTCGGGACGCACGACGCCCGGGGCGAAGCCGTCGACGACGCCGCCGAGAGCGGCCCCGGTGGCGGCGGTTCCATACCCGGCCGCCGCCTCCGTACGAGTGGCGGCGGCGACGCCGACCCGCGGCAGACGGCCGGATGAGCGGGAACGAGCAGCCGGCCGGCCGGGCGCGGGACCATCAGCCCACCCTCAGCCGAACGCATTCCGGGAGGACCAGCACCATGGCCATCACCGACGACCTGCGCAAGACCTTCAGCGACCCCACCCCGCTCTACTTCGCCGCCGGCACCGCCGACCTCGCCTTCCAGCAGGCCAAGAAGGTGCCGGTGCTGGTGGAGCAGCTGCGCACCGAGGCGCCGGCGCGCATCGAGGCCGTGCGCAACACCGACCCGAAGGCCGTCCAGGAGAAGGCGACGGCCCGCGTCAAGGAGACGCAGGGCACCCTGCAGACCAAGGTCAACGAGTTCCTCGGGTTCCTCGACGCCGACCTCAAGAAGCTCGGCGAGACCGCCCAGGACCTCGCGCTGCGCGGTGTCGGCGTCGCCGCCGAGTACGCCGTCAAGGCCCGGGAGACCTACGAGAAGGTCGCCGAGCACGGCGAGCAGGCCGTGCGCACCTGGCGCGGCCAGGCCGCCGAGGGCATCGAGGACATCGCCGAGGGCGTGGAGGAGGTGGCCGTGGCCGTGGAGCCGAAGCCCGAGCCCGTCACGGTCGCGGACGACAAGCCGGCCGCGGCGAAGAAGGCCCCGGCCGCCCGCAAGGCCCCGGCGGCGAAGAAGAGCACCGCCACCCCCGCCACCGCCACCCCCGCCACCCCCGCCACCGTCGCCAAGAAGACGACGCCGCCCGCCAAGTGAGGGAGAGCGGGAGCACACGCGGGCCGGGCACCCTCGGGGTGCCCGGCCCGTTCTCCGGGTACGGTGACCGCGTAGGGACGACCCGAGTCTGGTGGTGGACGTTGTGCTGATGCAGGGGTTCATGAACTTCATGGGGCTTCTGAGCATCGCCCTGACCGTTTTCAGCGGCTTCGCGCTGATCGATGCCGCCGTGCGCCGGGAGGACGCCTACCGCGCGGCGGACAAGAAGACCAAGCCGTTCTGGCTGATCATCCTGGCGCTCGCCTTCGTGGTGAGCCTGATCTTTCCCCTGCTGTCGTTCCTGCCGATCATCGGTCTCGTCGCGACGATCGTGTACATGGTCGACGTACGGCCCGCGCTGCGCGGTCTGCCGGGCGGCGGCCGCAACAGCCGCCGCGGCTCCAGCAGCGACGGCCCGTACGGACCGTACAACGGCGGACGCTGACCCCCCGGCCGTCCTCCGGGACGGTCAGGGGATCCGGTCCAGCAGCAGGACCGCCACGTCGTCCGCCAGCTCGCCGCCGTTGAGCTCGCGGACCTCGTTCACCGCCGTCTCCAGCAGGTCCTCGCCGCGCAGGCCGTCGGCGAAGCGGCGGCGGACCATCTCCACCATGCCGTCCTGGCCGAGCCGTTCGCGGCCCTCGCCGACGTGGCCCTCGATCAGGCCGTCGGTGTAGAGCATCAGGCTCCACTCGGCGCCCAGCTCCACCTGCATGCGCGGCCAGCGGGCGTGCGGCAGCAGCCCGAGCGCCGGGCCGTTGTTGTCGTACGGCAGCAGGCGGGCGGGCACGCCGGGGCCGGCGATCAGCGGCGCCGGGTGCCCGGCCAGGCACAGGCCGGCGCGGCGGCCGTCCGGCGCGATGTCCACGGTGCACAGGGTCGCGAAGATCTCGTCGTCCGAGCGCTCGTGCTCCAGCACCTGCTGGAGCGTGCCGAGCAGCTGGTCCCCGCACAGTCCCGCCAGCGTCAGCGCACGCCAGGCGATCCGCAGCTCCACGCCGAGCGCCGCCTCGTCCGGGCCGTGCCCGCAGACGTCGCCGATCATGGCGTGCACGGTGCCGTCCGGGGTGCGGACCACGTCGTAGAAGTCGCCGCCGAGCAGGGCGCGCGAACGGCCCGGACGGTAGCGGGCGGCGAACCGCAGCGGGGAGCCGGCCAGCAGGGGGGTCGGCAGCAGGCCGCGCTCCAGACGGCGGTTCTCCTGGGCGCGCAGCCTGCCCTCGGCCAGGCGCCGCTCCGCCGAGTCGGAGCGCTTGCGCTCGACGGCGTAGCGGATCGCGCGGCTCAGCAGCCGGCCGTCCAGCTCGTCGCGGAACAGGTAGTCCTGGGCGCCGACCGCCACCGCCTCCGCGCCGCGCTCGGCGTCGCTGGAGGAGGTGAGCGCGAGCACGGCGTGCCGGGGCGCGAGCTCCAGCACGTGCTTGAGCACCGCCAGCTCGTCGGCCTGCTCGTCCTCGTCCCTGCGGACCGGCCCCGGCGCCGACAGCGCGAGGTCCAGCAGGATGCAGTGGACGTCGTCGGTCAGCAGCCGCTCGGCCTCGGTGAGGTTGCGGGCCGTGCGGACGCGGATCGGCTTGCCGGCCTGGTCGAGCAGGTCCGGCACGATCGGCGAGCCGCCCGGATCGTCCTCGATCAGCAGCAGCGTCAGGTTCGTGGGGGTGGTGCTCTCTCGCTGGTCCGTGGTCTTCTCGCGCTTCTCCGTCGGGTCCTGCCACTGACCGGTGGGGTTCTCGGCCGGGTTCGTCCCGCGCGGGACCTGTTCCTGGGAACGGCCGCTCGGCGGGGGCGCGGCGGGCGCCTGACCACACTCCGCGGCCGGGATCGCCCTCTGCCGCGGTACGGGTACGGGCATCGTCTGGGTTCCTTCCCTCCCCCCGAGGGCACGGTGGGGCGAGGGACCTCGACCCACCGACGGGGACCATAGCGGGTGGCGGCGGCGCTGCGGAATGGTCCACGACACGTCGGGCCGCCGACGGCCGCTGTCATATGCCGCTTTCCGTACCGCAGTTGGACACGTCGGCCCCGGTGCGGGGATGACGAACGTCACGCGGGGCGGGTGTGCGGCGTGCGCCGGGTCACGTGGGCGGCGTCACGCCCCGGGCGCGGGCCGTGTGACCCGTGTGGCGTCCGTGGCCCGTGTGACCCGCGGGGCCCGTGTCACGGGGCGGGCGCGGCCGTCGTGTCCGGCCGCACCACGCCGAGGATCGGCATCGTGCCCGCCCCCGTGATCGTCACCGTGCGCCCGGGGCGCGGGGCGTGGACGACCTTGCCGTCGCCGACGTACATCCCGACGTGGCTGGCGTCGTCGAAGTAGATGATCAGGTCGCCGGGGCGCATGTCCTTGACGTCGACGTGCCTGAGCTGCTGCCACTGCTGCTGCGAGGTGCGCGGGACCGCCCGCCCGGCCGCCCCCCACGCCTGCGAGGTCAGGCCGGAGCAGTCGTACGCGTCCGGGCCCTCGGCGCCCCACTGGTACGGCTTGCCGATCTGGGCGGTGGCGTACTCCACGGCCTTCCTGCCCTGTTCGGTCGTGGAGGCGTCGAGGTCCTCGACGGTGCCGGAGCCGAGCCACGCGGCCTGGGCCTTCTCCTGGGCCTGCCGTTCCAGCCGGGCGAGGCGCTCCTTCTCCTCCTGCTCCAGCTCGGACTCGAGCTTCTCGGCCGCCGCGATCTGCTTCTCGATCTCCTTCTGGGCCTTGGCCTTGGCCCTGCGGTTGGTCTCCAGCTTCTTCCACTGGGCGGAGGCGTCCGCCTGGTAGGCCTCCAGGTCCTCCTGCGCGCGGGTCAGCTCGCCGAGCAGGCCCTTGGTGGCGCGCTGGCCCTGCACCACCCGGCCGGTGCCGTCGAGGAACTCCTCGGGGTCCTCGCTCAGCACCAGCTTGGCCTCGTCGGGCAGCCCGCCGGTGCGGTACTGGGCGCGGGCCGCGGCACCCGCGCGGTCCTTGAGGCGGTCCAGCTTCTGCCGTCCCTCGACGATCTTCTTGGCCAGGGCGACGATCTCGGCGGACTGCTGCCGCGCCTTCTCCTCGGCGGCGTTGTAGTCCTCCGTGGCGGAGGCCGCCGCGCGGTAGAGCGCGTCGAGCTTCTCGCGCACGGCCTCCAGGTCCTTGCCGGGAGGTGCGGCGGGCGGTGCCGTGGCGGAGGCCGTCGGTGACGGGGTGGGGTCCGGGGCCGCGAACGCCGTGCCCGGAGCGGCCAGCACGGTGACCGCGCAGACCACGGTCACGGCGGCGGTCGTCAAGCCACGCTTCCCCGTACGCATACCTCGCCCCCATACCTGATTTACCGTCAGTAACTTCGGTCGCTCGAGGGATCGTGCCACGTCGGCGCGGAAACCGACAGAGGGGCGCTTCCAGGGGCTGTGGCGGGCTTCCTCCCGTTCGCCGCGGCTGCGTGGCCGCCCCTTCCCCGCCGTTCCCCCCGTCTCTTCTCTTCCCCCGCCACCTCCCGGCGCGATGCTTCCCGCGGTGTGTGACGAACGTCGCACGGAGATCGTTCCCGCGGCGCGGCGCGGCGTGGCTCAGCTCGGCTCGGCGCTCAGCCGCGCGGGGCCAGCGCCTGCCAGCGCACCGTCACCTCGCCCTGCCGCCACCGCGCCGGTCCGTCCGTCACCGGCCAGTCGGCTCCCAGGTCCCGCACCGTCCGCATCCAGCGCTGGCGGGCGCCGTAGGAGGCGTAGGGGGCGGCGGCGGCCCAGGCGCGGTCGAAGTCGCGCAGGAAGGCGTGCACCGGCTCGCCGGGGACGTTGCGGTGGATGAGCGCCTTGGGCAGTCGTTCGGCCAGGTCGGAGGGGCGGTCGAGGGAGCCCAGCCGGGTCGCGAAGGTGACCGTGCGCGGCCCCTCCGGTCCGAGCGCCACCCACACGTGCCGGCGTCCGACCTCGTCACAGGTGCCCTCGACCAGGAGGCCGCCGCGGGAGTTCCCCGACGCCGGCGCGAGTCGTGCGCACAGCCGCCGCCAGACGGCGGCGACCTCGGCCTCGTCGTACTGGCGCAGCACGTTCGCCGCCCGGATCAGCAGCGGGGGCCGGGAGACCGGGACCTCGAAGCCGCCGTGCCGGAAGACGAGCCCCTCGCGCGCGTACGGCTCGGCGGCCGCCACCCGCGCCGGGTCGATCTCGACGCCCACCACGCGGGTGCGCGGCGCGACCGTGCGCAGGCGGTGCAGCAGCTCGACGGCGGTCCAGGGGGCCGCGCCGTAGCCGAGGTCGACGGCGACGGGGTCGGCGGCGCGGCGCAGTTCGGCGCCGTGCACGGCCGCGATCCAGCGGTCCATGCGGCGCAGCCGGTTCGGGTTCGTCGTCCCGCGCGTGACCGTGCCCACCGGGCGGGCGGTCGTGGCGCGGGCTGTCATGCGTACGAGGGTATGCGGCCCGGCCCGGAGGGAGGGACGGAGGACCTCGCGCGCACCGGGTCGTCGAACGGTTGAGCGATGACCGGTAATGATTCGGTAAAGGGCGGGGATCCGGAAATGGAGCACCGCCGTGCGGTGTTCCCTCCCCTTGGAGGGCGAGCGTGTCCTCCGACCGGCATGCCCGCAGCGAGGAGGAACGGCTCGTGAGCCAGTACGTCAGCAGGCTCGGGCGCCGTTCACCGGCGGCCTCCCCGCGGCTGCGGCTGCACCGCAGGCCCCGCCGCGTCGCCATGCTCTCCGTGCACACCTCACCGCTCCACCAGCCCGGCACCGGCGACGCCGGCGGCATGAACGTCTACATCGTGGAACTCGCCCAGCGCCTCGCCGCGATCAACATCGAGGTCGAGATCTTCACGCGGGCGACGACCGCCGCCCTCCCGCCCTCCGTCGAACTCGCCCCCGGCGTCCTCGTCCGGCACGTCGACGCCGGCCCGTACGAGGGGCTCGCCAAGGAGGAGCTGCCGGCCCAGCTGTGCGCCTTCACCCACGGCGTCATGCAGGCCTGGGCCGGGCACCGCCCCGGCTACTACGACCTCGTGCACTCCCACTACTGGCTCTCCGGCCACGTCGGCTGGCTCGCCGCCCAGCGCTGGGGCGCCCCCCTGGTGCACGCCATGCACACCATGGCCAAGGTCAAGAACGCCAACCTGGCCGACGGCGACACCCCCGAACCGGCCGCCCGCGTCATCGGCGAGACCCAGATCGTCGCCGCCTCCGACCGGCTGATCGCCAACACGGACGAGGAGGCCGACGAACTCGTCCGGCACTACGCCGCCGACCGCGCCAAGGTCGCCGTCGTCCACCCCGGCGTCAACCTCGACCGGTTCCGCCCCGCCGACGGCCGCGCCGCCGCCCGCGCCCGCCTCGGGCTGCCGCAGGACGCCCTGATCCCGCTCTTCGCCGGCCGCATACAGCCCCTGAAGGCCCCCGACATCCTGCTGCGCGCCGTCGCCGTCCTCCTCGACGAGCGCCCCGAGCTGCGTTCCCGCATCGTCGTCCCCGTCGTCGGCGGCCCCAGCGGCAGCGGCCTCACCAAGCCCGAGGGCCTGCAGAAACTCGCCGCCCGGCTCGGCATCGCCGACGTCGTACGGTTCCGTCCGCCGGTCGGCCAGGAACAGCTCGCCGACTGGTTCCGGGCCGCGTCCGTGCTCGTCATGCCGTCCTACAGCGAGTCCTTCGGGCTGGTCGCCATCGAGGCCCAGGCGGCCGGCACGCCCGTGCTCGCCGCGGCCGTCGGCGGACTCCCGGTCGCGGTGCGCGACGGGGAGACCGGCCGGCTGGTCCAGGGTCACGACCCCGCCGCCTACGCGCGCGTCCTGCGCGACTTCGCCGACCGGCCGGAACTCGTCTCCCGCATGGGCGACGCCGCCGCCCGGCACGCCCGGTCCTTCGGCTGGGACAGCGCCGCCGCGGCGACCGCCGACGTCTACACGGCCGCGACCCACTCCCACCGCCGTCGCGTACGCTCCCACCATGGCTGAGGCAGCACAGAAGGCAGCACGGGTCCTCGAGGACGCCCTGAAGGACGCCGAGCTGGAGTGGGAGAGCCCCGAGCCCGGCACCTACGTCGTGAAGCTCCCCGGCACCCGCAAACTGTCGACCACGGTCTCCCTCCTCGTGGGCCGGCACTCCCTGTCCCTGAACGCCTTCGTCGTCCGCCACCCCGACGAGAACGAACCAGCCGTCCACCGCTGGCTGCTGGAGCGCAACCTCAAGCTGTACGGGGTGAGTTACGCCGTCGACCGCCTCGGCGACGTCTACGTCACCGCCAAGCTCCCGCTGGCCGCCGTCACCGCCGACGAGATCGACCGCCTCCTCGGGCAGGTCCTGGAGGCCGCCGACGGCGCCTTCAACACCCTGCTGGAACTGGGCTTCGCCTCCGCCATCCGCAAGGAGTACGAGTGGCGGACCTCGCGCGGGGAGTCGACGCGGAACCTGGAGGCGTTCCAGCACCTGATCGAGCGCCGCTCCGACGACTGACGCCCGGTCAGCCCCGCCGCACGCCGGTGCGGTAGCGCCCCGGCGTCACCCCCACCAGCCTCTTGAAGTGCCGGGTCAGATGGGCCTGGTCGTAGAAACCGGTCGCGCCCGCCACGTCGGCCGGGGTGCGCCCCGCGAGCAGCAGCCGCCGGGCCAGGTCCACGCGACGCGACATCAGGTACTGGTGCGGGGCGATCCCGTACGCCGTGCCGAACGCCCGCACCAGATGGGCGGGATGGGCGGACACGAGGCCGCCCGCCTCCTCCAGGCCGACGCCCTCGACGACCCGTTCGTCCAGCAACTCGCGCAGCCGACGGGCGAGGACGGGGTCGGGGCGCGGGGAACGGGGCGCGCCCCCGGGCCGCAGGTGGGTGTGGAGCCGCTCCCCGATCAGCGTCAGCCTGCTCTCCGCCTCCAGCTCGTCACCGGGCCGGGCCAGCGCCGCGTGCACCTGCCCGACCCGCCGCCGCAGCACCGGGTCCCGCAGGTCGGGGGCGTCGACCGCGCGCCCGATCAGCTCCTCGCCGAGCAGGGAGGTGTCCAGGTACAGGACGCGTTTGCGGAAACCGTCCGGGGTGGCGGGGGAGCCGTTGTGCGGCACGTGCGGCGGCAGCAGCGACACCGTGTCGTGCGGCGTGCCGTGCTCGTGCCGGTCCAGGTCGTAGCGCACGGCCCCGTCGTCCACGATGAGCAGCGTCCAGGCGTCGTGGACGTGCATCGGGTAGCTGTACTCGGTGTAGTGCGCGTGGAAGACCTCGACGACACCCGGGACCCGGGGCCGCCAGGCGGCGACGTTCCGCTGGTCGGCCATGCAAAAAACGTACAAGACCGCACCGGGCGGCGACCGGCAGTCTCACGGTATGAGCACGCACGACACCGACAGCCCCGTCCGCTTCGACACCAAGATCGCCGTCCTGCTGCGCGAGGACCTGGAGACCTGGCAGCGCCTCAACGTCACCGCCTTCCTGGTCAGCGGCCTGGGCATCCAGGTCCCCGAGGTGATCGGCGAGCCCTACGAGGACGCCGACGCGACCGCGTACCTGCCGATGTTCCGGCAGCCGGTCCTGGTCTTCGAGGGCACGAAGGAGACGCTGGCCGACGCCCACAGGCGGGCGCTGTCCCGCGCCCTGCCCCGAGCGGTGTTCACCTCGGACCTCTTCACCACCGGCAACGACCGCGACAACCGGGCCGCGGTCCGTGCCGTGTCCACCGCGGACCTGGACCTGGTCGGACTGGCCGTGTACGGACCGAGGAACGCGGTGGACAAGGTGCTGAAGGGGGCCCGGATGCACCCGTGACGGGCGGGGGCCGAGGGCCGACGAGCCCCCGGCGCCCGGCGCGGCGTCAGGCGGCGCCGACCTCGGGCTCCGCGGGCTCTGTGATCTCCTCGGGCTTCGCGGGCTTCCCGGCGACGGTCGCCTCGGCGGTCGCCGGCTCCTCGGCCGGCAGCCGGCGCATCAGCGCCCCGTACCCGACGGCGGCCACCGTGCCGACGACCGCGCACATGCCCCACAGCCACCCGGCGCCCCAGTGGTCGATGACGAAGCCCGACATCAGCGGGGCGACGAGCGAGGCGACGGCCCAGGACATCGTGTACATCCCCTGGTAGCGCCCGCGCCCGTGCACGGGGGAGAGGCGCACGACCAGCCCCGTCTGCGTCGGCGCGTTGACGATCTCGGCCAGCGTCCACACGCACACGGTCAGGGCGAACACGCCCACCGACCCGGCGAAGGCGGTGAGCCCGAAGCCGTACCCGGCGAGCAGCGACGAGACGACGAGCAGCCGCCGGGGGTCCCGGTGCTCGATGAACCGGGTGACCGGGAGCTGGAGGACGACGATCAGCACGCCGTTGACGGCGATGGCCGCGCCGAAGTCCGCCGGCGTGAACCCGGCCTCGCCCATGGCGACCGGCAGACCCAGGTAGCCCTGCTGGAAGACCAGGGCGACGAGGAAGGACAGTCCGACGACGCTCATGTAGCGCCCGTCGCGCAGGACGGTCATCAGGGAGACGGGCGGCTCGTCCGCCGCGGCGGCGCCCCGCGCGGGCTTCTCGGGCCGCGACTCGGGCAGCTTCACGAAGACGAGGACCGCGCAGACCAGGGTCATGCCCGCCTCGATCAGGAAACCGGCGAGGTAGCTGACCTCGGCGACGAACCCGGCGCCCATCGAGGAGATCGCGAAGCCGAGGTTGATGGCCCAGTAGTTCAGCGAGAAGGCCCGGATGCGGTCCTCGGGCCGCACGATGTCCGCCATCATCGCCTGCACGGCCGGCCGCGAGGCGTTGCTCGCCATGCCGACCAGGAAGGCGACGGCCGCGATGGCGACCGGGTCGCGCACGAAGCCGAGCAGCGCGACGGACAGCGCGGTGGAGGTCTGCGCCACGAGCAGCGTGGGCCGCCGCCCGAGCCGGTCCGTCATCACCCCGGCGCCCAGCGAGGACACGACCCCGCCGAGCCCGTGCAGGGCGGCGACCAGACCGGCGTACGAGGCGGAGTAGCCGCGGTCGAGGGTCAGGTACAGCGCCATGAAGGTGGCGACGAAGGCGCCGAGCCGGTTGACCAGGGTGCTGGTCCACAGCCACCAGAACTCACGCGGCAGCCCGGAGACGGACTGGCGCACGGCATGTCTCAGCCCGGCGACGGACATTGGGAACCCCCGAATGGCATGTAAGCGGCTCACTTAGCGATCACAACTTACGAGCGGTCGATCACCGCAGGCCACTCGATTAACACTTCCCGTCAACCGTCCGCCCATCGGGCGCGGCGCGCGGTCGGTCACGGGGGTCGATTACGCTCGGAACCATGGCCGACGCACCGTACAAGCTGATCCTCCTCCGCCACGGCGAGAGCGAGTGGAACGAGAAGAACCTGTTCACCGGCTGGGTGGACGTCAACCTCACCCCGAAGGGCGAGAAGGAGGCGACGCGCGGCGGCGAGCTGCTCAAGGACGCCGGCCTGCTGCCCGACGTGGTCCACACGTCCGTCCAGAAGCGCGCGATCCGCACGGCCCAGCTCGCGCTGGAGGCCGCCGACCGCCACTGGATCCCCGTCCACCGCCACTGGCGCCTGAACGAGCGCCACTACGGCGCCCTCCAGGGCAAGGACAAGGCCCAGACCCTCGCCGAGTTCGGCGAGGAGCAGTTCATGCTGTGGCGCCGCTCCTACGACACCCCGCCGCCGCCGCTGGACCGCGACGCCGAGTACTCCCAGTTCTCCGACCCGCGCTACGCGATGCTCCCGCCGGAGCTGCGCCCGCAGACGGAGTGCCTGAAGGACGTCGTCGCCCGCATGCTGCCGTACTGGTTCGACAGCATCGTCCCCGACCTCCTGACCGGCCGCACGGTCCTGGTCGCGGCCCACGGCAACTCGCTGCGCGCCCTGGTCAAGCACCTGGACGGCATCTCCGACGCCGACATCGCGGGCCTGAACATCCCGACGGGCATCCCGCTCTCCTACGAGCTGGACGCCGACTTCAAGCCGGTCAACCCGGGCGGCACGTACCTGGACCCGGACGCGGCCGCGGCCGCGATCGAGGCCGTGAAGAACCAGGGCAAGAAGAAGTAGGCGCCCACGCGTGAGCCCCCTGCCCGCGGGTCCTCCGCCGGCAGGGGGCTTTTCGCTGCCGCCGGGCCGTCTCCGGGCCGTCAGGACGAGGGGGCCGTGCGCTCTCCGGGCTCCGGCTCCTGTCTCCACTCCGCTCTGGCCCCGGCGCTGTGGAGCACGGCGACAGCGGACTGGGCCCTGGACGCGGACAGTCCCCCGAGGAGGGCGACGGGCGCTCGGCGCGCCAGGACCCGGCTGTGCCACAAGCTCTGCCCGGTCACCTTGCGCACTGCCAGGATCACGTCCCTCTCACGAGGCCCAGGGTCGACGAGCACCACCTCGTGGGACGGGTCGTCGCAGAGCAGCGTGTAGTACTCGGTGGACTCTTCGTCGGACATCTCGCCCCCCCTGCCTCAGCGAACGGGAGCGTATGCGCCCTCGAAGGCGACAGCCACGGCTTTTCGGGTGCGTCGGCGGTTGCTCGGCACGAGGTGGGCGTACACCGCGGAGTCAGGCCGGGGCCGGAACGGCCCGGGTACTGGGCGAGGGCCTTGATGTTTTCTCTTCCCCCCGCGTCCAGGAGCACCGAGGCGGAGAAGTGGCGGAGGGCGTGCATGCCGTTCGCGCGGGACCCGGCGGGGCGAGTACGACTTCGACGCGTGAGGCCGGTCAGGAAGCCGGGTCCGACGGGTCCACGATCGCCCGTAGTGCTGCCAGGTGGCCCTGGTACGCGGCCCGGCCCCGGGGGGTCAGCCGGAGCCAGACCCGTTGCCGGGTGTCGCGGACGGCCTTGCGCTGCTCGGCGTAGCCGGCGTCCATCAGGACGGTGACGTGCTTGCTCAACGCGGAGGCGGAGAGGGCGAGTTTCTGCTGGACCAGGCTGAACTCCGCCTCGGCCGCCGCGTCGAGGAGGGCGCAGATGCGCAGTCGTTGCGGGGCGTGGATGGTGGTGTCGAAGCCCGCCAGCGGGTCGCGGGGCTCGGCGCTCACGTGGACCTCCGGTGCAGGCGCACGAAGGCGAGGTGGAAGCCGACGGAGGCCGCCGCGCCGAGCAGCGAGGCCGCGATCAGCCACGCCGGCCGGCCCGTGGCGCGGAAGGCGAACGGCGCCCCCACCATCAGCAGGGGCAGGCCGATCACGAGCGGTACGGTCGCCCGCTTCGGCAGTACGTCGACCCGCAGCGCCACGCCGGTCTTCTCGCGCCAGGTCTTCGCCGCGACGGCGAGCAGCGCCCCGTGGAGCGCGGTGATCGTCAGCATGATGCCCGTCCAGGCGGGCCGCGGCAGCAGCCAGTCCCGGTCGGCCACGATGCCTCCGAGGACGAGCGGAAGCGCGGCGACATAGAGCGTCAACGTGATGAAGAACCAGGTCGGCCATGGCGTGGCGGACAGTGCCGTCGTCGAGACCCGGACGTGCTCGGTGTCGGCCAGCGCGGCACGGGCCTGCTCCGGCGTCAGTGATACCCCGTTGGTTTCCATGCAGGAAACTGTAGCAGTCTGTTTCCTGCATGGAAACACTTCAGTTTCCGGTGGGGCAAGTAAGGGGAGGCTGCTGCAGGAGGCAAGGGGGACTGCACGGGCCCACGTACGCGATCGACGCCCTCGTCCACGTACACGTACACGTCGTCCGTCATGGCTCCGGAAGGCGGCGGCGAGGTCCTCCGTACCCGCACGGACGGCCGGGTGCGGTCGCCGACGGGTCCGTGCCGCAGGCCGGTTCCACCGCGAGGTGGTCGTGCCGCTCCGACCAGAGGACGAGGGGCTTCGGCCTCGTGGCGGGCTCTTCCGCAGGCGCATGCGCCGACAGGGGCACGCACGGCCGTCCTGCGGTCCGATGTGGCCGGGGGAGGGTGCGTGACAGCCTCCGAGAGGTCGCAACCAGCCCTCGGAAACGGAGTCGTTCTCATGGCCACCAGTGCGCTGCCGCCCACCCCTGCACCTCCCTTGACCACCGCATCCGTCCCCCTGTGGGCACGGCGCGCGGCGGAGGCGGTCCTGTGGACTTCCATGCCCTCGGCGCTGTGGCGGTTCGCCGTCGTGATCGGGGTTCCGCTGGGGCTCGCCGACTCCGAGTACGACGCGATGCTCATCCCCGGCTGGGGGTATCTCGTCGTGCCGTTGTTGTCCGTGCTGCAGGAGGCGTTGGCGTTACTGACGCTGGGTCTTGTGCAGCCGTGGGGTGAGGTGTGGCCGCGGTGGGTTCCGTGGCTCCGCGGACGGCGCGTCCCCGTGCTCGCGGCCACGATCCCCGCGGCGTCGGGTGCCCTCGCCTGCACGGTCTACGGGGTGCTCTTCGTGTGGACGACGCTGCACGCCGACATGGCGATCACGCAGTGGGGGGAGTGGGTGATGACCGTCTGCTACGTGCCGATCGTGGCGTGGGGACCGCTGTTGGCCGTGGTCACCGTGCACTACTACCGGCGTCGCACCCGCTCTCGAAGGGACGGGCGGTGAACCGAGGCCCGTTCCCGGGGCGCGTGGTCCGCTCCGGTCCGATCCGCATCGCCGGGGGAGTCCGGCGGTGTGCCCCGGCAGCGCTCGCCCTCCGGGCACCCGCCCGCCCTGCGCTCACCGGTCCCCGGCCCAGCCGACGATCGCGTGGACCTGCAGGGCGAGACGTGGATCTCCGATGCCCCAGAACTCCGCCGCCGGGCGGTGGTCGAGGGGACGGACATCCGCGCCTCGAAATGACAGGGGTGCGGTTTTATGAGCCGTACCCCTACGACTTGCACCGATGAGATCCCGGACGGATTCAGCCCTCCGTATGCGCGACGGCCTGCAGAAGGACCATGGTCCTCCGGGAGCCGGGCGTCGTCAGACGAACATCGAGACCTCGTGGATCTCGTCCGCCTTGTGGCCCGAGCGTTCGTGGACGCGTTGGACCGCCTCGGCCGACGGGCCCTCGGAGAGGCAGTAGATGGTGCCGGACTCCGGGTCCGCCCACGCGTGCTCGAAGTGCACGCCCTCTTCCTTCTCCCGCTCCAGGTCGGCCTGGTGCGCCTGGTGGAACTGGTCCGGCGTGATGCCGCGCATCCCTCGGTGCACGTCCATGAAGTGAGCCATGGCCTCGCACCCCCTTCAGGGTCTCTCCCCTCCAGGATGCGCCCGTACGGTGGCCGGGGCGAGCCCGGTCACCGCACGCGTCACCGCGTCATCGTCCCGTCAGCCGCACTGGCACGGGTTGCCCGACTGGCAGCCGCAGCCGCAGCCCGAACCGCAGCCGCAGGCGGCGATCAGGGGCAGGCTGCGGAGGTCGGCGGGCTGCTCGGTCTGCCGTTCCTGTGCGGGGTCGGGAGTCGTGCTGGGGGATTCGGCCATGGGTCCCTCCTCGAGGCTGGTGCCTGAGCCCATTGGAAGCCCGGAACCCCGGTCGCATCAACGGCGCACTGGCGCGGTCCCGCGCGCCCCCCCCGCCCGGGCCCCCGCCGCGCCCCCGTCAGGCCCCCGTCAGGCCCCCGTCAGGCCCCCGTCAGGCCCCCTCCACCCCCGTCACCGGCTGGACGTCCGTCTGGAGCTCGTCCGCGTGCTCGCCCGTGACCAGGTAGACCACCCGCTTGGCGACCGCGACCGCGTGGTCGGCGTAGCGCTCGTAGTAGCGGCCGAGCAGGGTCACGTCCACGGCCGTCTCGATGCCGTGCTTCCAGCGGTCGTCCATCAGGTGCTGGAAGAGGGTGCGGTGCAGGAGGTCCATCGCGTCGTCGTCCTGCTCCAGCTGGAGCGCCAGGTCCACGTCCTTGGTGATGATCACCTCGGCCGCCTTCGCCATCAGGCGCTGCGCGAGCTGGCCCATCTCCAGGATCGTGGCGTGCAGGTCGTGCGGGACCGCACGCGCCGGGTAGCGCAGCCGGGCCAGCTTGGCCACGTGCTGGGCCAGGTCGCCCGAGCGCTCCAGGTCGGCCGACATCCGCAGCGAGGTGACGACGATGCGCAGGTCCGTCGCCACCGGCTGCTGCCGGGCCAGCAGAGCTATCGCCTTCGCCTCCAGGTCGTGCTGGAGCTCGTCGACTTTCTGGTCGCCCTCGATCACGTGCTCGGCCAGCTTCAGGTCGGAGTCGAGGATGGCGGTCGTGGCGCGCCCGATCGCCGACCCGACCAGCCGGGCCATCTCCACCAGACTGTCGCCGATCGAGTCCAGTTCCTCGTGGTACGCGTCCCGCATCAGGTTCCCTCTCGTACGTCCTAGGAGGGGGCTCGAACCCCTCGCCGCACCCCCACGCCTACACGTTCCGGCCTGTACGCGTCCGTTTCCGGCACCCCGAGTGAACCGTCCCTGGCTCCAAGGTGAACTCTGGGCGACGAGTGTTCGAGGTCGCACCTCGATGGCTGATGCGGGGCGGTTCACCATGCCTAACCTGGGTGCATGGACGTGAACGCGGCGGTCGCCGCATCGGCAGCGATCGCCGGAGTGCTCACCGGTGTCATCGCCATGCTGGCGTTCCGCTGGAGCGAGCGCGACCAGAAGCGGCCCACCCGCACCTCCCTGCACACCGACCCGGTGCTCCCGCCCGGCGTGGACACCGTCCTGTCGGTGCTGCGCTCCTCCGCCGTCGTCCTCGACGAGGCCGACGGCGTCGTCAAGGCCAGTTCGGCGGCGTACGCCCTCGGCCTGGTCCGGGGCGGCAAGCTCGCCGTCGACCCGATGCTGCAGATGGCCCGGGACACGCGGCGGGACGGGGAGATACGGCAGGTCGAGCTCGACCTGCCGAGGCGGGGCACCGGGCGCGGCGAGGCGCTCGCCGTCTCCGCGCGCGTCGCGCCCCTCGGGTCGCGGCTGGTGCTGCTGCTGGTCGAGGACCTGACCGAGGCCCGCCGCATCGAGGCCGTACGGCGCGACTTCGTCGCCAACGTGAGTCACGAGCTGAAGACCCCGGTCGGCGCCCTCTCCCTGCTCTCCGAGGCCGTCATGGACGCCTCCGACGACCCCGAGGCCGTGGAGCGCTTCGCCGGACGCATGCAGATCGAGGCGACCCGGCTCACCAACCTCGTGCAGGAGCTCATCGACCTGTCCCGGGTCCAGAACGACGATCCGCTGGACGACGCCGAGCCCGTCCGGGTGGACGAACTGGTCGCCGAGGCCATCGACCGCTGCCGGCAGGCGGCCGGGACGAAACAGATCACGATGGCCGCCGGCGGGACCGAGGGCCTCCGCGTCCGCGGCAACCGCGGCCAGCTCGCCGCCGCCCTCGGCAACCTCGTCGAGAACGCCGTCAACTACTCGCCCGCCCGCACCCGCGTCGGCATAGCCGCCCGGCGCGTCAGCGCTCCCGGCGGCGACCTGATCGAGATCGCCGTGACCGACCAGGGCATCGGCATCTCCGAGAAGGACAAGGAGCGCGTCTTCGAGCGCTTCTACCGCGTCGACCCGGCCCGCTCCCGGGCCACCGGGGGAACCGGGCTGGGTCTCGCGATCGTCAAACACGTGGTCGCCTCGCACGGCGGGGAGGTCACGGTGTGGAGCGCCGAAGGCCAGGGCTCCACGTTCACCCTGCGACTGCCGGAGTCGGGCACCGCCCGTGACCGCGCAGCACGACGGACCGCCCACGACGCCGACCACGCCGACCACGCCGACCAGGTGGAGCAGCTGGACCTGGGACACGTGGAGCACGGCGAGATCGCCGGCGACGGACGGTCCCCCGCCACCCCCCCTACATCCCCGTACGAAACGTTTCCCGCCCCGGAGGTCCTTCCGTGACCCGTGTGCTCGTCGTCGAGGACGAGGAGTCCTTCTCCGACGCCCTGTCCTACATGCTCCGCAAGGAGGGCTTCGAGGTCGCCGTCGCGACCACCGGGCCCGACGGACTCGACGAGTTCGAGCGCAACGGCGCCGACCTCGTCCTCCTCGACCTGATGCTGCCCGGACTGCCGGGCACCGAGGTGTGCCGTCAGCTGCGCGGCCGCTCGAACGTCCCCGTGATCATGGTGACCGCCAAGGACAGCGAGATCGACAAGGTCGTCGGGCTGGAGATAGGCGCCGACGACTACGTCACCAAGCCCTTCTCCTCCCGCGAGCTGGTCGCCCGCATCCGCGCCGTGCTGCGGCGGCGCGGCGAGCCGGAGGAGGTCGCCCCGGCCGCCCTGGAGGCCGGGCCCGTCCGCATGGACGTGGACCGGCACGTGGTGACCGTCGGCGGCACCAAGGTCGACCTGCCGCTGAAGGAGTTCGACCTGCTGGAGATGCTGCTGCGCAACGCCGGCCGCGTCCTGACCCGCATGCAGCTGATCGACCGGGTGTGGGGCGCCGACTACGTCGGTGACACCAAGACCCTCGACGTCCACGTCAAGCGGCTGCGCGCCAAGATCGAGCCCGACCCGGGCGCGCCGCGGTACCTGGTGACGGTGCGCGGGCTCGGTTACAAGTTCGAGCCCTGACCGGACCGGCCCCGGCCACCGGAGCAGGAGGTACGGCGAAGGGCGGGACCCCGCTGAGGGGTCCCGCCCTTCGCCGTACCGCGTGCTGTTCCGGCGGTACTAGGCCTTACGAGGCGTACGGGCCTCAGTGGCCGTCCGTCTCCTCGTGCTCCTCGGAGCCGGCCGCCGCACCGGAGACGTCCGCCGAGGCGCTCCCGGAGGCGTCGGCGGACGCACCCTCGGCCGGGGCGCCCGGCGTCTCGCCGTCGGCCTGCTCCCCGGAGGCCTCCCCGCCCGGCGTCGCCGACGCGCTGGGCGTCGCCGGGACGTCGGTCGGGCCCCACGAGGAGAAGTAGCTCTCGGCCGGGACGACGAAGGCGCGCAGGCTCACGTCACCGGTCTTGCTGAGGGAGAAGGTGACCTTCTGCGCGTCGCCGTCCTGGATGGCCTCGCGGCTGCTGGGCAGCACCGCGGAGGCGTTGTCCTTGCCGCCCAGGACCAGGGAACCGCCGGCCGGGACGGTCAGGTCCTTGCCGCCCTTGGCGGGCTTCAGTTCGGCGGACTTGCCGGCCACGGTGATGGAGTCCAGCGTCTGGTCGGTGGAACCGCCGTTGAACAGGGTGGCGGAGATCACGGCCGGGCCGGTCGACTCCAGGTCGGGCTGGGTGATGACGGTCGCGTTCTGGATCTTGATGTCACCGACCGAGATCGCTGCGTTGTCCGGCTTGATCTCCAGCGTCTGGGCGTTGTGACCGGCACCGCACGCGGCGAGCGAGGCGATCGAGAACGCGATGGCGGCGGCGGCGAGGGCGCCGCGTCGAAGGCTGCTGCTCACGGCGGCGGCAACTCCTTGGACTCGAGCGAGGCGGCGGCAACGGATAAAGCCGCCCTAAGTGACTGTCAGCGGCCTTAGGTTACCGAGCCGTTCCCGGGGCGTCTCACCCGACCCTCCCCCGGAGGGATCAGGCTTCGCCCGCCAGGCGGTGGAACCGGGGCCCCGGACCGCGTCGGGAGGGGCGCCGAGCCCACCGGCATCAGCAGTCACATTGGTGCACAGAGTCAACGCGCACCCATCCGCCATTCGGATAAGAAGCGCCGTCATACCGGTGTCCTGCGGCACGCGAATTCTGTGTGAAGGAATGTGCGGACGGCCTCGGAAATTGATCACCGGCGGGGCGGGCCGGGAGCGCCGGTGATCAATTCCGGATTCGTCCGGAAGCACGCGCCGGGCACCGAACGGAGTAGCGGAAGGCGCACACACGGAACCGGACATATGGGTCTCTTCGGGTGCTCGAGGGGCTCTCCCGGTGTGTGTGACGTGCATGTTTCGCCCGGCCCGAAGAGCCGCTCCGACCTGCGAATACTTTCTTCCGCTCGCCCCGCGCAGCACGTTCCTGTCGCTGTTGTCAAGCCCCGAGATATGCCCTGACCTGCGAAAACGCCATTCAGAAGACGCCGTATCCGTGTTACCCTGGATAGCCACGGAAGGGGTACCTGTCACATGACGTTCAAGGTTGGCGACACCGTGGTCTATCCCCATCACGGGGCCGCGCTGATCGAGGCTATCGAAACTCGCCAGATCAAAGGCGTGGACAAGACCTACTTGGTGCTGAAGGTCGCCCAGGGTGACCTGACGGTACGTGTGCCAGCGGACAATGCGGAGTTCGTCGGCGTGCGTGATGTGGTCGGTCAGGACGGGCTGGACCGGGTCTTCGAGGTGCTGCGCGCGCCGTACGCCGAGGAGCCCACGAACTGGTCGCGTCGTTACAAGGCAAACCTGGAGAAGCTCGCCTCCGGCGACGTCATCAAGGTCGCGGAAGTCGTGCGCGACCTGTGGCGCCGCGAGCGCGAGCGCGGACTCTCCGCAGGTGAGAAGCGCATGCTCGCCAAGGCCCGCCAGATCCTGGTGAGCGAGCTGGCCCTCGCGGAGAACACCAACGAGGACAAGGCGGAGGCCCTGCTCGACGAGGTGCTCGCCTCCTGAGGCGAGACCCGTGCGGGACCTGACGCGAGAGGATGGCCCTCCGGCCGCTCGACTCAGGCCCACCCGGTTCAGCGCACATATGCCGCGGTGCCCGATGACATCTTTGCTGTCGCCGGGCGCTGCGGCATCTTCGTACCCCGACGCCGTACGCCTTCGTACGCTCATCCCGGGAGGCTTCCCCCGGTCCTGGCGTGCCGGGCCCGGGCAGCAGGCTCGACCGGGGTCACGGAAGGGTCCGGTCAA
Organism: Streptomyces sp. JHA26; assembly: GCF_002005565.1. Classification (GTDB taxonomy): domain Bacteria; phylum Actinomycetota; class Actinomycetes; order Streptomycetales; family Streptomycetaceae; genus Streptomyces. The sequence goes on along the minus strand of NZ_BDJC01000027.1, from coordinate 17,369 downwards.
GGCGTCGCGCCCGGCACGGTGAGGCCATACCCAACTAGGTCGAGCACACAAACCTGACAGGAACCGATGTCTGACGAATCGCGCCCCTCGCCCGCGCAGCCGCCCGCCGAGGCCCGTACGGGCGCCCGGACCGCGGCCGTGATCCCGGCCGCCGGCCGCGGCGTACGCCTCGGCCCGGGTGCCCCCAAGGCCCTCCGTGCGCTGGGCGGCACGCCCATGCTCATCCACGCGGTGCGCGCGATGGCCGCGTCCCGCGCGGTCTCCCTGGTCGTCGTCGTGGCCCCGCCCGACGGCGCCGCCGAGGTCAAGAACCTCCTCGACGTGCACGCCCTGCCCGAGAGGACCGACTTCCTCGTCGTCCCCGGCGGCGCGTCGCGGCAGGAGTCCGTACGGCTCGGCCTGGACGCGCTGCCGCCCGAGTACGACATCGTCCTCGTGCACGACGCGGCCCGGCCGCTGGTGCCGGTGGACACGGTGGACGCCGTGATCGAGGCCGTGCGGGAGGGCGCGCCCGCCGTGGTGCCGGCGCTGCCGCTCGCCGACACCGTCAAGCAGGTCGCACCCGCCGCGGTGCCGGGTGGGCCCGAACCCGTGGTGGCGACGCCGGAGCGGGCGCGGCTGCGGGCGGTGCAGACGCCGCAGGGCTTCGACCGGGCCACGCTGGTGCGGGCCCACGAGACGGTGACCGGCGACGTCACCGACGACGCGAGCATGGTCGAGCGGCTGGGGCCGACGGTGGTGGTCGTGCCGGGGCACGAGGAGGCGTTCAAGGTGACGCGACCCCTCGACCTGGTGCTCGCGGAGGCGGTGCTGGCGCGCAGGAGGCTGAACGATGGGTTCTGAGACGGACGTTCCCCCGGTGCTGCCGCAGGTCGGGATCGGTACCGACATCCACGCCTTCGAGGAGGGGCGCGAGCTGTGGTGCGCCGGGCTGAAGTGGGAGGGCGAGGGAACCGGGCTGGCCGGGCACTCCGACGCGGACGTCGTCGCGCACGCGGCGTGCAACGCGCTGTTCTCCGCGGCGGGCCTCGGTGACCTGGGGCAGCACTTCGGCACCGGGCGGCCGGAGTGGTCCGGGGCGTCGGGGGTGACGCTGCTGACGGAGGCCGCGCGGATCGTGCGGGCGGCCGGTTTCCGGATCGGGAACGTCGCGGTGCAGGTGGTGGGGGCGCGCCCGAAGATCGGCAAGCGGCGGGCGGAAGCGGAGAAGGTGCTGTCCGAGGCGGCGGGGGCGCCGGTGTCGGTGTCGGGTGCCACGACGGACGGGCTCGGGTTCCCCGGGCGGGAGGAAGGGCTGATGGCGGTGGCCACGGCACTGGTGGTGCGGACGGGGTGACGGACGCGGCCCTCGCCCGGTGGCCGGGGCGCGGGAGCGGAGCCCTCGGGCCCCGGCCCGCGCCCGCCCGCCACCCGACCCGGCCGGCCGGCCGAGCGGTGGCCCCCGCGTTCGGCCGGACGAGGGGCCGGGGCCGGGTTCGAGGATCCGGCGCGGTGGACGGGCGGGCCGTACGCCCGTGGCACTGCCCGGGGACCACTACCCTGGACTCGTGACTATTCGCCTGTACGACACCAGCGCCCGGCAGATCCGTGACTTCGCCCCCCTCACGCCCGGGTGTGTCTCGATCTACCTGTGCGGTGCCACCGTGCAGGCCGCCCCGCACATCGGGCACATCCGCTCGGGCCTGAACTTCGACATCATGCGCCGCTGGTTCGCGTACCGCGGCTACGACGTCACGTTCGTCCGCAACGTCACCGACATCGACGACAAGATCATCCGGAAGGCGGCCGAACAGAACCGCCCCTGGTGGTCCATCGGGTACGAGAACGAGCGGGCGTTCAACGACGCCTACACCGTCCTCGGTTGCCTGCCGCCCACCTACGAGCCCCGTGCCACCGGCCACATCACCGAGATGGTCGAGATGATGCGCGGCCTCATCGAGCGCGGCCACGCCTACGAGGCCGAGGGCAACGTCTACTTCGACGTGCGGTCCCTGCCCGGCTACCTGTCGCTGTCCAACCAGGACATCGACGAACTGCGCCAGCCCGCGGGCGAGGGCGAGACCGGCAAGCGCGACCCGCGGGACTTCGCCATGTGGAAGGCGGCCAGGCCCGGGGAGCCGAGCTGGGAGACGCCGTGGGGACGCGGGCGGCCCGGCTGGCACCTAGAGTGCTCCGCCATGGCGCACAAGTACCTGGGCACCGAGTTCGACGTCCACGGCGGCGGGATCGACCTGATCTTCCCGCACCACGAGAACGAGATCGCCCAGGCCAGGGGCTTCGGCGACGCCTTCGCGCGGTACTGGGTGCACAACGCCTGGGTCACCATGAGCGGCGAGAAGATGTCCAAGTCGCTCGGCAACAGCGTGCTCGTCAGCGAGATGGTGAAGAAGTGGCGGCCGGTCGTGCTGCGCTACTACCTCGGCACGCCGCACTACCGCTCCACCATCGAGTACAGCGAGGAGTCCCTGCGCGAGGCCGAGTCGGCGTACGCGCGGATCGAGGGCTTCGTGCAGCGCGTCACCGAGCTGACCGGCGGGGCCGTCGAGCCCGCCGCCGAGGTGCCGCCCGCCTTCGCCGAGGCGATGGACGACGACCTGGGCGTCCCGCAGGCGCTCGCCGTCGTGCACACCACCGTCCGGCAGGGCAACAGCGCGCTGGCCGCCGACGACAAGGAGGCCGCCGTCGCCCGCCTCGCCGAGGTCCGTGCGATGCTCGGGGTGCTCGGTCTCGACCCGCAGGCGCCGCACTGGGCCGGTGAGGGGGAGAGGGGCGAGGACCTGCACGACGTCGTCGACGGCCTCGTACGCCTCGTCCTCGACCAGCGGGAGGCGGCCCGGGCGCGGAAGGACTGGTCCACCGCGGACGCCATCCGCGACCAGCTGAAGGAGTCGGGGCTGGTCATCGAGGACAGCCCGCAGGGACCCCGCTGGAGCCTCGGCTCCCGCTGACCTCCCCGGTCCCGGAAGATCGACTGTGCCGCCCGGCCTCCCGGGCGGCACACTGCATAAGACGCAAGCACCACGCACACCCGCGTGAAGACGCAGAGAGCGGAGACAGGTAACTCATGGCCGCGAACAACCGCCGCATGTCCGGCAAGAAGGGCGCGCAGGTCGGCAGCGGCGGCAAGCGACGCCGGGGCCTGGAAGGCAAGGGGCCGACGCCTCCCGCCGAGATGCGCAAGGGGCACGCCAAGCAGCGCGCCGCGAACGCGAAGGCCCGCCGTGCCGCGGGACGCCCGCAGCAGCGTCGCGGGGGCGGCCGGTCGACGTCCGAGCTCGTCGTCGGCCGCAACCCCGTCTACGAGGCGCTGCGCGAGGGCGTGCCCGCCTCGACGCTCTACGTCCAGCAGTTCATCGACAACGACGAGCGGGTCCGCGAGGCGCTCCAGCTCGCGGCCGAGCGCGGCAACATCAACCTCATGGAGGCGCCGCGGCCCGAACTGGACCGGATGACCAACGGGCTCAACCACCAGGGTCTCGTCCTGCAGGTCCCGCCGTACGAGTACGCGCACCCCGAGGACCTGGTCGCCGCCGCCCACGACGAGGGAGCGGACCCGCTGATCGTCGCCCTCGACGGCGTGACCGACCCGCGCAACCTCGGTGCGGTCGTCCGCTCCGTCTCCGCCTTCGGCGGCCACGGCGTCGTCGTGCCCGAGCGGCGCGCGGCCGGCATGACGGCGGGCGCCTGGAAGACGTCGGCGGGCACGGCCGCCCGGACGCCGGTGGCCCGCGCCACCAACCTCACCCGCGCGCTCGAGCAGTACCAGAAGGCCGGCATCACGGTCGTGGGCCTCGCCGCCGACGGCGAGGTCGAACTCGGCGAGCTGGAGGCTCTGGACGGCCCCGTGGTCGTCGTGGTCGGCAGCGAGGGCAAGGGCCTGTCGCGCCTGGTCGGCGAGACCTGCGACTTCCGGGTGCGGATCCCGATGCCCGGTGGCGCGGAGTCGCTCAACGCCGGTGTGGCGGCGGGGATCGTGCTGTACGAGGCGGCGCGTCGACGGGGCTGAGCCGGGCGGTGCCGACGGGGGAACGGGCGTCCGGCCCGGTCCCTCGAACGGGGTGTTCCGGATGGTTCGGGCAAGCTTGACGCGGTCCGGACAGATCCGGCGGGTCAAGGCAGTGTCCTAACGACACGTCACTCGGTTAGATGAGCGTGGACACCAGAACACCCCGCACACCCACGGGGGACCGCTCGTCGGGATACGACGACGCTCCCGCGCTGAGCATGGTGAAGGTGCCGAGCGATCCGGCCCAGGTCATCGTCAACCACGCGAGCTTCCGCGTGCAGCTCGGTGCCTCCGCGCGGCGGACCCGGTCCCCGCGGATCGCGCGGCACCTGAGCGCCACCCAGGACACCGCCCGCACGCCGGTCGCCGGCGCCGCGGTCCCCGCCCCCGCCCGGCGCCGTCCCGTCGTCTGGAGCGGCCGGTCCGCCCCGGACGACACCGGCGCGCACCGGCTGCTCCAGGCGGTGCGCGCCGGGGCGGGCCGTCACACCGACGACGCGCTCGCCGCCCCCTCCGTCGACGTCGGCGCCACCCAGGTCATCCCGCGCGTCGGCGGGGGCGGCCACCCCGGCCGCGACCCGTACGACGACTTCGGCGACGGCCCCGACACCCAGCCCCTGGGGACCCCCGTCGGCGGCCGGCCCGGCACCGTCCACGAGGGCACCCGGCTGCTGCCCGCGATGCGCACCGTCGGCAGCGCCTACGACGAACCCGCCTACGACGACCCCGCTTATGAGGGGTCCGCCTACGACGAGTCCGCCTACGACGACGGCTTCGGCCCGTACCCCGCCGGTCACGACCCCGGCGACGGCACCGGCGCACGGTCGCGCACCCGGCGCCACACCGACGACCCGGCACGGCACGCCTACTACCCCGGCCGCCGCATCAACCTCGGCGTCGTGCTGCTGCCGCTGCGCGTCCTCCTCGGCTCCATCTCCGCCTACGCCGGCATGGGCAAGCTCTGCGACCCCGTCTACTTCGACGGCGGCGAGCGCGGCTCCATGGTCAAGTGGCTCAACACCCTGCACCCCTGGGACGTCGCCGAACCGCTGCGCCAGTTCGCCCTCGCGCACCCCGTCGGCTCCGGCCTGGTCATCGCCTTCCTCCAGGTCATCGTCGGCGTCCTGACCGTCCTGGGCTGCTGGCAGCGCGTCGCCGCCGCCATCGGGGCGGTCCTGTCCGCCGCGCTGCTGGTCACCGTCAGCTGGAAGAGCACCCCGGTCTACGAGGCGCCCGACATCATCTACCTCGCCGCCTGGTCCCCGCTGATCATCGCCGGCGCCCCCGTCTACTCCGTGGACGGCCGCCTCGCCGGCGGTGCCTGGCGCCGCCTCGGCCCCCGCGCCGACATCTGGGACCTGCGCCGCTACGTGCTGCGCCGCGGCGCCCTCGTCACCTTCCTCGTCACCGGCATCACCCTCCTCGTCGGCTCGCTGCTCGGCGGTGCCGTACGGGACGCCGACCGCGTGGTCGTCCCCGGCCCCGGCGAGGGGCCGCGCAACGAACTCCCCGGCTCCCCGCTCCCCCAGGAGCCCGGCGAGCGGACGCGGGAGACGCCGGAGGCCTCCTCCTCCGCACCCGCCGAGGGCGGCACCACGTCCGGTGCGGCCACTCCCTCCGAGGACGGCGGGACGACCACCCCGGGCGCGACCGGCGGCAGCGGCACCACCCCCGGCGGTACCCCCAGCCAGACCCAGGGCACCACGGGCCAGGCCCCGCCGCAGCGGACCCCCCCGGCCGGACAGGCCCCGAGCACCACCGCCGGTCCCTCCTCCGGCGGCACCGCCACCGGGGGCAGCGGCGACGGCTCCACCGGCTCCACCGGAAGCGGGGACGACGACGGCGGTTCCTCCTCCACGGGGCAGCCGGGCGGCCGCCTGGTGGGCGGCCTCCTGGGCTGAGGGGGAGCCCCGCCGCAACCGGCACAGGGCGCACGACGACGGGTCCCGCACGAAGGACGTGCGGGACCCGTCGTCGTAGGGGCTCAGGGGCTCAGCGGTTCAGCGCCGCCAGTTCGCGGGCCGCCTCCGTCAGGTCCTTCGCGGTGTCGATCGCCCGCCAGTAGGAGCCCTGCGGGATCGGGAAGCCGGCCAGCCGGTGCTCACGGGCCAGCCGCGGGAACGTCGTCCGCTCGTGGTCGCCGCGCTCCGGGAGCATCGCCGCGAAGGCGGGCGAGAAGACGTAGACGCCCGCGTTGATCTCGAAGGTCGACGGGGGTGCCTCGATGAAGTCCGTGATGTGCCCGAAGCCGTCCGTCTGCACGGCGCCCCAGGGCAGCCGCGGGCGGGCCAGGGCGAGGGTCGCGACGGCGTCCCGCTCGGCGTGGAAGTCGGCCATGTCGCGCAGCGAGAAACGCGTCCAGATGTCGCCGTTCGTGGCGTACCAGGGCCGGTCCGGGTGGGGGAGGTGCGCGGCGGCGTACCTCAGGCCGCCGCCGCGGCCGAGGGGCTCGGTCTCCACCACGGTGGTGACGGACAGCGGCAGGTCGGCGGTCTCCAGCCACTTCTGGAGCACCTCGGCGAGGTGGCCGCAGGAGACCACCACGTCGGTCACGCCCTCCTCGGCGAGCCAGGCGAGCTGGTGGCCGATGATCGGGGTTCCGGTGCCCGGGATCTCGACCATCGGCTTGGGCCGGTCGTCGGTGTACGGACGCAGGCGGGAACCCTGCCCGCCGGCCAGGACGACGGCTTGAACGGGGCGGCGGGACGCGGCGTTCGGATCGCTCATGCCCCGAACTGTACGTGGCGTCCCGCCGCCCCGGCGGGGGTGCCCGGTCGGCGGGCGCTCAGCGGTGCTCGGCCAGCACGCCCGAGGCGAAGGCGGTGTCGCAGACGGGGCGCGCGTACGACTGGGCGCGCGTCGGGCCGTAGACCTTGACCGCGGCGCGGCCGAGGGCGCGGGCGAGGGACGCGCAGTGCCTGGCGAGCGACGGGCGCTCGTCGACGGCCTGCTGGAGGTGGGTGAGGGCGACGCCCGGGTCCTCCTCCTGAAGCTCGATCAGGAGCCGGTCGCGCAGCACTTCGTGCGGAGCGCGGGCCCCGGCGCGCGTGGAGGCCCCGGCGGCGGAGGCGTCCGACGCGGTGAGCACCGAGTTCGAGGGGTCCCCCGACCAGTTGACCCGGGTGACCGCGAGGGTCCCGGAGAGCACCAGGACGACGGGCAGGACGAAGGCGAGGGAGCGGCCGATCCGGCGGGCGGGGCCCCGGCCGCTACGCGTCTGCTGGGTGGCGGAGTGCTTCACGGAGTGCTTCACGCGAGCGAGAGTAGCGCCAGGTGATGATTTGGCGACATTTAGTCACCGGTTCGGGTGACATGGAAGGGCGTGGAAATGGGTAGTGGGTTGACGCGCGTCGCTCGAAATGTCCGTTGTGTCGGTGTATTTGTCGACAACGAGAAGGGCCCCGCAGCAGGTTGCGGGGCCCTTCTCGTCGATGCGGGGGGAATTCACCCGTGCCGGGGACGGGCGTCCCCGGCACGCACCGGTCGTCAGTCGGAGAGGCGCTGGCCCGAGGAGGACGAGAACACGTGGGTCTCGCCCGGCCGCGGCACGACGTGCACGGTCGCGCCCTTCTCCGGCACCGCGCGGCTGCTGACGCGGACCACGAGGTCCTTCGTCTCGCCGCCGACCTCGACCGTGCCGTAGATGTAGCCGTCGGCGCCGGTCTCCTCGACGACGTTGACGGTGACGGCGAGGCCGGCCGGGGCGTCGGCGGAGTCCTTGGTCAGGGACGCGGAGACGCCGCCGTTCAGCTCGACCACGTCGAAGTGCTCGGGGCGGACGCCGACGGTGACCGTGCGGTCGCCCTTGTCGGCGGCGGCCTTCAGGGCCTCGCGGTTGACCGGGACCACGCTGTTGCCGAACTTCACGCCGCCGTCGGTGATCGGCACCTCGACCAGGTTCATGGCCGGGGAGCCGATGAAGCCGGCGACGAAGAGGTTCGCGGGCTTGTCGTACATGTTGCGCGGCGAGTCGACCTGCTGGAGCAGACCGTCCTTCAGCACCGCCACGCGGTCGCCCATCGTCATGGCCTCGACCTGGTCGTGGGTGACGTAGACGGTGGTGATGCCCAGGCGCCGCTGGAGCGAGGCGATCTGGGTGCGGGTGGAGACGCGGAGCTTGGCGTCCAGGTTGGACAGCGGCTCGTCCATGAGGAACACCTGCGGCTCGCGCACGATCGCGCGGCCCATCGCGACACGCTGGCGCTGACCACCGGAGAGCGCCTTCGGCTTGCGGTCCAGGTACTCGGTGAGGTCGAGGATCTTCGCGGCCTCCTCGACCTTCTGCCGGATCTCCGCCTTGTTGACGCCGGCGATCTTGAGGGCGAAGCCCATGTTGTCGGCGACCGTCATGTGCGGGTAGAGCGCGTAGTTCTGGAACACCATGGCGATGTCCCGGTCCTTCGGCGGCAGGTGGGTGACGTCGCGGTCGCCGATGCGGATGGCGCCGCCGTTGACGTCCTCGAGTCCCGCGAGCATGCGCAGCGAGGTGGACTTGCCGCAGCCGGAGGGGCCGACCAGGACGAGGAACTCGCCGTCCGCGATGTCGATGTCGAGGCCGTCGACGGCGGGCTTGTCGGAACCCGGGTACACGCGGGTCGCCTTGTCGAACTGGACTGTGGCCATGGTGAGGGGCCCCCTTCTACCGGCAGGAACGTGCCGGACGATCCGTTGTAGGAAGGTGGTTGGTGTGGTCCACGCGAGTGAACTGGCTCAGGACGGTACCGGGAGTTCACCTGATCTGTCAGTACCTGCGGGCCTGTGAACTTCGCCGAAATTTTCGAATCCCGTCGTTCACCGGCTCTGTGTACAGTGGAGCAACCCGCGCGCGCACCGCCGCGCGACGCCTCCTTAGCTCAGCTGGTCAGAGCACCGCTCTTGTAAAGCGAAGGTCGTCGGTTCGAATCCGACAGGGGGCTCGGAGGGAAGACCGAAGGCCCCGCCGTCCAGTGGACGGCGGGGCCTTCGGTGCGGCAGGGGGCGGGTCAGGTGCGGTTCGCGCTGGAGGGGCCGAAGAACTCGATCTCCGCGATGGCGACCTGCTTGTTGTCGGAGGCCGCGTGGGCCGACTCGAGGGTGAAGCGGACCTTGGTGACCTCACCGACCCGGAAGGGACGGCGCTGGCCGCCGGCGCCCTGGTCCAGGACGAGGTCGCGGGTCGTGGTGCTGCCGTCCTTCCTGGTGACCGTCGCCTTGATGCGGTGCGGCAGAGCCGACTCGGTGAGCTTGTCGGGCTGGGTGGAGACCCCGGGGGTGATGATCAGGTCCAGCAGCCGGGTGGGCTCGGCGAAGCTGACCTCGATCCACTGGCCCTGGCCGGACTGCGCGACGCCCGGGCCCCACCAGGTGTTGCTGCGCTTGTCGAGGAGGAGCTGCGGCGCGTGCCCGGCGTACGAGCGGGAGGCCGTGATCCGGTCCGGGGAGACCGGGGCGCGCTTGGCGAAGTGGTCGCGGGCGGCCTGGATGCCGTCGGGGACGTAGACGAAGCCGAGGACCGCCAGGGTGACGACGACGGCGAGGGTGATCCAGGTGCCGATGCGGTCGAACACGCGGCGCAGGCGGGGCCGCTCGCCCGCCCAGGGGGTCTCGCGGCGTCGGCCGCCGAAGAGGCGGCGCCACCACGGGGCCGGTCCCGCCGTGTTCTCGCCGGTGGCGGCCAGGGGCATCGCGCAGCGCGCGCAGTAGTGGCGGTCGGGTCGGTTGGGGGTGGAGCACCACGGGCAGGGCGGGCCGTCCGCGACGTCCGGCCGGTGGCCGGGGGCGCGCACCTGCGGCCGGTCGGCTTCGGGGCGGCCGGGCAGCACCGGGGCGACGGAGGGCGGCGGGGCGGGAGCGGGGGTCTCCGGGTCGGCGACGGGGACGAGGAGGGAGCGCGCGCGGTGGTTCATGGTGTCGCTGAGCGCGTTCGGGGCGCCGGGGCCGGGGCCGGGGGCCACGGGGGTGGTGTCCGCCGCGTCGGGGGCGGCCGCGGGGGCCGTGGGATCCACGGGGGCCATGGGGGCGGTGTCGGCGTCGGGGTCGGTGGCGGCGTCGGGCCGGTCGGTTCCGAAGGGCGCGGCCGGGTCGGTCGGTCCGGTGGTGCCGGAGGGCGTGGCCGGGCCGGCGGGTCCGCCGGTGTGGGCGGTGCCGGCGGACGCGGTGGCCGTGGTGGCCCCTGCGGCTCCTGCCGCCGTCCGCGCGTTCCTGGCGGCCCTCGCGGCCCTCGCCACCCGTGCGGCACGCATGGTGTCGGCGGCTTCCGCGGACCCCGCGGCGGTGCCGTGGACCTCCGCGGTGTCGGCGGGTCCCGGGTCCGGCACGGGGTCGTGGGCGTCCCGCTGCGCGGGGACGGGGGCCGCGTTCCCCCGGCCGTTCCCGTTCCCGTCACTGTCACCGGTGTCCGGTCCGGATCCGGTGGGCGTCCGGTCCGGGAGGCCCGGTCGGGCGGGGGCCACGCCCGTGCCGCCGGGGCCGGAGCGGTCGAAGGCGTCCCAGCCGGGGGCCTGGTCGGACGGGGAGGTGGCGGGCCGGGCGGGGCGGGCCGTGCCCTGTTCCCAGCGGAGCACGGCGCCGCACCCGTCGCAGAAGGACTGGCCCGGTTCCGCGCGCGTTCCGCACTCGGCGCAGTTCTGCGTGGTCATCTCTCCGGGGTCCTTTCGGAGGCGGTCACTTCGACGGTGTAGGGCATGTGGGCGGGGCGGGCCGCCGCGACGAGGGTGTCCAGGCGGTGGGTGTCGGCCGGGGACGGGTCGGGCAGCCGCAGGGCGACGTGCAGGTGGGGGCGCGGGGCGCCGGGGAACGGGCCGAGGGGCCGGGCGTTCCACGCGGCGCCGCCGCTCTCGGTGATCTCCGGCTCGACGCCGAACGCGAGCCGTACGGCCTCGGCCAGGCCCTGCCGGGTGCCGCGTACGCGGTGCAGGCGGGCCGCCGCGGCGACGGCGGCCCGCAGCCGGGGTTCCGGTTCGGTGCCGTCGGTCTCGGCGCCGACCCAGGTGCCGAGCCACTGGGCGAAGTCGACCGGGGTGAGCGCCGGGTCGAAGTAGGCGTCCAGGCAGTCGAGGACGTTGAGGATGGGGGCGAGGACGTCGTCGAGGCCGCCGACGAAGCGCTGGGCGAGGTCGTCGTCGGCGAAGACGGCCGGGAGCATCATGCCGATGGGCATCGAGGAGCCGAGCCCGTCGACGGACCCCCGGTACGGCGTGGTGGTCACGAGCCGTCTCCGATCACGCGGACGCGGTGGTCGAAGGAGAAGACCAGTGAGGACGGCCGGAGGTCGATGCGGTCGGTGGGGTCGCCGCGCTTGCCGGTGAGGGGGTCGGCGGGGTGCAGGACGACCTCGTCGACGAGTTCGACGCCGGGGACGCGCTGCAGCACGGCGAAGAGCTCCCCGGTCTGCACGGGGCGGCCGAAGGGCCATCCCCTGCCGTCGGCGCCGCCGGTGAGCGGGTCGAGGTGGCGGTAGAGGGCGTCGTGGGCCTGGCGGCGCACGCGGTCGGTGTCGACGCCGCGGAAGGCGTGGACGGTGGCGACGACGGTGACGCCCTGGTAGTAGGGCGGGCCGACGGCGAGGCGGGTGCCGATCAGGCGGCGTTCGTCGAGGTGGCGGGTGATGCGGGCCAGGAGGGCGTCGCCGGGCACGAGTTGCTCGAAGCGGAGCCGCCCGCCCGGGTCGGGGACGGCCTGCGGGACGACCAGGACGCGGACCGCGTAGGCCCCGTGGTCGCCCTCCTCGCCCTCCAGACAGGTGATGCGGGCGGTCTCGGGGGCGGCGCGGCGGGCGAGTTCCTCGTAGTCGCGCAGGGTGACGGCGCGTTCCTGGGCGCGCAGCGTGATCGGCGCGCGGAGCTTGGCCTCCTCGACGGTCTCGCCGTCCACGCCGCCGCGGGCGGCCTCGCGGTTGACGACCTCGGAGACGTACGGGATGGAGGTGCGCAGCACCTGTACCGCGCCGCGCGCCACGTTGCCGGCCCTGCCCCCGCCGGTGCGGTAGCGGCGGGCGCGGACGACGGCGCCCTTGGGCGGGACGGTGCCGTACTGGCGCAGGGTGCCGTCGGGTTGGCGGACGGCGGGGCCGAAGGCGATCTCGCCGGTGGCGGCGTCGAGGGTGATGTGGTGGTCGTCGGGGCGGGAGGCCGCGAAGTGCGGGACGACCTGCCAGTCCTGCCAGCCGGCGTCGGCGGCGGTCTGCAGGAGGAGCGGCGGGTCGTCGGCGACGACGGGGGCGTGGGCGAGGCGCAGTCGCTGGCCGGGCAGGCCGGTGGACTCGCCGAGCGCCTCGTCGTGGACGGTCTCGGCGTGGACGGCGCGGGTGGTGCCGCCGATGGTGTACGCCTCGACGGAGCGGATGGTGGGGGAGGTGGTGTAGAAGGGCTGGCCGGGCCGCGGGTCGGTGACCCGGCAGCGGATCCAGCCCGCCTCGTGGCCGCCGTTGCGGGAGAGGACGTGGCCGCCGGGGACGTGGAGCACGACGTCGCCGGGGCGGTTGAGGCCGCCGGTGCCGTCGCGGTCGACCTCGCAGGGCTGCCAGCCGTCCTCGGTCCAGGCCTCCCAGGCGAGGGGCGGCTGACGGGGGTCGACGCCGACGCCGTCGACGCGGCTGTCGAGTTCGAGGGCGAGGGCGCAGTCGGGGACGGCGGCGGTGAGGCCGATGAGCATGCAGTCACCGGGATTCGGGGCCTCGGCGAAGCACAGGAGGTCCTTGCCCTCGGCGAGGTCCGTGGTGCGGTCCGCGACGGGCTCGCCGCGGTGCTGCACCACGAGGCGGCCGAGCGCGCACGACACGACGGTCAGGTCCTGTTCGGTGGCGAAGACGACGGCGTCGTCGCGCTCGGTCCGCAGGGTGGCGACCTCGGTGCCGGCCGGGACCAGGATCGCGTCCTCCTGCGGCGCGGACAGCCAGAAGGTGACGTCCGTGCGGGCGGCGGAGGGCGGGAAGAGGGTGATGCCGACCAGGTCGAGGAAGGCGAGGTGGTTCTTCTCCGGGACCCGGTTGAGGCGGTAGACGATCTGGTCGGCCATGTGGGCGACCGTCTCGACGAGGGTGACGCCGGGGTCGGAGACGTTGTGGTCGGTCCACTCCGGGGCGCGCTGCTGGATGTAGCGCTTGGCGTCGTCGACGAACTGCTGGAAGCGGCGGTCGTCGAGGTTGGGGGAGGGCAGGGACATCAGTGGTCGCTTTCGGGAGAGCCCGGGAGGCCGGCGGGGCCGGCCGGACCGTCGGGGAGGTCCGGCTCGTCGTGGGAGGGGATGACGTAGAACGGGAAGACGAGGCTGCGCGGGTTGTTGGTGCCGCGGATCGAGTAGCGGACGTCGATGTAGAGGACGCCCTGTTCGGTGCCGGTGGTGACGTCGACGTCGTGCACCTCGATGCGGGGCTCCCAGCGGTCCAGGCTGACGTGGACCTCGTGCTGGATGCGCCCGGCGGTCTGCTCGTTGACCGGGGCGAAGACGAGGTCGTGGATGGCGCAGCCGAACTCGGGGCGCATCGGCCGTTCGCCGGGCGCGGTGGCGAGGACGAGCCGGATGGCCTCCTCGACCTCCCGCTCGCCGCTGACCAGGGCGATGCCGCCGGTGGGTCCGATGCGCATGGGGAACGCCCAGCCGGAGCCGACGAACTGTTCGGCCATCAGGGAGCCACCTGCCTTCCTGTTCCTGTTCCTGTTCCGGTGGGTCCGGCGGGCCCGGTGGGCCGCTGCGGGCGTCCGCTCATGCCGGGAGGGGGTACTTGATGGTGTTGACGAACACGGCGCCGAAGAGGTCGACCTTGACGGCCTTGATGTTCACGTTGGCCACGGAGTTGACCGAGACCATGCCGACGGCGTTGATCGACGTCATGCCGGTCGACGACAGGTTCATGGCGCCGCCCATCGCGTTGACGTTGACGGCCCCGGCCAGCGACGTGAGGCCGACGAGGCCCTTGCCCTTGAGGGTGAGCGGGCCGCCGCTGTCGATCGTCACCGACCGGCGTCCGCGCAGCGTGAGGCTGGTGCCCGCCTCCACCGACACCGAGCGGCTGCCGGTGATGCTGACCGAGCCCTTGCTGTCGACGGTGATCTCGGTCCGGGTGCGGTCCAGGTTGATCGTCAGCTTGTCGTTCCCGCTGGCGATCCGGACGCCCTGCTTGCGTCCGCCGGTGCGCTGACTGAGCAGGTCGACGCGGTTGCCCTGGCGGTCGGACAGGGTGTGCCGGGTGGCCTGCTTCTTCAGACCGTCGTGCAGGGGCACGTCGGCGACCTTCGTCGGCAGGTCCCGGCCGTTGTAGAGGCCGCCGATCACGAACGGGTGGTCCAGCGCCCCCCGGTCGAAGGCGACCAGCACCTCGTCGCCGACGTCCATGGGGAAGACGCCGCCGCCCCCGACGCCGCCGAGCTGCACGCTGCGCGCCCAGTCACTGACGTAGGTGTCGTCGAGCCAGGGGAACTGGAGCTTGACCCTGCCCTGTTTGAGCGGGTCCTGGACGTCGGTGACGATGGCGTTGGCGACACTGGGCAGCCGGGCGGCGCTCGCGGTGTCCACGCCGCCGCTGCCGCCCGAGGCGAGGCCGTACAGGGAGCGCCACTGGCGGCCGCTGACCGTGATCCAGGACTCGTAGTGCTTGCCGTCGCCGAAGACGTGGCGCACCGAGGTGACGGTGTACTTGCCCTCGAAGGGCCTGCCGACGTCGGAGAGGGCCACGGGGACGCCGGGCCGCAGGTCCGGGTTGCCGTAGACGGCGACCTCGAGTTCGGCGAAGGAGGAGGTGATGTCGGCGGCGAGGGCCTTGGCGGCGTGCTGGACCTCGTCCTGCCGGTCGTAGGGGGTGGCGGTCTCGACGAGCTTGGCGGCCTTGAACTTTCCGGCGGCCTCCCCGGGCGTCGAGCCGATGCTGATGCCCGGGTCGGTGGTGGCGGGCGCGATCTCGGTGATCTTCTTCTTGGTGGTGACGTTCCAGCCGCGCGACTCGACCTTGCCGACCTGGTCGGCGGCGGTGACGGCGGCCCGCAGCCGCAGGATGTCGTGGCCGGCCTGGAGCACGAAGGCGCTCTTGTCGCCGTCCGTCTGCGGGGAGGGCGCGCCGGCCGACGGGGTCGGCGTGACGAACCGGAACTTCCCCCGGGCGTCCAGGGACATCACCATGTTGTTCTCGTCGGCGAGCCGGGAGAGGAAGTCCCAGTCGGTGACGTTGGACTGGCTGATGAACCCGTACATGCCCTTCGTCGGCTGGATGCGGCCGATGGGCACGCCGTCCATGGCGGCGAGCTTGCGGGCGATGTCGGAGGCCTTCTGGTTGCGGTACGCGGCCACGCGGCGCTGGCGCATCATGCGGTGCCCGTAGTCGTAACCGCGGATGACGGTGAAGCTGCCGGTGCCGTCGTAGTCGGCCTCCAGGCCGGTGACCTCGCCGGTCAGCAGGGGGTTGCCGACGCCCTGTCCGTCGGCCACCGGGGTGATGACGATCCCGGTGCCGAACTGCACGTTCAGCTTGCCGAGGACCAGACGGTAGGGGTCGCGGAAGGTGAGGCGGAACGCCGCGGGCACGCCGACGCCCTGGTCGACCCAACCCTCCACGAGCATCGGGGCGATGTCGGCGGGCAGCTTCGCCCCGCCGATCCTGACCTCGACGATGCTGGAGAACGCGTGCCGGACCATCAGTGGGGCACCTCCTCGGCGGCGGGCAGCACGAGTTCGGTGCCGGGCGGCAGGTGGGACGGGTCGTCGATGCCGTTGGCCTCGGCGATCGCCCGCCACGCGTGCGCACTGCCGTACTCGCTCCAGGCCAGCGACTGGAGCGAGTCCCCCGCGACGACCCGGTGCACGCGCTGGGCGGTGAGCGCGCCGGAGGTCGGGTTCTGTCCCTGGGTCGGGCCGGGGATCTCCACCAGGGACACCTGGCAGGTGGCGCGGATGGGGACACCGGTGGTGCCGAAGAGGGTGTAGCGCGCCTCGACGGACGAGACGTACGCGGTGAACCGCGCCGTGGAGAACGAACCCCACTCGAAGACCACCCAGGGCGGCGACGGCTGCTTGGCGCCGATGCTCTTGGCGGTCACCTCGCAGCAGAGCAGCAGGGACTCGACCTTCTTCATCACGGTGTTGCCGTTGGGCTTGGTGGAGGAGTCCAGGAAGATCTCCAGGGTCATCTCCCGCGGGTCGGCGCCCATGAACTCCGGTGTGGAGCCGTCCCGCACGGCCATGGTCGGCGTCGCCTTCCACTGGGCGCGCTGGGTGAGGGTCAGCTGGGCCGGGTTGAACTCGAAGCCGAACGTCCGCATCAGCGCGCCGGGCGTGGTGGTCGTGCCGGTGGGCGGTTCGTGGATGGCGAGGCTGGCGCGTACGAGGCTCTTGCCGGCGCCCCTGCTCTGGGCCATGGGTCTTCCTCTCTGTTTCCGCGGCGCCGTCAGTCCGTGAATCCGTGGTGGGCGATCTCCAGGACCTCCGTGGCCACGGCCGGGTTCGCGGGGTCGAGGCTGGGGCCCTGCCAGCTGACGGGCAGGACCTCGATCAGCCCCCAGCGGGCGACCAGCGAGCCGTCCGCGCGCAGCGCCGAGATCTGCGCGGTGGGCCGCTTGATCCCGGTCTGGACGGAGGAGATCCACTTGGCGACCTTGGCCGTGTCCGGGGTGAGGGGGCGGGTCAGCCGGATGGTGGAGAAGGTGACGCGGGTCGGCAGCTGCCAGACGAACCCGTTGTTGCCGCCCTCCTGGCGCTGTTCGATCTCCACCTGGGACGACAGGCCTTCGCACCCGTTGAAGTAACCGAGGCTCTCGCCGTCGATGGTGAGGGTGAACCAGATCGTGGAGCCCGGGTCCTGGCGGGGCATCGGGGTGGCCTTTCTGTCGGGTGAGCCGTGGGAGCGCGAGGGGGCGCCGGTCAGGCGCGGGGATCGCGGAGTCTGCCGATCCGCTCGCGGTCCATGCGCAGTTCGGTGCGGACCAGGCGGGTGACGCGGCCGATGATCCGGTGCACCAGCTCGTCGAGCTGGAAGTCGGTGAGCTCGCGCGGGTCGAACCCGCCCTCGGGGACCGCCGTGTACGCGGGGGGCGGGTCCGCCTGCGGATGCGCCGACGCGGAGAGCGGGCGGCCGCCGCCCGGTGCCGCGGCCGCGGTCGCGTCGTACGGCGGGGGCGGCTCGGAGGGCGGTGGCGGGGAGCCCGCCTGTGACTGCCGGGACGAGGGCGTGCGGAACTGCTCCATGGTGGCGGCGACGGTGGCCGACGCCGCCGCGGCGAGGGCGCCGACCGTGCGACCGGGAGCGCGCTGCACCGTGCGCGCCGGTGCGGTGCCCGGGGTCGTCGCCGGGTTCGTCGTCGGGGCCGCGGCGCGGTCGAGCGGAAGGTGCGGGGCCGCCGGGGGCGGGGTCAGGGGCGCCACGGGCAGCGGGCTCCGGGCGCCGGCGGCGTCGAGCGGG
>NZ_BDJC01000026.1 GCF_002005565.1 Streptomyces sp. JHA26 | reverse complement strand
ATACCTCGACAGCGAGAAGTACCAGCTCAGACCCCGCGACTGGGACGCCGCCCACCGCGAGGGCCGCACCATCGCCCCCCTCATCACCAGACTCAACGCCGTCCGACGCGACCACCCCGCGCTGCACCGGCTCAGGAACCTGCGCTTCCACCAGACCGACAACGACGCCCTCATCGCGTACAGCAAGCGCGTGGGGAGCGACGTCGTGCTGGTGGTCGTCAATCTCGATCCCCATCACGCCCAGGAGGCCACGATCCGTCTCGACATGCCGCAACTCGGCCTCGACTGGCACGAGTCGGTGCCGGTGCGCGACGAGCTCACCGGTGAGACCTACCACTGGGGCAGGACCAACTACGTGCGCCTCGAGCCGGGCCGTACGCCCGCGCACGTCTTCCACGTCCAGCGGCCGTCCGCCGCCGCGCCGCAGAACGAAGGGTCGGCAGTCTCATGACCGTGAACGAGCCCGTACCGGACACCTTCGAGGACACCCCGGCCAAGGACCGCGACCCGGACTGGTTCAAACGGGCCGTCTTCTACGAGGTCCTCGTGCGCTCCTTCCAGGACAGCAACGGCGACGGCGTCGGCGACCTCAAGGGACTGACCGCCAAACTGGACTACCTGCAGTGGCTGGGCGTGGACTGCCTGTGGCTGCCGCCCTTCTTCAAGTCGCCGCTCAGGGACGGCGGGTACGACGTCTCCGACTACACCGCCGTGCTGCCCGAGTTCGGCGACCTGGCCGACTTCGTCGAGTTCGTGGACTCGGCGCACCAGCGCGGCATGCGCGTGATCATCGACTTCGTCATGAACCACACCAGCGACCAGCACCCGTGGTTCCAGGAGTCGCGGAAGAACCCCGACGGCCCCTACGGCGACTACTACGTCTGGGCGGACGACGACACGCGGTACGCCGACGCCCGCATCATCTTCGTGGACACCGAGTCGTCCAACTGGACCTACGACCCGGTGCGCGGGCAGTACTTCTGGCACCGCTTCTTCTCCCACCAGCCGGACCTGAACTACGAGAACCCGGCCGTGCAGGAGGAGATGCTGGCCGCGCTGAAGTTCTGGCTGGACCTCGGCATCGACGGCTTCCGGCTCGACGCCGTGCCCTACCTGTACGCCGAGGAGGGCACCAACTGCGAGAACCTGCCCGCCAGTCACGAGTTCCTCAAGCGCGTCCGCCGCGAGATCGACGCGCAGTACCCGGACACGGTGCTGCTGGCCGAGGCCAACCAGTGGCCGGAGGACGTCGTCGACTACTTCGGCGACTACGCCTCCGGCGGCGACGAGTGCCACATGGCGTTCCACTTCCCGGTGATGCCGCGGATCTTCATGGCCGTGCGCCGCGAGTCGCGCTACCCGGTCTCGGAGGTCCTGGCGAAGACCCCGGCGATCCCGTCCGGCTGCCAGTGGGGCATCTTCCTGCGCAACCACGACGAGCTGACCCTGGAGATGGTCACCGACGAGGAACGCGACTACATGTACGCGGAGTACGCCAAGGACCCGCGGATGCGCGCCAACATCGGCATCCGCCGGCGGCTCGCCACCCTGCTGGACAACGACCGGGACCAGATCGAGCTGTTCACCGCCCTCCTCCTCGCCCTTCCGGGATCACCGATCCTCTACTACGGCGACGAGATCGGCATGGGCGACAACATCTGGCTCGGCGACCGCGACGCGGTGCGCACCCCGATGCAGTGGACCCCGGACCGCAACGCCGGCTTCTCCACCTGCGACCCGGGCCGGCTGTACCTGCCGACGATCATGGACCCGGTCTACGGCTACCAGGTGACGAACGTCGAGGCGTCGATGGCCTCGCCGTCCTCGCTGCTGCACTGGACCCGCCGCATGATCGAGATCCGCAAGCAGAACCCCGCCTTCGGCCTGGGTTCGTACACCGAGCTGCCCTCGTCCAACCCCGCCGTGCTGGCCTTCCTGCGCGAGTACGAGGACGACCTGGTGCTGTGCGTGAACAACTTCGCGCGGTTCGCGCAGCCCACCGAGCTGGACCTGCGCGAGTTCGCCGGCCGCCATCCGGTCGAACTGTTCGGCGGGGTCCGCTTCCCCGCCATCGGTGAACTGCCGTACCTGCTGACCCTCGGGGGCCACGGCTTCTACTGGTTCCGGCTCACCCGAGTCGCATCCCGCATCGGCCGCCGCGCGTGAGCGCAGGCCGAGGAAAGGACGCGTCACCATGCCGAAGACCGCACCCCTGCACCCCGGTCCGACCCGTCTCGCCGAGCCGATGGCCTCGCTCGGCGAGCTGCTGCGGAAGTGGCTGCCGAGGCAGCGCTGGTTCGCGGGCAAGGACCGGCCCGTGGCCGAACTCGGTCTGTTGTCGATGACCGAGCTGTTCCCGGGCTGCCTGCACCTGCTGGTCCACACCGGACACGGCCCCGTCCCCGCGCCGGGCGGCGCGCCCTCGGCCGGCGACTGCTACCAGTTGCTGCTCGGAGTGCGCGAACAGCCGTCGCCGCGCCTGGGACGGGCGCTCATCGGCCGGGTGCAGGACGGACCGCTGGCCGGCCTGACGGTCTACGACGCCCTGCACGACCCCCGGACGGCCCAGCTGCTCCTCGAACGGCTGCGGCACCCCGGCAAGGCGGGTCCGCTGCGCTTCGAGTGCGATCCGTCCCGTCCGGTGCCCGGCGGGCTCGTGCCCCGCCTCCTGGACGCCGAGCAGTCCAACTCCTCCCTGGTGTACGGCGACGAGTTCATCCTCAAGGTGTTCCGGCGCATCCAGCCGGGGGTCAACCCCGACCTGGAGGTGCCGAGCGCGCTGGCCCGGCAGGGGTGCGGCCGGGTGCCCGCGCCGGTGGCGTGGCTGCGGACGACCCGTCCGTACGGGGCGACGCTCGGGGTGCTCCAGCCGTTCCTGCACGACGCGTCCGACGGCTGGACCCTCGCCCTCCAGGCGCTGTCCTCCGGGGACGACTTCACCGCGCAGGCCCACGAGTTGGGGCGGGCGATGGCCGACGTGCACCTGGCGCTGGCCTCGGCGTTCCCGGCCGGTGCCCCCGGGGAGAACGGCCGCACGGCGGCGGCGATGACCGAACGGCTGGCCGCGGCCGCGCACGCCGTGCCGGCGCTGCAGCCCTTCGTCCCCGGTCTGCGGGCGGCCTTCGCCGCGCTGACCACCTGCGACTCGGGTCCGCCCGCCCAGCGCATCCACGGCGACCTGCACCTGGGGCAGGTGCTGCGGGCCGGCCGGGACTGGTTCGTCATCGACTTCGAGGGCGAACCGTCCCGCCCGCTCGCCGAACGGCGCAGCGCCCACTCCCCCGTACGGGACATCGCGGGCATGCTGCGCTCCTTCGACTACGCCGCCCGGCAGCGCCGCCCGTGGCGCCCCGAGTGGGCGCGCCGCTGCCGTGAGGCGTTCTGCGCGGGTTACGCCGCCCGAGCCGGGTGGGACCCCCGCAAGAAGCACGGCCTGCTGCGCGCCTACGAGACCGACAGGGCCGTCTACGAGGTGCTGTACGAGGCCCGGCACCGCCCCGACTGGCTTCCCGTACCCATGGCGGCGATCGAACGACTCGCCGTGAGAGGAGACTGACCCGTGGCCCTCCGCGACACCTCGATCCCCGAACCGTCCGCTCCGGTCCCGCACCCCGCCCCCGGTGCGTGCGGGACCGCACCGCCCCTGGACCCGACCGACCGGGGGCGCCTCCTGGCGGGCGCCCACCACGACCCGCACGCGCTGCTCGGCGCCCATCCGGTGCCCGGCGGGATCGCCTTCCGGGCACTGCGTCCCTTCGCCCGTGAGGTGAGCGTGGTCGTCGACGGCGAGCGCCACCGGCTCGTGTCGGAGGAGGACGGCCTGTTCTCCGGCGTCCTGCCGCTCGCGGAGATCCCCGCGTACACCCTCGTCGTGGCGTACGAGGGGGGCGAGCTGGAGACGCACGACCCGTACCGCTTCCTGCCCGCCCTCGGCGAACTGGACCTGCACCTGATCGGCGAGGGCCGGCACGAGCAGCTGTGGCGGGCGCTCGGCGCGGAGCCGATGACCCACGAGGGCGTCGCCGGCACCCGGTTCACGGTGTGGGCGCCCAACGCGCAGGGCGTGCGGGTCGCCGCCGACTTCACCCACTGGGACGGCACGGCGTTCCCGATGCGCTCGCTCGGTTCGTCGGGGGTGTGGGAGCTGTTCCTGCCGGGCGTCGGCGAGGGCACCCGGTACAAGTTCGAGATCCACTCCCGCTACGGGCACCGGTTCCTCAAGGCCGACCCGATGGCGCGCGCGGCGGAGGAACCGCCGAACACGGCCTCCGTGGTGACGGCGTCGCACTACGAGTGGAACGACCGGGAGTGGATGCGGACCCGGTCCGCCACGCCGGTGCACGAGGCGCCGTTCTCGGTGTACGAGGTGCACCTGCCCTCGTGGCGTCCGGGGCTGGGCTACCGCGAGCTGGCCGACGTGCTGCCCGCGTACGTCAAGGACCTGGGCTTCACCCACGTCGAGCTGATGCCGGTCGCCGAGCACCCCTACGGTCCGTCCTGGGGCTACCAGGTCACCGGCTTCTACGCGCCGACCGCGCGCCTCGGTTCGCCCGACGACTTCCGGTACCTGGTCGACGCCCTGCACGGGGCGGGCATCGGCGTGATCATGGACTGGGTGCCGGCGCACTTCCCGAAGGACGACTGGGCGCTGGCCCGCTTCGACGGGGACCCGCTGTACGAGCCCGGGGACTCCCGGCGCGCCGAGCACCCGGACTGGGGCACGTACTGCTTCGACTTCGCCCGCACCGAGGTGCGCAACTTCCTGGTCGCCAACGCCGTCTACTGGTGCGAGGAGTTCCACATCGACGGGCTGCGCGTGGACGCGGTCGCCTCGATGCTGTACCTGGACTACTCGCGCGACTCCGGCCAGTGGGAGCCCAACCGGTACGGCGGCCGGGAGGACCTGGCGGCGATGGCGTTCCTGCAGGAGATGAACGCGACCGTGTACCGGCGCTGCCCCGGCGTGGTGACCATCGCCGAGGAGTCGACCGCGTGGGGCGGGGTGACCCGGCCGACCGACACCGGCGGGCTCGGCTTCGGGCTGAAGTGGAACATGGGCTGGATGCACGACTCGCTGGAGTACGTCGCGCACGAGCCGGTGCACCGCAAGTACCACCACCACGAGATGACCTTCTCGATGGTGTACGCGTACAGCGAGAACTACGTGCTGCCGATCTCCCACGACGAGGTGGTGCACGGCAAGCAGGCGCTGGTGTCGAAGATGCCGGGCGACTGGTGGCAGCGGCGCGCGAACGTCCGCGCCTATCTCGGCTTCATGTGGGCCCATCCCGGCAAGCAGCTGCTGTTCATGGGACAGGAGTTCGCGCAGGGCGCCGAGTGGTCGGAGAAGCAGGGCCCCGAGTGGTGGCTGCTCGACGAGGGGTACCACTCGGCGGGCGACCACCGCGGGATCCAGGACCTGGTGCGCGAGCTCAACACCCGCTACGGCCGGACCCCGGCGCTGTGGCGGCGCGACACCGATCCGGCCGGTTTCCGCTGGGTCGCCGTGGACGCGGCCGAGGACAACGTCTTCGCCTTCCTGCGGTTCGACGAGGACGGCAGCCCCCTGCTGGCGGTGTCGAACTTCTCGCCGGTGGTCCGGCACGGGTACGGGCTCGCCGTCGGCGACGAGGTCCCCCTCTGGCAGGAGGTCCTCAACACGGACGCCGAGGAGTACGGCGGCAGCGGTGTGACCAACCCCGACCCGGTCAAGCCGGAGGACGGCGGCATCCGGATCACGCTGCCGCCGCTGGCCACGGTGTGGCTGGTGCCCTTCGCCCTGTGACGTGCGCCGGCACGGCCAGGTGTTCCGCGGCCCTTGTGGGGGCAGTCGGGATCCGAACGGCGGGAAGTCCCCGCCGTCGTCCCGGTCGGACCCCCGGAAAGGCGGCATCACGTGCGCACCGTCGGAGTGGAGGAGGAACTCCTCCTGGTGGATCCCGAGTCCGGCGAGCCGCGTGCGCTGTCCGCCGCGGTACTCGCCCGGGCCTCTCGGGACGACGCCGAGCAGGACGTCTTCGAGAAGGAACTGCACGAGCAGATGCTCGAGTTCGCCACCCATCCGCAGGCGGACATGGAGCGCCTGCACGCGGAGATCGTCCGCTGCCGTGAGGAGGCCGGGCGGTACGCCGGGGGGATCGGCTGTGCCGTCGCTGCGCTCGCCACGTCGCCGCTGCCGGTCAGCCCCGCCGTCGGCATGAACCGCCGGTACCGGTGGATGGCGGAGCAGTACGGCGTCGTGGTGCACGAACAGCTCGTCCTCGGCTGTCACGTGCACGTGTCCGTGGAGTCCGACGAGGAGGCCGTCGCCGTCGTCGACCGGGTGCGGCCCTGGCTGCCGGTGCTCACCGCGCTGAGCGCGAACTCGCCGTTCTGGCAGGGCAAGGACTCGGCGTACAGCAGCTACCGCAGCCGGGTCTGGCAGCGCTGGCCCTCGGCGGGTCCGACGGAGCTGTTCGGGTCGGCGGAGACCTATCACCGGCGGGTCGCGGACATGGTGGCCACCGGCACCATCCTCGACGAGGGGATGATCTACTTCGACGTCCGGCTGGCCCGGCGGTACCCGACGGTCGAGTTCCGGGTCATGGACGTCTGCCTGGACGCGAGCACCGCCGTGCTGATCGCGGCCCTGGCCCGTGCGCTGGTCGAGACGGCCGCCCGTGAGTGGCGGGAGGGCACCGAGCCGGCCGGGCACAGTGTGAGCCTGCTGCGCCTGGCCGCCTGGCGGGCCGCCCGGTCCGGGCTGACGGAGGAGCTGCTGCACCCGGTGACGATGCGGCGCATGCCCGCGGAGACGGTCGTCCGGGCCCTGCTGGAGCACGTACGGGAGGCGCTGGCCGCCGCCGGCGACCTGGAGCGGGCCGAGAAACTGGCCGAGGACCTGCTGCGGCACGGCAACGGCGCCCGCGTGCAGCGCGAGCTGCTGGAGCGCACCGGCAGCCTGCGCGACGTCGTCACCGAGTGCGTGCGCCGCACCCGGTCGGCCTGACGCGCGCCGTTCCTCCCCTCGTCGTGGCCGCTCAGAAGATCAGGGCGAGGGCGTAGGCGAGGAAGCCGGCCGCGATCAGCACCACGAGGGCGAGGATCAGGAACAGCGGCCCCTTGGCCCAGCCCTTGGTGGGGTTGTGCACCTCGCGCGGGCCCGCCTCCGGCAGGCTGCTCTCCGCCGGCGGGGTCTCGCCGGGCGGCACGCCGCCGCCCGGTTCCAGGCCGGTGGTGTGTTCGGGGTCGGGATCGGGGTTCGTGTACGTCATGCCGTCCGGGTCCCCCGATCCGGCGGGATCACCGGGATCACCGGGTGGGAACACTTCCGCCGTCCCGGCCCCCCGTCGCTCGCGGCTCGGCTAGATTCGAGCCGCCGATGACGGTGCTCGTCGGCGACGTCACCCTCCGTACATGTCAGGAGCAGTGCATGCGCGACCCCGCTCTCGCTCCCCGGACCGGCCTGCCGCCCCTGACCGGCGGGCTCGCCGACAGTCTCTTCGAGACGGCGGCCCGCACGCCCACCCTGCCGATGCTCGCGCGCCGCCCGGTACCGTCCTCCGCCGTCTGGGAGGAGGTGACGGCCGCCGAGTTCCGCGACGAGGTGGTCGGCCTGGCCAAGGGGCTGATCGCGTGCGGGATCCGGCCGGGTGACCGCGTGGCGATCCTGGCCCGCACACGGTACGAGTGGACGATCTTCAGTTACGCGCTGTGGACGGTCGGCGCCGAGGTCGTCCCGGTCTACCCCACCTCCTCGCGCGAGCAGGTCGAGTGGATCCTGCGGGACGCGGGCTGCGTGGCCGTGGTGGTCGAGGACGAGCAGAGCGTGATGACCGTCGGCTCGGTGTGCGCGACGCTGCCGTCGCTGCGGCACGTCTGGCAGTTGGACGCGGGCGCGTCGGCCGCGCTGGTGGCGCGCGGTGAGGTCATCCCGTACGCCACCGTCGACTCCATGCGCCGTCTCGTGCCGCCGGACTCCACGGCCGTCGTCGCCTACACCTCCGGTACCTCGGGCCGTGCCCTGGGCTGTGCGCTGAGCCACCGCAGCCTGGCCGCCCCGTGCGACACGCTGCTCGCCGGCTGGGGCCACACGGTGGCGCCCGAAGGGGAGCAGGGGGCGGTCCTCGCCTTCCTTCCGTTCTCGCACGTGTACGGGCTGATGATCCAGAACCTGTGCGTGCGGGGCGGGCTGCTCATGGCGCACGAGCCCGCGACGAACGAGGAGGCGATGTCGTCGGCGCTGCGGTCCTTCCGTCCGACGTACTTCTACGCCGTCCCGTCGGTCCTGGAGAAGCTCTACAAGAACTTCCTGCGCGCGGCCCAGCAGGCGGGCCGCGGGGCGCTGTTCGAGCGGGCCGCCGGCACGGCGCGGGACTTCGCCGCGGCGCTGGAACGCCGGCGGCTCGGCACCGGACCGGGGCCCGGCTTCGACCTGCGGCTCCAGCACTCCCTCTACGAGCGGACGGTGTACCGCCGGCTGCGGTCGGCGCTGGGCGGCCGGGTGCGGCGGGCGACGTGCGGCGGTTCGCCGCTCAGCCGCGAGCTGTCCCTCTTCTACGAGGGCATCGGCGTGTACGTGCACGACGGCTACGGCCTGACGGAGACCAGCGGCGGACTGACCATGCAGCCGCTGGGCAGGGAGAAGTCGGGCACCGTCGGACAGCCCCTGCCCGGCGTGGAGATCCGGGTGGCCGACGACGGGGAGATCCTGGTGCGCGGACCGTCGCTGTTCCAGGGGTACGTCGGCGACGAGGCGGCCACCCGCCGGGTGCTGCGCGACGGCTGGCTGGCCACCGGGGACCTCGGGCACCTGGACGAGGAGAACTACCTGGCGATCACGGGACGCAAGAAGGACGTCATCATCACCAGCGGCGGCAAGAGCGTGGCTCCGGCCGCCCTGGAGGAGCGGCTGCGGATGCACCCGCTCGTCCACCAGGCGGTGGTGGTGGGCGACAACCGGCCCTGCGTCGGGGCGCTGATCACGCTGGATCCCGAGTTCCTGACGCACTGGCGGGCGGGTCTGGCGCTCCAGGGCGACGCGCCGGTGCGCGAGGCGCGCGAGGAGAACGCGCTGCGGGAGGAGATCACCCGGGCCGTCGCCGCGGCCAACAGCGCCGTGTCGCGCTCGGAGTCCATCCGGGTCTTCCGCGTCCTGCCGGAACCGTTCGACGTGAGCAACGGGCTGCTCACCCCGTCGATGAAGCTGCGGCGGGACGAGATCGTACGGACCTACGCCCTCGAGATCGACGCGATGTACGAGGCGCGCTCGCGGCGGCGGCCGCACGTGCCGGCGCAGGAGCCGGCCGGCTGGGAGGACGCGGACAACGTCTTCTTCCGGTGAACGTCCTCTTCCCGCGACGTCCTCTTCCCGCGATGTCCTCTTCCGGTGACGGCTGCGTCGCCCGCGGTGCGCTGCGCCGTTGCCGGCACAGACGGGCGCGTAGGCTCCGCCGACCCGGGAACTAACAAACGAAGAGGAAGCGAAGGAAGGTACGACGCCCGGTGGACGCCGGGCCGGGAAGGCGAAATGGCAGCCGAGTCGCGTTGGGACAGGACACTGGCTTCCGAGGAGATCACGAGCCGCACCGCCAGCTTCACCGGAGAGCTGCACCATGTGACCGATGCCCGCCTCGTCGCGGAGGAGTTCCTCTACGACCTGGCGCGTGTGGCACCGCCCTCGGCGCCCGAGCACTGGGACGACATCCTGCTGGTCGTCACGGAACTGGCGGCCAACGCGGTGCAGTACGCCCCGGGCCCCTTCGAGCTGCGCCTGCGCCGCACCTTCGACGGGGTGCACGTGGTGATGCACGACACGAGCACCACCGAACCCGCGCCGCGCCCCTTCCACCCGAGCAGCGGCGGCGGCGGTATCGGCTGGCACCTCATCCACACCCTGTCCGACCAGGTGAGCGTCGTCACCGGCGGCCGGGGCAAGGACATCCACGTCTTCCTGCCCTGGTGACCGGCCGGTCCAGGCGCCGCACGGGCGTACCGGGACCGACGCGCTGATCGTCCTGCCGCCCTCGGGACGCCGGAGGACGGCGATGTCCCGCGACAGGCGGGCGACGAGCGGCCGGCCGGTCCGCCGCCGTGCCGGACCGCGTCGGTCACCAGGTACGGGACGACGGGCAGCAGGTCGACGACCTGCACCGGATCGGGCCGGCCACCGGGTCAGTCGCCCGTGGCCCTCCGCGACGGCAGCCGGTCGTAGTAGTCGCCCACGGCCGCCAGGTACTCCCGGTCCATGGTCTCGCTGTCGGTCCGGAACCGGGGCGCGGCCTTGATCTCCGCCCTGGTGCACGCCACGGTGACGGTGCGGGCCTCGGGGTCGACGCCCCGCACCACGCCGACCGGGACGAGCACGCTGCGTCCGAAGATCCAGACGCCGGTGTCGACGACCAGGTGCCGCATGCCGAAGTGGTCGGCCTGCCGGTCCACGTGGCCGATGGTGCCGTCGCTCGCGAGGACGGTGCAGCCCGTGAGGTCCTGCCCCTCCGTGTGACCGCTGTCCGCGGCGTACGACCAGATGGTGTCAGTCGGCACGCTGTCCCTTCCCCTTCCCTTCGGTACGGCTCGGCTCGGCGACCGGGGGCCGGGGGCCGGGCGGATGCCACGGGTGGTCCGGCCCCCCAGCAGTGGATACCCGGCACGGGCCGCCGCATTCGGGCCCGTGGCCGGGTGGCGTCACCGGCTCCCGGCCAGGCAGGGGGACCCGCTTTGTCCGCCGCCCGGCCCCTGGGTTAGCCTCTGACGTATTTTTCTCATCGAGCAGAACCGTGAACTGCGAAAACGCAGGCACGACGGACCGGACCGCCCGGCGGTTCCGGAGGTGTTCCGAGCCCTCGGAAGCCGGGGGCTCCTGGGGAGCGGAACGAGGGTGCGCATGACCAGCGACAGCACCGGAGCCGTGGACACGGTGCCGGGCGATCAGGAGTTGCGGCGCCTGCTGGCCGGCCTGACGGCCGTGCGGGACGGCGACTTCGGCACGCGCCTGCCGGACGAGGCGGACGGCCTGATGGGCGACATCGCCAAGGTCTTCAACGGCATGGTGGACCAGCTGTCCGTGTTCACCTCCGAGGTCACCCGGGTGGCCCGCGAGGTCGGTACCGAGGGCACCCTCGGCGGGCAGGCGAGGGTGCCGGGCGTCTCGGGCACCTGGGCCGACCTGACGGACTCGGTCAACGCCATGGCGGGGAACCTGACCACCCAGGTGCGTGACATCGCGCAGGTGGCCACGGCGGTGGCCAAGGGCGACCTGTCGCAGAAGATCGACGTCGACGCGCGCGGCGAGATCCTGGAGCTGAAGAACACCATCAACACGATGGTCGACCAGCTCTCCGCCTTCGCCGACGAGGTCACCCGCGTCGCCCGCGAGGTCGGCACCGACGGGCGGCTGGGGGGTCAGGCGGACGTCCAGGGCGTCAAGGGGACGTGGCGCGACCTCACCGACTCGGTGAACTTCATGGCGGGCAACCTGACCAACCAGGTCCGCAACGTCGCCCAGGTGGCGACCGCCGTGGCCAAGGGCGACCTGTCGCAGAAGATCACCGTGGACGCGCGCGGCGAGATCCTGGAGCTGAAGAACACCATCAACACGATGGTCGACCAGCTCTCCGCCTTCGCCGACGAGGTCACCCGCGTCGCCCGCGAGGTCGGCACGGCGGGCAACCTGGGCGGGCAGGCGCAGGTGCGCGGCGTGTCGGGCACCTGGAAGGACCTCACCGACAACGTCAACGTGATGGCGTCGAACCTGACGGGGCAGGTCCGCTCCATCGCCCAGGTCGCCACCGCGGTGGCCCGCGGCGACCTGTCGCAGCGGATCACCGTCAAGGCCGAGGGCGAGATCGCGGCCCTGGCCGAGGTCATCAACACGATGGTCGACACGCTGTCGGCGTTCGCCGACGAGGTCACCCGCGTCGCCCGCGAGGTCGGCACCGAGGGCCGGCTCGGCGGGCAGGCGCACGTGCCGAACGTCGCCGGCACCTGGAAGGACCTGACCGACAACGTCAACTCGATGGCCAACAACCTCACCGGTCAGGTGCGCAACATCGCGCTGGTGACGACGGCGGTGGCCCGGGGCGACCTGTCGAAGAAGATCGACGTCGACGCGCGCGGCGAGATCCTGGAGCTCAAGACGACCATCAACACGATGGTCGACCAGCTCTCCGCCTTCGCCGACGAGGTCACCCGCGTGGCCCGCGAGGTCGGCACCGAGGGCCGGCTCGGCGGCCAGGCCGAGGTGGAGGGCGTCTCGGGCACCTGGAAGCGGCTCACGGAGAACGTCAACGAGCTGGCGGGCAACCTC
Source organism: Streptomyces sp. JHA26 (assembly GCF_002005565.1). Taxonomy (GTDB): domain Bacteria; phylum Actinomycetota; class Actinomycetes; order Streptomycetales; family Streptomycetaceae; genus Streptomyces. Next base: position 83,064 of record NZ_BDJC01000026.1, on the reverse strand, counting down.
ACCCGTCAGGTCCGGGCGATCGCCGGGGTGACGAGCGCCGTCGCCGAGGGCGACCTGACCCGCTCGATCAACGTGGAGGCGTCCGGCGAGGTCGCCGAGCTCAAGGACAACATCAACGCGATGGTGCAGTCCCTGCGCGAGACCACCCGGGCCAACCAGGAACAGGACTGGCTCAAGACCAACCTCGCCCGGATCTCCGGCCTGATGCAGGGCCACCGGGACCTGCCCGTGGTCGCCGAGCTGATCATGGACGAGCTGGTGCCGCTGGTGTCGGCGCAGTACGGCGCCTTCTACCTCGCCGAGGACGGCGACGACGGCCCCGAACTGCGGCTCGTCGGCTCCTACGGCTACCCCGACGACGCGGACCGGCCCACCCGGATCGCGTTCGGCCGCACGCTGGTCGGCCAGGCCGCGCGCAGCCGGCGCACCATCGTGGTGGACGAGCTGCCGCCGGACTACGTGACCATCTCCTCGGGGCTCGGCCGGGTGGTGCCCACCGCCCTGGTGCTGGTGCCCATCGTGGTCGAGGGCCAGGTGCTCGGCGTGATCGAGCTGGCGTCGGTCACCGCGTTCACGCCGATCCACCGGGACTTCCTGGAACAGCTGATGGAGACCATCGGCGTCAACGTCAACACCATCGTGGCCAACGCTCGCACCGACGAGCTGCTCGCCGAGTCGCAGCGCCTGACGGCCGAGCTCCAGGCCCGCTCCACGGAACTGCAGGTGCAGCAGGAGGAGTTGCAGCGCTCCAACGCCGAGCTGGAGGACAAGGCGTCCCTGCTGGCCGCCCAGAACCGGGACATCGAGGCGAAGAACCTCCAGATCGAGCAGGCCCGGCAGGAGCTGGAGGCCCGCGCCCAGCAGCTGTCGCTGGCCTCGAAGTACAAGTCGGAGTTCCTGGCGAACATGAGCCACGAGCTGCGCACCCCGCTCAACAGCCTGCTCATCCTCGCCCAGTTGCTCGCCCAGAACCCCTCGCGCAACCTCACCCCGAAGCAGGTCGAGTACGCGGGGATCATCCACTCGGCGGGCTCGGACCTGCTCCAGCTGATCAACGACATCCTGGACCTGTCGAAGGTCGAGGCGGGGAAGATGGACGTCTCCCCGGAGCGGGTGACGCTGCGGCAGCTCATCGACTACGTCGAGGCCACGTTCCGGCCCATGACGACGCAGAAGGGCCTGGAGTTCACGGTGACGACGGCCCCCGGGGCGCCGGCGGACCTGCTGACCGACGACTCCCGGCTGCGCCAGGTGCTGCGCAACCTGCTGTCCAACGCGGTGAAGTTCACCGAGCGGGGCGGGGTGGAGCTGGCCATCGAGCCGGCGCCGGACGACGAGGTGCCCGGCGGTGTGGTCCGCGGCGGTGCCGTGGTGGCCTTCCGGGTGAAGGACACGGGCATCGGCATCCCGGAGCAGCACCTGGAGTCGATCTTCGGGGCGTTCCAGCAGGCCGACGGGACGACCAGTCGCAAGTACGGCGGCACCGGGCTCGGCCTGTCCATCACACGGGAGATCGCCCAGCTGCTGGGCGGTGCCGTCACGGTGGACAGCACGCCCGACCGGGGCAGCACGTTCACGCTGTTCCTGCCGGTGGCCCGGCCCGACTTCGAGGACCTGCTGGGCCGGGGCGGGGAGCAGACGCCGGCCCGGTCGTCCGCGGACGAGCTCACGAGCCCGGCGCCGCTGCCCGAGCTGACGAGCGGGCACCGCCGGCGTCCGCGGCGGCTGCTGGTGGTGGAGGAACGGCCGCGCGGCCTGCTGACCCTGGTCGCGGAGAGCGTGGTCGCGGACCTGTCGCACGGGCGGGACGAGGCGGGCGGCAGGCCTCCGCTCGACGTCATCACCGCCGTCGGGGCCGAGGAGGCGGCCGGCGCGCTGGCGGCCGAGCCGTGCCACTGCGTGGTCCTGGAGCTGGGCATGCCGGACTCCGAGGCGTCCCGGTTCCTCCAGGCGCTGCGGGGCGACTCGGCGCTGGCGAGCGTGCCGGTGCTCGTGCACAGCGGTCACCGCACGGACGCGGCGGTGGAGGAGCGCCTTCGCTCCGGTGCCGGGGGCGGGGCGCTGGAGTTCCTGTCCAGCCTCGACGAGCTGCGGGAGCGGATCGCGCTGCACCTGGCCGCCGAGGAGCCCGGCGACGTGCTGTCCCTGGTCCGTCCCGAGGAGCCGCAGCGCCTGGTGCCGCCGCCCGTGGAGGAGACGCCGTCGGGCCGCACCGTTCTGGTCGTGGACGACGACGCGCGCAACCTCTTCGCGCTCAGCGGGATCCTGGAGCTGCACGGCTTCCGGGTCCTGCACGCGGAGAACGGCCGACGGGGCATCGAGACGCTGATGAACCACCCGGACGTCGCCCTGGTCCTGATGGACGTGATGATGCCGGAGATGGACGGCTACACCGCGACCGCGGAGATCCGCCGCATGCCGCAGTACGCGGATCTGCCGATCATCGCGGTGACGGCGAAGGCGATGCCGGGCGACCGGGAGAAGAGCATCGCCTCGGGCGCCAGCGACTACGTCACCAAGCCCGTCGACACGCAGGACCTCATCGCCTGCGTCCGGCGCTGGCTGCCCGCATGAACACGCCGGCACCCGTCCCGTACACCGGTGGACCGGGCGGTGCGCGGCGCGTCGCGCCGTACACCGTGACGGTCTTCAGCCGAGGAGCGTCCCGATCGTGAACATCTCCGAGCAGTCGCGCGAACCAGGCGCCGGCGAGCCGCCCGGCACGGCCGGCGAGGTCGACGTGCCCGCCGCCGGCCTGCGCGGCATGACCCCGCTGTCACCCGTGGGCAGGCTCGCGGCCACCGTGGACCGGCTCAGCCGCGAGGTGCGGGCCGCCCAGGCGGAGGCCGAGGGCCGGGCCCTGATCGAGCTCGCCAAGGGCGTGCTGGTCGCCCGGCTCGGGTGCGGCCCGGCGCAGGCCGCCCGGCAGCTCACCGAGCTGGCCGAACAGTCCCAGGTGACGCTGCTGGAGTTCGCGGTCGACGTCATCAACCAGGCCGCCCGGGACCGGATGTCGGAGGTCACGGACGCGTTCCTCGCGGCCACCGCCGCGGCCGGGACGGAGCGGTCCGAGGAGGCCGGGCAGGCGTCCGCCGAGTCCGCCGCCGTGCGGCTGCGGGCGGCCGAGAGCGGCGCGCTGGCCGCGGACGACACCCAGGCCGTGGCCGACGCCCTGCTGGAGCAGGCGCTGCGCCCGCTCGGGGCGGTCGCCGTGGCCATCTGGGCGGCCGGTTCCGACGGGTCGCTCACGCTGGCCGGCTGCGCCGGGTTCTCGCCGGCCGAGGCCACCCGCTGGCGCTATGTGCCGCCGGACGTGGCGACGGTGGCGCGGCGCGGCCTGACCGAACGCACGGGGCAGTGGATCACCTCGCTGACCGAGACCGGGCTGCCCAGTGTGGGCCGGCACCAGTATCCGGACGGCGGCCGGTGCGCCGTGCCCGCCGGTACGGGAGGACGCGTCCACGGCGTGCTGGAGATCGCCTGGCCGCAGCCCCTGCCCGCGCAGCCGCCCCAGGTGGTGCGCCAGGTGGAGGCCCTGGCGGAGCTGTGCGCGCACACGCTGGAGACGTACACGCCGCCGCACGGCGCCGGGCAGGAGCCGCGGGTGCTGCCGGACGCCGCGGAACTGATGGACCTGGCGGACGGACTGCACGACCCCGCCCTGGTCCTGGTGCCGCACCTGGACGCCGCCGGGCACCTGGCGGACTTCCGCATCCAGCACGTGAACAAGCGCTTCCTGGACCCCGCCGGGCGGCCGCGTGCTGTGGTGGGGGGCGCGCTGCTGCTGGAGGCGTATCCGATGGCCGCCGGGGACAGCGAGTTGTTCCGGAGCGTGGAGCGGGTCTACGCGACGGGCGAGCCGTTCCGGGCCCGGCGGATGAATCTGACCGCGCTGGTCGACCAGGTGCCGCTGTCGGCGGTCGCGGACATCAGCATCAGCCGGCACGGCAACGCGGTGCTGCTCATCTGGCGCATCGAGGACGAGACGGCCCGGCTGGCGAGCCTGCTCCAGCACGCCCAGCGCCTCGGCCGCATCGGCGGCTTCGAGGAGAATCTGCTGACCGGTGAGATCACCTGGAACGGACAGCTCTTCGACCTGTACGGGCGCCCGCAGACGAGCACCCCGGTGCCGCTGGAGGAGCTGACCGCCCACGCCCATCCGGACGACGCCGTCCCCATCGGCCGGTTCCTGCGCACGCTGCTGCACCACCGCAGGCCGGCGTCGGCGGCGTTCCGGCTGCAGCGTCCGGACGGGGTGACCCGGCACGTGCGGGTGGTGGCCGAGCCGGTGCTGGACACCGACGACCGCCTGCTCGTGGTGCGCGGCGCCTACCAGGACATCTCGGCCCAGCACTGGACGGAGGTGGCCCTCGCCGCGACCCGCGACCAGCTGGCGCACACCGAGCAGCAGGCCGTCGAGCGCGCCCGGCTGACCCTGCAGCTGCAGCACGCCATCATGCCGCCCGCCCAGACCCCGCTCCGGGTGCCGGATCTCCAGGTGGCCGTCCGCTACCGGCCGGCGGAGACGGAGCAGCTGGTGGGCGGTGACTGGTACGACGCGGTGATGCTGCCGAACCGGATGGTGCTGCTGTGCGTGGGGGACGTCGCCGGGCACGGCATAGAAGCCGCGACGAGCATGGTCGTGCTGCGCAACGCGCTGCGCGGACTGGCGGTGACGGGCGCGGGCCCGGGACAGCTGCTGTCGTGGCTGAACATCGTGGCGCACCACCTGACGGGCGGGGTCACGGCGACCGCGGTGTGCGGCCTGTACGACCCGGCCCGGCGGACGCTGCGCTGGGCCCGCGCCGGGCACCTGCCGCCGGTACTGGTCAGGGGCGCGGAGGCCGAGCCCCTGCCGTTGGTGAGGGGCTTGCTGCTGGGCGCGGTGGCGGAGGCCGTCTACGAGGAGGACGAGGTGCAGCTGGCCCCCGAGGACACGCTGCTGATGTACACCGACGGCCTGATCGAACGCCGTGACCGCTCGGTGGAGGAGTCGCTGGCGCAGTTGCTGAGCACCGCCCGTCCGAGCCCCAGGACACTGGACCAGCACCTGGACCGTCTGCTCACCTACAGCAGGTCGGACACGGACGACGACACGTGTCTCGTGGGCATCCGGGTCGGGTGACGTGTGGCCTTCGGATTCGGGGGTATGCGCCGGGCGCGGTGAGCGGTGTTCACGGGTGAGGGGCACGGCGGGCGGTGAGAGGTCGATCGCCGGCGCGCCCCTCGCCCGCGGACTGCGACATCGCTCACGGGGGCGGCCCAGCCCCTGGCCGTCAGGATCGTTGGAGGTACACGTGCCCATTGCCCAGAACCCGCTGTCCGTCGAGGTGACGCTGCCCCGGGAGGACGTCGCGCTGCTCAAGGTGGAGGGCTATCTGGACGTCGACACCGCGACCGAGTTCCAGCACCACCTGGCCAACCAACTGCACCACGGCCGACGGCACTTCCTGCTGGACCTGTCGGACGTCCCGTTCATGGACTCCTCCGGCATGAACATCATCCTCCGGGTCTACCAGGAGGCGCGCGGCCTGCCGGGCAGCGTGCACATCATCTCGCCCGCTCCGGCGGTGCTGCGCATATTGGACCTGACCGGTGTGAGCATCACCGTGCCGGTCTCCGACAGCGTCGAGGAGGCGCTCGCCCGCATCGACCGGGAGCCGGAGGGCCCGGAGGTGCCGGACGCCTGATCCGGATCGCCCCGCCGCTCATCCGGGCCGCTCGTGCGGGATCAGGTGTCGTACGAGTTCGACGGGTGGTTACAGTTGTCGCCCGGCAGAGTCACGTCGTCGTCACGTCGCCCGTGGGGTCGGTGGGGCGCAACGCGGATGAGGAGTGGAACAGGTGCCGGAGCAGGCGGAGGGAACGGCCGGATCGGTGACGCAGGAGATCAGGGACTTCCTGCGGCGCCGCCGTGAACAGATCGCCCAGCGGTGGGCCGACGAGCCCTTGTTCCGGGCCGTGTTCACCGTCTCGCGCGACGAGGCCGTCGAGGCGGGCAAGGCCGTGGTGGACGCCCTGGCCCAGGTCGCGGACGCGGGCCGGGTGGAGGACCCGGACGCGGCGGGGTTCACCGCGGTGCGCGAGCAGTTGGCGAGGATGGGGGCGGCCCGCTCCCGCGTCGGCCTGAGCACCGCGCAGGTGTCGAGCGAGCTGGCCGCCCTGCGTCCGCCGGTCGAGAAGCTGCTGCTCGCCGACCTCCCGGACGCCCCGGCGGACCACGCCCGGGACTGTGCCACCACGCTGGGCGTCCTGATGGGCACCCTGCGCGTCGTGGTCATGCAGACGGCACTGAACGAGAACCAGGCCCTGATCGACCGGCAACGGCTGCAGCTCCTGGAGGTGGCCACGCCCGTCATCAAGCTGTGGGACGGCATCGTGGCCGTACCGCTGATCGGGACGCTGGACAGCGCCCGCAGCCAGGTGGTGATGGAGACCCTGCTGGAGTCCGTCGTCGAACAGCAGGCGCGCTACGCCATCCTGGACATCACCGGCGTCCCGACGGTCGACTCGCTGGTGGCCCAGCACCTGATGAAGACGGTCGCGGCGGCCCGGCTGATGGGCGCCGAGTGCATCGTCTCCGGCATCCGGCCGGCGATCGCGCAGACCATGGTCCACCTCGGACTGGACCTGGGCACCGTCGTGACCCGGGCGAGCCTCGCCGACGCGCTGGGCTACGTCCTGCACCAGCTCGGCGTCGGCATCGTGAACCCCGTCGTGAACGGCCCGGTCGCGCGGTGAACGAGGATTTTCCCGGGTCCCACGCGGGCCCCGTGACGGGCTATGTCCCGGTCCTGCGGCTCGGTGACGTCCTCCTGGTCACCCTTCAGGGGGACCTGCACGACAGCACGGCGCAGCAGCTCCAGGAGGACCTCGCCGAGACCATCGTGCGCACCGGGGCCACCGGCGTGATCATCGACATCTCCGGGGTGGAGATCGTCGACTCCTTCCTCGGCCGGGTGCTGGCCGAGATCGCCGGGCAGACCGACCTGCTGGCCGCGCGGACCGTGGTCGTCGGCATGCGGCCGGCGGTCGCCATCACCCTGGTGGAACTGGGCCTGACCCTGCCGCGGGTGCACACCGCGCTCAGCACCGAGGTGGCCATGGACCTCCTCACGCGGCACGCTCCGTCGTCCCGCTTCGGCGGACTGCGCCAGGGGAGTCCGTGATGCACACCGCCGCGGGCGCTCAGGCCCGCCTGCCGATCCGGTCGGACATGGATCTGGTGTGGGTGCGGCAGCACGTGCGGCAGGCCGCCGCCCAGCTCGGCTTCGGACTGGTGGACCAGACCAAGCTGGTCACGGCGGCCAGCGAACTGGCCCGCAACACGCTGGTGTACGGCGGCGGCGGAACGATGGAGACGGAATCCCTCACCGAGGGCGGCCTGCGGGGACTGCGGCTCACGTTCAGCGACGAGGGGCCCGGCATCGCCGACGTGGAGCAGGCGCTCAGTGACGGTTTCACCTCCGGCGACGGGCTCGGCATGGGGCTGGGCGGCGCCCGGCGGCTGGTGCACGAGTTCGCGATCGAGAGCGCCCCGGGCGCCGGCACCGTCGTGCGGGTGGCCTCCTGGGTGGGCCGTCCGCCGCGGCCGCGAGAGGAGTTCTGATGCCACGCGTGTGGGACGTACCCGTGCACGACTCGACCCGGGTGCGCGACGCCCGGGTGGCCGCGGAGCACGCGGCGGCCCTGGCCGGACTGGACGAGCAGTGCACCGCCTCCGCGGCGCTGGTGGCGACCGAGCTGGCCACCAACCTGCTCAAGCACGCGGGGGGCGGCCGGGCCCTCATCGACGTGGTGTCCCCGCCCGTCCTCACGGCCGGCCGGTACGAGGCCAGGGCCGTGCAGATCACGACGGTCGACCACGGTCCGGGCATCGCCGACGTGCCCGCCGCCCTGAGCGACGGCTTCACCACCACCGGGTCGCTCGGCGCGGGCCTGGGCACCTGCGCGCGCCTCGCCGAGGACTTCGACCTCCACAGCGTCCCGGGCCGGGGCACCGTGGTGCTGGCCCGGATCGGCGGCGCCCCCCGCGGCCGGACCGCGGGCGAGGACCCGGTGGCGGGCGTGCGGGCCGGTGGCGTGAACGTGCCGTTCGGCGGTGCCGACTACTCGGGCGACGCCTGGGCGTGGGTGCGGACCGAGGACCGGGTGACGCTGATGCTGGCCGACGGACTGGGCCACGGTCCCGAAGCGGCCCGGGCCTCGACGGCCGCGGTGGAGGCGCTGCGCGGCGTCGCCCACCTGGTGCCCTCCGAGGCGCTGAAGCGGCTGGACGCGGCCCTGGCCGGCACCCGCGGCGCGGCCGTCGCCCTCGCCCAGGTCGACACGCGGGCCGGCCGGCTCAGATTCGCCGGCGTGGGCAACATAGGGGCCCGGCTCTGCGCGGGCGGCACCTGGCGGCCGCTGGTGTCCCAGCCCGGCATCGTCGGCACCCACCGGCCCACGACCGTGCGCGACGAGGAGCGGGAGTGGGCGGACGACCGGGTGCTGATCCTGCACAGCGACGGACTGCCGAGCCGCTGGACGCCGTCGCCCGACGCCTGCGCCCCGGACGTCGACCCGGCCGTGACGGCGGCCGTGACGATCCGTGACGCCAGCAGTTCCGCCCGCCCCGTGCGTGACGACACCGCCGTGGCCGTCCTGTCCCCGACCCCGCCGGACCGCCGATGACCCGTACCTGGCAGATCACCGGCGTCACCGACGCCGCCCGGGCCCGTGTCGCCGTCGCCCGGCTGGCCGCGGCGTACGGTGTGCCGCCGCTGGAGCGCACGCGGCTGGCGGCCTCGCTGAGCACGCGGTTGCGGCAGTGCCTGACCAAGGGCGGCACCTGGCGGCTGACCCTGGAGGCGGCCCCGGCGCCCGACGGCGCCCCGGACGCCGGCCGGGGCGTGCTGCACGCCGTGGTGACGCCGGAGTACGAGGCCGCGGCCGCCGGGGAGCCGCCGTGGCGGACGTCGGTGTCCTGCCCCGAGGCGGTCCCGGCCGTCGGGGACGACGCCGTGGCGGACGACCCCGCCGCGCTGGCGGAGGCCCTGCTGGGCGCCGACGAGGACACGGCGCTGGTGCTGGACAGGCTCACCGAGCAGGAGGCCCTCGTCGCCTTCCACCGGGAGGAGCTGCAGCAGACGAACCAGGGCGTCGTGGCGCTGCACGCCGAGCTGGACGCCGCCGGGCGGGCCCAGCGGGAGGCGTTCGCCGCCGAGCGCAAGGCCCGCACCGAGGCGGAGAACGCCCGGCGCAGGCTGACGTTCCTGGCGGACGCGAGCGCGGTGCTCACCGCCTCGCTCGACCACCACGAGATCGTGCGCCGCCTGCCGGACCTGCTCGTACCGGAGTACGCGGCCGACGTCGACGTCTGGATCTTCGACCAGGAGGGCGACCGGAACCGGCCCCCGGCGCACGCCGCCGCGGCCGTGCTCGCGGCCCGCACCGGGCGTCCGCAGTACGCCGCCGCGCAGCCGGGAGGGCTGCCGGGCGTCGACGACCAGCCGCCCTCGGCGCTGGACCCGGACCGGCCCCTGCTGTGCATCCCGCTGCCGACCCGGGGAGCGCCGCTCGGGGTGCTGACGCTCGCCCCGCCCGGGGAACCCTGGGACCCGGACGACGCCGTGATGCTGATCGAACTCACCCGTCGGGCCGCCATCGCGATCGACCACGCCCAGCGCTACCAGCACAACCGCGACATCGCCGAGACCCTGCAGCGCGCCCTGCTGACGGACCTTCCGGCACCGCCGGGCCTGAGCCTGGCCGCGCGCTATCTGCCGGCCACGCACGGGCTGAACATCGGCGGCGACTGGTACGACGCGTTCCGCCAGCCCGACGGCGGGGTGATCGTCGTGGTCGGCGACGTGACCGGGCACGGGCTGCGGGCGGCCGTGATGATGAGCCAGCTGCGGACCGCGCTGCGCGCCTACGCGGTCGACGGCGGCAGCCCGGGCCGGCTGCTGACCCGGCTGCACACGTTCCTGCACCACCTCCAGCCGGATCTGTTCGCCACCGCCGTCATCGCGCGTTTCCATCCCGACGATCCGACGATGACGTGGGCCGCGGCCGGTCACCCTCCGCCGGTGCTGCGTACCCCGGACGGCCGAGTGCGCACGCTGGACGCCAAACCGGGGGCGATGCTCGGTATCCCGCTGGAGCAGGAGATCGCCGACCACACCGAGCTGCTCGCGCCGGGTTCGACGCTGGCGCTGTACACGGACGGCCTGGTGGAGCGGCGGGCCCGGGGCATAGACCCGGGCATCGAACGCCTGGCCGAGGCCCTGGGGTCGTTCGCGCCCGAGCAACTGGACACCGACCTGGAGGGCTCGGCGGACGGGATCCTGCGGCCCCTGCTCAGCGACTCCGAGCGCGACGACGACGTGTGCCTGCTGCTCTGCCACCTCGACGGCCTGGGCTGACCGCCCCGTCACCACTCCCCCACCGCTCCGGTCCCGGCCGTTCACTCCCGCCCGGTGCGGCCGGGCCCCGGCCGGGGCATGGTGGTGCACAGGAGGTGTCGCCTGCCTGGCACTCCCGGCTCGCCGAACCACCGCCGACGCGGTGGGATCGACGAGGTGCGAAGCGGTGATCCAGGGGCAGGCGAATGGCGTTCGCGGCAGACCGCCCGGAACCGCAGAAAGGGATGAACACCGTGACACGACCCAGGATCCTGGTAGTCGGCGCAGGTTTCGCCGGCGTGGAGTGCGTCCGCCGGCTCGAGCGCAGGCTCTCCCCCCACGAGGCCGACGTCACCCTGGTGACCCCGTTCGCCTATCAGCTCTACCTGCCGCTGCTGCCCCAGGTCGCCTCGGGTGTGCTGACGCCGCAGTCGATCGCGCTGTCCCTGCGCCGCAGCAGCAGGTACCGCACCCGGATCATCCCGGGCGGGGCCATCGGCGTGGACCTCAAGGCGAAGGTCTGCGTGGTGCGGACCATCAACGGCGAGATCGTCAACGAGCCGTACGACTACATCGTGCTGGCCCCCGGCAGCGTCACCCGCACGTTCGACATCCCCGGGCTCACCGATCACGCGTTCGGCATGAAGACGCTCGCGGAGGCCGCCTACGTCCGCGACCACGTCATCACGCAGCTCGACCTGGCCGACGCCAGCCACGATCCGGCCGAGCGCGCCTCCCGGCTGCAGTTCGTGGTGGTCGGCGGCGGGTACGCGGGCACCGAGACCGCGGCCTGCCTGCAGCGGCTCACGCACGCGGCCGTCAAGCGCTACCCGCGCCTGGACCCGGCCCTGATCAAGTGGCACCTGATCGACATCGCGCCGAAGCTGATGCCCGAGCTGGGCGAGAAGCTCGGGCGCAGTGCGCAGGAGGTGCTGACGCGGCGCGGCATCGAGATCTCGCTGGGCGTGTCCATCGAGAAGGCCGGGCCCGAGGAGGTCACCTTCACCAACGGCCGGGTGGTGCCCACCCGCACGCTGATCTGGACCGCCGGCGTGGTCGCGAGCCCGCTGATCGCCACGCTCGGCGCGGAGACGGTCAAGGGACGGCTCGCGGTCACCGCCGAGATGTGCCTGCCGGGCCACGACGGGGTGTTCGCGCTCGGTGACTCCGCGGCCGTGCCCGACCTCGCCAAGGGCCAGGAGGGCGCCGTCTGCCCGCCCACCGCCCAGCACGCCATGCGCCAGGGCAGGCACGTCGCCGAGAACCTCATCGCCACCCTGCGCAACCAGCCGATGCGGCCGTACGTCCACAAGGACCTCGGTCTGGTCGTCGACCTCGGCGGCACCGACGCGGTGTCCAAGCCGCTCGGTATCGAACTGCACGGCCTGCCCGCCCAGGCGGTGGCCCGCGGGTACCACTGGTCGGCGCTGCGCACGGGCGTGGCCAAGGCCCGGGTGGCGGCCAACTGGATGCTGAACGCGGTCGCCGGCGACGACTTCGTGCGCACCGGTTTCCAGGCCCGCAAGCCGGCGAAGCTGAAGGACTTTGAATACACCGACGCCTACCTGACGCCGGAGCAGGTGCGCAAGCAGGTCGAGGGGGCGGGCCCGGCCCGGTCGTGACCCGCTGCCGGGGGACCGCTCGCGGCGTGGCATGCTGAGAAGTGGATCTAGGCGTGAAATCGATGTGAACCGGGAGAGTGTACGGCGGCGTGAAGCAGGCGGGGCGCTCGGTGCGAACACGACTGCGGGACCGCGTCGCCGCGTCCGATCCCGGTCTGCTGCGGCTGACCGCCGGGCTGCGGACGGTGGGCGCCATCGCCCTGGCGCTGGCCGTGCTGGCCCTCTTCGGGGCGGACGTCAAGCACCTGGTGGCGGGCGCCATGTCGGCGATGGTCGCCACCTTCGCCATCCGCGAGAAGCAGCCCGGCGCGCAGGCCGTCACCCTGGCCCTGGGCCTGCCCGTGGCGCTGGCGTCCGTGTCGGTGAGCTCGCTGCTCACCTCGCACGTCGTCGTCGGTGACGCCTTCTTCGTCGTCCTGATCTTCTGCGCCGTCTACAGCCGCCGCTTCGGCGACCGCGGCACCGCCCTGGGCCTGATCGGCTTCCAGGTCTACTTCGTGTCCCTGTTCGTGGGCGCGAGGACGGCGGCGCTGCCGGCGCTGTGGGCCGCGATCGCGGTGGCGTTCGCGTGCAGTGCCCTGGTGCGTTTCGCGATCGTGCCGGCGACGCCCGCACGCGTCCTGTCGCTGCTGCGGCAGGCCTTCCGGGCGCGGCTGGCGCAGCTGATCTCGGCGCAGCTCGAACTGCTGGACGCCGGGCCGGACGAGATCGACAAGACGCTCGAGCACCTGCGGGACGGCACCGCGCGGCTGCACGAGACGGCCCTGATGATCCAGTCCCGGCTGGAGGACGGCACCCCGGACGCGTCCACCGCGCGGCTGGTGCAGCGCCGTATCGCGGACGCCGAGATCGCCGCCGAGCGCCTCGGTCTGCTGCTGCTGACCGCGCGCAGTGCCGAACGGGCGGACACCCTCACCCTGCACCTGCCGGGCGCTCCGGCCCCGTCGGTGGGGAGCACGCCCGCGCCCGGCGAGGCGACGGCGGTCCTGCGCCGGGACCTGGGGGCGCTGCGCCTGCTGGTGCTGCGGCCCCCCGCGGAGGCCCGCGGTACGGCGCTGTCCCACCTGCGCAACCGGCTGCTCGGCTATCGCGACGAGGAGAACCTGCCCGAGGCGACCCCCGCCGTGCAGGACGTCTTCCGGGGGATCGGTGAGACCGCCCGCGCGGTCATGGGCCTCAGGATCGCGCTGGACGGGCCGCAGGACGAGTCGGACGACACTCCCGCCACGACCCGTTCGCGCGAGGAGCTGGACGCCGAGGACGCCGCGATCGACGCCGGCGAGGAGGCCGTGCCGGAGGAGGAGCCGGACGGATTGCGCCGGCCCACCACCCGCGCCGCCGTGCAGGTCGCCGTGGCGTCCTCGCTGGCCATCGTCGGCGGGGAGTTCCTGTCCTCGCAGCGCTGGTACTGGGCGGTGCTCACCTGCTGGATCGTCTTCCTGAACACGGCCTCCACCGGCGAGATCCTGGTCAAGGGCTACCGCCGGCTGCTGGGGACCGTGCTGGGGGTGGTGGCCGGCATCGTGCTGGCCGGGCTGGTCGGGAACCACACCTGGACCGCGTTCGGGCTGGTGCTGCTGCTCATCTTCGCGATGTTCTACACGGCGCCGCTGTCCTACACGCTGATGTCGTTCTTCGTGACGGCGATGCTCGGGCTGCTGTACACCCTGCTGCACACGTACAGCATGTCGGTGCTGGTGCTGCGGGTGGAGGAGACGGCGCTCGGCGCGGCCTGCGGGATCATCGCGGCGGCGCTGGTGCTGCCGATCCGCACGGACCGGCGTACGAACGAACTGCTGGGCACCGTGCTGGAACGGCTGGTCGACGTCACCGAGGGCGCCGTCGACCAGCTCAGCGGCGGGCCGGCCGCCGATCTGCTGGACATGGCGCGCGACCTGGACCAGGCGCTGGGCGACCTGCGCGGCGCCACCCAGCCGCTCACCCACCCGATCACCCCCCTGCGGACCCGCCGGAACACGGCCCGATACGTGGTGGCGCTGCTGGAGACGTGCGCGTATCACGCGCGGTCGCTGGCGGCGACGGCCGAGCTGCTGCCCACCCACCCGTCGATCGCGGCCGACCCGCGGCTGCGGGGGGCGGTGCGGCGCACGGTGCGCAACATCGAGGCGATCGCGGCGCGCGTCGCCGACGAGGACGCCGTGACCGAGGTGGAGACCGGGCCCAGCGTCGCCTCGCTGCTGGAGTTCGAGCCGGGCGGTGTGCCGCGGTACGGCCGGATCACCGGGCGCGTCCTGCGGCACCTGGAGCGGCTGGACGAGGCCGTGACGGGCCTCGCCCGGCCGTTGGGGGTACCCGTCGCGGCGCCGAAGCGGTGACGGGTCAGAAGTCGCTGGGCATGCCGCTCGCCTCGGCGATGCCGCGCAGCTCCTCGTTCTGCCGGTGGCGTTCCTTGAGGTAGTCGGCGATCTCGCCGAGGCGTTCGGGGTCGGAGGCGGTGGCCGCGTCCGTGACGACGCGGACGGGTCCGGTCTCGTCGGTGCTGATCTCGACGACCTCGTTGTCGAGCCGGCCGGTGACGGCGGTGGCGATGACCAGGGCGGCCTCGTCCCGGATCTCCTGGGGCAGTGCCTCGGCGTTGTCGCCGTCCAGGGAGAAGTCGATGGTGGGCATCTGGTGCTCGTCGATCGCCTGGAGGACCGGTTCCACCACGCTGAGCAGCAGCTGGAAGTCGTCGGTCTCCATGCGGAAGCGCAGGAGGTCCAGGTAGACGTCCACGGGACGTCCTTCCGGCGGAGGAATCTCGTGTTCGTTCATCCGCTCCGTGTTCCCCGTGCGGCGCGGCTCAGACGTCGGGCTCACACCCTGCGCCAGCGGGCCAGGGCGAACGAGAACACGCCGAACAGCACCAGACCCGCGGCGACGCAGACCAGCAGCCACGGTCCGAGCGGAGTGCCGGCGAAGGAGCGCAGGGTGTCGTCCAGGCCCTTGGCCTTGTCGGGTTCGTAGTCGACCGCGGCCTGTACGGCGAAGGCGCCCGCCGCGGCGAAGACGATTCCGCGGGCCGCTCCGCCGCCGACGCCGGTGACGTCGACCAGCCGCCGCACCCGCGGGCTCAGCTCGCCTAGCTTCAGCTTCTTGTGGTAGCTGCGGCGCACGGCCTGGACGGCGATCACCACCCCGGCGACGGCTATCGCGACCCCGGCCACGCCCACGGCCCACCGTCCGGCGGGCATCTCGAGCACCTTGGCCGTGACGTCCCGGGACTGCCGGTCGCCGGCTCCGCCGCCGCTGCTCCGGGAGCCGGCCGCGAAGGCCAGCACGGAGTAGGCGACGAACGAGTAGAAGACGCAGCGGGCGGCGGCCGGCAGGCGCTTCTTCGCGCTGCGGCCGTCCTTGCCGACGACGCCGAAGAGGGCCTCGGACAGTCGCCACAGTGCCATGCCGACGAGTCCGGCGCCCAGTGCCCACAGCAGCACGGCGCCGAACGGTTTGTCCGACAGTTCGGCCAGGGCACCGCCGCGGTCGGCCTGCCGCTGTCCGTCGCCGAAGGCGATCCGCAGGGCCAGGAGCCCCACCAGCAGGTAGATGACGCCGCGGGCGGTCAGTCCCGCCCGTGCGGCCCCCTCGGCAACCGGTCCGTCGGCCGCCCGCCGGGCCCTGTCGCGGCCGGTGCGTGTCAGAACACTCATACGAGCCTCCCCTCCGGGACTCCGGATGCCCCGCGTTCTCCCCCGCACACCGGGGAGACGGGTCCGGGCGGCCGCCGGCGTGGCCGAAGCGCGGCGTGCCGTCCGACGGGCGGGAGCGTCCTCCCGGTTCCGGCGCGGCAGGCTTACGCGGGGGGCGCGGCCTCGGGGACGCCACCGCGTGATCGTCCGCCGTCGTGCCGCTCCCCCGTCCGCGTCCACCGGGCACGCGTCCGCCCCGTGAGCCGGTCGGCCGGCTCACGGGGCGGCACGCCACCTCGCCCTCCCCGTCACGTCGTTCCCCGGGGCCGCCGTGAAGGCTTCGTCCGGTGGTTCTCACACCGTCGTGCGGCGGCGGACGGGGCGCTGCCCCATCGCCTCGTCGCGCACGCGGGCGCAGCTGCGGCTGATGAGCCGTGACACGTGCATCTGCGAGATGCCCAGGCGGTCGGCTATACGGCTCTGCGTCATGTCCTCGAAGAAGCGCATGTAGAGGATGGCCCGCTCGCGTTCGGGCAGCCTGCGCAGGCCCTCCTTGGCGGACTCGCGGTCGATCACGGTGTCGTACGAGGCGTCGGCCGCGCCGAGGACGTCCGCGAGGCTGTAGCCGTCGTCGCCGGCCGACAGCTCGGCGTCCAGGGACAGGGTGCTGAAGCTTTCCAGCGCCTCCATCCCGGCGCTGACCTCGTCCTCGGTGAGTCCCGTGTGGGCGGCGAGGGCGGCGACCGACGGTTCGGGACTGCCCGGGCTCTGGGTGAGCTCACGCCGTGCCACCCGCACCTTGTTGCGCAGTTCCTGGACCCGGCGGGGCACGCGCAGGGCCCACATCCGGTCCCGGAAGTGCCGCTTGACCTCGCCGGTGATGGTGGGCACGGCGTAGCTCTCGAAGGCGCCGCGTTCCGGGTCGAAGCGGTCGATGGCCTTCACCAGTCCGAGCGCGGCGACCTGACGCAGGTCCTCGATGGACTCGCCGCGGTCCCGGAAGCGGCCGGCGATCCGGTGGGCCATGGGCAGCCAGGCGGTGACGAGTGCGTCGCGGACGGCGTCCCGTTCGGGTCCGTCCTCCAGCGCCGACAGCCGTGTGAAGAGCTCGGCGGTGTCCGGTGCGTCGTCGTGCCGGCGGCGGGGGGTGGCGGCAGGAGCGGTGGAGTCCTGCACGGGCTCAGGGGTTCCGGGACGGATGGTGGGCGTTTCGATGAGCATGCGGATTCGCTCCTGAACGGTGGTCTCAGGGGAACTTTCCGCGGAAGCGGCACTGTCCGGGTCTCCACCCGGAGGGGCCGGAACAGTCGTACCGCTCCCGCTGCTGCGCCTCCGGTCCGAAGCACGAACTTGCGACTGCCCCTGCCCCGGGGGAACAAACTCCGCTTTTCGAAAAGTACTCAGGACAGCGGAACGACGACGGTGATCCGCTTGCCTCCGGACGGAAGATCTGCCACGCGCACGTCGCGCGCCAGCCGGCAGACGATCGGCCAGCCGTGGCCGCCGACGCGGCGGCGGCCCTGCGGGTCGGTCGGCGGCACGGCCACCGGCAGCTCGGCGCTGCGGTCGCACACCGAGAGGCGGACGCCGGAGCCGACGACGTCGACCTGGAAGTCGGTGACGCCGCCGCCGTGCAGGATCGCGTTGGTGGTCAGCTCGGAGGCGACGAGGAGGGCGTCCGACAGCGCTTTCGGGTCGCACGGCACGTGGTCGGTGCGGCAGCGTTCGGTGACCACGCGTTCCACCGTGCTGCGGGCCTCGGCGGGCCTGCACGGCGGCGCCGGCCGGCGCCGGTCCGTGCCGGGCCGCCCGAGGGCGGATGGGGTGGTGCGCCTGTCACGCATCCGTCAGCTCCCTGTTCGGTGGGGTGGGCGGGATCCGGCCGGGTCCGCGCGGTGCGTCCGCCGCGGACCTCGTCATTTTCGGCTGACCTCCGTCCGCACTCCCAAACCTTCGGCCCTCCTCACGGCCCAACGGCCATCCGGGCGCCGTGCGGGGGTACGCGGAGTGCATGACGGATGTTGTGGACTCGGACGAACTGCTGCGCCGCATGCACCGCGCGAGGGCCTGCGCGGTGGAACAGGAACGGACGTGGCGGTCGCGAAGGGACGAGCTGCGGTCGACCGACCCGGAGGCCTCCCGCGAGGCAGCGGTCCGGACGGTGGCGTACGAGGCGGTCCTGCGGGTGCTGGACGAGGTCCTGACCCCCGGTCGCCGCACGGAGACGGGCTGACGGGCCCGGAACACGGCGGACCTGTCGGACGGACCGGAGCGGGGCAGGGTCGGGGTCGCCGCGGGGACGCCGGGTGAGGTCTCGTCACGCCGGGTGACGACACAGTGAAACAGGTCACGTGACCCGGTTTCGGTTTCCCGGAACGCGGCGAGATGGTTTAGCGTTCATCCATACGTGGCGACGGAGTCGACGGACGAGTCCTCCGTGCGTCACCGCTTACGGCCCTGGCTGGCTTCCCCCGTCCAGCCAGGGCTTTTTCCTGCCCTGCGCCACCCTCCCCCGAACCGGCACGGAATTCGTACGGGATCCCCCGTCCGCCGAGGTGCCCAGGGCGTCGACAACGGCTGAAATGGTGCGTAGGGAACGCACCTGAACCGAATCGTCGGCGAGGAGCCCCAGGTCATGACCAAAGCGATCAAACTGCTCACCGCCCTCCCCCCGCACCAGCGCGGTCGCCTCATGGCGCTGGCCCGGGAGGTCTCCTTCCCGGAGGACGCCCGGATCTTCGAGGCGGGAAGCAGGGCCGACCGCTTCTGGGTCATCCGGTCCGGCGCGGTCTCCCTGACCCAGCAGGTGACGCCGCTGCAACGGGTGACGGTCGCCAGCCTGGGCGTCGGCGACCTGCTCGGCTGGTCCTGGCTGTTCCCGCCGTACGAGTGGGACTTCGGCGCCGAGGCCTTCAGCCCGGTGCGCGCCTACGAGTTCGACGCGGCGTCGGTGCTCGCCCTGTGCGAGGAGGACCCGCAGCTCGGGGTCGTGCTGGTGCGGACGGTCGCCGAGATCCTCGCGCACCGGCTGGAGGCCACCCGGGTCCGGCTCATGGAGCACGCCGCCGTGCGGGGCCGCAGCGCGTTGTGACGCGGCGTCAGACGCGGTAGCGGCGCAGCGCCGGTACCGCGGCGGCGAGCGCCAGCATCACCACGACGACGAGCACTCCGCCGCCCGCGACCGCCTCTCCCGCCCCGAAGGCCGAACCAGCGCCGCCGTGCAGGACGTCGGCCAGACGCGGGCCGCCGGCGACGACCACCGTGAAGACGCCCTGCATGCGCCCGCGCATCTCGTCGGTCGCGGCGGACAGCAGGATCGCCCCGCGGAACACCATGGAGACCATGTCGGCGACCCCGGCGACGGCGAGGAACGCCACCGCGAGCCACAGGTTGCCGCTCAGCCCGAAGCCGGTGACGGCCGCCCCCCAGACGACGACCGCGCCGATCACCATCCAGCCGTGCCGGCGTGCCCGGGAGAAGGTGCCGGAGAACAGCCCTCCGGCCACCGCGCCGACGGGGACGGCCGCGAACAGCAGGCCGAGGGCGAGTCCCTCGCCCCAGGGGGCGTACGTCTCGGCGGCGAGCTGCGGGAACAGCGCGCGGGGCATCCCGAGGACCATGGCGACGATGTCGGCCAGGAAGGACAGCAGCAGCACCTTGTGCCCGGCGATGTAGCGGAACCCGGCCACGACCTCGCGGACGCCCGCGCGCCGTACCGCCGTGCCCGTGAGCGGCGGCAGGGCGGGCAGCTTGTACACCGCCCACACCGTGACGCACAGCGCCAGCGCGTCGACGAGGTACAGCTCGGGCAGGCCGACGACGGGGATGAGGGCACCGGCGAGCAGCGGTCCGACCACCTGGCCGGTCTGTATGACGGTCGAGCCGAGCGCGTTGGCCGCGGCGAGTTCGTCCGCGGGGACCAGGCGGGCGATGGAGGCGTTGCGGGCCGGGGCGTTGAGGCCCCAGAAGGCCTGTTGCAGCGCGAGCAGGAGCATCAGGACGGCCACCGACTCCAGGCCGGTGACGGCCTGGACCCAGAACAGCAGTGAGGTGACGGCGATGCCGGTGTTGGTGATCAGCAGCAGCTTGCGGCGGTCCATGGTGTCGGCGACCGCGCCGCCCCACAGGGCGAACACGATCAGCGGCAGCAGTCCGGCGAGGCTCGCGGTGCCGACCCAGGCGGAGGAGCCGGTGATGTCGTAGATCTGCTTGGGCACGGCGACGGCGGTGAGCTGGCTGCCGACGGCCGTGACGACGGTCGAGGACCACAGCCTGCGGTAGGCGGGACGGCGCAGTGGACGGGTGTCCATGACCCAGCGGCGCCGGGCTCCGTCCCGGGCGGGGGTCTCGTCCGGGACGGGGGCTTCGTCCGGGGATGCGGTACTGCTCTCGCTCGTGTCCACGCGCTTCCTACGTGCTCGTTACATCTTTCGATCGGGGCCCTCACTATCGCAGTTCCGTTCGAGCGCGTGCGCACCGCCCGGCCCTGTTCACGCGCCGACGACGAGGGAGACACCGAGCACGATCATGGTGGCGGCGACCAGTCCGTCCAGGACGCGCCAGGCGACGGGCCGGGCCAGGAAGCGGCCGAGGTAGCGGGCACCGAAACCCAGCGCGGCGAACCAGCACAGGCTGGCCGCGGCCGCCCCCAGGCCGAAGGTCCAGCGC
This sequence comes from Streptomyces sp. JHA26, assembly GCF_002005565.1. Classification (GTDB taxonomy): domain Bacteria; phylum Actinomycetota; class Actinomycetes; order Streptomycetales; family Streptomycetaceae; genus Streptomyces. Next base: position 62,760 of record NZ_BDJC01000026.1, on the reverse strand, counting down.
AGCGGGCCGCGGTCGGCGGCGACGGAGCCCAGCAGGAACACGGTGTCGAGGTAGACGTGCGGGTTGAGCCAGGTCAGCGCCAGACACGTGAGCACCGCCCGCCGCCGCGAGCCGGCCGCGTCGCCCTCCGTCCGCAGCGCCCCGGCCGGCCGGAACACGCGCCGGGCGGCCAGGGCGCCGTAGCAGAGCAGGAAGGCGCCCCCGACCCAGGCGACCGCGGTCAGCGCGTCCGGCCAGGCCACCACCACCGCGCCGACGCCGCCGACGCCGAGGGCGATGAGGACGGCGTCGGACAGCGCGCAGATGCCGACCACGGCGAGGACGGCGTCGCGGCGGATCCCCTGGCGCAGGACGAAGGCGTTCTGGGCGCCGATGGCGACGATGAGCGAGAGGCCGGTGCCGAAGCCGGCGGCCGCGGCGGTCAGTGCGTTGGTCATGCCCTTGACGCTAAGCGGGACGATCACCGTACGTACAGCTAAGGATTCTTACGTATCCTTAGTGTTCCTGAAGAGAACGGGGGTCATGGCGGCGATGGGGACGACAGGGACGACGGCGGTGCTCGCGGATCTGCCGCTGGACCAGGTGCGCACCCTGCTGGCCGTGGTGGACGAGGGCACGTTCGACGCGGCCGCCGCCGCGCTGCACGTGACGCCGTCCGCGGTCAGCCAGCGGGTGAAGGCGCTGGAGCAGCGCACCGGGCGCGTGCTGCTGCTGCGCACCAAGCCGGTGCGGCCCACGGAGTCCGGTGCGGTGCTGGTGCGGCTGGCCCGGCAGGTGACCCGGCTGGAGCGGGACGCGTACGCGGAGCTGGGGCTGAGCGGTGCCGGGGAGCCGACCCGGGTCTCGGTGGCCGTCAACGCCGACTCGCTCGCGACGTGGTTCCTCGGCGCTCTCACGCGGGTGTCCCAGGAACCGCGGCTCTGTTTCGAGCTGCGCCGCGAGGACGAGGACCACACGGCGGCCCTCCTGCGCGAGGGCGTGGTGATGGCCGCGGTGACCTCCTCGCCCGATCCGGTGCCGGGCTGCACCGTCCGGTACCTGGGCCGGATGCGCTACCGGCCCTGTGCCGCCCCCGGCTTCGCCGCCCGGTACCTGGAGGGGCCACTGCCCGAGGTGCTCGCCGGGGCACCGGTGGTGGTCTTCGACCGGCGGGACGACTTCCAGGACGGCTTCGTGCGCCGACTCGGGCGGGACGGCGCCGGCGCCGGGCGCCACTACGTGCCGACCTCGGAGGGCTTCGTGGAGGCGGTCGCCGCCGGACTGGGCTGGGGCATGGTGCCGGAGCCGCAGGCGGAGGCCCTGCTGCGGGCCGGGCGGCTCGTCGACTTCGCCCCGGACCGGGCCGTCGACGTCCCGCTGTACTGGCAGCAGTGGAAGCTCGACTCCCCCGCGCTGGCGGCGGTGGCCGACGCGGTCGTGACGGCGGCGGCCGAGGCGCTGCGGAACTGAGCGGTCGGCAGGACCCGGGGAGGACCGACGGTTTCACTCCGCTGTTGTCAGGTCACCCGAACGGAGCAAGGGATTCGCGAGGCACGACTCGATTCGATCGCAGGTGACTTTTGATGGACAACTGGCGCGAGCACGCCGCGTGTCGCACGGAGGACCCCGATCTGTTCTTCCCGATCGGCACCACCGGACCGGCCCTGTTGCAGACCGAGCAGGCGAAGGCGGTCTGCCGGCGCTGCCCGGTCCGGGAGCAGTGCCTGCAGTGGGCGCTCGACACGGGGCAGTCCCTCGGCGTCTGGGGCGGGACCAGCGAGACGGAGCGCCGTGCGCTCAAGCGCCGCGCGGTGGCGCGCCGGCGCTCCGGGTGAGCGCGGGGCCCGTCAGGGGCCGGTGCGGCGCAGCGGGCCCCAGGGGCGTTCCTGGCGCTCCACCTCGCTCCGGGCCTCGTCGATGACTCCCGGGGCGACCCAGCACATCGGCCGGACGTCGGTCACCAGCGGCTCGTTGTCCGGGCCGCGGCCCGTCTCACGGCCGGTGAGCACCCAGGGCCGCACGCCGGGGCCCTTGTCGTGCGGGAGATGCGCGTAGTCGTGCAGCCGCCGGGCCGCCCACACCCGTACGGGCCGGGCCGCCCACCACCCCTCCACGTCGAGGGGGTTGGCGGACAGGCCCGGCATGGGCACGCCGGTGAGCTCGTCGGTGCTGGAGGCCTTGGCGAGATCGGTCTCGGGGCCGCGCGACCAGCGCACGTACAGGCCTCGGTGGCGTTCGACCAGGCCGGCGAGTTCGGCGAGGGTCCGCACGACCGGCAGGTCGTCCGATGCGCTCATGCGCGGACCTCCCTAGTCATCCCTCAGTCATCCCTCGTCCGTCGTCCGGGCGACGGAGTACCCGGAAGGGACGGGAGGGAACCGTGTTGGGTTCAGGCGGCCTGACGTGCCGCCGCCCGGCCCGCCGCCCGCCCGGAGAACAGGCAGCCACCGAGGAAGGTGCCTTCCAGCGCGTTGTAGCCGTGCACTCCGCCGCCGCCGAAGCCGGCCACCTCACCGGCCGCGTACAGGCCGTCGACCGGCGTGCCGTCGGTGCCCAGGGCGCGGGAGTCGAGGTCGGTCTGGATGCCGCCGAGGGTCTTGCGGGTGAGGACGTGCAGCTTGACCCCGATCAGCGGGCCCGCCGCCGGGTCCAGGATGCGGTGCGGGGCCGCGACCCGGCCGAGGCGGTCGCCGACGTAGCGGCGGGCGTTGCGGATGCCCTGCACCTGGGCGTCCTTGGCGTACGGGTTGGCCGTCTGGAGATCGCGGGCCTCGATCTGGCGCCGGATCGAGGCGGCGTCCAGGAGCGGCTCCTCGGTGAGCCCGTTCATGCGGTCGACCAGCTGCTCCAGGTCCGGCGCGGTCACGAAGTCGGGGCCCTTGCGCAGGAAGGCGTCCACCGGGCCCGGGGCGCCCTTGCCGAGGACGCGTTCGCGCAGGAAGCCCGCGCGGTCCTTGGCGGTGATGTCCGGGTTCTGCTCGGAGCCGGAGAGGGCGAACTCCTTCTCGACGATCTTCCGGGTGAGGATGAACCAGGAGTGGTCGTGGCCCGCGAGGTCCTCGGCGGTGCGCAGGTGCCGCAGGGTGCCGAGGGTGTCGTAGCCGGGCAGGTACGGCGACGGCAGACGGCGGCCTAGGGCGTCGAACCACATCGAGGACGGTCCGGGCAGGATGCGAATGCCGTGGCCGGGCCAGATCGGGTCCCAGTTGCGCACGCCCTCGGTGTAGTGCCACATCCGGTCGCGGTTGACCAGGCGTGCGCCCGCCTCGGCGCTGATGTCCAGCATCCGTCCGTCGACGTGGGCGGGGACACCGGTGACCATCTCGGCGGGCGGGGTGCCGAGGCGTGCGGGCCAGTGGCGGCGCACGATGTCGTGGTCGGCCCCGATTCCGCCGGAGGTGACGATCACGGCCTGGGCGGTGAGTTCGAACTCGCCGACCGTGTCGCGGTTGGAGGCGACGCCGCGGGGCGAGGTGTCCTCGGCGAGGACCGTGCCGCGCACGCCGCGCACGGTGCCGCCCTCGACGACCAGGTGGTCGACGCGGTGACGGTGGTGGAAGGTGAGCAGGCCGTCGCGCGCGGCCTGCTTCGCGTACCGCACGAACGGTTCGACGACCCCGGTGCCGGTGCCCCAGGCGACGTGGAAGCGGGGCACCGAGTTGCCGTGCCCGCCGGCCGTGAGGTCGCCGCGCTCGGCCCAGCCGACGGTGGGCAGGAAGGTGATGCCGTGCCCGGCCAGCCAGGACCGCTTCTCCCCCGCCGCCCACTCGACGTAGGCCCGCGCCCAGCGCACCGCCCAGGAGTCCTCGTCCTCGGTCCGGTCGAAGCCGGCGCTGCCCTGCCAGTCGCTCCAGGCCAGGTCGAAGGAGTCCTTGACGCCGAGGCGCCGCTGCTCCGGGGAGTCCACGAGGAAGAGGCCGCCGAAGGACCAGAAGGCCTGTCCGCCGAGGTTGGCCGCGTTCTCCTGGTCGACCAGCGCGACCCTGTGGCCCCGGCTGGTCAGCTCGTGCGCCGCGGTCAGGCCCGCGAGGCCCGCTCCGACCACGATGACGTCGGCGTCCATGGCGACCGTCCCTTCCTCGTTCGTCCTCGTCCGTGTTCTCACGGGGTGGTGCCGGGGTTGTCGTCGGGGGTGCTGCTCGCGTCGGTGAGCAGTGCGGTGAGCAACTGCCCCAGCCAGACGCGTGCGTGCTCGACGTCCCGGTCCAGGAGCAGCTGGACGGTGACGCCGTCGTAGGCGGCGACCACGGCGTGCGCGGCGGCCTCGGCGTCGCCCAGCACGGCGGGCAGCGGTGTGCGCGGGTGCGCCCGGGCGAGGCGGTCGGCGATCGCGCGGCGCAGGCGCGCCCGGTGTTCCAGCAGGGTTCGCGCCACGTCCGGGTCACGGGCGGCGTGCGCCAGGAAGTCCGTCTTGACCAGGAGCCAGTCCCGGTCCAGCAGCAGTACCTCGGTGACGCGGTCCACGGCGGCCCGCACGTCCAGGTCCGGTCCGTCGAGGGCGAGGGCGCCGGTCACCTGGTCCGCGATCAGGTCGGCCCGTTCGCGGTAGAGGGCGAAGAACAGCTCGTCGAGGCTGTCGAAGTTCGAGTAGAAGGCACCCCGGCTGTAGCCGGCGGCCTCACAGATCTCCTCGATCGGGACCCGGCCGAACCCCTTGGCGGCGAACACCGCGAACGCCGCCTCCAGCAGGTCGGCGCGGGTGCGCGCGCGGCGCCGGGTCACGCGCCCGGCGGCCTGCCCGACGTCCATGTCCGCGCCCCCTCCGCCGTCTCCCCTGTTCGATGCGCGAATGTATCGGATACACCGGTGTATCGAAAGAGCGGGCGCACGAGGAATCCGTCGGCCGCGGTCCGCCGGGCCCGGGCGGCGGGGGGAGCCGCCGGCGCGGGCGGGATGCGAAAAAGGCGGACGTCGCGAGGTGTCGGACGGGCCGTGGGAGGGACCCGTATCCGGTCACGGAGGGAGTCCGACATGGCGGACGACGACTTCTACGCACACGACCGGCCGAAGAACCCGCAGCTCCCGGAGGACCGGCCCCGGGGCGGAGGCCCGGAGGACCCGGTGCCGCGGCGCGGGGGCGGGCACAAGAACATCTGGCTCATCGTCGGGATCATCGTCCTCGTGGTGATCTTCCTGGCCCTGTTCATGCCCTGAGCGGGCAGCACCCCGAGGCCGACGGAGCACCGACGGGCTCCCGTCGGCGCGCCCGGGAGCGCCGCGCCCCGGAGCGCCCGCGCCGTGGACCCGCGCACCGGCGTCCGGTCCCGTCCGCGCGGGGTGCGCCGAGCGCCGGGCACCCGCCGCGTCTGGTTGGCTGTCCCCCGTCGGGCAGCCACCTGGGAACGAAGGCGGGGACACTGATGCGCGCGGACGTGCGGCACGTCGCGGACGGCACCTACCTGGTGCACGGGAGCAACACCAACTGGGTCCTCCTCACCGAGGGCGACGCGGTGACCCTGATCGACACCGGTTACCCCGGTGACCGGCAGCTCCTGCTCGATTCCCTCGCGGCGGTCGGGAGTTCGCCCGAGGCGGTGACGGCCGTGCTGATCACCCACGCCCACAACGACCACCTGGGCTCCGCCGAGTACCTGCGCGCCGCCCACGGCACGCCCGTGTTCCTGCACGAGGCCGAAGTGCCGCACGCCCGGCGGGACTTCCTGCAGCAGGTGTCGGTCGGCGAGGTCCTGCGCAACAGCTGGCGGCCGGGCGTGCTGCCCTGGTTGGCGCACGTGCTCCGCTCCGGCGGCACCCAGCAGCACCCGGTGAGCGCTCCCGCCCCCTTCCCCTCGGACGGCCCGCTCGACCTGCCCGGCCGGCCCGTGCCGGTGCACACCCCCGGGCACACCGACGGACACTGCGTCTACCACCTGCCGGACGCGGGGGTGGTGGTCTCCGGCGACGCCCTGGTCAGCGGGCACCCCACCTCGCGGGTGGCGGGGCCCCAGCTGCTGCCCGGCATGTTCCACCACGATCGGGACCGCACGGTGGCCTCGCTGGACGTCATCGCGCGGCTCGACGGCGACGTGCTGCTCCCCGGGCACGGCCCCGTCCACCGCGGGCCGGTGAAGGAGGCCGCGCGACTGGCCCGGGAACGGACGTTCTAGGGTTCGGGTCATGGCCTTGCAGATCAGTGCCACCAATCCGGAGCACCCGGCGCTCCTGCTCGAACTGCCGTGGCAGCTGCCGCTGGAGGAGTGGCCCGAGGAGTATCTCGTGCCGCTCCCCCGCGGCATCTCCCGCCACGTCGTCCGCTACGCCCGGGCCGGCGACGAGGTGATCGCCGTCAAGGAGCTCGCCGAGCGGCCCGCCCTGCGCGAGTACGAACTGCTGCGCGACCTGGACCGGCTCGCCATCCCGGCGGTGGACGCGCTGGGCGTGGTCACCGGCCGCACCGACGGCGCCGGTGAGCCGCTGGAGCCGGTGCTGATCACGCGGCACCTCGGCGGGTCCATGCCGTACCGGTCGATGTTCGAGACGACGCTGCGTCCGGCGACCATGCACCGTCTGATGGACGCCCTCGCCGTGCTGCTGGTCCGCCTCCACCTGGCCGGGTTCGCCTGGGGCGACTGCTCGCTGTCCAACACGCTCTTCCGGCGCGACGCGGGCGCCTACGCCGCCTACCTGGTGGACGCGGAGACCGGCGAGCTGCACCCGCGGCTGAGCGACGGGCAGCGCGACTACGACCTCGACCTGGCCCGGGTGAACATCAGCGGCGAGCTGCTCGACCTGGAGGCGTCCGGGGCGCTGCACCCGTCCGTCGACCCGGTGGACTTCGGCCGGGAGATCTGCGCGCGCTACGGCCGGCTGTGGGAGGAGCTGACCCGCACCTCCGTCTACCCGGCGGGCAAGCACCACTACATCGAGCGCCGGATCCGGCGGCTCAACGACCTCGGTTTCGACGTGGCCGAGATGCAGATCGAGCACGCCTCCCACGGCGACACGGTCACCTTCGTGCCCAAGGTCGTCGACGCGGGCCACCACCAGCGCCAGCTGCTGCGCCTGACGGGCCTGGACGCCGAGGAGAACCAGGCCCGGCGGCTGCTCAACGACTTGGAGAGCTGGATGGCCACCCAGGACGACTACGCCCCGGGCGACCCCCTCGGCGCCCGCCCGGAGGTGCTCGCCCACCGCTGGGTGCGGGAGGTGTTCCGGCCGACCGTGCGGGCGGTGCCGGTGGAGCTGCGGGGCGCGATGGACCCGGCGGAGATCTACCACGAGCTGCTGGAACACCGCTGGTACCTGTCCGAACGGGCCCAGCACGACATCGGCCTGGACACCGCCGTCCAGGACTACATCACGAACATCCTGCCGAAGGCCCGGGAGACGCTCCAGCCCATGCCGGAGTGAGGCTCCCGGGCACGGCTCAGGCGTGCGGGACCACCGCCACCGGGCAGGCCGCGTGGTGCAGGACGCCGTGAGCCACCGAGCCGATCCGGGCGCCGACGGCGGTGCGGCGGGCGCGGCGGCCGACGACCGTCAGCTGGGCGTTCCCGGCCGCCGCCAGCAGCACCTGGCCCGCGCTGCCCATCTCCACGTGCTCGACCACCGGTACGTCGGGGAAGCGCTCGCGCCACGGCGCGAGCGCCTCGCCGAGGGCCTTCCTCTCGTACTGCTCCAGGCCGCCGGCCTCGTCGGCGAGCCGCATCGAGCCCGGGCTGTAGGTGAACACCGTCGGCAGGGTCCAGGCACGCACGGCCCGCACGGTGGCGCCGCGCGCGGCGGCCGCCTCGAAGGCGAACCCGATCACGTCGGCGCTGTCCTCCGGTTCCCCCTGCTGACCCACGACGACCTCGCGGCCGGCGGCCTCCGCCGCGGCCTCGTCCCCGGCCCGCACGAGGACGACGGGCCGGGGCGTCTCGGCGATCACCTGTTGGCCGACGGAGCCGAGCAGGAAGCCGACGACCGCTCCGTGGCCGCGCGAGCCGAGCACCAGCGTCCGGGCCTCGGCCGCGGCGGCGAGCAGCACGGCGACGGCGTCGTCGGCCTCGGTGACGTCCGTGGTCACCGCGAGGTCCGGGTGCCGCTCGGTGACGGTCCGGACCGCCTCGGCGACCGAGTCCCGGACCCACCGTTCCTGCGCGTCCCGGTCCCCCGCGCCGGCCGCTTCCGGCTCGGCCCGCCAGGCGTGCACGACGTGCAGCGGATCTCCCCGGCGGACCGCCTCCCTGGCGGCCCAGGCCAGTGCGGCCAGGCTCTCCTCGGATCCGTCCAGCCCTGCCGTGATCGGGCGCGTCATGCGGGTCCCTCCCTGTGTCGCGGTCACGTCCATGGGGCCAGTCTTCACCACGGTGCACGCGCGGCGTCACAGCGGGAGCGGGTGGTGACCTGCGGGGGGCCGCGGCCGGCAGCTCCGCGTGCCGGGCGGGCGCGGCCCGGTCGGCCCGAGCGGTGCGGGGCGATCGACCCTACGATGGGTCCCAGGCCGGTGCGGTGACGGGGACGCCGTGCCGTGAACCCGGCCGTTCGACGTGGGGGACGCATGGCACAGGCGGACGCGGCGACACGGACCGTCATCATGACCGTGGACGACGATCCGGGGGTCTCCCGCGCCGTCGCCCGTGACCTGCGGCGGCGCTACGGCGCCTCGTACCGGATCGTGCGCGCGGAGTCCGGCGAGTCGGCACTGGAGGCGCTGCGCGAACTCAAGCTGCGCGGCGACCTGGTGGCCGTGATCCTCGCCGACTACCGGATGCCGCGGATGAACGGCATCGAGTTCCTCGAGCAGGCCCTCGACGTGTACCCGGGGGCACGGCGGGTGCTGCTGACCGCGTACGCCGACACCGACGCGGCCATCGACGCGATCAACGTCGTCGACCTGGACCACTACCTGCTCAAGCCGTGGGACCCGCCGGAGGAGAAGCTCTACCCGGTGCTGGACGACCTGCTGCAGGCGTGGCGCGCCGGCGACCACCGGCCGGTGCCCAGCACCAAGGTCGTCGGACACCGCTGGTCGGCGCGCTCCTCGGAGGTCCGCGAGTTCCTGGCCCGCAACCAGGTACCCTACCGCTGGTACTCCTCCGACGAGCCGGAGGGACGGCGGCTGCTGGCGGCGGCCGGGCAGGACGGGCAGCGGCTGCCGGTGGTGATCACGCCCGACGGGACATCGCTGGTGGAGCCCCAGGCGCCGGACCTCGCCGCCCGGGTGGGGCTGGCGACGACGCCGGCGGCCGAGTTCTACGACCTGGTCGTGGTCGGCGGCGGCCCGGCCGGGCTCGGGGCGGCGGTGTACGGGGCCTCCGAGGGCCTGCGGACGGTGCTGGTGGAGCGCTCGGCGACCGGTGGGCAGGCCGGGCAGAGCTCCCGGATCGAGAACTACCTCGGTTTCCCCGACGGCGTGTCCGGCGGGCAGCTCACCGAACGGGCCCGGCGGCAGGCCGCGAGGTTCGGCGCCGAGATCCTCACCGCGCGGGAGGTGACGGGCCTCGAGGCCAACGGGGCGGCGCGGATCGTCCGGTTCTCGGACGGCTCGGCGGTCGCCGCGCACAGCGTGATCCTGGCGACCGGCGTCTCCTACCGGCAGCTGGCCGCGCCGGGCACGGACGAGCTGACCGGCTGCGGGGTGTTCTACGGTTCGGCGCTGACCGAGGCCGCGGCCTGCCAGGACCACGACGTGTACATCGTGGGCGGCGCCAACTCGGCCGGGCAGGCGGCGATGTACCTGTCCCGGGGCGCCAAGTCGGTGACGCTGCTGGTGCGCGGCGACTCCCTGACGGCGTCGATGTCGCACTACCTGATCCAGCAGATCGAGGAGACGCCCAACATCCGCGTGCGCTGCGGCACGGTCGTCGAGAGCGCGCACGGCGACGGGCACCTGGAGCGGCTGACGCTGCGCGACGCGGAGAGCGGGCGCACCGAACTCGTCGACGCGCAGTGGCTGTTCGTGTTCATCGGCGCGGCCCCGCTGACCGACTGGCTGGACGGCACCGTGCTGCGCGACGAGCGCGGTTTCATCCTCGCCGGACCCGACCTCACCCCCGACGGACGGCCGCCGGCGGACTGGGAGCTGGACCGGCCGCCGTACCACCTGGAGACCAGCGTCCCGGGCGTGTTCGTGGCGGGCGACGCCCGCGCCCGGTCCGCGAAGCGGGTCGCGTCCGCCGTCGGAGAGGGAGCCATGGCCGTGATGCTCGTCCACCGCTACCTGGAGCAGTCGTGAGCGGGCGGCCGATGCCGTGCAGCCCCGGGGAGATCGGGAAGCTGTTCCTCTTCGAGAAGCTCTCGCCCGAGCAGCTGGGCCGGCTGTGCGCCGAGGGCCGGGTGGAGCTGTTCGAACCCGGCCCGGTGTACACCGAGGGCGAGCCCGCGACCTGCTTCTACGTGATGCTCGACGGCACGGTCGTGCTCTCCCGCCGGGTCGGCGGGGACGACGTGGAGACCAACCGCACCTCGCAGCGCGGGGTGTACGCGGGCGCGATGCAGGCGTACGTCGGCGACCGGGTGCCGCAGGTCTACACCAACTCTCTGCGGGTCACCGAGCCGACGCGGTTCTTCGTCCTGCCGGCGGACACCTTCGCGTCCGTCATGCGGGAGTGGTTCCCGATGGCCGTGCACCTGCTGGAGGGGTTGTTCTTCGGCTCGAAGAACAACCAGCGGACCATCGGGCAGCGGGAGCGGCTGCTCGCGCTCGGTTCGCTGTCCGCCGGTCTCACGCACGAGCTCAACAACCCGGCGGCGGCCGCCGTACGCGCCACGTCGACGCTGCGGGAGCGGGTGGCGAAGATGCGGCACAAGCTCGCCGTCATCGCCGAGGGCCCGTTCTCCCGGGACGCGCTGGCCGGTCTCATCGAGATCCAGGAACGCACGGCCGAGCGGGTCGCGAAGGCGCCGTCGCTGAGCCCGCTGGAGGCCGCCGACCGGGAGGACGCCCTCACCGACTGGCTGAAGGACCACGGCATCGAGCAGGGCTGGCAGCTCGCGCCGACGTTCGTGCAGGCCGGCCTGGACACCGAGTGGCTGGAGCAGGTCGCGGCGGCCGTGGACGCGGAGATCCTGCCGGGAGCCGTCGGCTGGCTCAACTACACCGTCGAGACCGAGCTGCTGATGAACGAGATCGCGGACTCCACCGCCCGCGTCTCCCACCTCGTGGACGCGGCCAAGCAGTACGCCCAGCTCGACCGGGCGCCGTACCGGACCGTCGACGTCCATGAACTCCTCGACAGCACGCTGCTGATGCTGTCGGGCAAGATCGGCCCCCGGATCGAGGTCGTCAAGGAGTACGACCGCACGGTGCCGGCCGTCCCGGCGTACCCGGCGGAGTTGAACCAGGTGTGGACCAACCTGATCGACAACGCGGTCTCCGCGATGAACGACGGCGCGGGCGGCGAGGGCACGCTGACCGTGCGGACCGCGCTCCACCACGACCGGCTGCTGGTGGAGTTCCGCGACACCGGCACCGGGATCGCCCCGGAGATCCGGGAGCGGATCTTCGACCCGTTCTTCACCACCAAGCCGGTGGGCGAGGGCACCGGACTCGGCCTGGACATCTCCTGGCGGATCGTGGTGAACAAGCACCACGGCACCCTCCGGGTCGATTCCGTGCCGGGCGACACCCGCTTCCAGGTGCTTCTCCCGCTCACCGCGGACGAACCCGAACCGGCCGCGGACTAACCCGAACCGGCCGCGGACTAACCCGACACGACCGCGACCGGGCCCGACACGACCGCGACCGGGCCCGAACCGACCGAGGAGCCGGCATGACCAGCGACACCGGAATCGACCCCACCGCCGCGCCGAGCGGCACCGGCTGCGTCGAGTGCGACACGACGGGCGGCTGGTGGTTCCACCTGCGGCGCTGCGCCGCCTGCGGCCACGTCGGCTGCTGCGACAGCTCTCCGGGGCAGCACGCGACCGGCCACTACAGGGCCACCGGGCATCCCGTGGTGCAGAGCTTCGAGCCCGGCGAGGACTGGTTCTGGGACTACGCGACCGACGAGGTGCGGCCCTCCGGTCCGGACCTCGCCCCGCCCCGCAGCCACCCCGGCGACCAGCCCTCGCCCGGCCCGGCGGGACGGGTCCCGGAGGACTGGGCCGACACGCTGCGGCGCTGACCGCTCGCGGACCGGCGGCGCCGGCCCACCGTCCGGCGGCGCGTGTCAGGATGGGCGGCGTGTCACAGACCTCACCCACCCGCCCACTCGTCGGCCGCGAGGACGAACTCGCGCGTCTCACCGAGGCGTTGGACCGTGCCCGCGGCGGTGAGGCCCGCGCGGTGCTCGTCGCCGGGGACGCCGGGGTCGGCAAGACCCGGATGCTGGACGAGGTCGCGGGGCGGGCCGCCGCGGCCGGGACGACCGTGCTCACCGGGCACTGCGTCGACCTGGGCGACGTCGGCCTGCCGTATCTGCCGTTCACCGAGATCCTCGGGGTGCTGGCCGCCGACGAGCGGTTCGCCCCCGTGCTGGCCGCGCACCCGGTGGCCGAGCGGCTGCTGGGGGGCGGTCCGGAGGACGACGCCGGCGCCCCGCGTTCGCGACTGCTGCTCTTCGAGGGCGTGGCCGCCCTGCTGACCGACCTGGCGGACGCCGCGCCGCTGCTGCTGGTCCTGGAGGACCTGCACTGGGCCGACCAGTCCTCCCGGGACCTGCTGAGGTTCCTGCTCAGCAGGGGGGTGCTCCAGCGCCACCGGATCGCGGTGTTCGCCTCGTACCGGGCGGACGACCTGTACCGCCGCCACCCGCTGCGCCCGCTGCTCGCCGAGCTGGTGCGGCTGCCCGCCGTGGAGCGGCTGGAACTGCGGCCCCTGCCGGACGCCGACGTGGCCCGGCTGGTGCGCGCGCTGCGGGAGCGGCCGCTGCCGGACACCACCGTGCACCGGATCGTCGAACGCGCCGAGGGCAACGCCTTCTACGCCGAGGAGCTGGTCGCGGCCACGGACACGCCCGCCGGGGGCGTGCCCAGCGGTCTGGCCGACGTCCTGCTCATCCGGTTCGAGCAGCTGTCCGACACCGCCCAGCAGGTGCTGCGCACCGCCGCCGTCGCCGGGCGCCGCGTGGGGCACGGCCTGCTGCGGGACGCCGTGGGGCTGCCCGAGGAGGAGCTGGAGTCGGCGCTGCGCGAGGCCGTGGAGCGGCAGTTGCTCGTCTCCGGCGACGGGGGCGCGTACTCCTTCCGGCACGCCCTCGCCCGGGAGGCGGTCTACGCCGACCTGCTCCCGGGCGAACGGGCCCGGCTGCACGGCGCGTTCGCCCGGCTGCTCGCCGGGGCGGGCCGCCGGTCCGACAGCGCCGCCGAGCGCGCCCACCACTACCGGGAGAGCCACGACCTGCCCGAGGCCCTGGCCGCCTCGCTGGAGGCCGCCGACCACGCCCAGCGGGTCGGCGCGCCGGCCGAGGAGCTGCGGCACCTGGAGGCGGTCCTGGACCTGTGGTCGGCGGTCGACGCCGCCGCACGTCCCGTCGGCCCCGACGCGGTGACGCTGACGCTGCGCGCCTCGGCCGCCGCCGCGCACGCCGGGGAGCTGCACCGCGCGGTCTCCCTGACCCGGTCCGCGCTGGCGGGCCTCGGCCAGGACGCGGACCTGGAGCTGGCCGCCCGCGTCCGCTACACGCTCGCCGGGAACCTGCTGAGCGTGGACAACCTGTCGGCCGCGTACGCCCACAGCAGCGAGGCGCTCGGCCTGATCCCCGCCGAGCCCCCGTCGTCGACGTGGGTGTGGGCCGCGGCCACCCATGTGACGGCGGCCCGCCAGGTCGGGGAGAACGAGACCGCGCTGCGGGTCGCCCGCCGGGCCCTGCGGGTCGCGGAGGACCTGGGGGTCACCGACGCCCGCGCCGATCTGCTGATCTCCCTGACGAGTCTGGAGGGGGGCAACCGGTCCACCCCGGCGGGCCGGAAGCGGCTGCTGGAGGCGCGCGAGCTGGCGCGGCGGGCGGGCAACACGCCCGTGGAGATGCGCGCGCTGTTCAACCTCGCCATCGGCTGCTTCGAGTCCGGTGACGTGGAGGAGTGCCTGTTCTGGGCGGCGGAGGGACTGGACCGGGCCCGGCGCTCCGGGCTGCTGTCCTCGCCCTATCCGCGGGAGATGCGGTACCTGCGGCTGCTCGTGCAGTACACGCTGGGCCACTGGGACGAGGTGCTGCTCGAGTCCGCCGAGCAGGCCGGGGTGCGGCCGGCCCTGAGCGGTCACGCCCTCGGTCCCGGACTGTACGTGGCGCTGGCGCGCGGCGACCTCGGGGCGGCCGAGCGGGCCCGGGCCCTGCTGGAGGGGCCGTTCGACTGGATGGCGCGGATGGTCGGCGGAATCGTGCTGACCGACGCGGCGGCGCTGCGCGGGGACGCGGAGGAGGCCGTGCGGTGGATGCGGTCCTCCGTCGAGGCGCTCGTGCTCACCGAGGCGGGCACGCGGCCCGCCGTGACCGTCCGGCTCGCCACGCTCGCGCTGTCCGCGGTCGCCGACACCGTGGCCGAGCTGCGCCGGGCCGGGGACGGGCCGGGAGCGGCCCGCTGGACGGACACCGCGGCCGAACTGCTGGCCGAGGCCCGCTGGTCCGCCGAGCACGGCTACGACGACCTCCCCCAGGGCCCGGAGGGCCAGGCGTGGCTGGCGCGGGCGGAGGCCGAGTGGTCCGGGATCTCCGCCGCCGCGCCTGACCCGGCGTCCTGGGAGCGGGCGGTGGCCGCCTTCGCGTACGGCGACCCCTACGAACGCGCGCGGTGCCGGCTGCGCCTGGCCGGAGCCCTCCTGGCGGCGGGCCGCCACCAGGAGGCGGCCGCCGAGGCCGACGCCGTACGCCGGGAGGCCGACCGGCTCGGTGCCACGCTGCTGCGCGAGCGGCTGGACGCCCTGGTCCGGCGCGGAGGACTGACGGACGCCGCGCCCGCCGGGGGCGGTACGGCGGTGCTGACGGCCCGCGAGCAGGAGGTGCTGCGGCTGCTCGCCCTGGGACGCACCAACCGGCAGATCGGCGAGGAGCTGTTCATCAGCGCCAAGACGGCGAGCGTCCACGTCTCCCACATCCTCGCCAAGCTGGGTGCTTCGAGCCGTACGGAGGCCGTCGCGGTCGCCTACCGGCAGGGCCTCGTCGCACCGGAGCCGACCGCGTCGGGCTGACCCCGGCCGGACGCCGGGAACCCCGGCCGGCCGGGGGACGTTGTCCGGGCACCCCACCCCATGGCGAACCGCGACACAGGGCGGCACAGGATGAGCGAGTTGGTCCCCGGCGGCAACGTCCCCCTGCCGGGCGGCCCCGTGAACGTGCGGGTGCCGGGCGGGTTCGACGTGTCCGCCCTCATCACCGACGACGGCGGCAAGGTGGGCGGTGACGGCGACTTCGTCTTCTACAACCAGCCCGACGCCCCCGGTGCCCGGCTGCGGGACGACACGCTCACCGTCGATCCGCGGCGGCTGCGCGCCGGTGCCACCCGGGTGACGGTGGCCGTCAGCCCCGCCGACCCCGGGATGCCGCTGAGCGGCCTGCCCTCTCCTGCGCTCCACGTCACCGACGCGGCCGGCCGCGTGCTCGCCCGGTTCTCCCCGCCCCGCCCGCGCCAGGAGACCGTGCTGCTGCTCGCCGAGCTCTACCGGCGCGGCGGGGGCTGGAAGCTGCGCGCCCTCGGCCAGGGATACGCGGACGGACTGGCCGGTCTCGCCCGGGACTTCGGGGTGGAGGTCGTGGACGACGCCCAGGACCCCGACGCGGCAGCGCCGCCGCCCGCCGCCCCGGACGGCTTTCTCGAGCTGGTCAACTCCGCCCGCGCGACGGCCGGTTCCCCTCCCGTCTCGGCCGACGCGCGCCTGGCCTCCGCGGCCCGCTCGCACGCCGGCGCCATGGCCGCCGGAGGCGCGTTGAGCGTGGAGACCCGGGACGGCGTCTCGGTCCACCAGCGCGTCGTCCTGGCCGGGTACGCGTACCTCACCGTCGGCGAGCACCTGGTCTCGGGCCCGCGCACGCCCGCGGAGTTCGTCGAGCACTGCCTGCGCACCGAGCGGGCCCGGCGCACCCTGTACGAGGCCGTCTTCACACACGCCGGCTGGGGCCACGCCACCGGCGGGCCCTCGAGCGACACGTACTGGACGGCCCTGTGGGCCGTGCCGCTGACACCGGACGG
Source organism: Streptomyces sp. JHA26 (assembly GCF_002005565.1). Classification (GTDB taxonomy): domain Bacteria; phylum Actinomycetota; class Actinomycetes; order Streptomycetales; family Streptomycetaceae; genus Streptomyces. The sequence continues at coordinate 46,731 of NZ_BDJC01000026.1, read as the reverse complement.
CCTGGACCGCGCGACGGGCGAGGTCGTCGGCCTGACCAACCGGGAGCGGGCCCGGGCCGGCCTGCCCGGGCTGGCCGCCGACCCGCGGCTCACCACGGCCGCGCAGGCGCACAGCGCGGACATGGTGGCCCGGAACTTCTACTCGCACACCGACCCCGACGGCGGCAGGCCCTGGGACCGGGCGGCCGCGGCGGGCGCCACGCGGCGCACGGTCGGCGAGAACATAGCCTGCGGCCAGCGTTCTCCCGCCGAGGTGGTGGAGGGGTGGATGAACAGCCCCGGGCACCGGGCCAACATCCTGAGGGCCGACTTCACCCACATCGGGGTCGGCCTGGCCGGCGGCGGCCGGGCGGGCATGTACTGGACCCAGCTCTTCGGCGGCTGACCGGCCGTCTCCCGGCGGAACCGGCCGCGGCGGCGGGCACGACCGTCGAGGACGCCGAGGTCGTGCGGTACGTGGTGGACGGCGAGGTGCCCGCCCGGCGGGGAGCGGTGCCCGTCCACCGCGGCAGCCTCCGGTTCGGGCGCAGGGGGCCGGGGCGTGGGCGGCGTGCCCGGGCACGCGGTCCCCTCGCCCGATGCCGCGCGGGGGCCCGGGGAGCCCCGGCGGCCTCGCCCGGGGACCCTGTTGACCCGGGGCACGTCGCGCGGAAGGCTGCGAGGCGGCGTGGATCACCACCCGCGCCGGAAGGATGACTGCCTTGATCGGGATCACTCAGATCGAAGCCGCGGCCGAACGGATCGCCGGCCATGTCGTGCGCACCCCGACGGTACCGAGCCCGGGGCTGACCGCGCTGCTCGGGGCCCCGGTCACCGCGAAGCTGGAGTTGTTGCAGCGCACCGGGTCGTTCAAGGCACGCGGCGCGACGGCGAAGCTGTTGTCGCTGACCGAAGCCGAACGGGCCGCGGGTGTCGTGGCGGTCAGCGGCGGCAATCACGGCATCGCCGTGGCGGTCATGGCCGCCGCGCTCGACGTGAAGGCCACGGTGGTGATGCCGCGCACGGCGCCCGCGCGTTCGGTGGAGACCGCCGAGGAGGCGGGTGCGCTGGTGCGGCTCACCGACGGCATGGACAGCGCCTTCGCGCTCGTGACGCGGTTGCGGGAGGAGGGGCTGACGCTGGTCCATCCCTTCGACGATCCCGTGGTGATCGCCGGGCAGGGCACCGTGGGGCTGGAGTTCGCCGAGGACGCCGGGGAGCTCACCGACGTGGTCGTGAGCATCGGCGGCGGCGGGCTGATCGCGGGGGTGGCGGCGGCGTTGCGGGCCCGTCGGCCGGACGTGCGGATCTGGGGCGTGGAGACGGAGGGTGCCGAGGCCATGTCCCGGGCGCTGGCGGCGGGCGGCCCGCTGCCGGTCCCGCTGTCGTCGGTCGTCACCACGCTCAGTGCCCCGTCCGTCTCGCAGTTGACGTACGACCATGTGTCCGCGCTGGTCACCGACGTGCTCGTGGTGTCCGACCGGGAGGCCGTCCAGGGGTCCCTGGAGCTCGCCGAGCACGCGAAGGTGTGGACCGAGCCGGCCGCCGGCTGCCTGCTGCCCGCGGCCCGGCGGGTGGTGGAGCGGGTGGGCGGCGGGGCCCGGATCGGGCTGGTGGTGTGCGGGGGGAACGCCACGATCGCCGACATGACGGCCTGGGCGGACCGCTTCGGGCCGCGCTGACGCCGGCGTTCCGCGCGGGACGCGCAGAACGGAGCGGGCCGGATTGAACACACCCCGGCCCGCTCACCGTATCCCTGGGCGAGCCGAGAGCCGGCGGCACGGACGGGGGTGGCCATGGGCAGGGCGCACGTCTCCGCACACCACCTGGTCGCCGGGCGCCACCGCCTGCTCGAGGTCGTCCACCGGGAGACGAACCGCGTCTGCTGGTCCGGGGAGGACACCGGGACGGGCCGCCCGTGCCTGGTGACACAGGTCGGCCTCCCGGAGGACCCCCCGGACGAGAGCGCCCGCCGGATGACCGGCCGGGTCGTGCGGACCTGCGAGACCGTGCGGCTGCTGCGTCCGGACCGGGTGGCGGCGGTGGTCGATGCGGTCGTGGAGCACGGCGCCCTGTGGACGGTCACCGAACGGGTCGGCGGTACGCCGCTCAGCGAACTCCTGGCCGAGCGGGGCGCGTTCACCCACGCGCGGGCGGCACGCGTCGGACTGGAGCTGCTGGACGTACTGGAGGCGGCGCACGGACAGGGCATCACACACGGCGAGCTGAGCCCGGGACAGGTGTTCGTGCGCGAGGAGGGTTCCGTCGTCGTCGCCGGCTTCGGACTGGCCGGCGCCACCCTCGCCCCGCGGCTCACCGCTCCCTCGTACGCCTCCCCCGAGCAGGCCCGCGACGAGCGGATCGGACCGACGGCCGACCTGTGGACGCTGGGGGCGATCCTCTACGCGATGGTCGAGGGCCGTCCGGCGTTCCGTGACCGGGGCGGCCTCGAGGCCACGCTGAAGGGCGTGGACCGGCTGCCGCTGCTCACCCCGGTGCGTGCCGGGCCGCTCACCCCGGTGGTGCAGGGGCTGCTGCGCAGGAACTCCCGGGAGCGGCTGAGCCGTCCGGTGGTCCGCGAGGCCCTCCTCCAGGTGCTGTCGGAGGATCCCGATGCGGGGACGCCCCCGGCGCCCCGGGCCGCCGCCCGCCGTGCCGGCCGGGGGTGGAACCGGCGGACGGCGGTCTCCGTGACCGCGGTGGCCGCCGCCACGGTCACGGTCGCCGTCCTGGCCGCCGCCCACGGCCTGTCCGGCACGGGCGGCGACACCGGCGCCGGTACGCGGCAGCGCCCCTCCTCCCCCGCCGCGCCGCCCGCCGGCACCGCCGCGCCCCCCTCCCCCGCTCCCCGGCCGGGTGCGACGCCGTCCCCGTCGGGGTCCGGCGCGGCCGTCCCCGCCGGGTTCCGCCGCTACCGGGCGCCGGAGGGCTTCTCCGTGGCCCTCCCCGGGAACTGGCGGCGGCTGGGCACCTCGCGCGCGCCGGACGGATCGTACCGGGCCGTCTTCGGGGCGGTCGGCGATCCGCGGACCCTCGCGGTCACCTACAGCGAGCGGGCGGGCGCGGACCCCGTGGCGGTCTGGCGCGACGAGGTCGAACCCGGCCTGGAGCGGTGGAGCGGGTACCGGAGGGTCGGCGGGATCCGCGCGACGACCTACCGGGGGCGCGAGGCGGCCGACATGGAGTGGCTCGCCGAGGACGACGGCGTCCGGGTGCGCACGTTCGGGCGGGGTTTCCTGCTGGGCGGCGGGCGCAGCTTCTCGCTGCGCTGGACGACCCCGGCCGCCGACTGGGACGACGCCGCGAACGAGCGGGCGCTCACCGCCTTCCTCGCGACGTTCCGGGAGGAAGGCGGCTGACCCGGGCCCCGGCCCCCGGCACGCGTCCGTTTTCGTGCCGCGCAGGCGGGGACTCGCCCCGCATGGTGCAAATCGGATACACGATGATGACCGAGCAGGCCGGTCCCCGTGAGCTCGTCGACCACGTGGTGCGGGCCGAGCAGGCGGGCTTCGACTTCTCGGTGACCTCGGACCACTACTTCCCGTGGCTGCGCTCGCAGGGGCACTCGCCGTACGCGTGGAGTGTGCTGGGCGCCGCGGCGCAGGCGACGTCCCGCATCCCGCTGATGACGTACGTGACGTGCCCGACGTTCCGCTACCACCCCGCGGTCGTGGCGCAGAAGGCGGCGACGATGCAACTGCTGTCCGAGGGCCGGTTCCGGCTGGGGCTCGGCTCGGGCGAGAACCTCAACGAGCACGTGGTGGGCGGCGGCTGGCCGTCCGTCGACGTGCGCCACGAGATGTTCGCGGAGGCCCTGGAGATCATCAAGGCGCTCTTCGAGGGCGGCCACGTCACCCACCACGGCACGCACTTCGACGTCGAGTCGGCCCGGCTGTGGGACCTGCCGGACAGCCCGCCGCCCATCGGCGTCGCCGTCTCCGGGGAGCGCTCCTGCAAGCTGGCGGGCGAGCACGCCGACCTGGTGATCGCCACGGAGCCCAGGCCGGATCTGCTGGAGGCGTTCGACCGGCACGGCGGCCGGGGCAAGCCGCGCGTCGGCCAGCTGCCGGTCTGCTACGACCCGGACCGGGACGCGGCGATCGAGCGCGCCCACGCCCAGTTCCGCTGGTTCGGCAGCGGCTGGAAGGTCAACTCCGAGCTGCCGCATCCGGATTCGTTCGCGGCGGCGACCCAGTTCGTCACCCCCGAGGACGTCGCGGAGTCGATCCCCTGCGGCGACGACCCCGACGCCTTCGTCGAGGCCGTACGCCCGTACGCGGAGGCCGGGTTCACCGAGATCGCCCTGGTGCAGATCGGTGGCGAGTCCCAGCCGGCGTTCCTGGACTGGTCGGAGAAGACCCTGCTGCCGGCCCTGCGCGACGCCCTGGGCTCCTGACGAGAAGGAGCCGACGAGGGAATCACCCGGTTGCCGGAGCATCTTGCGGAGGATCGGGGTACTAGAGGGCCCTACGTCTGTTCTCCCGGAGGCACCTGCCGTGAAGTCCCTCGTGCACAAGTCCCTGGTCGTGCAGCTCCAGACGGGTGAAGCCGACCGTTTCCCGGTGCTCGCCCACCTGAGCTACGACCGGGCGGACCCGTTCGCGCTCACCGTGGTGTTCAGCCACGACGGCCGTGTGCTGGCCCGCTGGACGCTGGACCGGGAGATGGTGGGCGAGGGGCTCGTCCGCCCGGTCGGCGTGGGCGACGTCCGGCTGCGGCCCGAGTCGCGGGGCCTGTGGGAGGAGCTGCGCATGGAGTTCCTCGGCGACCACCGGCCCGACGGGGAACGCCACCGCGCCGTGGTCTTCCTGTGGGCGGCGGCGGTGGCCGCGTTCCTGCGCGAGACCCACGCGGTGGTCCGGCCGGGCGAGGAAGAGGTGCACGTCGACGACTTCCTGGCGGACCTCATGGCCGACGGCTGAGCGGACGCGGCACACCCCCTCGGCGCGGCTCCCCGGCAGAGGGCCGCGCCGTCAGCGTGAGGCGTGGCGGTACCGGGTCCACAGGGGGATCCCGAACCAGCACAGCAGGTACCACAGCACCACGCCGGCGACCAGGTAGGGAACGAAACCGTCGTGGGTCGCGACACGCAGGATCAGCAGGAGCGAGGCGGTCGTGGTGGCCAGCAGCAGCACCAGCCCGAGCAGGGTCAGCCGGGAGGCCCACCGCACCGCATGGGGTTTCACGCGCCGCCCGGAGACGAGGCGGTGCAGGGACACCGGCCCGATCAGGGCGCCGGTGGTCACGGCCCCGAGGACGACCGTCACCAGGTAGATCGTCCGGTCCGTGTCCGACAGGTCGTCGTACTTCGGGGTGAACACGACGGTGAGCAGGAAGCCGAAGAGGATCTGCACGCCCATCTGCGCGACGCGGACCTCCTGGATCAGCTCCGTCCACATCCGGTCCGCGCGCTCGTCCTCCGTCTCGTCGCGCCCCTTGCGCCGGTCCGGGTCCCCCGTCGTGTCCGCATCCGTGTCCGCCACTGTTCCTCCCGTCGCCGCAGTCCGGATCCCCTTCCCTCTTCCCGGGTTCCCCGCGGTCAGACACCGTGTCGTCGGCGGCGCCCGGTTTGGGCGATCGGGGGGCGGTTACACGGGCGGGACCCACACCGAGGCCGAGGAGGATGACGAAGGATGCCCGACACTCAGCTCACCCTGACGCTCAGCGGGGGCGGCATCGACGACGCGCGGGCGGTCGTCCGCGCCCTGGAGGGTGTCTTCGGGGCGCCCGACGATCTGCCGGCCGACGAGCGGGCGACGGTCCGCACCGCGACCTTCAGCTCCCCGCCCTCCCCGGAGGCGGACGCGGCACCGCCCCGGGCGGGCGCCGGGCTGTCGGCGCCCGTGACGGTCACCGTGCAGGGCACCCCGCAGGCCGTCGAGGCCGCGAGCAGGACACTGAGCGGCGCCTTCTCGACGCGGGACGAGGGCGCCTCTTCCGGCGACCAGGAGCGGGAACGACAGCTGCTCCTGGTGCCGTGAGCGGTGCGGTGAGGGGCGGCGTGCGGCCGCCGGAACGGGCTACCAGCGGCCTTCGACCTGCTCCCTGATCCGGCGGTCGTAGAGGTCGCGGATCGCCGTGAGCGTGTCGTCGGTCAGCTCCGGCAGCCGGGCGGCGTCCGTGTTGGCGCGGGCCTGCTCGGGCGAGCGGGCGCCGGGGATCACGGTGGTCACGCCGGGCTGCTGGACGATCCAGCGCAGCGCCAGCTGGGCCGGGGTGTACCCCTCGGGGGCGAGGGCGGCGAACTCGGCGGCGGCCTCCACGCCGGTGGCGAAGTCGACGCCGGAGAAGGTCTCGCCCTGGTCGAACGCCTCGCCGTGGCGGTTGAAGTTGCGGTGGTCGTTCGCGGCGAAGACCGTGTCCTTGGTGTACTTGCCGGACAGCAGGCCGGAGGCGAGCGGCACCCGGGCGATGATGCCCACGCCGGCCTCCCGGGCGGCCGGCAGGACCTCGCGCAGGGGCTTCATCCGGAACGGGTTCAGGATGATCTGCACGCTCGCCACGTTCGGCCGGGCGATGGCGGTCAGTGCCTCCTGGCAGGTCTCGACGCTGACGCCGTACGCCTTGACGCGCTCCTCCTCGACGAGGGTGTCCAGGGCGTCGAACACCTCGTCGGAGGAGTAGACCGGGGTCGGCGGGCAGTGCAGCTGGACCAGGTCCAGGACGTCGACGCCGAGGTTGCGCCGGGAACGGTCGTTCCACTCCCGGAAGTTGTCGAGGACGTAGTTCTGCGGGATCTGCTCGACGCGCCGGCCCATCTTCGTGGCGACCAGCACGTGCAGATCCGGCCTGCCGCGCAGGAAGGCCGCGATGGTCTCCTCGCTGCGGCCGTCGCCGTAGACGTCCGCGGTGTCGAAGAAGGTCACGCCCGATTCGGCCGCCGCCTCCAGTACCGCGAGGGCCTCCTTGTCGTCGACGTCTCCCCAGTCGGCTCCCAGTTGCCAGGTGCCGAGGCCGATCACCGACGCGTGCTGGTCCGACCTGTCGAAAGTGCGCTCTTCCATGCCGTCAGTCTGTCACCCGCGGCGCCCGCACCGGCCCGCGGGTCCCGCAACCGGGGGGTTCGCCGGGCGGCCGCCGGGTACCCGCGCGGTTCCGTCCGACGAACCGAAGGAGGAGACACAGCGTGTCGCAGGTCGAGGAGACCATCGAGGTCCACGTCCCGGTCCACACCGCCTACAACCAGTGGACCCAGTTCGAATCGTTCCCCGAGTTCATGAGCGGGGTGGAGCGCATCGAACAGCGCGGTGACACCCTCACCCACTGGGTGACGAGCGTGGACGGCGTCCGCCGGGAGTTCGATGCGGAGATCACCGAGCAGGTACCGGACGAACGGGTCGCGTGGACCACGGTGTCCGGCGAGGCCCGGCAGGCCGGTGCGGTCACCTTCCACCGCCTGGACGACGACCGCACCCGGGTGATGCTCCGGATGGAGTTCCAGCCGGAAGGCCTCGTCGAGAAGGTCGGTGACAAGCTCGGGGTCGTGCAGCGCCAGACCAAGGGCGACCTGGAGCGGTTCAAGCGGTTCATCGAGGAACGCGGCCGGGAGACCGGCGGCTGGCGCGGCACCGTCGGGTGAGCCGCGCGTCCGGCCGGGGCTACCCGGCCGCCGCCGTGCGGCACTCCGGGTGACCCCAGCCCTGGTCGTTCTTGGCGATCGACTCCCCGGCGGCGTACGAACGGCCGCACACGCAGCGCCCGGGGAACTTCGCCTTGATGGTGCGCGCGGAGGCACCACCGCCCTTGCGGGCCGTACCCGGCCCGCGACGCGGTGCCTTCCTCGCCGCCGGGACGGCCGGCGCGGGCGGCGGCTCGGGGGAACCGAGGCCGCTGCCCGCGGGCTCCTGGACGGTGGCCGCCTGGCTGGCGGCGCGGTCGGCGAAGTCGTTGAGCCGGTCGCCGTCGACCTGGTGGGCGGGCACGTAGCGGAACTCGACCGAGCGGCCGTCCAGCAGCTCGTCGATGCGCACGACCAGTTCCTGGTTGGCGACCGGCTTGCCGGCGGCGGTCTTCCAGCCGTTGCGCTTCCAGCCGGGCAACCAGGTGGTGACGGCCTTCATGGCGTACTGGGAGTCCATGCGGACCTCCAGCGGCACGTCCGGGTCGGTCGACGCCAGCAGCCTCTCCAGCGCGGTGAGTTCGGCGACGTTGTTGGTGGCCCGGCCGAGCGGTCCCGCCTCCCAGCGGGCCGGGGCCTCCGACGCGTCGGCCACCACCCAGGCCCAGCCAGCCGGACCCGGGTTTCCCTTCGAAGCCCCGTCGCACGCGGCCACCACACGTTCACGCATGGCCCCGATCATGCCATGGCCCGTCCGGGCGCCCGGACGGGCCTCGGGAGACGGGCCCGAGGTTCGGTATCTCCCCCCGGGGTCCTCGTGGCGTCGATCACGGAGGGGTCCGCGCCCTGCAGGCCGCCGGGCGGCGCGGAGCGGCCGAACGGGGTGTCCACGGGCCCGAGGCGCGGGAAGGGTCCGTTCCCTCACGTCGGGCATCACGGCCCGGTCCCGCGCACCGGGCGTCGCGGTCCCGGGACGGGCCGGGCGCGGGCCGCCGCGCCGGGCACGGCGGCGGGTGCCTCACTGCTCCGCGTACGCCTTCTCCAGCTCGGCGATGTCGAGCCTGCCCATCGACATCATCGCCTTGAAGGCACGGGCGGCCCTGGCCGGGTCCGGGTCGCGGAACATCTCCCCGATCCGGACCGGCACGACCTGCCACGACACCCCGTACCGGTCCTTGAGCCAGCCGCAGGGGCCGTGTTCGCCGCCGCCCTCGACGAGCCTGGCCCAGTAGTGGTCGACCTCCTCCTGGCTCTCGCACATGACCTGGAAGGAGACCGCCTCGTTGAACGTGAACTGGGGCCCGCCGTTGAGGGCGACGAACTTCTGTCCGTTGGCCGTGAAGTCGACCGTCAGGACGGCGCCGGCGGAGCCGGGGGCGCCCTCGGGATAGCGGGTGACGGCACCGATGCTCGATCCCTCGAAGACCGAGACGTAGAAGTCGGCGGCCTCTTCCGCCTGGCCGTCGAACCACAGACACGTGGTGAAGCCGTCGGTGGTCATGAGTACCTCCCGGGTGCGGGCGCGGAACGCGGTCACCACTGTCGACCGGCGCGGACCGGGGAACTCATCGGTCGCGGCGCCGGAATCTCCCGCCGGGACGGGTGAGCGCTCTGCTCACGGCGAATCTGCCGCGGGCAGAGAAATCCCCGCGGGGACCGGTCCCCCACCGAGAGTGGAGGAACCGCGGCGCACCAGCCGCCCACGACTTCCCCGACGACTCGACGAGGAGCGCCGATGTCTCCACTCATCACCGGCCCGGCGCCGGTCACGCAGCCCCGGGCGGAGGAGGGCGACACCCTCCCCACCCGGTTCGACGACCACCTGGCCGCGCAGCTGCTCGCGCAGCGCATCGTGCTGCTGGGCACACAGGTCGACGAGGTCTCCGCCAACCGGGTCTGCGCCCAGTTGCTGATCCTCTCGGCGGAGGACCCGCGCACCGACATCAGCCTGTACATCAACAGCCCCGGCGGCTCCGTGCACGCGGGGCTCGCCATCTACGACACGATGCGGCTGATCCCCAACGACGTCTCGACGCTCGCCATGGGGTTCGCGGCCAGCATGGGGCAGTTCCTGCTCAGCGTCGGCACGGCGGGCAAGCGGTACGCCCTGCCGAACGCGCGGATCATGATGCACCAGCCGTCGGCGGGCATCGGCGGCACCACGGCCGACATCGAGATCCAGGCGGACAACCTGGAGTTCACCAAGCGGACCATCGAACGGATCACCGCCGAGCACACCGGCCAGAGCCCGGAGACGATCTCCCGGGACGGTGACCGCGACCGCTGGTTCACGGCCGAGGAGGCCAGGGAGTACGGCATGGTCGACCAGGTCGTCCAGTCCCTCGCGGACGTCCGGCCGGCCGCCTCGCGACGCAGGATGGGGCTGCAGTGATGGGGAGCTACACGATTCCGAACGTCGTCGAGCGCACCCCGCAGGGCGAGCGGTCCTACGACGTGTTCAGCCGGCTGCTGTCGGAGCGGATCATCTTCCTGGGGACCGAGATCGACGACGGCGTGGCCAACGTCGTCATCGCACAGCTCCTGCACCTGGAGTCGTCGGCCCCGGAGAGCGAGATCGCGGTCTACATCAATTCCCCCGGCGGCTCGTTCACGTCGCTGATGGCGATCTACGACACGATGACGTTCGTGCAGGCGCCGATCTCGACCTTCTGCGTCGGGCAGGCGGCCTCCACGGCGGCCGTGCTGCTGGCCGGCGGGGACCCCGGGCGACGGTTCGTGCTGGAGCACGCGCGGGTGCTGCTCGGTCAGCCGGCCAGCGGTGGACGGCAGGGCACGGTCTCCGATCTGGCCCTGCAGGCCAAGGAGATGGTGCGGATCCGCTCCCAGGTCGAGGAGGTGCTGGCCCGGCACACGGGGCACGATCCGGCGACGCTGCGCGCGGACATGGACCGCGACAAGGTGTTCACCGCCGAGGAGGCCGTGGCCTACGGGCTGGCCGACGAGGTGCTCTGCCGCCGCCTCGCGAGGGTGTGAGCCGCGAGGGTGTGGGACTCCCGCCCGGCGCCCGGCGACGATCGTCGCGGGGCGCCGGGCGGGAACGTCCCGTCAGGCGGCCAGGCACATTCCGTCGTACCGGGCACCGGGGCCGCGGCCGGCGCCGATGTGCCGCGCGGTGACGCGGACCAGCTCGCCCTGGGCCCGCGCCAGCAGGTCGGCCAGGCCCATGCCGAGGGCGCCCGCCGCGGCGGCGAGGACCTCCGACGACGCCTCCTTGCGGCCGCGCTCCACCTCCGACAGGTACGGCATCGAGATGCGCGCGGCCTCCGCGACGTCCTTCAGGGTCCGTTCCTGGGCCAGGCGCTCGCGCCGCAGGACGTCACCGACCAGGTCGCGCCACAGGGGCTCTCTGACGGCGGGGCGGTCCTGGGGGCGCGCGGCCGGCGGACGCAGGGGGACGACGCGGGCTTCGTTCGGCACGTGGCTGGTCACGTCCACAGCCTAGGAGCCCGGTGGCCGGGGGGAAGGGCGCGGCGTTCCGCCCACAGGGAAATCACCGGAGGGCGATCCTCCGCATCCGGCGCGCCCGGGTGCCTCCGGCCGCTCGCGGGCATAGCCTGGAAGGACAGCCGACATCCCGCGACGACGCCGTGGTCGCCGCTTTCACGCCATCCGGAAAACCGGGGGGCGTGAACACGCCTGACCCGGGTATCCGGCAGCGGGAAGAACCTGGGGAGACGCCCAAACCGTGACGCTCGTGGGAGAGGCAATGAAGACCGCCGTGATCCGGCCGGAAGCGCAGGTCGTCGGGGAGACCACCGGGAGCGGGACGGACGACGGGTCACTGCCGGACGTCGTGGACCCGAGCGCCGTGGCCCCGCGGGACGCGCGGCAGCTGTCCCGTCAGTTCTTCCAGCGCCTGACGGAGCTCGAAGAGGGCACGCACGAGTACCAGTACGCGCGCAACACGCTGATCGAGATGAACATGTCGCTCGTGCGGTTCGCCGCCGGCCGGTTCCGCGGCCGTGGCGACGACATGGAGGACATCGTCCAGACCGGCATGATCGGCCTGATCAAGGCCATCGACCGGTTCGAGCTGTCGCGCGAGGTCGAGTTCACCTCCTTCGCGCTGCCGTACATCGTCGGCGAGATCAAGCGCTTCTTCCGTGACACCACCTGGGCGGTGCACGTGCCGCGGCGGCTGCAGGAGCTGCGCGTGGAGCTGGCCAAGGCCCGCGAGGAGCTGTCCAGCCGACTGGACCGTGAGCCCACCGTCGCCGAGCTCGCCACGCTGATGAACATCAGCGAGAAGGAGGTGGTCGAGGGCCAGATCGCGTCCAACGGCTACAACTCCTCCTCGCTGGACGCCGCGCTGACCGGGGACGGCGCCGAGAGCGGCGAGTCGGTGCTGGCCGACTTCATCGGGGTCGAGGAGGAGGGGCTGCGGCTCGTCGAGGACTTCCATGCGCTCGCCCCGCTGATGGCCGAGCTCAGCGAGCGCGACCGGCGGATCATCCACATGCGGTTCGTGGAGGAGGCCACCCAGGCGGAGATCGGCGAACAGCTCGGCTGCTCGCAGATGCACGTGTCCCGGCTGATCAAGCGGATCATCACCCGGCTGCGCGAGGGCATGCTGGGCGAGCTGGGCTGCGCCTGACACCGACGACGACGCGCCCCGGGGTTCCTCACGGCCCCGGGGCGGTCCGTTTCCCCGACGCGCCGGTCATTCGTCGGTGAGCCGCACCACCGCGCGCACGCGCTTGCCGACCGGCACCCGCTCGACGACGAGCGTCTCGGCGAGGGCGTGGACGATCTCGAGCCCGTGCCGCCCGACGCGTTCGGGATCGCGGGGGAAACGCCGGGGCACCGTACCGCTGCTGTCGTAGACGGTCACCGTCACCGTGGTCTCCGTGCCCTCCAGCTCCAGGATGTACGGCCCCTGGCTGTGCCGGTCGGCGTTGGTGACCAGTTCGCTCACCACCAGGAGCACCGCGCCGTCGGACCGCCGGCCGACCGTGGCGCACCACTCGGTCCTGAGCTGGTCGAGGAAGAGCGAGGCCAGCTGCCGCGCCTGCGCGATGCATCCGGGCTCGCCGGAGTAGTGCGCCGCCCGCCTCAGCGGTTCCACGGGTACGTCGAAGCCAGTCGGTATCACTGCCCCGTCCAGGTGTTCGATCATGCGTTTCTCTCTCGGAAGCCGGACTGGCCGGACGCTACTGCACCAGCCCTCGTACCCCGCGACCGGCCCCGCAGTCCCCCTCTTCCCGGAGTGCGGGCATCGTCACAGCCGGCCGGGGAACCCGGAGGGGGCGGGAAGGGTGTGCGATGAACGAACTGATGGGTGCGCGCAGTCTCACCACCCGGCCGGTGGTCACCCTGGGCGGGGACGCCGTCGCCCACGTCAAGGACACCGTCTTCGACTCCGCGGCCGGGCGGATCACCGGTTTCACGCTCAGCGGCCGGGGGCTGTGGTCCGGGCCGATGAAGGAAGGACTTCCCTGGTCGGCGGTGCACGCGCTCGGCCACGACGCGGTGATGGTCCGCGACCGGCGCGGCCTGGTGAGCACCGCACTGCTGACGGTGCACCGGGAGACGCTGCGGGGCCGGCTGCTGGGGGCGAACGTGGTGACGGACGCGGGCACCGAGGTCGGCACCGTGCTCGACGTCGTGGTGGAGGGCGGCACCGGCGGGCGTGTCGTCGGCTTCCGGGTGGCGGCGAGCAGGCGGTTCGCGCCCGGCCCGGCCCGTCACCGGCGCAAGGTGTACGTGGCGCGGGGACAGACGCTGACGGTCGCCGGCCGGGCGCTCGTCCTCCCCCTGGACGCCGTGCGGCACGTGGCCGACGACCTGTCGGGTTTCACGGCCCTGCTCGGCGGTGTGCCCGGCAGCTGGAGGGGCTCGCTGTCGTGATGCTGTTCTCCGAGGTGCGGGGCCTGCCCGTGCTGGATCAGGACGGGGACCGCAGGCTGGGCGCCGTGACGTCCCTGACGGTCGACGCCTCCTCCGGCGTGGTCAGCCACGTCCGGTACCGCGCCGGCCGCCTGCGCGGGGAGACCGTGCTGCCCTGGGAGGCGGTGCGGTCGCTCGGCCCCGGGGCGCTCCGGGTGGGTCCGGGGACCGCACCGGACGTGGTGCCGCCCGGTCACGACCTGCTGGGCCGTCGGGTCCTGACCGAGGCGGGCGTCGAGCACGGCACGGTGCTGGACGTGGCGTTCGATCCGCACAGCGGCCGCGTCCTGGCGCTGTTCACCACGCGGGGCGAGCTGCCGGCCGGCCGCATGACGGGCCTCGGCGACCACGCGCTCGTCGTCCGGGCGGGCTGAGCCCGGACGGCCGGATGCGGGCCGACGCGGACGGACCCGCCGGGAGGGCGCGGCGCGCGGATGCTGCTTAGCGTGGTCGCGTGAGCTCACGAACCCCCTCCGGTCCGGCGGCGGCCCGCCCCGGCTGGGCTCAGGCCCTCGCCACGGTGCTGGCCGGGCTGGTCGCCATGGGAGCCGTGGCCGCGTTCGGGCTGTGGGCGGCCGGCGCGGCGGACCTGCCCGACAACGCCTTCCCCCGGGTCGTCACGGCGACGGTCGTCGCCGCCGCGGGCGGTTCGCTGGAGCTTTCCGGGGACGTCGGCGGGCTCGCCGGCACCGACGCGGGGCTGACCGTGATGCCGCTGTCCGTCACCCTGGCCGGGGCGCTGGTGATCGCCGCGGGGTTCCTGCGTCCGCTGCGCCACCGGGCGGCCGCCGGCGCCGGGGAGCTGGCCGGCTGGGCCGGCCGCATCGCCGTGCCGTGGCTGCTCGCCCTGGTCGGGCTGGCCCTCGCCTCGCGGCAGACCTTCGAGGTGTCGCTCGGGGAGGGCGTGCTCGACGACCTCGGGGACCTGTTCGGCATCACACCGCGGATCGGCTTCACCACGGACGTGCCGCTGACCGTGCTGTTCGGACTGCTGTGGCTGGCGGGTGTGCTGGTGCTGGCCCTGCTGGTGTCGCGCGGGACGCCGCTGCCGGGCCGGCTGTCGCGCTTTCGGGCGTCGGTGCGGCCGGTGGCGTACGCGATGGTGACGCTGCTGCTCGCGTACGTGGTCGCCGGTGTCGTCGTGGGCCTGGTCGTCACCGGGACGCGGGGGCACCCGGCGGACACCTTCGCCGTGCTGCTGCTCGGTCTGCCGAACCTGGCGTGGCCCGCGCTCACCATCGGCCTCGGCGCCGCCTGGAACGGGCGGGTGGAGGGGCCGTTCGGGCTGCCGATGCCGCAGGTGCTCGACGAGGTGCTGCGCACACCGGACGTCTCCACGGTGGATCTGGGCACGCTCACCGAGCGGGACGGGCGGATGTGGTGGCTCCTGGTCGCGGCCGTGGTGCTGCTGCCGGCCGCCGGGTGCCTGGCGGCGGCCCGGTCCCCGGCCGGGACGCCGGCCTGGCGGCACGCCGTGCACATGGCGGTCGCGCTGGCGCTCACGGTGCTCATGATCTGCGCGGTGGGCCGGATCTCCGCGTACTACGGCCTGTCGGTGCTCGGCATCGGGGACCTGGGCGGAGGGCTGTCCGGGCGGCTGTTCCTGCGCGCGCGGCTGTGGGGCGCGGTCGGCCTCGCCCTGCTGTGGGGTCTGGTCGCCGGGTTCCTCGGCGCGCTGCTCGTGCGAGGGGTGCGCGGCAGTGGTGGCGCGGCCCGGGGGCGTCCGGTCTAGGGCTCTGCCGCCGTACGCGGGCTCAGGCGACGGGGACGACCAGCGGCGGGGCGGCACGCTGCATGCGCAGGGCGTCGACGGACTCGGCCAGCAGTTCGTACTCGGTGGTGTCGTCGCTGGTGGCGATGCGCACCAGGCGCCCTGCGGCCAGCTCGTCGGCGACCAGCTCCTGCTGGACGACGTCCGCGCACCACACGCGCAGGACGCGCGGCACGTCGGGAGCGTCGTCGGCGACCGGGGTCAGGGCGCCGCGCGGTAAGTGGGGGGAGTCGGGCTGCGGGTCCAGGCGCTCGGCGATCCAGGACGCGCGGTCGCGCAGCCACCACAGGGCCAGGGCGAGCGTGGGAGCCCGGTAGGTGCCCAGGGGTACGCCGACGCGCCGACCGTCGCAGACGCCGTAGGCGGTGACATGGCACAGGAACTCGTCGTGCACTGCTCCCCTCCCCCGTCGCCCGGCCCGTCCGCCGGCCGGGCATGACGTCCGTGCGGCTCGTGTGTGCTGTGCGTGAGGACGCTGTCGCGTGGTGTGAGACGCCCTAGAGGTGAGTATGTTCACTGCTGAACCACTGTCACCATGAATTTCCGGCCAGTCTCCTGGCATATTCACGGCGGCTGTTGGCCGAAAACACGACGAGCGGACCGGTCCGCCGTCACGAGGACGCCTCCCCTCCGCCGCCCCGGGCTCGGGGTGGCGGAGGGGAGGCGCGGGACGAGGAGGGCGCCGCGGTCCCGGTCCGGGCGGCGGGGCGGGCCGAATCGGACCGGAACGCGACCGTGGCGAACGGGCGTCCTACCGGGTGACGAGGGCGTCGATCCGGGCCAGTTCGTCGGCGTCGAAGGCGAGGTTCCCGATGGCCGAGACGCTGTCCTCCAGCTGTCCCGGGCTGCTCGCGCCGACGAGGGCCGAGGTCACCCGTCCCTCGCGCAGCACCCAGGCCAGTGCCATCTGGGCCAGGGACTGGCCGCGGGACTCGGCGATCTCGTTCAGCGCGCGCAGGGTGCCGACCAGTTCCCCGGTGACCGCGTCGGAGTTCAGGAAGGGGCTGTCGCTCGCGGCGCGCGAGTCCTCGGGGATGCCGTCGAGGTAGCGTCCGG
The DNA here is from genome assembly GCF_002005565.1 of Streptomyces sp. JHA26. Lineage (GTDB taxonomy): Bacteria > Actinomycetota > Actinomycetes > Streptomycetales > Streptomycetaceae > Streptomyces. The sequence continues at coordinate 30,460 of NZ_BDJC01000026.1, read as the reverse complement.
TCAGCAGGCCCTGCTCCAGCGGGGAGTAGGCGATGGAGCCGGTCTCCAGCTCGTCGAGGGCGTCCAGGAGACCGCTGGTCTCCGGGCGGCGGTCGAGCATGGAGTAGCGCGGCTGGTGGATCAGCAGCGGGGTGCCCAGGTCGGCGAGGATGCGGGCGGCCTCGCGGGTCTGCTCGGGCGAGTAGTTGGACACGCCGACGTACAGCGCCTTGCCCTGCTGCACCGCCGCGTGCAGGGCGCCCATCGTCTCCTCCAGGGGAGTCTCCGGGTCCGGTCGGTGCGAGTAGAAGATGTCGACGTACTCCAGCCCCATCCGCTCCAGGCTCCGGTCGAGCGAGGAGAGCAGGTACTTGCGCGAGCCCCACTCGCCGTACGGGCCGGGCCACATCAGGTAGCCGGCCTTGGTGGAGATCACCAGCTCGTCGCGGTACGGCGCGAAGTCGGCCTTCAGGGCCTCGCCGAGGGCGGACTCGGCGGCGCCGGGCGGCGGGCCGTAGTTGTTGGCGAGGTCGAAGTGGGTGACACCGAGGTCGAAGGCGCGGCGCAGGATGGCGCGCTGGGTCTCGACGGGGCGGTCCGGGCCGAAGTTGTGCCACAGGCCGAGCGAGATCGCGGGGAGCTTCAGGCCGCTGCGTCCGGTGCGCCGGTAGGGCATCTCCGCGTAGCGGTCGGGGTGTGCGGTGTACAACGCGACTCCAGTGGGGTTGGCACCCGGGGTGCGGGTGTGTGCGGAACCGTGTCCCACTCTGCCGTGACCTGCGTGCAGTGGTCCAACAGAAGAATCCGATGGGATTGTGCGCCTACGCTTCTCAGTCATGGAACTGCGTCATCTCCAGCACTTCGTGGCGGTCGCCGAGGACCAGCACTTCACCCGGGCGGCGGAACGGCTGCTGGTGTCCCAGTCCGGCCTGTCCGCGTCCATCCGGGCCCTGGAGCGGGAGCTGCGGGCGCCGCTGTTCGTGCGCACGACGCGCCGCGTGACGCTGACCGAGGCCGGACGGGCGCTGCTGGGCGAGGCCCGGCGCGTCCTGGCACAGGTGCGGTCGGCGCACGAGGCGGTCGCCGCGGTGCAGGGGGTGCTGCGCGGGACCCTGTCGCTGGGCACCGAGCAGTGCATCGCCGGGGTGCCGGTGGCGGGGCTGCTGGCCGCGTTCCGGCGCCGGCATCCGGACGTGGAGATCCGGCTGCGGCAGGCGGGTTCCGGGGAGCTGGCGGAGGAGGTCGCGGCCGGGCGGCTGGACCTCGCCTTCGCCTACCGGACGCAGGCGGACACGGACCAGCTGCGATCGGTCTCGCTGGCGGGCGAGCCGATGACCGTCCTGTGCCACCCCGGCCACCGTCTGGCGCGCGGCGGCGCGGCGCTGAGCCCGCACGATCTCGCCGACGAGGTCTTCGTCGACTTCCACCCGGACTGGGGCCCGCGCCGCGTCACCGACGCGGCCTTCGCCGCGGCCGGCGTGCGGCGGACCGTCGCGCTGGAGGTCAACGACGTCCACGGGCTGCTCGACCTGCTCGACGAGAACCTGGGCATCGCGGTCGTGCCGCGCCACTTCCGGCACAAGCGGGCCTCGCTCACCTCGCTGCCGCTGGGGGACGGCGACGAGACGGCCTACGAGACCATCGCCCTGCTGCCGCCCGCCGAGGCCACCAGCCCCGCGGCGCGGGCGCTGATGGGGCTGCTGGAAACGGGGGGCGCGTGAGGGCGGACTGCGCGAGGGTGGACCCATGCATGCGAAGGACATCCTCATCGAGGGCTACGGCCGCATCCAGGAAGAAGTCCACGCCGCCGTCGAGGGCCTGGGGCCCGACGGCCTGAACACCCGTCCCGCCGACGACGCCAACTCCGTCGCCTGGCTGGTCTGGCACCTCACCCGGGTGCAGGACGACCACGTCGCGGACGCCTTCGGGCTCGACCAGGTGTGGCTGGCCCGGGATTGGGAGAAGCGCTTCGGGCTGGACCTGCCCCGCCGCGACACCGGGTACGGTCACGGTCCGGCGAAGGTCGCCGAGGTGCGGGTCGACTCGGCCGACCTGCTGACCGGCTACTACGACGCCGTCCACGAGCAGACGCTCGGCGCCCTGCGTTCCCTGACCGCGGGGGACCTGGAGCGGATCGTGGACGAGAACTGGGATCCGCCGGTCACGCTGGGCGTGCGGCTGGTCAGCGTCCTGTCCGACGATCTCCAGCACGTCGGACAGGCCGCCTATGTGCGCGGGCTCGTTCAGAGCGCCGCGGCGTAACCCGGCAGGACGACGTCCTCGATCAGGGCCTTGCGCTCGTCGAAGGGGATGAAGGCGCTCTTGAGGGCGTTCACCGTGACCGTGCGCAGGTCCGCGACCGTCCAGCCCGCCTGCTCGACGAGGAGGGACATCTCGCGGGTCATCGTCGTGCCCGACACCAGACGGTTGTCGGTGTTGAGGGTGACGCGGAAGCCGAGGTCCTTGAGCGCCGTGATCGGGTGCTCGGCGATGGAGGGGGCGGCGCCGGTCTGGAGGTTGGAGGTCGGGCACATCTCCAGGGCGATGCGGCGGTCGCGGACCCAGGAGGCGAGGCGGCCGAGCTTGCCCGCCGCGAGGTCGGGGATGTCGTCGGTGATGCGCACCCCGTGACCGATGCGCTGGGCGCCGCACACCTGGAGGGCCTGGTGGATGCTGGGCAGCCCGTGGGCCTCGCCGGCGTGGATGGTGAAGGGCACGTTCTCGCGGCGCAGGTGCTCGAAGGCGTCGAGGTGGTCGGCGGGCGGGAAGCCGTCCTCGGCCCCGGCGATGTCGAAGCCGACGACGCCCGCGTCCCGGAAGGCGACCGCGAGGTCGGCGGTCGCGCGGGTGCGGTCGAACATCCGCATGCCGCACAGCAGGGTCCCGACGCGGACCGGCGTCCCCGCCGCCGCGGCCTTGGCCATGCCGGCGGCCAGGCCCTCCTGGACGGTCTCCACGACCTCGGCGAGGCTCAGCCCGCCGTTCGTCATCAGCTCGGGGGCGTAGCGGACCTCGCCGTAGACGACGCCGTCGGCGGCGAGGTCGAGGACGTACTCCTCGGCCGTGCGCAGCAGTCCCTCGCGGTTCTGCATCACGGCGAGGGTGTGCTCGAAGGTGGCGATGTAGCGCACCAGGTCACCGGAGTTGGCGGCCTCGTAGTACCAGGCGGCCAGCTCGTCGGGGTCGGTGGTGGGCAGGGTGTGGCCGACGGACTCGGCCAGCTCCACCACGGTCGCGGGGCGCAGGCCGCCGTCGAGGTGGTCGTGCAGCACCGCCTTGGGGAGGCGACGGAGGGTGTCGGCGTCTATGCGCGTAGATGACATGTGCGGTGGTTCCTCGGCAGGGTCTGTGCGGAAAGGGGGGCGGGTCAGGCGGCGGGCTGGAGCAGGTCCCAGCGGTTGCCGTACAGGTCCTGGAAGACGGCGACCGAGCCGTAGGGCTCGTGCCGGGGCTCCTCCAGGAAGGTCACACCGGCCGCGGTCATGCGGGCGTGGTCGCGGGCGAAGTCGTCGGTGTGCAGGAAGAAGCCGACGCGCCCGCCCGTCTGGTCGCCGACCCTGGCGCGCTGGTCCTCCCCCTTCGCCCGGGCCAGCAGCAGGGCGGTGCCCCGCGTCGAAGTGCCCGGGCCCCCGGGCTCGACGACGACCCAGCGGGAGCCGTCGGGCCGGGGGGTGTCCTCGGCGAGCCGGAATCCGAGGGCCTCGGTGTAGAAGCGGATCGCCTCGTCGTAGTCGTCGACGACGAGGGTGACCAGGGCGATGCGTGTCATCGGGACCTTCCGGGACGGGTGATTGACGGGAGAGGTTATACGTAAAACCCGTCGCGGCGCCAGTCTCCGGTCCTACGTTCCGGGCCCGAGGTGCGAGCGCGACCCCGTCCACTACCGTCACGGCCATGAAGATCACCGCACCGCCGCGCGAGCCCGGTCGCCGCAAGCAGGACGTGTTGGACCGCCTGGAACGGGAGGAGGACGTCTGGGTGGCCACGGCGGACGCCGCCGGGCTGCCGTGCATGGTTCCCCTGTGGTTCGCCTGGGACGGGGAGTCGGCCTGGCTGTGCACGCGGCTCACCAACCCGACCGGTCGCAACCTGCGGGACGGCGGCCGGGCCCGGCTGGCGTTCGGGCACACCCGGGACGTCGTGCTGGTCGACGGCGAGGTGGAGACGTTCGGCCTGCGGGAGGCTCCGGCCGCGGCGGCCGAGGCGTTCCTCGCGAAGACCGGCTGGGACCCGCGCGAGGACGGCGCCTCGTACGCCTGGTTCCGGGTGCGCCCGCTCGCGGTGCAGGCGTGGCACGGGCAGCGCGAGCTGAAGCAGCGGCACATCATGCGGGACGGCGCCTGGACCGTCTAGGCGTGCTGTCCGGATCGGGACGGCTCCGGGCGACGCCGCACGCACCGGACCCCGCGGCCCCGGCAGGACCCGGACGACGCCCCTGGCGCGTCAGCCCTTCCGGGCGCCGTCGAGTCGCGCCAGGTCCTCGTCGGTCAGGCGCAGGGCGCCCGCGGCCACGTTCTCGGCGAGGTGGCCGGGGTCGCCGGTGCCGGGGATGGCGAGGACGTTCGGGCCCTGGTGCAGCGTCCAGGCGATCCTGACCTGCGCGGGACTCGCGCCGTGGGCGTCGGCGACGGCGCGGACCTCCTCCTCGTGCGCGGTGCCGGCGCCCCGCGGCCCGGCCTCGCCGGCGATGGCGTAGAAGGGCACGAAGGCGATGCCCTGCTCCCGGCACACGGCGAGGACCTCGTCGGCGGCGGGATCGTGGAAGCCGAGGCCGTAGCGGTTCTGGACGCAGACCACGGGCGCGATGGCCTGGGCCTCGGCGAGGTGGCGGGGCTCGACGTCGGAGAGGCCGAGGTGGCGGATCAGGCCCGCTTCGCGCAGCTCGGCGAGGGCGCCGAAGTGTTCGGCTATCGAGTCCTGCCGCATCCGGCGCAGGTTGACGACGTCGAGGTGGTCCCGGCCGAGCTGGCGCAGGTTCTCCTCGACGTGGGCGCGCAGGTCCTCGGGGCGGGCGGAGGTGCCCCACTCCCCCGACCAGTCGCGGTACGGGCCGACCTTGGTGACGATCACGAGGTCGTCGGGGTACGGCGCCAGCGCGCTGTTGATCAGTTCGTTGGCGGAACGCAGGGAGGAAAAGTAGAAGGCCGCGGTGTCGATGTGGTTGACGCCGAGCTCGACGGCCCGGCGCAGTACGGCGAGGGACCGTCCGCGGTCGCTCGGCGTGCCGAGGTGGAAGGCGGCGCTGCCCGTCAGCCGCATCGCGCCGAAGCCGACGCGGTTGACGGGCAGGTCGCCGAGGTTCCAGGTGCCCGCGGACTCCGCGGTGATCATTTCCGGGGTCATCGGCGGAGTCTCGCACACGCCCGGCGGGGCTCAACAGTACAGATTGCCGCCCGGATCGACGCCGAGGATCTGGCTGAACCGCTGGTACGCGGCGACCCGGCTCTGGACCTGCGCGGGATTCCTGCCGTCGCACTCCAGGGAACCGTTGATGGAGCGGATCGTCTGACCGAAACCGGCCCCGTTGACCATGGCGTTGTGCGGGGTCATGGTGCCCGGCCCGGACTGGGTGTTCCAGTACCACAGGCCGGTCTTCCAGGCGACGGCCGCGTCGTTCTGCACCAGCCAGGGGTTGTTCAGCAGGTCGATGCCCAACGCGTCGCCCGCGGCCTTGTAGTTGAAGTTCCAGCTGAGCTGGATCGGACCGCGCCCGTAGTAGGCGGCCTGGCCGGCCGGGCAGCCGTAGGGCTGGCTCCAGTCGCAGTAGTGCGGGTAGTTGGCGGTGTTCTGCTCGACGACGTGCACGAGGCCGCCGGTCTCGTGGCTGACGTTGGCGAGGAAGGCGGCGGCCTCCCGCTTCTTCGTCGTGTCGCTGCCGGTGTTGGCGAAGCCCGGGTAGGCGGCGAGCGCGGCGGTGAGGCCGCTGTAGGTGTAGAAGGAACTCCGGCCCGGGAACATCTGGTTGAACTGGGCCTCGCTGACGACGAAGTTCCCGACCGGCGTCTGCGAGCCGCCGTCGCAGGCGTACGGCTCCCAGTACCAGGTGCTGATGACCGGGTCGTAGCCCGGGTTGGCGTGCTCGGCGATGTAGGCCCTGCCGTCGGTGTAGCGGACGATGTCGCCGGCGTTGTAGGACCTTCCGGCCGTCCAGTTCGGGTAGCTCGAACACGCGGCGGCGGACGCCTCGGTGGCCGGCAGGACGGCGGGCACGGCGCCCGCGAGGGCCAGCACGGTCAGGGCGGCGGAGATACGGCGCTTCGGCACGGGTCTGCCTCCTTTGCGAAGCACGGCCGTTCCCCGCGAGAAGGGCAGGGGGGAGCCGGACCTTGTCCGGGCGTGCCGGTCGGACCGGCCGGGCGTGGGGGCGGCCGTGGTGGGGGGTGTGGAGGCATACTCAACCGCTTTGGTCTGTACCAGTCAAGGGTGTAGACCACCTCAACCCGGCCTGGTTCAGGCCGGGTCGGGGAAACGGTGGCGTCCGGTCAGCCCAGCGGCTTGTCGAGGACGGCCTTGCGGTGGCTGAACGTCTCGAGGGAGTACCGGCCGTGGTAGCTGCCCGTGCCGCTCTCCCCCACACCGCCGAACGGCAGGTCGGAGACGGTGAGATGGGCGAGCGGAAGTCCGCTGCCGAGCGCGCCGGACGACGTCTCCGCGGCGAACCGCTCCCGGGTCTCGGCGGACTCGGTGAAGACGTAGAGGGCGAGCGGCTTGTCCCGGTCGTCGACGAAGGCGATGGCCTCGTCGAGCCCGGGGACGGTGACGATCGGCAGGATCGGGCCGAAGATCTCCTCGCTCATCACCGGCGACTCGGGCGCGACGTCGGCCAGCACGGTCGGCGCGATGTACTTCGCCGCCCGGTCGCCGGTGCCGCCCACGACCACCCGGCCCGAGTCGAGCAGCGCCGTGAGCCGGTCGAAGTGCCGTTCGTCGACGATCCGGCCGTACTCCGGCGCGTTCGCCGGGTCGTCGCCGTACAGGGCCTCGACGGCGCGGGCCAGCGCGGGTTCCAGGGCCGCGGCGGTCTCCGGGTCGGTCAGCACGTAGTCGGGGGCCACGCAGGTCTGCCCGGCGTTCAGGAACTTGCCGGCCGCCAGCCGGGCGGCGACGACGTCGAGGTCCGTGTCGCGGTCGACGAACGCCGGAGATTTGCCGCCGAGTTCGAGGGTGACCGGGGTGAGGTGCTCGGCCGCGGCGCGCATGACGATGCGGCCGACGGTGCCGTTGCCGGTGTAGAAGATGTGGTCGAAGCGCTCGGCGAGCAGGGCCGTGGTCTCGGGCACCCCGCCCTCGACGACGGCGACGGCCTCGGGGTCGAGGTAGGCCGGCAGCAGCCGGGCCAGCACGGCGGAGGTGGCGGGGGCCAGCTCGCTCGGCTTGGCGACCACCGCGTTGCCCGCGGCCAGGGCGCCGGCCAGCGGGGTGAGCAGCAGTTGCGCGGGGTAGTTCCAGGGCGCGATGACGAGGACGACGCCCAGGGGGTCGTACTGGGTCCAGGCGGTCGCGTCGGTGCCGAGGTGGGCCGGGACGGGCGCGGGCTCGGGACGCAGCCAGTCGGCGAGGTGCTCGAGGGTGTGGTCGATCTCGCGCACGGTGAAGCCGATCTCGGTGCGCTGCGCCTCGGCGGCGCTCTTGCCCAGGTCGGCGTGGAGCGCGGCCTCGAGGTCCGGGCCGTTCTCCGTGAGGAGTGCACGCAGCCGGCCCAGCTGCGCGGTGCGCCACTCGACGGGCTTGGTGCGGCCGGTGCGGAAGGTGGCGCGCAGCCGGGCCAGGATGTCGGCCGGCCGCTCGGGGGCGGGGTGGTTCACGGTGCCTCGTTGGTGTGTGACGCGGGGGGACGGCGGCCGACGACGGCCGCCATGTAGATGCATTCACCAACATTTCAGGTAGCGAAATACATTCCCGCCCCAGGATTCCGTTCCGTGCGCTCCGTCACCCACCGTCACTCGCGTGCGGTGCTCAAGCGTCGGCCCGCACCCCGTCCTCGTCGCGGGCCGGCACCACCACCAGGAAGGCGTCCGTCTCCAGATCCATCACGACGGTGGCGGGCTCGCCCTCGGCGCGGCGTCGCGCCGCGAACTCCTCCGCCGGCCACGACCCGCGCGGAGACCCCGCCGGAAACCGTTCCAACACCTTCGCACCCATGACGGTCACCACCTCCACCATTCCCTCGGATCGGTCGATCGCTCGCGCACTCCTGCGGATGCCCGCGATCCGGGGAGACATGTAAGAGGCGCGTACAGGCCACCCATCTCTACACATAAGGGTGAAATAAGGGCAGAATGGGTGACATAAGGCGCTACCGCACCACGTCTGACGTGGTCGGCCCGGCAAGTCGAAGGAGACGACTCATGGCCAACGTCTCGCACAGCAGAGGTGACATCACCAGCCACCCCGACGCACCGGAGATGCAGGCGCGCTACGCCCGTGTGCTCGACGGTCGCGACGTGGCACTCGTGGACGGACCGGTGTTCCTGCTCGGCCTGTACTGTGCCGTGTCCCCGTGGATACTCCACTTCACCACGAGCCAGCCCGCGCTCGTCGCCCACAACCTGATCATCGGAATCGCGATCGGCCTGCTCGCCCTCGGGTTCACCCGGGCCCCTGAGCGCATGTACGGCCTCAGCGGGGCCATGTGCGCCATGGGCCTGTGGATGATCATTTCGCCGTGGATCGTCGGCAGGAACCCGGACGCCGGCGTCATCTGGAACAACATCATCATCGGCGCCCTGACGCTGGCCCTGGGCACGGTCTGCGCAGCCACGGCGGCGAGGAGCGCCCACCGGCGATAGCTCCGCGAGGCCCGGCACGGAAAGGACGGACCGGACAGCTCGATGCGGCGCGCCGGACCCGGCGCGCCGCACTCGTGCGTCCTCACCGGTTCGCACGCGCCCTCGCCGACTCGCGTACACCTCACCGCGGAGGGCGCGCCCGGGGCCGCACGAGGCCCCCGACGCGACCGGGCACCGGGGTGTCGCGGGCCGGGAGGCCGGAGGAGGGGCACGGCCCGCGGGCCCGCACCGGCCGCCTCACCCCGGCGGGCCGGGCACCGCGGCCCCTCCCGCCGACGGGAGACCGGGACGGACGTCCGTCCCGGTCAGCTCCCGGCCCCCGGACGGAAACGCCGGTAGAGGACCGCTCCGCCCAGGACGAGCGCGGCGCCGCCCGCGAGGGCGGGCAGGGTCGCGTCCGCGCCCGTGTGGGCGAGGGACGCCACGGCCCGCGGCGGTGCCGTGTGCGGGGACGACTGGGGCTGCGCACGCTCCTCGGCGGGGACGTCGGACGTCGGCTTCGCCGGCTGACGCGGTTCCTCGGAACGGTCGCCGGAGGTGTTCGTCGACTCGTTGCCGACGGCCGGGTTGCCGATGCCGACCACGTTCACGCTGTTGCCGCTGACGTTCACCGGCGCGTGGACCGGCAGCTGCACCGTGTTGCCGGAGAGCACGCCCGGGGAGCCCTCCGCCTTCCCCTCGGCCACGGCGCCGCCACCGGGGGTGCCGGGCGAGGCGTCCGTCCCCGCGTGCGCCGTCCCGCCCGTACCGGTGTTGGCGCAGCTGTTGCCCACGGCCGGGTTGAGGAGCCCGACCACGTTCACCGTGTTCCCGCACACGTTCACCGGGACGTCCACGGGGATCTGCACGGTGTTGCCGGAGATCACCCCGGGCGAACCGCTCGCGGAGCCGTCCGCGACGGCACCGTCGGACGCGAACGCCGCGTACGCCGGCATCGTCACGGCCAGCGCGCCGGAGGCCGCGACAGCGAACACACCGTTTCGGGTAACCCTTCGCATGAGGTTCCCTGCCTTCCAGACATTGTCGCGGGCGCTCGCCCGCACCGGTTAAAACGCGGGCGCACCATCCGAGTTATGGCTTATCGGTCTTTCACCCCATCGAGTGGGCGGTTTGTCGAACGAGCGGCACGGTGTCCGCACGCCCGCGCAGGCCCCGCACGCCCGGCGAAAGCGCCCGGAGGCGCGGGCCGCGGGGCCCGTCTATGGTGAGCGAGGGCGCCGGCGACGGGTTCTCGACGGGGCGCCCGGGAGGCATCGATGCTGGCCAAGCTGTCGACTCGGTCCTCGGTCCGGCGTTGCGCGGTCACCGGGGCGCTCGGGTTGGCCCTGCTGGGCGCGGGGCTGCCCGCCGCGACCGCGGACGACACCGGCCCCGGCCTGTCGCGTTTCTACGACCAGAAGATCAGATGGTCGGCGTGCGAGGGCATGGAGGTGCCGAAGGACCTGCAGTGCGGGAAGGTCACCGTCCCCCTCGACTACGACCGCCCCGGGGGCGGAACCCTCGACCTGGCCCTCGCCCGGTACCGGGCGACCGGTCGCTCACGGGGCTCGGTGCTGCTGAACTTCGGCGGACCGGGCGGTTCGGGCGTCGGTGAACTGTCCGCCGGGGGCAAGGACTTCATGCACCTGACCAACGGCTACGACGTGGTGTCGTTCGACCCCCGCGGCGTCGGCCGGTCCTCGCCGGTCACCTGCGGCCCCGCCATCGGCGAGATCGTCGAGGCGACGGACGGGGACGAGGAGATCGGCGACCCGCGGTCCGTGCTCCGCCGGCTGCGCGACGCGGCCGCCGCGTGCGCGAAGCACTCGGGGCCCGTGCTGCCCCACATGGGAACGGTGAACGTCGCCCGGGACATGGACGTGATGCGCGCGGCGCTCGGCGACGACCGGCTCGACTACCTCGGCTTCTCCTACGGCACCCGACTGGGTTCGGTCTACGCCGCGCAGTTCCCCGACAAGGTGGGCCGGATGGTCCTGGACGGCGTGGACACGCTGACGGAACCGCTGGCCGAACAGGGGCTGGCCGGCGCACGGGGGCAGCAGACCGCGCTGGAGAACTTCCTCGACTGGTGCGTCGAGGACATCGCCTGCCCGTTCGGGCAGGACGCCCGGGACGCACGCCGCCAGGTCGTCCAGCTCGTGGGCTCGCTCGACGCGGACCCGGTGCCGACGGCCTTCGGCGAGTCGTTCTCCGGGGAGGACATGGTGGGCGCCATCGGGCAGGCGCTCTACAGCCGGGAACTGTGGCCCTCGCTGGAGCGCGCCCTCGCGCAGCTGGTGGAGGACGGCGACACCCGCGGTCTGGAGCACTTCGCGTCCGGCGGCGTCACCTTCCCCGTCCGCGGGGAGAGCCGTGCGGACGGCGGCGGCCTCACCGACGAGGAGGACATCCCCATGGACAACCTGCCGGCGGCCCTGATGGCCGTCAACTGCGCGGACGACCCCGACCGCCCCACCGCCGAGCAGGTCGTCCGGTCCCTGGGACGGCTGCGCGAGCGGTACGAGGAGGCCTCGCCGGTCTTCGGGCGCTACCGGCTCACCCAGGTGTTGATGTGCTACGGCCGCCCGAAGGGCACCGACTACATACGCGAGGACGTGAAGGACGTCGACACCGCGAAGATGCTGCTGGTCGGCACCCGCGGTGATCCGGCGACGCCGTACCGCTGGACCGTGGAGACGGCCGAGCGGCTCGGCCCCTCGGCGGTGGTGCTCGACAACAGGGGAGAGGGCCACACCGGTTACGCGTCCTCCGACTGCGTCCACCGCAAGATCGACGACTTCCTGCTGTACGGCTCCCTGCCGCCCGACGGCAGTTCCTGCGGCCCCGAGGACGAGGAGCACTGAGCCGTCGCCACGGGGCACCGACGAGGCCCCCCGGTGTACACGGACTGCCCCGAATGCCCGATACGCCCGATCGCTCTATGGTGCTGGCATGGAGCACGATCTGAGTCCCGCCGCCCTTGCCGAGCTGCGCCGGCCCCGCCCGTACCCGGCGGTGTCCGTGCTGACGCCGACGCACCGCCGCGAACCGGACAACGCCCAGGACGCGGTCCGGCTGCGCAACGCGATCGCCGAGGCCAGGAAACAGCTGGAGGACGATCCGGCCGTCACCCGGGAACGGCGCCTCGACGTCGTGCGGGAACTGGACCGGGCCCTCGCCGAAGTCGATCTCACGCACGCCGAGGACGGTCTGGCGATCTTCGCCGCCCCCGGCGAGCACCAGGTCTGGACGCTGGCCCGTCCCGTGCCCGAGCGCGTCGTGCTCTCGGACACCTTCCTGACCCGCAACCTCGTCGCCGCGCAGGCCGCCGAGCGGCCGTTCTGGGTGCTGTCGGTCGCCGCGGACCGCGTCACGCTGTGGAACGGCGGCGGGGACCGGGTCGTCGAGGAGCGCGCCGGCGGCTTCCCGATGGACCGGGCGCCGGAGGAATTCGACCCCGAACGCCAGGAGCAGATCGGCGACGCGCCGAGCACCTTCCGCGACGAGGGCGTCCGCCGGTTCCTGCGCGAGGCCTCCGCCGCGATGGACAAGGTGCTGCGCGCCCGTCCCCGGCCGCTGTACGTCACCGGACCCGAGGCCGCGCTGTCGCTGTTCCAGGAGGCCGGAACGATCACGGCGAACGCGGTGCTCGTCCCGCACGGCGGCCTCGCCCACGGCACCGCCGAGGCCGTGCGGCAGGCGGTGCGGCCGGTGCTCGACGACGAGGCGCGCGGCGCCGTCGAAGCCGTGGCCAGGGAGCTGGAGGCGGCCCGCGGGCGCAAGGACTTCGCGGCGGGCGTCGACGAGCTGTGGGAGAGCGCGCACACCGGGCGGGTCCGGCTGCTCGCCGTCGAGGAGAACTTCCGGGTGACGATGCGGAACGACGGCGACCACCTGATGCCCGCCGACAGCGGCGATCTCGACGCCCGCGAGGACATCGTGGACGAGATCGTCGAGCAGTGCCTGGAGACGGGCGCCGACGTCCGGTTCGTGCCGGACGGTGCGCTGAACGACGTGGACGGCATCGCGGGGGTGCTGCGGTACTGACGCCGTCGCCGCGCCCCGCGGGGCCTTGACGACCGTGAAACCCTGTTCGTCGTACACGCATCCGCCCTCGCGGGTGCGCGGCGGACAGGGAAGGGGCGGGCGGAGCGTGAGCGGTCTTCTGGGTGTGGCGGTCCTGGGCGCGGGGCACATGGGCGCCGATCACATACGGCGCCTCGACAGGGTGGTGAGCGGCGCCAGGGTCGCCGCCGTCGCGGACCCCGACGCCGAACGGGCGCGTGAGGCCGTGGCCGGGATCGACGGGGTGGTCGTGCGCACGGACGCCGAGGCCGCGCTCGACGCGCCCGGCGTCGAGGCCGTCCTGATCGCCTCGCCGGGCGAGGCGCACGAGGAGGCGCTGCTGGCCGCCTTCGCCCGCGGCCTGCCGGTGCTGTGCGAGAAGCCGATGGTGCCGGATCCGGCGGGCGCGCTGCGCGTGGTGGAGGCGGAGGCGCGGCTCGGCCGCAGGCTGGCGCAGATCGGCTTCATGCGGCGGTACGACGCCGAGTACCGGCGGTTGAAGTCCCTGCTGGACGGCGGGCGGCTGGGCCGGCCGCTGATGCTGCACTGCGTGCACCGCAACGTGTCCTCCCCGCCGCACTTCACCTCCGCGATGCTGGTCAACAGCTCCGTCTCGCACGAGATCGACGCCGCCCGCTGGCTGCTGGGCGAGGAGCTGACCGCGGTGACCGTCCTGCGGCCCCGGCCGTCCTCGGGCGCGCCCGAGGGGCTGCTCGATCCGCAGTTCGTGCTCTTCGAGACCGAGCGGGGCGCACTGGTGGACGTGGAGGTCTTCGTCAACTGCGGTTTCGGCTACGAGGTCCGTTGCGAGGCCGTCTGCGAGGCGGGCAGTGCCCGCATCGGGGAGGCGCACACCATGGTGGTGACGGCGGCGGGCGGCGCCCGGGAGGAGGTGCCGCAGGACTACCTCGTGCGGTTCGCGGACGCCTACGACCGCGAGGTGCAGGAGTGGGTGGACGCCACCCGGCAGGGGCGGGTCACCGGGGCGAGCACCTGGGACGGGTACGCCGCCTCCGTGGTCGCCGAAGCCGGCGTCCGGGCCCTGGAGACAGGGGCGCGCACCGCGATCGTGACGGCGCCTCGCCCGGCACTGCACACCCCGGACGGGAACAGGGGTACGACGAACACCTGAGCGACGACGCCCCCGGGGGCCGGTGGACCCCAAGTGGCGTAGGAACACTACGACTTGGAGCGCCACGGACGTACGCCGACCGTGTGCGGACGCCACTTCGGGAAGACCCTGGCATATGCCAGGAGCACCACCGTATCGGGTGTTGCCAAACCTCTTACAGGGCGCCGCGGGCTGTGCGACAGTCGTAGCGGTCCTTCCGCCACCCCCCGGATCCGCCTCGGTCGTACCGTCTGCACATCGGAGCGCGTCATGTCGTCCCCCCTCTCCGCGGACCGTCCAGCCGCCCAGCCACCGGGCGGCGGCCCGGTCGAGGCACTGATCTCGCAGACGCGGCGGCTGCGGGGCGACGTGGACGCCGTACGGCGGGGCACCCGGCACGACGCGGCGGATCCGCGGGGACGCTGGCAGCGCGCCCTGTGCGACCTGGCCCTCCACCAGCTCACGGACGTCGACGAGCACTTGGCGCAACTGCGGGACGGCCCGGACCCCGCGCCGCGGACCGGATCGCTGCTCAGCCGGGTCGGCAGCGCCGAGTGGAACCTGCTGACCGACGAGGCCGACTGGTCCGGTGAGCTCTTCCGGATCCTCGGCCTCGACCCGGCCACCGCCCCGCTCAGCCTCGACGAACTGCCGTCCCTGGTGCTCGCCGAGGACCGGCCGAAGCTCACCGCGATGGTCACGGACTGTCTCGTCGACGCCCGGCCCGTCGACGGGGAGTTCCGCGTCGTGCACCCCGACGGCACCGTACGGACCGTGCACATGATGGGCGAGCCCGTGCTCGACGCCGACGGCAGCACCGCCTCGATGTGGGCGGTGCTGCGGGACGTCGGCGAACTGCGCCGCAGCCAGCGGGTGGTGAGCGAGACCCGTGACTCGCTCCACCGCCACCCGCGGGACGCGGACGGTGGGCGACGGGCCGTGGTGGAACCGCAGGAGGCCGTGCCGCCGCCCTGGCACGCCCTCCTGCGGTTCCCGGACCGGGGACGGCCCGGCCTCGACCTGGCCGCCGGGTGTCCGGCGGCGCCCGTCGGCGCGCCCCGCGGCGGCGGCTGGTACGACGCGTGCCCCCTGGCCGGCGACGAGACGCTGCTCAGCGTGGGCGCCCTCGCGGGCACGGACACCGACGTGGCGTCGGCGCCGGCCCTGGTGATCGGCGCCCTGCGCGGCCTGGCGACCGGGGGTACGCGGATCGGCGAACTGCCGGACCGGCTCACCGGGTTACTGGAGTCCACCACCCTGCCGCCCGTGCACGCCGCCGTGTACTGCGGCTACCGCCCCGGCACCCGCACCCTCACCTGGGCGCACGCCCGGGGCCCCGCCCCGCTGCTGTTCCGCGACGGGACGGGGCGTGAGCTGGACGAGGGCGCCGAGACGCGGCTCGAGGCCGGCGACCTGCTGCTCCTGCACACCGGCGGACTCGCGCCGACGGCCCTGCACCGCCTCCTCGCCCTGGCCCCCCGGCTGACCGGGGCGCGCTCGGCGCGGGACGGCGTACGGCTCGCGACGGAGGCGCTCGGTGGGCCCGGCCCGGCCGGCCGGCCTGACGGCGCCTGTGTGCTGGTCGCCCGGGTGACGGCGTAGCGCACGCGCCGCCCGCTACGCCCGGGCGATGTCGCCACCCCTTCCCCCGCCCTTGGACGCCTTGCCCTTGGGCAGGGCCTGTTCGATCTCCTCCCGCAGTTCCCGGATCTTCGGATAGCCGGCGTACTGGGCGGTGAGCCGGTACATCTGGCGCAGCCGGTCCCAGGTGCGGCGCGAGGAGTTGGACCCCATCGACACCAGTGCCAGGCGCGCGTACCCGGCCGCCTGCTCCGGATCGTCGGCGATGAAGCAGGCGGACGCCATGGAGAGGTGGTCGAAGATCTTCGACCGTTCCTGTGCGTCGACCCGCAGCGCCAGCGCCTTGTCCGCGTAGTGCCGGGCGTGCGTGGCGGCGCCCGGCTCGAACTCCGCGAGCGTGCGGTAGGCCAGCGCCTGCATGCCGTACAGGTCGGCCTCGTTGAACAACTGCATCCAACTCGGCGGCGGCACGTCGCTCCTGTCGGAGACGAACAGGTCCTCCGCCCGGCCGAGGGTCCGGCGCATCGCCTGGCCCTTGCCCATGGACGCCTGCGCCCAGGCCTCGATCGTGTGGAACATCGCCCTGGTCCGGGGCAGCACCTGCTCGCCGGAGCCGGACTGGGCGAGCTTCATCAGGTCCAGCGCGTCGTCGGGCCGGCCCAGGTGCACCATCTGACGGGCGGCCCGGGACAGTGCCTCGCCGGCCCGGGGCCGGTCGCCGCCCTCCCTCGCGGCGTGCGCGGCGATGACGAAGTACTTCTGGGCCGTGGGCTCCAGGCCGACGTCGTGCGACATCCAGCCCGCGAGGACGGCGAGGTTGGCCGCCACGCCCCACAGGCGCCGTTGCAGGTGGGGCGGATGGTGGTAGGCGAGGATGCCGCCCACCTCGTTGAGCTGGCCCACGACCGCCTTGCGCTGGAGTCCGCCGCCACGGGCGGCGTCCCAGGCGCGGAACACCTCGACCGAACGCTCCAGTTCCTCGACCTCCTCCGACCCGATGGGGGCGGCCTCGTAGCGGTCGTACCCGGCGGGGTCGGCGCGCAGGGGATCGGTGACGTGGGGTGCGTCGGCAGTCAGGGCAGGGTCGGTGTGCAGCCAGTCGTGCATGGCGCTGCTGAGTGCGGATCCCGCGGCGAGCGCGGCGCCCGCGCCCACCAAGCCGCGTCGGTTGAGCATGAGGTCCATTCCCGTGAATTCGGTGAGGACCGCCGCTGTCCGCTCGGGCGCCCACGGCACTCCGTCGGGATGTTCCTCGCTCCCGCCGCCCTGCCGTTTCCCCGCGCGCCCGTGCCGGACCAGACCGAGGTCCTCGATGGTCACGACACGGCCGAGACGCTCGGTGAACAGAGCCGCCAGCACCCGTGGCACCGGATCGCGCGGGATCTCTCCCATGTCGATCCACCGCCGTACCCGCGAGGTGTCGGTCGCCAGCTGGGGGTGGCCCATGGCCGCCGCCTGCCGGTTGACCAGCCTCGCGAGTTCGCCCTTGGACCAGCCGGCCAGGCCGAACAGGTCCGAAAGACGGGTGTTGGGTTCTCCGCTCACGTCAAGCCCCCAGGTTCTCGGCTGAGTTGACAGTAGCCCCGCGCGGGTTGCCGGGCGACTATTCGCCACCGTTCGCCAGGGTGCGCCAGATGGTGTGCCACGGGCGGGCGGGTGTCAGGTAGGAATGCGCCACCCCGACCCGGTCGCCGCGGGGGGTACTCCCCAGGGTGGCCCCCGGCGGCCGGGCGGGTAGCGCGAAGGCTTTTCGGAGGGCGCGCCCGCTGCGGCGGGCACCGCCTCCAGGCAGGCACAGCAGGCACACGAAGGGATCTGTCTCGCCCATGTACGCAGCATCGTCCTCCGTGTCCGCCCCGCAGCGATCGCTCCACCCCCGCCCGGCGGCGGGCGGCGGCCCCTACCTCGCCCCCGCGCGTCCGGCGGCCCCGGTGCTCGGGGCGGGCAGGGCGCGGCGCGGCGCGGGAGCCGGCACGCAGCCGCTCAGCGGCAGAATCGACCTGTCCGGCGCCCAGGGCGCCCAGCTGCGCACGGCGATCGCCTCCGTGCACCGGATCTGCCCGGAGTTCGCCCCGGTGCAGGTGCTGCGCCGCAGCGGGCGGTCCGTCCTCCTGGTCGGTATGACCGGACGCAGCACGGCCGTCGCCAAGTGTTTACTGGACCACTCCCCCGCCTGGGCCGAGCGGGTCCGGCACGAAATAGCGGCATACCGCTCGTTCGTCCGGCACCGCCCGCCGGTGCGGGTGCCGAGACTGATCGCGGCGGATCCGGACAACGGCACGCTGGTGATCGAGCGGATGCCGGGACGGCCCGCGGCACTGCGGCGGCACCCGCTGGAGGTGCCGCCGCGGGCGGACATCAGGGCGGCGCTCGGCGCGCTCTGCCGGCTCAACACCTGGCGGCCGCCGGCCGGGACCTTCGACGCCCCGCTGGACTACGCGGCACGGATCTCCCGGTACCACGAGCTCGGACTGCTCACCGACCGGGACCTGGGCGACCTGCAGAAGCTGCTGCACGGCATCGCCCACACCGCCGGGCGCCAGGGCATGGGCCAGTTCTGCCACGGCGACGCGCTGCTGTCCAACATCCTGATGTCACCGGCCGGTCCGGTGCTGGTGGACTGGGAACACGCCGGCTGGTACCTGCCGGGCTACGACCTGGCGACCCTGTGGTCGGTGCTCGGTGACGCCCCGGTGGCCCGCCGTCAGATCAGTCAGCTCGCCCAGTCGCAGGGGCCCGCGGCGCGCGACGCCTTCCTGGTGAACCTGATGCTCGTGCTGACCCGCGAGATCCGTACGTACGAGACGGCCGTGCAGCGGTCGATGCAGGAGACGGCTCCGGTGACCCCGACGGCGGCCCCCACGGGCGCCGTGCCCTCCGGGGAGGAGCAGCGGCTGCTGCTGCGGCGGCTGCACGACGACTGCCAGCTGGCCCGGCGGGCCGTGCGCGCGGCGGTCGGCACGCGCTGACGAGGACGGGAATCCGCGGTGCCGCCCGGGAAGGGGACACCGCGGACTTGGTGTGTCCGGGTCTTTCGGCGAGGGCCATTGGTGTACTCCACTGACGCCCCGCAGGCCGGTGAGCCGCCGCCACGAAACTCGCCGGAGCCCTGTTGACGTGGGAAATCGCCGCAATGTCGGCATGATTGACGGATCGTCGGACCGCCGGGTACCACTGACCCCACGCCCGGCCCCGCACACCCCGCCACGCCCGACCGTCACAGGAGGCCGCTTTGCGAGGATCCGCCACCGTTCCCGAGCCCGCCCCCGGCGGCAGACGCGTCCGTACGACGGCAGGTGCCCTGGCCGCGGCGGCGCTGCTGCTGCCGCTGCTCGGTGCGGCCCCGTCCGTCGCCGGGCCGGCCGCACCGCCCGCCCCGGACCGCCTCCAGCGGGCGTTCGCCGCCGCGGCGGCCGAGTACCACGTGCCGCAGTCCGTCCTGCTCGGCGTCTCCTATCTGCAGTCCCGCTGGGACGCGCACGGCGGCGCCCCGAGCGTGACCGGCGGTTACGGCCCCATGCACCTCACCGACGCCCGCACCGCGCTGGCCGGGGCCTCGCACCACGGTGGGGGCACCGAGGATCCGCGTGGCGACGACGCCCGCGCCCCGCGGCGCACGCGCGAGGCGACTCCCCCCGCGACCAACGGGCTGCCGGCCCGGCTGACCACGCTGCGCAGGGCGGCCGAGCTGACCGGGCTGAGCCCGGACGCGCTGCGCACCGACCCGGCCGCGAACGTGTCGGGCGGTGCCGCGCTGCTGGCCGCCGCACAGCGGGAGCTGGGCGAGCCGCTCAGCGAGGACCCGGCGGACTGGTACGGGGCGGTGGCCCGCTTCTCGGGCGCCGACGACTCCGCCACGGCGGCGGCGTACGCCGACGACGTGTACGGGGTGATCCGTGCCGGCGAGCGGCGGACCACGGACGCCGGGCAGCGGATCACGCTGGCCGCCCGCCCCGACGTGGTCCCCGACACGGCGCAGCTGGCGCACACCGGTCTGCGCGCCGCCGCCTCGGCCGGCACCGAGTGCCCGGCGTCGGTGTCCTGCGAGTGGATCCCGGCACCGTACGAGGAGTTCGGGGACGGCGACTACGGCAACCACGACCTGGGGAACCGTCCCGCCTCCCAGCGCATCCGGTACATCGTCGTGCACGACACGGAGGGCACCTGGAACGGCGTCCTGAACATGGTGCAGGACCCGACCTACGTCTCCTGGAACTACACGCTGCGCTCCACCGACGGCCACATCGCACAGCACGTGAAGGCCAAGGACGTGGCCTGGCACGCGGGCAACTGGTACGTCAACGCGAACTCCGTCGGCCTGGAGCACGAGGGCTTCCTCGCGGACCCGGACGCCTGGTACACGGAGGCGATGTACCGGTCGTCGGCGCGGCTGGTGAAGTACCTGGCCGGGAAGTACGACATCCCGCTGGACCGGCAGCACATCCTGGGCCACGACAACGTGCCCGGCCCGACCGCCTCGACCGTCCCCGGGATGCACACCGACCCGGGCCCGTACTGGGACTGGCGGCACTACTTCCAGCTGCTGGGCCGCCCGATCGAGCCGACCGCCGGCAAGAAGGCGCAGCTGGTGACGATCCGCCCCGACTACGACACGAACCGCCCGGAGTACACCGGCTGCACGGCCGCGGGCACGCCCTGCCCTGCGCACGGTTCCAGCGAGGTGCGGCTGTACACCGACCACGACGTGAACGCGCCCCTGGTCGAGGACGTGGGTCTCGGCACCACCCCGACGACCGGGGTGAACGACCTGTCATCGCGGGTCTCCACGGGCCAGCAGTTCGCGGTGGCCGACCGGTGGGGCGACTGGACGGCCATCTGGTACCTGGGCCAGAAGGCCTGGTTCCACGATCCGAAGAAGCACCCGGCGGCGGTACCGGCCTCGGGCCGGCTGGTCACCCCGCGCGCCGGTCTGGAGAGCGTCCCGGTGTACGGACGTGCGTACCCGGAGAGCGCCGCCTACCCGGCGGGTGTGCCCGCGCAGGCGGTGTCACCGCTGCGGTACACGCTGCCGAAGGGGCAGGCGTACGTGGTGGGCGACGAGGTGCCGGGCGAGTACTACTACGCGGTCACCTTCGACGAGGCGTCCCACCGGGTGGTGACCGGCCGGGACCGGTACTACGAGATCCAGTACGGCCACCGGGTCGCGTACGTGCGTGCCGCGGACGTCACGCTCACGACCGCGCGGTAGCGGCCTGCTCAGCCCTGCTGGAAAAGCTCCGCCGGGAGCGGCTTCAGCAGGGCGTACAGGTCGTCGGTGATGGGACGGTCCCAGGCGGCGATGGTCACCAGGACGTTGTCGCTGCGGTCGAACTGCACGCAGGAGATCCGGCTCTCGGAGAGTTTGAGGCGGCGCACGATCAGCAGGTTGTCGCCCTGCATGACCGGCACGTCCTCGGTGCCGACGACCGTGATCTCCTCGTCGTTCTCCAGGGCCAGCAGCAGCTGGGCCACCTCGAAGGGGATCTCCCCCTCGGGGACGTCGCGGGCCGGGGAGCCCTCCGGCAGATTGCCGATGATCATCGCGGGGCCGCGTCCGCCGAACAGGTCGTAGCGCAGGAAGACACCCTGGCAGCTGCCGTCGGGCGCGGGGAGGAGCCCGGCGCCCAGGTTCCCGGGCCAGTCACCGGGGTCCATGGCCAGTACGTCGAAGTCGGGCCCGGCGGGCGTGGCGCTGCGGCGGCGGAGGAACGACATGCCGCCATGGTACGTGGCCGGGCCCCCTGAACGGAGTGCGGGCGGGCGTCGGGGTCGCGGGAGGCGGCGACCGGCCGCGGCCGGTTCCCCCGGGGGGCGTGCGGGGTCATTCCCGCGGCGGGGCGGGCGGCACCACCGCGACCGGGGACGCGGCGTGCAGCAGGACGGCGTGGGTGACCGAGCCCATCATGCGGGCGGGGGCCAGCAGGCGCCGGCGGTGGCGGCCGACGACGACCAGTTCGGCGTCCCGGGAGGCCGCGACGAGGTGCCCCGCGGCGTCACCGGCCACGACGTACGCGTCGGCGCGGACGTCGTGGTGACGTCCGCGGTGGGGCGCGAGGAGGCCGTCGGCCAGAACGCGGGTCTCGCTCTTGACGGAGACCTCGTCGATCACGAGGGGCACCGCCTGGCCGGCGGCGGCCCAGGACTGCACCGGCCACGGGTGGGCGGCCACGACCTGGAGGCGGGCGCCGCGCCGCGCGGCCTCGGCGAAGGCGAAGGACAGCACCGCGTCGTCGGGGCTGTCCACGTGCAGGCCGACGACCACCCGCGGGCCGGGCTCGGCCGGTGGCGCGCCGTGCACCTCACGGCCGGGGCGGGGCACCACGACGACGGGGCACCGGGCGTCGCGGGCGGCGGCCAGACCGTTGGAGCCGAGCAGCAGGCTGGCGAATCCGCCGCGGCCGCGGGAGCCGAGCACCAGCAGCTGGGCGTCGGCGCCCAGTTCCGGCAGTACGGCGGCCGGTGCGCCCTCCACGCCGAGGTACTCCGTCTCCGGCGTGTCGGCCCGGTCCCGCAGACGGGCGCGGGCCTCCTCGAGCACCGGGTCCTCACCGGTGTCCGGTGGGCCGGGGACCGGTACGCCGCCCCGTGCCCGGGCGGCGTGCTGCCGCACGTGCACCACCCGCAGCGGCGCCGCGCGCCCGCGGGCCGCGTCGACGGCCCAGTCCAGTGCGCGCAGGCTGTCCTGCGAACCGTCGACCGCCGCGATGACCGGCAGGG
Source organism: Streptomyces sp. JHA26 (assembly GCF_002005565.1). GTDB lineage: Bacteria > Actinomycetota > Actinomycetes > Streptomycetales > Streptomycetaceae > Streptomyces. The sequence continues at coordinate 8,239 of NZ_BDJC01000026.1, read as the reverse complement.
TGCTCATGGGTTCCTCACCTCCGGAGGGACGATCTTCCCCCTCGTGGCGTCAGCCTCGCTCAGGCGTCGGCCGCGACGGGGCGCTCACGGTCGCGTGTCCGGAAAATCGGGTGGAACACCCCCGGATCGGCCGGACGGTCTCCGGCCGGCGCACTCCGCGCCCGGGATCAGGTGAGGTCGAACTCCCCTTCCCGCGCTCCCGACACGAACGCGCCCCACTCCGCGGGGGTGAAGATCAGGGAGGGGCTCTCCGGGCTGCCGCTGTTCCGCATGGCGATGAACCCCTCGACGAAGGCGATCTGGACATCCCCCAGTCCTCGGCTGCTGGACTGCCACTGCGCGTTGCTGAGATCCAGCTCCGGCTTGTCCCAGCCCATGAGCGGGCGCTGGTGGGTGGTGCTCTCGGCCACGTCCGTGCTCCTCCCGGTCTCGTCGTCCGCGGGCCAGCCTAGCGAGCGGGTGGGACCGCCGACAGGCCGTGCGGGGCGCGCCTTTCGGAAGATCGGCGCCGGGGTTCCCGGGCGACCCTCGGGAACCCCGGGCCTCCCCCGTCTCAGGCGTGCCCGAGGAAGGCGGCGACCCTGCGGACGAACCACTGCGGGTCGTCCAGCCACGGGTAGTGCGCGGCGCCCGGCTGCACCGCGACCTCGGCGTGCGGGAAGACGTCGGCGCAGCGGCGGGCGAGTTCCGGGCGGGGGCCGCCGTCGACCTCGCCGGCGAGGACGAGCACCCGGGCGGCGCAACGGGCGAGGGCCGCCCGGGTGGCGGGCGGGTCGAAGGCGTCCGGGGACAGGTAGACCTCGGCGGCCTCCTCGTTGGTCTGCTGCTCGTCCCGGGACACGTGGGCGCGGGCGGTGTCGTCCCAGCGGCCGTGGAAGAAGGGGAGGAACACGGGATCGAAGTCGCGGGTTCCCGCCAGCCAGGCCCGGAAGGGCTCGTACGCCTCTTCGAACCAGGGTTCGTCCTTGCGCAGCAGCGCCGCCTCGAGCCGGTCCTCGGCCGTCGCCGGCCTGCCCAGCGCCCACGGTGTGGCGGTGACCAGGACGAGCCGCCGGACGCGTGCCGGGTGGCGGGCGGCGTACAGCAGGGCGAGGCTGCCGCCCGCCGAGTGGGCGAGGACGTCCACGCTCTCCGGGCCGAGGTGGACGCGGAGGGCCTCCACGTCGTCCACGAGCCGGTCGCAGCGGTACGTCGCGGGGTCGTCGGGCACCGCGGAGTCGCCGGTGCCGCGCAGGTCGAGGAGGACGAGCCGGCGGTGGGCCGTCAGGCCGCCGAGGTCCCCCAGGTAGGCGGAGGCGCGCATGGGCCCGCCCGGCAGGACGATCAGCGGGTCCCCGTCGCCCCGGACATGGTAGGCGAGTTCGGTTCCGTCGTACGCGGTGAAGGTCGGCACGACGCCGATCATGGCCGTCGGCCGCGGCGGGTGCAACGGAGTTGTCGTACCGGGCCCTAGGAACCGGCGAAGCGGTCCCGGAGTTCTCGCTTGAGGATCTTGCCGCTGGCGTTGCGCGGCAGGGCGTCCACGAACAGGACGCGCTTGGGGGCCTTGAAGGCGGGCAGCTTCTCGCGGGTGTGGGCGATCAGTTCGTCCTCGGTGACCTCGCCGCGGCGGACGACGACCGCCGTGACGGCCTCGATCCAGCGTTCGTCGGGCAGGCCGACCACGGCGGCCTCGGCGACGGCCTCGTGGGTGTAGAGGGCGTCCTCGACCTGGCGGGAGGCGACCAGGACGCCGCCGGAGTTGATGACGTCCTTCACCCGGTCGACGATGGTGAGGTAGCCGTCGGCGTCCCGGACCGCGAGGTCGCCGGAGTGGAACCAGCCGCCGCGGAAGGCCGCCTCGGTCTCCTCGGGCCTGTCCCAGTAGCCCTCGCACAACTGCGGGGAACGGTAGACGACTTCGCCGGGGGTGCCGTCGGGCACGTCCTTGCCGTCCTCGTCGACCACGCGCGCGTCGACGAACAGGACGGGCCGGCCGCAGGAGTCCATGCGGCCCTCGTGCTCGTCGGGGCCGAGGACGGTGGCGAGGGGGCCGATCTCGCTCTGGCCGAAGCAGTTGTAGAAGGCGAGGTGCGGGAGGCGTTCGCGCAGCCGCTCCAGGACGGGCACGGGCATGATCGACGCGCCGTAGTAGGCCTTGCGGAGGCCGTCGAGGTCGCGGGTGGCGAAGTCGGCGCGGTTCGCGAGGCCGATCCAGACCGTGGGCGGTGCGAACAGGCTGTCCACGCGGCCGGCCTCGATCAGGTCGAAGAGGCGGTCGCCGTCCGGTGCGTCCAGGATGATGTTGGTCGCGCCGACGGCGAGGTAGGGCAGCAGGAAGACGTGCGTCTGCGCCGAGTGGTAGAGGGGCAGCGCGTGCGCGGGGCGGTCGCCGGCGCCGAGGTCCAGGGCGGTGATGGCGCTGAGGTACTCGTGCACCAGGGCCCGGTGCGTCATCATCGCGCCCTTGGGCAGCGCGGTGGTGCCCGAGGTGTAGAGCAGCTGCACCAGGTCCTCGCCGTCCGGCTCGGGACCGTCGTGGGCGGGTGCCGTGGCCAGCCGGTCGAGCAGACAGCCGTCGGCGTCGCGCAGTGGCAGGGTGCGTACGCCGTCGGGGAGGCGGCCGGCGAGGTCCGGGTCGGTGAGGACGAGGGCGCTGCCGGACTGGCCCACGAGGTAGGCGAGGTCGTCGCCGGTGAGGTTCTGGTTGACCGGGACGTGCACGAGGCCCGCGCGGGCGCAGGCGAGGAAGGCGATCAGGTAGGCGTCCGAGTTGTGCCCGTAGGCGGCGACCCGGTCGCCGGGGGCGAGCCCCTGGTCCCGCAGGACGCTCGCCGCGCGGGAGACCGCGGTGTCGAGTTCCTCGTACGTCCAGGAGCGGTCGCGGTACTCCACCGCGACGCGCGCGGGGGTGCGTCGGGCGCTGCGCCGCAGCACCCCGTCGACCGTGCTGCGGTGTCCGGGCGTCATGGCATGATCCTCGGCCGGTACGGGGGGCGGGTCAAGACGTGTGCGGGTGACGCCCCGGCTCATGCCGTCATGCCACTGACACGCTCACGCACCGATCGTCCGGCCGGGGGTCTCGTCCCGCTTCTGCGAGCGGGGACGTTCCGGCGCCGCCCGCGCTGCGGGTCGTCCGGGTGCGCGAGCGCCGAGCGGCACCGTCCCGCGGCCGGTCCGGTGACCCGCCGGGCGGGCCGCGGCCCGTGGGTCTCGCACGCCCCATTGACACGATCCGCCGCTGACAGGAAAGTTTCACCCCGCACGGCGATCCGGGAAAGATACTTTCAGCTTCGGTGGCGGGAGGCTCTTCGATGGCCGGTCAGGGGACGAGCGGATTCACGCGGCGGCAACTGGGCGCCGGCGCCCTGGCGCTGGGCGGGGCGCTGGCGATCGCCCCGCTCGCGGCCGGGCCCGCCGAGGCCGTCGCGGACAGGACCCGCCGCCCCACCCTCGAACGCGGCTCGGCGGAGCGCGCCGGGCTGCTCCGCGGCCATCTGCGGCAACTGGTCACCGACGCCGAGGCGTTCCTCGCCCCCTCTCCCGAGCACCCCTGGTACGCGGGCGCCGTGCTGCTCGCCGGGCGCGGCGGCACGGTGGCGCTGCACGAGCCGATCGGCATGGCGGTGCGCTACCGGGCGTACGACGAGAAGACCGACACCGGGATCGAGTTCCCGGCCGGGCAGCAGATCCCGATGGCCGAGGACACGGTGTTCGACCTCGCGTCGATCTCCAAGCTGTTCACCTCGCTCCTGGCCGTGCAGCAGATGGAGCGGGGCGCGCTGGACCTTCGGGCGCCGGTCGCCTCGTACCTGCCGGAGTTCGGACGCGCGGGCAAGCAGGAAGTGACGATCCGTCAGCTGCTCACCCACACCTCCGGGTTCCGGGCCTGGATCCCGCTGTACAACGCGCCGACGTACGAGGAGAAGATCCGGCTCGTCCACGACGAGGCTCCGGTCAGCCCGCCCGGCACCGCGTACCTCTACTCGGACCTGAACATGATCTCGCTCCAGCTGGTGCTGGAGAAGGTCACGGGCCGCACCCTGGACGTCCTGCTGCGCGAGGAGATCACCGCCCCGCTCGGCCTGCGCCGCACCCGCTACAACCCGCCCGCCTCCTGGCGGCCGAAGATCGCGGCCACGGAGGACGCCCGCCGCCCCTGGTCCGGCCTCGACCGGGGGCTGGTGTGGGGCGAGGTGCACGACGAGAACGCCTTCAGTCTCGGCGGGGTCGCCGGCCACGCGGGGGTGTTCTCCTGCGCGTGGGACCTGGCGGTGCTGGGCCGCACGCTGCTCAACGGCGGGTCCTACGGGCGGGCGCGCATCCTGCGGCAGGAGTCGGTGGAGCTGATGTTCACCGACTTCAACACCGCCTTCCCCGGCGACGAGCACGGCCTGGGCTTCGAGCTCTACCAGCACTGGTACATGGGCGCGATGGCCACGCCGCGCACCGCCGGGCACACCGGCTTCACAGGCACCTCCCTGGTGCTCGACCCGACGACCGACTCGTTCCTCGTCGTGCTGGGCAACTCGGTCCACCCGGTGCGCAGTTGGCGCTCAGGGTCGGCTCCCCGGGTGGCGGCCGGCACGAACCTGGCGCGCGCCGTGCCCGTCCGCCCGGCGCACGGACGCACCGCCTGGTTCTCGGGGACGGCGAGTTCCGCGTCGGCGACGCTCGCCCTGCCCGCGCTGGACACGTCCGCCGGGGAGGCGCGGCTGCACTGCGCCCTGTGGTGGGACACCGAGCCCGGGGCGGACGTGCTCGCCCTGGAGGCCACCACGGACGGCGGCGCCACGTGGCGGCCCGTCCCCTTCACGACCACGCGCCGCGGCGAGGAGCCCCGGACGCGTCCGGCGGGCTCGGTCGGCGGCTGGTCGGGGCGCGTGTGGCACCGCCTGGCGGCGGACCTCCCGGCCGCCCGCGGGCTGGTCCTGCGCTGGCGGTACACGACCGACCGGCTGTACGTGGGCCGCGGGGCGTACGTCGACGGGCTGCGCGTCCAGGCGGCCGGCGGCGTCCTGTTCGACGACGCGCGCCCGGCGGACGCGGCGCGGATCGAGGCGGCGGGATGGACGCCGTCGGCCGACTAGGGCAGGCCACGAGGGGCCGCTACCCGTTGAACACGGCCTTCTGCACCTCGTTCGGTCCGTCGAAGCTGTTCTCCTTCAGGCCGTCGAGACGGCTGACGACCTTGTCGTCCGCCCCGTTCCTGCGGGCGCAGTCGACGAGCGCCTTCTTGTCCGCCGGGTAGTCGATGCCGCTGAGGGCCTTCTGCAGGTCGATGGGGCTGAGGTCCGCCATGGCAGACTCCTTGTCGTGCTGGTGATGCGCACGGTATTTCCGTCATGTCGTGGTACCCGGCCCGGACCCGCGCATGCGCCGGTCACCCCCCGGTCCGCTCCAGCACGGCCATCGCGGCGTTGTGTCCCGGCACCCCGCTGACCCCGCCTCCGCGCACCGCCCCCGCCCCGCACAGCAGGACGTTGTCCTGGTCCGTCTCCACTCCCCAGCGGCCGGTGCCCTCGGCCGCGTGGGGCCAGGACAGCTCGCGGTGGAAGATGTGGCCGCCGGGCAGCCTGAGGTCGCGGTCCAGGTCCAGCGGTGATCTCGCCTCGATGCAGGGCCGTCCCTCGGCGTCGGTCGCCAGGCAGTCCGCGAGGGGTTCGGCCAGGTGGGCGTCGAGCTGGGCGAGGGTCGACCTCAGCAGTTCCTCGCGGACGGCGTCGTTGTCCCGGGCGAAGAGCCGGGCAGGGGCGTGGAGACCGAAGAGGGTGAGGGTGTGCAGGCCCCGCTCGGCGAGGTCGGGGGCGAGGATCGTGGGGTCGGTCAGCGAATGGCAGTAGATCTCCGAAGGCGGGACGGCGGGCAGGTCACCGGCCGCGGCCCGGGCGTACGCGGTGGCCAGCTGCTCGTAGCCCTCCGCGATGTGGAAGGTCCCCGCGAAGGCCTCGCGCGGGTCGACCGCGGGGTCGCGCAGCGCCGGCAGGCGCTCGAGCAGCATGTTCACCTTGAGCTGGGCGCCCTCGGCGGGCGGGGGCGGCGCCTGGCCGGTCAGGGCCGCCAGCTCCCGCGGGGAGGCGTTCACCAGGACGTGGCGCGCGGCGGCGACGCCCTCGCCGTCGGCCGACCGGTAGGTGACCTCGGCCGCCTTTCCATCCGTGTCGACGCGCACCGCCTCGTGCCCGGTGGCGAGCACGGCACCCGCGGCGCGGGCCGCGTCGGCCAGCGCGTCGGTGAGGGCGCCCATGCCGCCGACCGGCACGTCCCAGGCGCCGGTGCCGCCGCCGATCACGTGGTACAGGAAGCAGCGGTTCTGGCTCAGGGCGGGGTCGTGGGCGTCGGCGAAGGTGCCGATCAGCGCGTCGGTGAGGGCCACGCCCCGCACCAGGTCGTCCGCGAAGTGCGCCTCGATCGCGACGCCGATCGGCTCCTCGAACAGCGCCCGCCAGGCGTCCTCGTCGTCGACCCGGCGGCGCAGCTCCTCCCGGGTGGGCAGCGGCTCGGTGAGGGTCGGGAAGACCCGCTGGGCGACCTGGCCGGTCATGCCGTAGAACCTCTGCCAGGACTCGTACTCCCGCTCCGAGCCGGTGAGCGCGGCGAACGACTCCCGGGTGCGCCGCTCGCCCCCGCCGACGAGCAGCCCGGTGGGCCGGCCGTCCCGGTGGACCGGCGTGTACGAGGAGACGGTGCGGCCGCGTACCCGGAAGCCGAGGCCGAGGTCCCGCACGATCTTCCGGGGCAGCAGGCTGACCAGGTACGAGTACCGGGACAGCCGTGCGTCGAGGCCGGCGAACGGCCGGGTGGACACGGCCGCGCCCCCGGTGTGGCCGAGCCTCTCCAGCACCAGCACGGAGCGCCCGGCGCGGGCCAGGTAGGCGGCGGCGACCAGCCCGTTGTGGCCGCCGCCGACGATGACGGCGTCGTAGGTGCGGGATGCGCGGGGTGGGGTCATGGCTCTTGGTAGCACGAGGTGATCCCGGGGTGCCAGGGGTGGACCGGGGCGGCCGGCGTCCGCGCGCTCACGGGCGGGCGGTGTCCGCGCGCTCACGGCGGGCGGCGGGCGGCTCAGCCGGATCCGGCGCGCCGGAGGACCGCCGCCCTGCGGTGGAGTTCCACCGCCTCCGGCACCCGGCCCAGCTGCTCCAGGCAGTGCGCCTCGTCGTCGCGGCTGGCGAGGGTGTCGGGGTGGTCGGGCCCGAGGACGCGTTCACGGGCGGCCGCGACCTCGCGGTACTCGGCCAGGGCGGCGGACCAGCGGCCCAGCCAGCCGAGGCCCACGGCGACCTCCCGGCGGCTGACCAGGGTGTCGGGGTGGTCGGGCCCGAGGACGCGCTCGCGGATCGCCCGGACCTCGCGCGCCGTCGTGAGCGCCTCCTCCCAGCGGCCGAGGCGTCCGAGGTTGACCCCGAGGCCGTGCCGGGCGCGCAGGGTCTCGGGGTGCTCGGGGCCCTGGACGCGGGTGCGGTCGCCGATCAGCGCGGCGTACAGCGCCAGCGCCTCGGCGCTGCGTCCGAGGCGGCCCAGGCAGATGCCCGACTCGTAGCGGGCGGCGAGGGTGTCGGGGTGGTCCGGGCCGAGGGCCCGGGTGCGCGCGTCGACGACCTCGCGGTAGGTCTCCAGGGCTTCCCGCCAGCGGCCGAGCCGGCCGAGCGCGTAGGCCACCTCGTAGCGGGTGACCAGGGTGTCGGGATGTTCGGGTCCGAGGACCCGGGCGCGGGCCTCGGCGACCTCGCGGGCCATGCGGTGGGCGTCCTCGGGTCGGCCGAGCCGGCCGAGGTTGAAGGCGAGGTTGTGGCGGCAGCGCAGGGTGTCGGGGTGATCGGCGCCCATGGTGCGCTCCCGGGCGGCGAGCACGGCCGTGTAGACCTGGTGGGCGTCGGCGTACCGGCCCAGCCTGCCCAGGACGTACGCCATCTCCTGGCGCGCGGCGAGCGTGTCGGCGTGGTCGGCGCCCAGCACCCGGATCCGGGCCTCGGCCACGCGTTTGTACGCGCGCAGCGCGTCGGCGGCGCGGCCGGTGCGGCTGAGGGTGAAGGCGATCTCGTAGCGGCTGGCGAGGGTGTCGGGGTGGTCGGGGCCCAGCAGGCGCTCGCGTTCGCCGGCCACGGCCCGGTGCAGCCTCGCCGCCTCCGTCCAGCGGCCGAGCCGGCCGAGGCCCAGTGCGGCGCCGTGCCGTTCGGCCAGCGCGGTCAGGGCCGTCGGCGTCGGGGCGGGCCGCTCGCCGGGGGCGGGTGCCGCCGCCTCGGGCCCGGGGGCCGTG
>NZ_BDJC01000025.1 GCF_002005565.1 Streptomyces sp. JHA26 | reverse complement strand
CCGTGCCGGCCCAGGTCGGAGAGCGTCGCGGCGAGGTTGCCCAATCGTAGGGCGGTGGTGGGGTGGTCTGGTCCCAGTGCCGCTTCGGTGATGGTCAGTGCCCGCTCTTCCAGCGGCAGTGTCAAGGGTGCCTGGCCGCGGCTGCGGAGGTAGACGGAGGTTTCCCCCAGGGCTGTGGCCAGCCCGAAGTCTTTGCTGTCGTCGGGGTGATGGGCCGTCACTGCCTGGAAGTGGGGCAGGAGGCTGTGCCAGATGGGCCACCCTGTCACCTCTGCGGGATTGCCCGGCGGCACGGCGTCCAGTAGGAGGGACAGGGCGGTGGTCAGCGGTGCGGAAGGGGGTGCGGCGAGAGGACGTCCAAGCAGTCGGTGGACGAGGCGTCGGCGGCGGGTGGGTGCTGCGGGGGGTGGCGGTGTGGTGATGCGGACGACGCTTTGGACGAGGCGGTGGGTGGTGACGGTCGAGTCCGTCAGCGTGATCATGCTGTAGGCGGCGAGTACGCCCAGGGCGTGGTCGACGGCCCTGCGGGTGGGCAGGGCGGTGTCCAGGACGCTGCGCAGCAGGGGGTCCGGGGCCATGTGGGCCAGGATGCGCAGCAGATGCACCGCGTGCGGGTCGGCCACTTCCACGGCTTTGAGGGTGACGCTCCACACCTGCGACACCGTGCGCTGCTGGGCGTCGCCGGGGGGTGTGGTGGCGAGGATGTCGGCCGGGTCCTGACGGAGTTCGGTCAGGTAGTCGCCGGCAGAGGTGCGGGTCTGTGCCAGGTAGGCGCCGGCCTGCTGCAGGGCGAGAGGCAGGTGACCCAGTTCCTCGGCCAGTTCTCCGAACGCGGTGTCGTCGGCTCGGGTGCGGCCGGTGATGCCCTCCAGAACCGCCATGGCGGCGTCCGGAGTAAGGGTGTCCAGGCACAGGGGGGCGCCGAAGTTCTGCCAGGGCAGGTCGCGTCTGGTGGTGATCACCACTTGGCCGGTGGTCAGCCGGCCGAGGTAGGGGGCCAGGTCGGCGGGGTCCTCCGCGTTGTCCAGTACCACCAGCCAGCCCGACCGACCCTGCAGCCACAGCAGGGCCCATTCCGCGGCTTCCTCCAGCGGCAGGGCCGCGTGTACCGGGTTGAGGGCGGTGGCCAGGCCCGCCAGCCCTGCCACGATGCCCGCCTCGGTCTCCGCGTCGATCCACCACACCGGACCGCCGCCGGCGGCGAGGAACGCCCGCGCGTGGTGGAGCACCAGCGTGGACTTGCCCACCCCGCCCAGACCGCGCACGCTCTGCGCCACCACTCCCGTGCCCGTCGAGGGGACGGCGGCCAGGGCCCGCAGCTCCTCGTCCCGGCCCTCGAACACCGGACTGTCGTAGGCGGGCAGGTTGTTCAACTTCTCGATGGCTGCGCCGTCGAGCGCCGGCCCCATGGCGCCCGGCGGCAGCACAAGGGTGCGCTGTTCGATCCGGGCGTCGTTCCCGGTGGCTATCACCCCCGGATTGCTGCTTGCGGACGCGGTCCGGGTGCCGGAGGCGGATGAGGGGGTGGGATCGGCGTTCACCGCTGGATGTCGCCGTTGTCCCCGGTCACGATGATCCCCGAGTTGTCCCCCGTGGCCACCGACCGCTCGCCCGACGCCGTGTTCCTGCTCCCCCCTCGGGGCGGGGACGGGGGGGTGGAGCCGATCGCGGACGATCCCCACGCCACCAGTACCGCGGCGAGCACCGCCCCGGCGCCCGCTCCCGCGCCGATCCGCTCCGGCCGGTCCCAGGGAAGCAACGCATCCCCCAGCCACACGCACAGCCCGAACACCACCAGCGAACCGACGGCCAACAGGAGCCATCGTGCGGTCCGATTCATGTGACGCCCCCTCAGACGAATCGCCGGGTTTCATCTTCCCACCGGCGTCTGTCTCGTGCTCGTCCCTCGCGGCACATCACGTGAAACCAGGTGACCGCCCCTACGGCACAGCCGCGGCAAGGGCACGGTAGTGACCGGTGGTCCACGCCGGAGGCTGCTCCACCGACATCCGCGAGTGACAACGGAGACCGGGGCCTCCTTGTCGCGGTCCGGGGCGAGGTCGGAGCACCGCCGGAGTCGGCGCACCGCCGGACGCGCTCACTTCGCGTCCGCGTAACACTCCACCACCGCCGTCGTGAACGGGAACCGTACCGGCGTCCGGCCGAAGGTGAGCCTGCCCGCCAGGTCGGCCGCCTCCCGGATCGCCGTGACGACGGCGTCGGCCTCCTCCCGCGGACAGTGCACGATCACCTCGTCGTGCTGGAAGAAGACCAGCTCGGCCGCCAGGTCCGCGCAGGCCTGCCGCAGGGCGGCGAGCATCAGCAGGGCCCAGTCGGCGGCGCTGCCCTGGACGACGAAGTTGCGGGCGAAGCGGCCCCGCGCGCGGGCGTCGGTGGAGGCGTGGCCCGGCACCCACCCCTCGGGGCCGGGGGCGTCCTGGGGCATGCCCGCCTCCTCGGCCGGGTCGTCGCCGGTCGTCCCGGCCGCCGGCGGGCAGGTGCGCCCCAGCCAGGTCCGCACCAGCCGGCCCTCCTCGCCCGCGCGGGCCGCGTCGTCGACGTACGCCACCGCCCTCGGGAAGCGGCGCCTGAGCGCCGCGAGGTTCTTCAGGCCGTCGCCGGAGGTCTGGCCGTACACCGCGCCGAGCACGGCGAGCTTGGCCTGGGCGCGGTCCCCGGAGAAGGCCCGGTCGGACACCGCCTGGTAGAGGTCGGTCTCCCGGCCGGCCACCTCCATCAGCCCGGGGTCGCGGGAGATCGCGGCGAGGACGCGCGGCTCCATCTGGTCGGCGTCGGCGACGACGAGGCACCAGCCCGGGTCGGCCACGGCGGCCCGCCGGATCACCTTGGGGATCTGCAGCGCGCCCCCGCCGTTGGTCACCCACCGCCCGGTGACGGTGCCGCCGGCGAGGAACTCGGGGCGGAAGCGGCCGTCGCGCACCCAGTCCTGCAGCCAGGACCAGCCGTGGGCCACCCAGATCCGGTACAGCTTCTTGTAGGCGAGCAGGGGCTTCACGGCCGGGTGGTCGACCGATTCCAGCTCCCAGCGGCGGGTGGACGTGACCTTGATCCCGGCTCGGGCGAACGCCCTGACGACGTCAGCGGGCAGATCGGGCCGCACCCGGTGCCCGAACGCGGCGGACACCTCCTCCGCCAGCTCGGCCAGGCGGCGCGGCTCGCCTCCGCCCGCGTACCGCTCGCCGAGCAGGTCGTGGAGCACCTCGCGGTGCACGTCGGCCCGCCAGGGCAGTCCGGCGCGGTTCATCTCGGCGGCGACCAGCATCCCCGCCGACTCGGCCGCCGTCAGCAGGCGCAGCCGGTCGGGGTGCGCGGACCGGTCGTGGCGGCGCTGCTGCTCGGTGTAGACGGCGAGGAGGTCGTCCAGGGGCACGTGCACGCCCTGCGGTTCGAACAGCGGGGACTGGGCGGCCGGTGCGGCGGAGCGCTGGGGCGGGTCGGGTGGTACCGGGCCGCCGCGCAGGCGGGCGAGGGCCGCGGCGGCCGAGTGCGGCTGCCCGTACCGCCCTTCGTGGCCGAGGAGGAGGGTCTCGGCGGCCTCGATGTCGTAGCACCGCTCCACCCGCACCCCCGCGGCGAGCAGGCGCGGGTAGATCTCCGCGGTGGAGCGCCAGACCCACCGGGTGACGTCCGGGCGGGCGCGGACGGCCTCGGCGAGGTCGGGCTCGCGCCGCACCGGTCCGGCGGGCAGCCCGTCGGGGCCGAGGGGGGCGACGTCCACGCCACCGTCCTCGGCCGTGGCGAGCGCCCACCGGTCGGCCATGCCGCGAGTGTGACAGGAGGGTCCGACATCGGCCCGTGGACGGGGGCGCGGCGCGGTTGCCCCTGCCCGGGCGCCCTTGCCGTGGAAGCGGCGGCCTCAGCTGCCCTCTGCCCCGGCAGCCCCCCGCCCCGACTCCTCGGCCGTCTTCAGGAACCGGTCCACCGTCTCGGTGACGTACCGCTCGACCGCCTCCTTGCCGATGCCGAGACCGCTCAGCACGCCCTCTCCGTGCTCGTGCTCCAGCAGGGCGAGCAGGATGTGCTCGGTGCCGATGTAGTGGTGGCCGAGGCGCAGGGCCTCGCGGAAGGTGAGTTCCAGGACCTTCTTGGCCGCCGGCCCGTAGGGCACCAGCTCCGGGGCCTCGTCGGCGGCCGGCGGGAGCGCCGCCAGGGCCGCCTCGCGGACCGCGTCGAGGGGGACGCCCTGCCGGGCGATCGCCTTGGCGGCCAGGCCCTCGCGCTCGGTGAGCACGCCGAGGAGCAGGTGCTCGGGCAGGCCCTCGGCGGCACCCGCGGCCACGGCCTCGTTGTGCGCGGCCATCACCGCGTTGCGCGCGCGGGGCGTGTAGCGGCTGAAGCCCTGGCTCGCGTCGAGGTCGGCCGACTCCTTGGGCACGAAGCGCTTCTGCGCCGCCTGCCGGGTGACGCCCATGCGCCTGCCGATGTCCGTCCAGGACGCGCCCGAACGCCGGGCCTGGTCCACGAAGTGGCCGATCAGGTGGTCCGCCACCTCACCGAGGTGCTCGCCGGCGATGACGGCGTCCTGGAGCTGTTCGAGCGGCTCCGCGTGCGCCTTCTTGATCGCGTTGATGAGGTCGTCGAGACGTACGGATGACGTGATGCTGCTCGGGTTCGTCGTCATGTGTCAACCGTAGGTTGCGCCCCGGGCACTGTCAACCGATGGTTGACAGTACCCGGTCGTGTCCGGAAGGGCCGGCGGCGACTACTTCGGCGAGGCCACCGCCAACCGCACCGCCAGCCCCGTGAACACCGTCCCGGAAGCGATGTTCAGCCAGCGGTTCACCCGGGCGCTGCGCCTGAGCAGGCCCGCCAGCCGACCGGACAGCAGCCCCACGCAGCCGTCCCACAGGAAGCCCATCACCACCAGCGTGCCGCCGAGCAGCAACAGCTGACCGGGGACGTGTCCGAGGCCGGGGTCGACGAACTGCGGCAGGAACGCCACGTTGAAGAGGATCACCTTGGGGTTGAGCAGATTGGTGATCGCGCCCTGCCAGAAGGCCCGCCGCATCCCCGCCCCCCTCGGCGCCGCGTCCTCGTCCGGCACCGACCGGTCCCGGAACGCCTTCACCGCCAGGTACAGCAGGTAGGCCGCGCCCGCCCAGCGCAGCACGTGGTACAGCGTCGGCAGCGTCGTGAACAGCGCCGACAGGCCGAGCGCCGCCGCGACCGCGTGCACCAGCATCGCGCAGGCCACGCCGAACGCCGCCATGACGCCCGCCGCGGGCCCGCCCCGCCCGCCCATCGCCACGATGAACATCATGTCGGGCCCCGGAGTGACGCACAGCGCGAAGGCGGCGACGAGGAACGCCGCGTAGAGAGTCGTGTCCACCATGCGTGCCATGCTCGTCGCCGCGTGCCACGCAGACGACCGGATTTCCGCGGACCGAGACGCGCCGCGGCCCCGTGTCCGGGACCGTGGCACCATCACCGGGTGAGCACGTCCAGCACCGTCGACCGCGCCTTCGGGGCCGCCCTGTACGACACCGACGACACCGCCCTCGACACCGCGGCCTCGCTGCTCGCGGCCGACCCGGCGGCGGACGCCGAACTGGCCCGGCGAGGCGAGGAGTTCGTGGCCACGGCCTGGCGGCGCGGCTGGCAGCCCGCCGACGTCGTACGGATCGTGCGGCGCGAGCTGGACGACGTGCACGTACGGCTGGCGGCCGGGCTGATCCGGGCCCAGGCGGCGCACGACCGCCCGCGCGGCCCCCGCTGGGCCGCGCAGCTGGAGGACCTGGCGGACCAGGGGGCGGCGCCCCGCACGGACCGCTTCTCGCACGCCACCGCCGTACTGGAGCTCTACCGCCTGCTGCTGCGCCTGCCCGTGCTGGAGCCGTTGGAGGCGGAGGCGCCGCGCCACGGGCCCCGGTCGGAGTCGCGCGCCCTCGCCCGCATCCGCGCGCTGCTCGCCAAGGCGGAGGCGACCGGCTATCCGCAGGAGGCGGAGGCGCTCAGCGCCAAGGCGCAGGAGCTGATGGCCCGGCACAGCGTCGACGAGGCGCTGCTGTCGGCCCACGCGCCCTCGCCCGACGCGCCGGGCGCCTGCCGGATCGGGGTGGAGCCGCCCTACGAGCAGGTCAAGGCGGTGCTCCTGGACGCGGTGGCCGACGCCAACCACTGCCGGGCGGTGTGGAACGAGGCCCTCGGCTTCTCCACCGTCGTCGGCTTCGAGGCCGACCTGGAGGCGGTGGAACTCCTCTACACCTCCCTGCTGGTGCAGGCCGAGACCGCGATGACGAAGGCGGAGGCCGCCCAGCGCGCCGGCGGGCGCAAGCGGACCAAGACCTTCCGTCAGTCCTTCCTCGCGGCCTACGCCCATCGCGCGGGCACCCGTCTGCGGGCCGTCGCCGAGCGGACGGCCGCCGAGCGGGCGGCCGCCGGGGCCGGGGCGGCGGACGCCGATCTGCTTCCCGTCCTCGCCTCACGCGAGGTCGCGGTCACCGACCGCCTGGAGCGGATGTTCCCGGAGACGACCACGACCCGGCTGCGGGGCGTCGACGACGCGGCGGGCTGGACGGAGGGCACCCGCGCCGCCGAGCGGGCCCGGGTGGGCCGCCGGCGCCCGCTGCCCGGGCGGTAGGCCCGGGTACCGCCGGCCGGTCAGTCCCCGGCGCGCTGGAACGCGCTCACCGTGACGTCCGGTGTCCCGCCCTCCATCGCCACCTCGCCGTACGACCACGGGAAGCGGTGGGTGGCGGCGTCACCGGGCAGGGCGAACTCCGCGGCCGACACGACGAGACCGTCGGCGCCGCCCCGTACGTAGGTCAGGGTGAAGGTGGCCGTGCCCTCCACGGCGAGGGCCAGCCGCTGCGCGACGGCGGCCTCGTCCACGGGGACCTCGACCGGGGTGCCGTCGGCGGTGAGGGTGGCGGCGGGGAAGCCGTCGAGCGTGCACGCCGGGCCGCGGTTGGCGAGGGTCACGGAGACGGTGCCGGTGTCCCCGGCGGCCGGAGCGGGGCTCGGCGCGATGTCCACGCCCATCTCCCCGATGCGGCAGGCGGCGGGGCCGCGGTCCTCGGTCCCGCCCGGGCCGGCGTCGTCGCCGCCGCCACCGCTGTCGCAGGCGGTGAGGAGGAGTGCCGCGGTGACGGCGGCCGTCGCGAGGACGGCCGGCTTGGTGGTGCGCATGAGTGTGGTTCCTTCGTGGGTGCGGTTCAGGAGCTCGGACCGGCCGTCGGCAGTCCGGGCGGCAGCGATCCGCCCTCGGACCTGGTGTACGTCTCCTCACCCAGGGCGCCCCGCCACCTCACCCTCAGCGACGTCCCGTCGACCGACTCGACCGTTCCGCTCGCCCGGTCGTCGGTGCCGTCGGTGCACTTCAGGCGGATGGTGCGGGTGCCGGACTCCTCCCCCGCGGTGCCGCTGCACATGGAGCCGCCCGTGGCGAAGAGGGCGGCCTTGCCGCCGGTGACCATCAGGGCGACGACGTGGCCGTCGCTGGTCGTCAGCCAGCTGCCCTCCAGCCCGTCGGCGGCGGCGGACGGCGAGTCGCCGCCGGTACCGCCCGTGTCCGCGCTCGACGGGGCGCCGGGCGTGGCCGAGGACGCGCCGCCCTTGCCCGGGGCGTCCTCGGAGTCACCGCCGTCGGTGCACGCGGTCAGCGTCAGCGCGCCCACCAGGGCGACGGCCGCGGCGGCCGCCCGGACGGACCGCCGCGCGTGCACGTGGGCGCCGCCGGGGCGGTCCGCGCGGACAGCCGTGCGAGCCGCGTCCGCCGTGCTCGTCGCGTTCGCCGTACTCGCCGTGCTCTCCGCAGTCACCAGTGTCACCGCAAGCTCCAAGCTGTAGCCGGACGGTCGGGTGGGCCCCACGTCAGCCGCAAGCTACCAGGACGACGTGCGAACTCCCGGCAGACGTCCGGTGGGGTCCGGTGGCGCCGCGCGTTCTCCGCATGTTCCGCACATCCCGGGGCATACGCGGGAACGACTTCCTCGGAGCGGACGTCAAAGTGAGCGAGGGCTTCGGCGAAGCGGTCGTCGACGCTGTAACCGGAGTGACACTGCGCGTGCACGTGCATTTGCCCATGCAGATGCACGTGAACAAGGTTATGATCCGGACCAGTTGACCACTGCATCAATGGCCACACCAGCCAGTGCACCACCGGGGAGCGACCTGTGGACCACGACGTGTACGACGTTGACGATGCATCCGGCGTCTACAACGGCATGGCCGCCACGCAGCTGCACGACGTGGCCTGGCAGAAGAGCCGGCACAGCAACTCGCAGGGCTCCTGCGTGGAGTTCGCGCGGCTGCCCGACGGCGGCGTCGCGGTGCGCAACTCCCGCTTCCCCGACGGCCCCGCGCTCGTCTACACGCGTGCGGAGATCGAGGCCATGCTGCTGGGCGTCAAGGACGGCGAGTTCGACCACCTGATCGCGAGCTGATCGCGAACTTACGTGGTTCGAACGTGAGTTGGTCACGATCAACCCGCGGGTCGACCACAGGCCGACCGCGGGCCGATCGTGGACCGACCGCGCCCGGACTGGCGCGCGGTCACGGCCCGGGGGCGCGACGCGGACGCCCGTGAACGGTCAGGCGGCGGGCTGCCGGAGCCGGAACAGCGCCCACACGACCTTGCCCCCCAGCGTGCCGGCGAGCGGGTGCCAGCCCCAGCTGTCGCTGAAGGAGTCGACGAGGAACAGGCCGCGGCCCGACTCCGCCGAGAAGTCGCCGGTGTCCCGGGCGACCGGGCTGTCGTGACTGGGGTCGCGCACCGCGCACACCAGCCGCTCGGTCCAGTGCATCAGGTGCAGCCGCACGGGACCGTCCCGGTCGGCCGACCACGGGGCGCCGGCCGGCAGCGCGTGCCGCAGGGCGTTGGTGACCAGCTCGGACACGACGAGGCAGACGTCGTCGAAACGGTCGCCCAGTTCCCAGTCGTCGAGCGTCCTGCTGGTGAACCGCCGGGCCTCGCGCACCGCCTCGTAGCGGGGCGGCAGGGCACAGGATGCGGCGTGGGAGACGGCCGTGGGGTCGAGTGGGGGAAGGCCCTGCCGTAACGGCTCGAGCATGGTCGATCCATTCGTCCCCATGCGAGGCACTCCCGGGAGTTCGCGGTCGTAGCGATGCGGCGCGGTGGTGCGGGACCATGGTTTCGGATGCGTTCCACAGATGCAAGGGCAGATGCACGTGCACGTGACCGAAATGGACCCGCACGTGCCGCTTGTTGGGTAATTTTTCCGCCCTCTTCGCGACCTCTTCACCTCGTATCCGGGGGGGACGATGTCGACTCACCTCCCGAATCCGCGTGTTCCCTGTGGCGCGATTCCGTTTCCGTAACCGGGTGAGTACAGCTCGGAGTGTTTTAGTGGCAGACTTCGGCCCTGGAGACGGCTGGGGAGGCTGGCGAACGTGAGCGCGGGAGAGCCCGGATCGGTGGTGCGGCGCATGCTGCTCGGATCACAACTCAGGCGACTGCGTGAGACGCGGGGGATCACGCGCGAGGCGGCGGGCTACTCGATCCGCGCCTCGGAATCGAAGATCAGCCGGATGGAGCTGGGCCGGGTGAGCTTCAAGACGAGGGACGTCGAGGACCTGCTGACGCTGTACGGCATCACGGACGAGCAGGAGCGCGCCTCCCTGCTCTCCCTGGCCAAGGAGGCCAACGTCGCGGGTTGGTGGCACAGTTACTCCGACGTACTGCCCAGCTGGTTCCCCACCTACGTGGGCCTCGAGGGCGCGGCGTCACTGATCCGCGTGTACGAGGTGCAGTTCGTCCACGGACTGCTGCAGACCGAGGAGTACGCCCGCGCCGTCGTCCGGCGCGGCATGAAGGGGGCGAGCGAGGAGGACGTCGAGCGGCGGGTGGCGCTGCGCCTGGAGCGGCAGAAGCACCTCGTCGCCGAGAACGCCCCCGAGTTCCACATCGTCCTGGACGAGGCCGCGCTGCGCCGCCCGTACGGCGACCGCGCGGTGATGCGCGGGCAGCTCCAGCACCTGATCGACATGTCCGAACGCACCAACGTGCGGCTCCAGGTCGTGCCGTTCGGCCTCGGCGGCCACTCGGGCGAGAGCGGCGCGTTCACGATCCTCAGCTTCCCCGAGTCCGACCTCTCGGACGTCGTGTACCTGGAGCAGCTCACCAGCGCCCTGTACCTGGACAAGCGCGAGGACGTCACCCAGTACGAGGCGGCGCTCAAGGAGCTTCAGCAGGACAGTCCGGGACCGGACGAGAGCCGGGACATTCTGCGGGGTCTCCTCCAACTCGCCTGAAACACAAGTACGATGACGCCCCATCAGGTAGCCGTCCGGGCGGCAGCTAGGGGATTGAGGGATCACATGTCGTCGTACTTCACCGACCTCGCCCAGCAGTACATCGACGGCGAGTGGCGCCCGGGCACCGGCTCCTGGGACATCATCGACTTCAACCCGTACGACGACGAGAAGCTGGCCTCGATCACGATAGCCACCGTCGGCGAGGTCGACGCCGCGTACCGGGCGGCCGAGCGGGCGCAGAAGCAGTGGGCGGCGACGAACCCGTACGCGCGCCGCTCGGTGTTCGAGAAGGCGCTGCGGCTGGTGGAGGAGCGCGAGGAGGAGATCAGCGAGGCGATCGTCGCCGAGCTGGGCGGCACGCGTCTGAAGGCCGCCTTCGAGCTGCACCTCGCCAAGGAGTTCCTGCGCGAGGCCGTCCACCTGGCGCTGCGTCCCGAGGGCCGGATCATCCCCTCGCCGGTCGACGGCAAGGAAAACCGCGTCTACCGGGTGCCGGTCGGCGTCGTGGGCGTCATCAGCCCCTTCAACTTCCCCTTCCTGCTCTCCCTGAAGTCGGTCGCCCCGGCCCTCGCCCTCGGCAACGGCGTCGTCCTCAAGCCGCACCAGAACACGCCGGTCGTCGGCGGCACCCTGGTCGCGAAGCTCTTCGAGGACGCCGGCCTGCCGGGCGGCCTGCTCAACGTCGTGGTCACCGACATCGCGGAGATCGGCGACGCCTTCCTGGAGCACCCGGTCCCGAAGGTGATCTCCTTCACCGGCTCGGACGCGGTGGGCCGTCACGTCGCCACCGTCTGCGCCGCGCACTTCAAGCGCTCGGTGCTCGAACTGGGCGGCAACAGCGCCCTGGTGGTCCTCGACGACGCCGACGTCGACTACGCGGTCGACGCCGCCGTCTTCAGCCGCTTCGTCCACCAGGGCCAGGTCTGCATGGCCGCCAACCGCGTGCTGGTCGACCGCGCGGTCGCCGACGAGTTCACCGAGAAGTTCGTCGCCAAGGTGAAGACCCTCAAGGCGGGCGACCCGAGCGACCCGTCGACCGTCATCGGCCCGGTGATCAACTCCTCGCAGGCGGACGCGCTGGCCGGCGTGGTCGAGCAGGCACTCGCCGAGGGCGCGACCGCCCTGGTGCGCGGCACGACCACCGACAACCTCGTCACACCGTCGGTCCTGACCGGCCTGCCCGCCGACTCCGCCCTGCTGAAGCAGGAGGTCTTCGGCCCGGTCGCCTTCCTCGTCCCCTTCGACGGGGAGGAGGAGGCCGTGCGCCTGGTCAACGACACGCCCTACGGCCTGAGCGGTGCGGTGCACACGGGGGACGTCGAGCGGGGTGTCCGCTTCGCCCGGCAGATCGACACCGGCATGTTCCACGTCAACGACGGCACCGTGCACGACGAGCCGATCGTGCCCTTCGGCGGCGAGAAGCACTCCGGCATCGGCCGTCTCAACGGCGACACGATGCTGGACGCCTTCACCACGCAGAAGTGGATCTCGGTGCAGCACGGGCGCAGCGCGTTCCCGTTCTGAAGCACCGGCAAGACGCCGCCCCGGGGCCGGTCACGAGGATCCGGCCAGGGCGAGGACGACGTTGTGACCGCCGAAGTCGAAGGAGTGGCTGACGGCGACACGGACGTCCTGCCGGCGGGGCTCGTCGGTGACGCAGTCGATGTCGAACCCGGGCGCCGGGGCGTCCAGGTTCGCGACCGGCGGCACCGTGCCGTGCTGCACCGTGAGCACCGTCAGGGCGGCCCCGACGTCGCCCGCCGCGCCCAGGCTGTGGCCGACGACGACGGCGACCCGGTCGCCGTTCCACGTCCGCGGGTCGAGCCCGGCGTCGCGCACCGCCTCCCGGGCGGCGAGCACCGCCAGCACGGCGTTGCGTGACATGCGCCAGGCGGCACGTCCGACGCGCCGGTCCAGGGCCTCGCGGGAGAGGGGTACCCGGCAGGAGAAGTCCACGGGCAGACCGGCCAGCTCCGGATCGTGGGCGGCCGCGCTGCCCGCGCCCCGGCAGACCGCGTCCCAGGTGGCGTCGGCGTCCTGACCGGCGGGGGTGAGCAGACCGACACCCGTGACGGCGACCGGCGCGGTCACGACGGGGCCACCCTCTCGGCGTTCTCGGTGGTCCCCGTGTTCCCGGCCGTCTCCCCGGACGCGCGCGACGAGCTGCTGGGCACGCTGGCGGACCTCCCGGAGGACCGTGCGGTGGACAAGATCACCGACACGATCACCCGGCTCCTCGCGGACGTCCTGCAGACCGATCCGGCCGGCCTGGACCCCTCGCTCAACGTCACCGACCTCGGCCTCGACTCGCTGCTGGGGGTGCAGTTCCTGACGCAGGCGAGAGAGCTGTTCGACATCCGCCTCGGACCGGCCGACCTGGCCACCGGCCGCACGCTGTCCCACTTCGCCCGCCTGATCCACCAACGGCTCGACCTGGGCACCGGCGCGTAGGCGCCTCCGCAACAGGCCCTAACCTGGACCCCATGTCAGCGATCCGTCTCCTGGTGCTCGGCGCGGTCCGCCAGCACGGGCGGGCCCACGGCTACCAGGTGCGCAACGACCTGGAGTACTGGGGCGCGCACGAGTGGTCCAACGCCAAGCCCGGCTCGATCTACCACGCGCTGAAGCAGATGGCGAAACAGGGACTGCTCCTCGCGCACGAGATCGCGCCGTCCACGGCGGGCGGGCCGCCGCGCGTGGAGTACGAGATCACGGAGCAGGGCACCGAGGAGTACTTCACCCTGCTCCGCGCCTACCTCACCGCCTACGACCAGCGGCCGGACGTGCTCACCGCCGCGATCGGTTTCATGGTCGACCTCCCGCGCGAGGAGGCCCTCGCGCTGCTGGAGGAGCGGGTGCGGAAGATCGAGGAGTGGCGGGCCGCCGTCACCGACTACTACACGCCCGAGGAGGGGCCCGGTCAGCTCGGGCACATCGGCGAGATCATGAACTTCTGGGTCCACTCGGCCGACTCCGGCGCCGCATGGACGCGGGGTCTGATCGAGCGCATCCGGGGCGGGGCGTACACCTTCGCCGGTGAGGGCGAGCCGTTCGTCGGCGTGCTGGCGGAGGGTGAGGAGAACCCGTACGCGACGGGGGAGCGGCACCCCGGGGATGTCGACTGATCAAGTTTGACCAACCGCATGAGCGGGGATACCCTCGACGTCGGTAGTCAAGTTTGACTAATAGGGGAGGCTCAGTGGCCGACGCGGCGATCACCGTCGAGGGGGCACGCAAGAGGTACGGCGGCAAGGACGCACTGGACGGAC
Source organism: Streptomyces sp. JHA26 (assembly GCF_002005565.1). GTDB lineage: Bacteria > Actinomycetota > Actinomycetes > Streptomycetales > Streptomycetaceae > Streptomyces. The sequence continues at coordinate 82,472 of NZ_BDJC01000025.1, read as the reverse complement.
TCGACCTGACCGTCGCGCGCGGCACGGTCCACGGCGTACTGGGCCCGAACGGCGCGGGCAAGACGACCCTGGTCCGGATCCTGTCCACCCTGCTGCGGCCCGACGCGGGCCGCGTCGAGGTGGCGGGGCACGACGTCGTCGCCGAGGCGTACGCGGTACGGCTGCGCATCGGCCTGCTCGGCCAGCACGCGGCGCTCGACGAGGAGCTGGGCGGCCGGCAGAACCTGGAGCTGTTCGGCCGCCTGCACCACCTGGGCGCCCGGCGGGCCCGCGCCCGTGCCGACGAACTGCTCGCCCGCTTCGACCTCACCGACACCGGGCGCAAACCGGTCAGCACCTACAGCGGCGGCATGCGGCGCCGCCTGGACCTGGCCGCGTCCCTCATCACCGAACCGGAGGTGCTCTTCCTGGACGAACCGACCACGGGCCTCGACCCGCGCGGCCGCGCCGAGGTGTGGGGCTCGGTCCGCTCCCTGGTCGGCGCCGGTACGACGGTCCTGCTCACCACCCAGTACCTGGAGGAGGCCGACCAGCTCGCCGACCGCATCTCGGTCGTCGACGCGGGCCGGGTCGTCGCCGACGGCACGGCGGACGAGCTGAAGGCCGCCACCGGCGGCGACCGCGTCGACGTCGTCCTGCGCGACGCCGGCCGGCTGGACGCCGCGGTGGCCCTGCTGCCGCTGACCGACGTCCGCGTCGACCCCGACCGCCGGCTGCTCAGCGCCCCCGTCACCGACCGCATGGCCGCGCTCTCCGGCGTCGTACGGGCGTTGGAGGAGGCCGGTATCGAGGCCGAGGACGTGGTCCTGCGCCGCCCGACCCTGGACGAGGTGTTCCTGCACCTCACCGACCGCACGAAGGAGGCCGCGTGAGTACGAGTGCTCCGAACGCCATGTCGTACGCCCTGTCCGACTCCTGGACCATGACCCGCCGCGAGCTGGCCCGCTGGGGACGGCAGCCGGTGACGGTCGTCGTCAACCTGGTCTTCCCGGTCATGCTGCTGCTGATGTTCGGCTACCTGGTCGGCGGCGGCCGGGGCGTGAGCGGCGAGTACGTCGACTACCTGGTCCCCGGCATGCTGGCCCTCACCATGGCCTTCGGCCTGGAGGGCACCATGATCGCCGTCACCCGGGACCTCAACAAGGGCGTCGTCGACCGCTTCCGCTCCCTGCCGATGACCAACGGTGCCGTCCTGGTGGGCCGTTCCGCCGCCGACATGCTCCAGTCGGCGCTCGGCCTCGCCGTGCTGACCGGCGTCGGGTACGCGCTGGGCTGGCGGGCCCACGGCGGCCCGGGCGCCTTCCTGGGCGCGGTGGGCCTGCTCCTGCTCTTCCGCTTCGCCATGCTCTGGATCGGCATCTTCCTGGCCCTGGTGGCCGGGAAGCCCGAGCTGGTGCAGGCGGTGCAGATCCTGGTCTGGCCGGTCGGCTTCCTGTCCAACGCCTTCGCCACGCCCGACTCCATGCCCGGCTGGCTGGGCACGGTCGTCCAGTGGAACCCGATGTCCCAGACCGCCACGGCCGTCCGCGACCTCTTCGGCAGCCCCGGCGGCGAGTCCGGTCACCTCTGGGCGGCCACCGCCTGGCCGCTGGCGCTGCTCGCGGTGTTCTTCCCGCTGGCGGTGGCGCGGTTCGCGCGGCTGAGCCGGTGAGGGCGGGTGAACCGGTGGGGGCGGGTGAGCCGGTGGGGGCGGGTGAGCCGGTGAGGGCGGGGCGTCGACACCCCGCCCCGCCGTCCCCGTGCGCGACTCGAAGAACGCCCGCGGTCCCGCAGTGATCGCCCCGCCCCGGCCCGGCCGACGCTCGTCACGACGGTCAGGAGCGGCGCCCTCCTCTCCTGACCGGTCGGCGGAGCCGTCAGTGGTGGAAGCCGGTGGCCGCACCTTTGTCCCGGGTCAGCGGGCCCGGCTGGCGCCGCAGGTCCGGCAGCAGCCGCTCCAGGTCCTCGACGAGCAGGTCCGCCATGTCGGCCGAGAAGCCGTTGCGGCACACCACCCGCAGCACCGAGAGGTCCTCGCGGTGCTGCGGGAAGGTGTAGGCCGGCACCAGCCAGCCGCCCTCCCGCAGCCGCCGGGACACGTCGAAGACGTCGTACGCCGTCACGTCGTCGGCGGTCGTGAAGGCGAACACGGGCAGCTGGTCACCGCGCGTCAGCAGCCGGAAGTCGCCGAGCGCCTCCACCCGCTCGGCGATGCTCCGGGCGATGTCCCGGGAGGCCTGCTGAACGGCCCGGTAGCCCTCGCGGCCCAGCCGCAGGAACGTGTAGTACTGCGCGACCACCTGCGCGCCGGGCCGGGAGAAGTTCAGCGCGAAGGTCGGCATGTCGCCGCCCAGGTAGTTGACGCGGAACACCAGCTCCTCCGGAAGCGCCTCCGAGTCCCGCCACAGCGCCCAGCCCACCCCGGGGTAGACCAGCCCGTACTTGTGCCCCGAGGTGTTGACCGAGGCGACCCTCGGCAGCCGGAAGTCCCACACCAGGTCCTCGTCCAGGAAGGGCGCGACCATGGCGCCGGAGGCCCCGTCGACGTGCACCGGGATGTCGAGCCCGGTGCGCTCCTGGAGGGCGTCCAGGGCGGCGCACAGGTCGGCGACCGGCTCGTAGGAACCGTCGAAGGTGGAGCCGAGGATGCCGACGACCCCGATGGTGTTCTCGTCGCACAGCTCGGCCGCCGCCTGCGGGTCCAGGTGGAAACGGTCGCCCTCCATCGGCACCTGCCGGGCCTCCACCTCCCAGAAATTGCAGAACTTGTCCCAGCAGACCTGCACGTTCACGCCCATCACCAGATTGGGCCGCACGTCCTTCGCCGGGTACCGGTCCGCGTTGCGCAGCGCCCAGCGCCGCTTCAGCGCCAGACCGGCCAGCATGCACGCCTCGCTCGACCCGGTCGTCGAGCAGCCCACGGCCGCCGACGGGTCGGGCGCGTTCCACAGGTCGGCGAGCATCGCCACGCAGCGCCGCTCCAGCTCGGCGGTGCGCGGGTACTCGTCCTTGTCGATCATGTTCTTGTCCCGGCACTCGCCCATCAGCACCCCGGCCTGCGGCTCCATCCAGGTGGTGACGAAGGTGGCCAGGTTCAGCCGGGCGTTGCCGTCCAGCATCAGCTCGTCGTGGACCAGCCGGTACGCGGTCTCCGGCGGCAGCGGGGACGGCGGCAGCCGGTGGGTGGGCGGGGCCTCGATCATGCCGCCGAGCGGGTTCGTCACCGCGTGGAAGGGGTTCACGGCGAGCCGGCGCCGGTCCCGGTCGTCGTGGGGCGAGCGGGGACCCTTGTGCAGTGACATGCGACCGACGGTAGGTCCGGGCCGGGCGGCACGCATCCGGACTTGCACCTCACGTCACGTGAGGCGGCAGCGTGGAGGGCGTCGGAGAAAGGAGCGGAAGTGAGCTACTCCGTGGGACAGGTGGCCGGCTTCGCCGGAGTGACGGTGCGCACCCTGCACCACTACGACGACATCGGCCTGCTCGTACCCAGCGAGCGCAGCCACGCGGGCCACCGGCGCTACAGCGACGCCGACCTCGACCGGCTGCAGCAGATCCTGTTCTACCGGGAGCTGGGCTTCCCGCTCGACGAGGTCGCCGCCCTGCTCGACGACCCGGCCGCGGACCCGCGCGCGCACCTGCGCCGCCAGCACGAGCTGCTGACCGCCCGGATCGAGAAGCTGCAGAAGATGGCGGCGGCCGTGGAGCAGGCCATGGAGGCACGCAGCATGGGAATCAACCTCACGCCCGAGGAGAAGTTCGAGGTCTTCGGCGACTTCGACCCCGACCAGTACGAGGAGGAGGTCAAGGACCGCTGGGGCGACACCGACGCCTACCGCCAGTCCAAGGAGAAGACCGCCTCGTACACCAAGGAGGACTGGCAGCGCATCCAGGACGAGGCCGACGAGCTCACCCGGCGCTTCGTCGCCCTGATGGAGGCCGGCGAGCCCGCCGACTCCGAGGGGGCCATGGACGTCGCCGAGGACCACCGGCAGGGCATCACCCGCAACCACTACGACTGCGGGTACGAGATGCACACCTGCCTGGGTGAGATGTACGTCTCGGACGAACGTTTCACGCGAAACATCGACGCCGCCAAGCCGGGCCTCGCCGCCTACATGCGCGACGCGATCCTCGCCAACGCCGTCCGGCACACCTCCTGAGCGGTGGTCGTGGCCCGGGTCTCACTCCCGGGCCACGACCACCGCCGTCCCGTACGCGCACACCTCGGTGCCCACGTCCGCCGCCTCGGTCACGTCGAAGCGGAACGCCAGCACCGCGTTGGCCCCGCGCGCGCGGGCCTGCTCGACCAGCCGCTCCATCGCCTGGTTGCGGGTCTCGACCAGCGTCTTGGTGAGCCCGCGCAGCTCACCGCCGACCAGCGACTTCAACCCGGCACCGATCTGGCTCCCCAGGTGCCGGGAGCGTACGGTCAGTCCGAAGACCTCCCCGAGCACCTCCTGCACGCGGTGCCCGGGCAGGTCGTTCGTGGTCACGACGAGTACGTCGGGCTGAGGGCCCTGTCCGCCGCCGTATTCTTCGATACCCATGGTTCACAGGGTTCCCCGCCCGGACGCACGGTGCACCCCTCGGACGACCGTGGAACCCGGGCCCCGACGGCCGCGTTGATACGTTGGGGCAGCCAAGCCCCAGCCCGCCCCCCAGTGCAGGAGCCACAATCCCGTGACCACGCTTGCGCTCGGCCCCGAGTGGCTGAGCCCGGACTACCTGATCGAGACCTTCAGCCTGGCCGGCATCCTGCTGATCGTCTTCGCCGAGTCCGGTCTCTTCGCGTTCCTGCCCGGCGACTCGCTGCTGTTCACGGCGGGCCTGTTCGTCGCCCAGGGGCAGTACATCAGCCAGCCGCTGTGGCTGGTGTGCACCCTGATCGTGGCCGCCGCCGTCCTCGGTGACCAGGTCGGCTACATGATCGGCAAGTTCTTCGGTCCAAAGCTCTTCAACCGGCCCAACTCCAGACTCTTCAAACGGGAGAACCTGGAGAAGGCCCACGAGTTCATGGAGAAGTACGGCCCCAAGGCGATCGTCCTGGCCCGCTTCGTGCCGATCGTGCGCACCTTCGCCCCCATCGTGGCGGGCGCCGGCCGCATGAAGTACCGCACGTTCCTCACGTACAACGTCATCGGCGGCATGGCCTGGGGCACGGGCGTCACCCTCGCCGGCTACTGGCTCGGCCAGATCGAGTTCATCCGCACCAACGTCGAGGCGATCCTCGTCCTGATCGTCGTGGTCTCGGTCGTCCCGATCGGCATCGAGTACCTGCGCGAGCGCGGGAAGAAGAAGCGCGCCGCAGCGGCAGAGCCGGCCACTCCGGCGGCCCCGCAGCAGCACCAGCCCCAGCCCCGGTCCTCGTACCCGGTCATGGACGACGCCACGACCCAGCTCCGCAGAGTGGACCCGTACGACCAGCCGCAGCAGCCGCAGCAGCCGCAGCAGCCGCATCAGTACCAGCAGCCGCAGCAGTACGACCAGTCGCAGCAGCACCAGCAGCAGCCCCAGCGGTACGACCAGTCGCAGCAGCCGCAGCAGTACGACCAGTCGCAGCAGTACCAGCAGCCGTACGCCCAGCAGTACCCGCAGGGCTACGGCCGGCAGCCCCACGACGGTCAGCAGACCGGACAGGACCCTTACCACCAGGGGTACTGAGACAGCCCGAGGAGGCGCGGGGAACCACGCGGCGAGCCACGACGAACCGGCCACCCGCCGACGATCCCCGCACCCCGAACCGCACCCCGAACCCGGGGACGGTCGGCCCTAGAAGCCGCGGGTGCGTTTCGCCGCCCGCCTGCCCGCGGCGCTCGCCGCACCCGGCACCTTCAGGAACAGCCGGGAGATCTCCCCACCGAGATTCACCCCGATGGCGATGGCCATGGCGAGCGCCACCGCCTTGGACAGCGACAGCAGCCCCTCGTCCACCTCGCTCTGCGCGATCGCCAGCAGCCCGAAGTACGTCGCCGAACCGGGCAGCAGCGGCCCGATCGCCGCGGTCGTGTACGGCAGCGCCGACGCGAACCGGTACCGGGACATCAGCTGCCCGAACAGGCCCACCAGCCCCGCCGCCGCGGCCGTGGAGGCCACCGGCGAGATCCCGCCGGTGTAGTGCATGGCGCCGTACACGCACCAGGCGACGCCACCGTTCAGGGTCACCGCCAGCACGGTGGACCGCTCCTGCTGGAGCAGGATCGCGAAGGCCAGCGACAGCAGCATCGAGGCGAAGATCTGCACGACCGGCTCGTCGCCCGTGCCCAGCGCGGCGTCCGGGTTGAGCTCGGCACCCAGCTGGACGCCGAAGTACAGCACCACCAGCACCCCGCCGACGATGCTGACGAAGAAGTACATGACCTCCAGCAGACGCGCGGCGGCCGTGATGTAGAAGCCGGTCAGGCCGTCCTGCACGCCCGCGACCAGGGCCCGCCCCGGCAGCAGCGCGAACAGGCCACCGGTGATGACCGCGGACGCCTTCACGTCGACGTGCGTCAGCGTCAGCGCGATGCCGATCGCGGCCGGCGGCATCGCGGCCACCGCGAACTGGTAGAACTCCGGCAGCCCGCGCCCCGCGCACAGCCACGCCAGCCGGTCGCCGAGCATCGCGCCGAACAGCGCCGCGAAGAACACGACCACGTCACCGCCGACCAGCAGCGAGGCCGCGCCGGCCAGCGCACCGCTCGCCGCGGTCAGGACCCAGGTCGGGTACGGGTGCCGGTTGCGGCGGATCTCCGCGAGGCGCCGGTAGGCCTCCTCCAGGGAGATGTGCGTGTCCGGGTCGCTGAGGTCGTCCACCAGCTGGAACACGGCTGCGAGCCGCGTGTAGTCGGTGCCCCGGCGGCGCACCGTCCGTGACGCCGTCACCGGGTCGTCGACCAGGGACGGCTGGTGCGAGACCGACAGCAGCGTGAAGGTGACGTTCGGCTCGCAGCGGTCCAGGCCGTAGGAACGGCAGACCGCGAACATCGCCGCCTCCACGTCCTCGGCGCCCTCACCGCCCGCCAGCAGCAGCTCCCCGATGCGCAGCGTCAGGTCGAGCACGCGCGGTACGGCGGGGCCCGCCTCGTCGTCGTGCCGCTGCGCCGTCTCCGGCGCGGGCCGCTCGGCCACCGGCATGCGCAGCATCAGGCGCATCCGGTCCTGCCACGGCACGTCCTTGGTCAGGCTCACCGCCGGGAACCCGCCCGCCGGGGTGAACGCGGCCGGCGCACTCCACGCGCTGTACGTGTTCGGCGTGCTGAACGCCGACCCCTCCGCCTCGGCGGGCGGCGCCGGGGGCACGTCCAGCCCCTCCGGCAGCGCGAACTCCGACGTCGTCTCGGACTCCGATCCGGTGGGCCGCGGGACGGCCAGCCCCTGCGGGATCTCGAACTCCGACGTCGTCGACGACTCGCCGTCGGCCGACGCCGCGACCCCGTGGGGTGGCCGGAAGGCGCTGTGCGCCTCGTCCGACTGCGGCTTGCGGTCCTCGGCCTCCGTCACCTGCGTAACGCTCCCTGGTACGAACACACCCTCCTGTAGCCCTCAGTATGCGCACCCAAACGTGAACGGGCCGCACGCGCTCGCGTGCGGCCCGTTACGGGAGGGGTGACCGCTCAGTGGCCGCCCTGCTCCTTGAAGCGCTTGTAGGACCGCTCGATCTCGGCCTCCGCGTCGACCCGGCCGACCCAGTTGGCGCCCTCGACCGACTTGCCCGGCTCCAGGTCCTTGTAGACCTCGAAGAAGTGCTGGATCTCCAGGCGGTCGAACTCGGACACGTGGTGGATGTCCCGCAGGTGCTCCACGCGCGGGTCGGTCGACGGCACGCACAGCAGCTTGTCGTCGCCGCCGGCCTCGTCGGTCATGCGGAACATGCCGATCGCGCGGCAGCGGATGAGGCAGCCCGGGAAGGTCGGCTCGTCCAGGATGACCAGCGCGTCCAGCGGGTCGCCGTCCTCGCCGAGGGTGTTCTCGACGAAGCCGTAGTCGGTCGGGTAGGCGGTCGAGGTGAACAGGCGGCGGTCCAGGCGGATACGACCGGTCTCGTGGTCCACCTCGTACTTGTTCCGCGAACCCTTCGGGATCTCGATCGTGACGTCGAACTCCACCGGACGCTCCTCCATGATCAGCACATAGTTCTGGTGGTTAAGTGTCCCTCACGCAGGTGTGTGATCGCGAAAGGGGCTGGTGGTAGTGCCAGAGCTGAGGCCTTGGCGGGCCGCGGGACCGCGCGTGGCGCGGGCCGCGAGCGCCGTACGACCGCGTCTCGCACGCGCCGCCCGGTCCGCCGGACCGCGTCTGACGCGGCTCGCGCGGGCCGCGGCACCGCAGCTCGCCCGCGGGCCGAAGACCTGGCAGTACACCGCCGGCGCCGCCACCGCCGGGCTGGCACTGGCCGCCGGTGTGGTGACCGCCGTCGGCCCCTGGGACTCCACGGGTCAGCGTACGGCCGAGCGGGACCGGGCAGTCGCCCGTGCACACACGGGTGGCGCAGATCACGGTCGCGGGACCGCCGGCCCCGGTGCGGCCTCCGGGACGCCCCGGCCCGCCCCCAGCGCCGCGTCCGTGCTGACCGCCCTCGCCGGCACCTCCGGCGCCGTTCCCGGCGGCGTCAGGGCGGCGCCGCGCGGCGAGGCCCTCGCCGACGCCCTCGGCCCCCTCCTCGCCGACCCGGCGCTCGGCACCCGGAACGGGGCGGCGGTCGTCGACCTGACCACCGGCGAGCGCCTCTACGGACGGGGCGCCGGCACCCCCCTGACCCCCGCCTCCACCACCAAGATCGCCACAGCGGTCGCCGCCCTCGACGCCCTCGGCCCCGACCACCGCCTCACCACCCGCACCGCCCTGGAGGCCGGCACGGGCGAACTCGTCCTGGTCGGCGGCGGCGACCCCACCCTCACCGCCCGCGCGGACGATGGGGGCACCTCCCGCTCGAGCGAAGCCGAGAGTGGGGGAGGCCTCGCGAGCCTGCGCACCCTCGCCGAGAAGACCGCCGCGGCCCTGAAGAAGCGGGGCGTGCGCGAGGTGACGCTGTCGTACGACACGACGCTCTACGCCGGTACGGAGACGCACCCGATCGGGGTCAACGAGAACCTCGCCCCCGTCACCGCCCTGATGGCCGACGAGGCCCGCACGGACGACTCCGGCAGCGGCCCGGCCCCGCGCGCGGCGGACCCGGCGGCGGACGCGGCCCGCGCCTTCGCGGGCTTCCTGGGCGAGCACGGCGTCACGGCGTCGTCCCCGGGCCCCTCCAAGGCCACGGCCCGCGCCGCCACCCTCGCCACCGTCTCCTCGCCCCCGCTGTCCGCCCTGGTCGAGCGGATGCTGACCAACAGCGACAACGACATCGCCGAGGCACTGGCCCGCCACACGGCCCTGGCGACCGGGCACCCCGCCGACTTCGACGGCGTCTCCGCCGCCCTCACCGCCCGGCTGAAGCGGCTCGGTCTGCCCGTGCGGGGCGCGGTGTTCCACGACGGCAGCGGCCTGGACCGCACCGACCGCATCACCGCCGACCTCCTCACGGCCCTGCTCGCCGAGGCGGCCGACCCCGCCCGGCCCGAACTCCGCCCGGTCCTCACCGGCCTCCCCGTCGCCGGCTTCACCGGCACGCTGAGCGGCCGCTACGCGGACGGCGCGGCCGGCCTCGTCCGCGCCAAGACCGGCACCCTGACCGGCGTGAACACCCTCGCCGGCACCGTGGCCACCCCCGACGGCCACCTCCTGGCCTTCGCCTTCCTGGCCCACGACACGACGGACCCCCAGGCGGCCCAGACGGCCCTGGACGAAGCGGCGACGGCCCTGGCGTCCCCGGCGCCCGCATAGCCGCGGGCGTGCTCGCGGGCGGAGCCGCGCCTCCCCGGTGCCCGAACGGCCCGGGAGGTGTCCCCCAGGGCGAGGAGGGGCCCCGCCCCGCGGCGACGCCGCCCGCCCGCGAGCACGCCCCGTCCCGCCGCCCGCACGGCCTGCCCCCGACGGCGGCGCTCACGTACCGTTGAGGAATGACGAGCATCGGCGCATCTTCCGGCATGGTCGACTGGAATCTCGCGGTGGCGACCGCGACCCGGCTCGTGCGGCCGGGCCCCGAGGTGAGCCGCGACGAGGCCCGGGCCGTCGTCGCGGAACTCCGCCGCCACGCCAAAGCCTCGGAGGAACACGTCCGGGGCTTCACTCGTATGGCCACCGACGAGGCCCACGACACCCCCGTCCTCGTCGTCGACCGCCCCGGCTGGGTCCGGGCGAACGTCGCCGGGTTCCGGGAGATCCTCAAGCCCCTGCTCGAGAAGATGCAGGAGCGCCGCGGCGGCTCCCCCGGCAGCGCCGTCCTCGGCGCCGTCGGCGGCAAGGTCACCGGCGTGGAGCTGGGCATGCTGCTGTCGTTCCTGTCCTCCCGGGTCCTCGGCCAGTACGAGACCTTCGCCCCGGCCACCCGCGAGCTGCCCGCCGGAGCCAACGGCGGCGGCCGGCTGCTGCTGGTCGCGCCGAACATCGTGCACGTGGAGCGCGAGCTCGACGTCGAGCCCCACGACTTCCGCCTGTGGGTCACCCTGCACGAGGAGACGCACCGCACGCAGTTCACCGCCGTGCCCTGGCTGCGCGACCACCTCGAGGGTGAGATCCAGTCATTCCTCGCGGAGACCGACGTCGACCCCATGACCCTGCTGGAACGCCTCCGCGACGCCGCCCAGACGCTCGCCGGGGGACGCCCCGAGGGCGAGGAGGACGACGGCGGCCGGTCGCTCGTCGAGCTGGTGCAGACCCCCGCCCAGCGGGAGGTCCTCGGCCGCCTCACCGCCGTGATGTCCCTGCTGGAGGGCCACGCGGACTTCGTGATGGACGGGGTGGGCCCCGCGGTCGTACCGAGCGTCGGGGAGATCCGCGAGAAGTTCCAGCAGCGCCGCGCCAAGGGCGCCTCCCGCCTCGACACGGCCCTGCGCAAGCTGCTCGGCCTCGACGCCAAGCTCCGCCAGTACCGGGACGGTGAGCGCTTCGTGCGGGCCGTCGTCGACGAGTGCGGCATGGACGGCTTCAACCGCGTGTGGACCTCGCCCAACACCCTGCCCACCAAGTCGGAGATCGCCAAACCGGCGGACTGGATCGCGCGGGTGCACCGCAAGCCGGAGGCGTGAGCCCCGCGGACCGGGCGCGAACGGATCCGGCCGTCGGCGGACGAACACCCCTTTCACCCGTCCGAGGGACCGAAAGCCTTCGACGGGCGTGCGATGCTCGGGGAACGGCCCGTTTCTGTCACCATCTACACACTCTGTGTGACCGAACCTCGGGCTCACCCCCCGAAAACTTCATGAAGGGCACCGGACATGGGTCCCCATCCTGCGGTCGCGGCGATACGCCTGGCGGTCCGCCGCGTCCTCCACGACATCCTCACCGAACTGAACACCACGGTCGGCGTCCCCGCCGGGACGGCCGCCGAGCGCGCGCCCGGGCGTCCGCCGTCGCCGCTCGTGCTCGTGGCGTGCTCCGGCGGCGCCGACTCGATGGCGCTCGCCTCCGCCCTCGCCTTCGAGGCCCCCCGGCTCGGCGTCCGCGCCGGTGGCGTCACCGTCGACCACGGCCTGCAGAGCGGCTCCGACCTGCGCGCCGAAGAAGTCGTCCTGCGCCTGCGCGAACTCGGCCTCGACCCCGTCGAGGCGACCGCCGTGACCGTCGGCCGCGCCGGCGGGCCCGAGGCGGCCGCCCGTGACGCACGCTACGCCGCCCTGGACGCCGCCGCCGCCCGGCACGGCGCCGCCGCCGTCCTGCTCGGGCACACCCGCGACGACCAGGCCGAGACCGTCCTGCTGGGCCTCGCCCGCGGCTCCGGCATCCGCTCCCTGTCGGGCATGGCCGCGGTCTCGGGGGCCGGCGGCCGTTACCGGCGTCCTTTCCTCCAGGTCGACCGGCAGACCGCCCGCAAGGCCTGCATGGTCCAGTCCCTGCCCGTCTGGGACGACCCGCACAACACGGACCCCGCGTACACCCGCTCCCGGCTGCGCCACGAGGGCCTGCCCGCCCTGGAGAAGGCCCTCGGCAAGGGCGTCGTCGAGGCCCTCGCCCGTACGGCCCAGCTCTCCCGGGACGACGCCGACGCCCTCGACACCTGGGCCCGCCAGGCCGAGGCCGGCGTCCGCGACGCCACCGGCGTCCTGGAGTGCGCCAAGCTCTACGCCCTGCCGCCCGCCGTACGCCGCAGGATCCTGCGGCGCGCCGCCATCGAGGCCGGTGCCCCGGCCGGTGCGCTGTTCGCCCGCCACATCGAGGAAGTCGACCGGCTGATCACCGGCTGGCGCGGTCAGGGGGCCATCAACCTCCCCGGCAAAGTCGTCGCCCGGCGTCAGGGTGGCAGACTGGTGATTCGGCAAGGCTGAATCCGGACCTCCCACCGACCCGACCGGGTCACCGGGGTGGCCCGGAGTGGCCGGTGGGACGACCGAAAGTGATGCGGGTGGACGCGAACGACATGGGTGCCGACCTCGAGAAGGTACTCATCACCAAGGAAGAGATCGACGCGAAGCTGGCCGAACTGGCCGCGAAGATCGACGCGGAGTACGAGGGCAAGGACCTGCTCATCGTCGGTGTCCTCAAGGGCGCCGTGATGGTCATGGCCGACCTCGCCCGGTCGCTGTCCACCCCCGTCACCATGGACTGGATGGCGGTGTCCTCGTACGGCGCGGGTACCCAGTCCTCCGGCGTGGTGCGGATCCTCAAGGACCTCGACACCGACATCAAGGGCAAGCACGTCCTGATCGTCGAGGACATCATCGACTCCGGCCTGACCCTGTCCTGGCTGATCTCCAACCTCGGCTCGCGCGAGCCCGCCTCCCTCAGGGTGTGCACGCTGCTGCGCAAGCCCGACGCCGCCAAGGTGGCCATCGACGTGGAGTGGGTCGGTTTCGACATCCCCAACGAGTTCGTCGTCGGCTACGGACTCGACTACGCCGAGAAGTACCGGAACCTGCCGTTCGTCGGTACGCTCGCGCCCCACGTCTACGGTGGCTAGCACAGCCCCGTAGGGCGGAACGGGAACCCCGGCGGCCCCCGCGCCGTTGGAGCATGCAGACGGGACGTCGACCGTCCTGTGCGGCTTCGGGCCACCAGGCTGGGGTACCGTCAGAAGAACTGTCTTATCAAACTCACTATGGCAGGAGGGACGGGGCGGCACCGCTCCGTGTGGATGGACGTGAAGCGATACTTCCGTGGGCCGGTCATGTGGATCGTGCTGGCCGTCCTTGCCGTGGTCGTGTTGATGCAGGTCGTCGGCTCGTCCGGCGGCTACAAGACGGTGGACACTGGCCAGGTCGTCCAGGCGATCAACGACAACAAGGTCGAGTCGGCCAAGCTGACCACCGGTGACGAGCAGATCATCAAGGTCCAGCTCAAGGACGGCGAGAAGATCAAGGGCAGCTCGAAGATCCAGGCGAGCTACATCGGCGACCAGGGCGTGACCATCGCCGGCACCCTGCAGAACAAGTACCAGGACAAGCAGATCCCCGACGGCTACACCGTGTCGCCGTCCAAGCAGAACGCGTTCGTCGGCATCCTGCTGTCCCTGCTGCCGTTCGTCCTGATCGTGGTCGTCTTCCTGTTCCTGATGAACCAGATGCAGGGCGGCGGCTCCCGGGTCATGAACTTCGGGAAGTCCAAGGCGAAGCTCATCACCAAGGACACCCCCAAGACGACGTTCGCCGACGTCGCCGGGTCGGACGAGGCGGTCGAGGAGCTCCACGAGATCAAGGAGTTCCTCCAGGAGCCGGCGAAGTTCCAGGCCGTCGGCGCCAAGATCCCCAAGGGCGTCCTGCTCTACGGGCCCCCCGGTACCGGCAAGACCCTGCTCGCGCGCGCCGTCGCGGGCGAGGCGGGCGTGCCGTTCTACTCGATCTCCGGTTCCGACTTCGTCGAGATGTTCGTCGGTGTCGGTGCCTCCCGTGTGCGTGACCTGTTCGAGCAGGCCAAGGCGAACGCCCCGGCCATCGTCTTCGTCGACGAGATCGACGCGGTCGGCCGTCACCGCGGCGCCGGCCTCGGCGGCGGTCACGACGAGCGCGAGCAGACGCTGAACCAGCTGCTCGTCGAGATGGACGGCTTCGACGTCAAGGGCGGCGTGATCCTCATCGCCGCGACGAACCGGCCCGACATCCTCGACCCGGCGCTGCTGCGCCCGGGCCGCTTCGACCGGCAGATCGCCGTCGACCGGCCGGACATGCAGGGCCGTCTGGAGATCCTCAAGGTCCACCAGAAGGGCAAGCCGGTCGCCCCGGACGTCGACCTGTCGGCCGTCGCCCGGCGTACGCCCGGCATGACCGGTGCCGATCTGGCCAACGTGCTGAACGAGGCCGCGCTGCTGACGGCCCGCAGCGACCAGAAGCTGATCGACAACCGCATGCTGGACGAGGCGATCGACCGCGTGGTCGCGGGCCCGCAGAAGCGGACCCGGATCATGTCGGACAAGGAGAAGAAGATCACCGCGTACCACGAGGGCGGTCACGCCCTGGTCGCGGCGGCCTCACCGAACTCCGACCCGGTCCACAAGATCACGATCCTCTCCCGCGGCCGCGCCCTCGGTTACACGATGGTGCTCCCGGACGAGGACAAGTACTCGACCACGCGCAACGAGATGCTCGACCAGCTCGCCTACATGCTGGGCGGCCGCGCGGCCGAGGAACTGGTCTTCCACGACCCGACGACCGGTGCCGCCAACGACATCGAGAAGGCCACCGGTGTGGCCCGCGCGATGGTCACCCAGTACGGCATGACCGAGCGTCTCGGCGCGATCAAGTTCGGCGGCGACAACACCGAGCCCTTCCTCGGCCGTGAGATGGCGCACCAGCGCGACTACTCGGAAGAGGTCGCCGCGCTGGTCGACGAAGAGGTCAAGAAGCTCATCGAGACGGCGCACAACGAGGCCTGGGAGATCCTGGTCGAGAACCGCGACGTCCTGGACAACCTCGTCCTCGCCCTGCTGGAGAAGGAGACGCTCGGCAAGGAGGAGATCGCCGAGATCTTCGCCCCGATCGTCAAGCGCCCGCCCCGGCCCGCCTGGACCGGTTCCTCCCGCCGCACCCCCTCGACCCGCCCGCCGGTGCTCTCCCCCAAGGAGCTCGCGCTGACGAACGGGGCGAACGGTGCGACGGCGGCGATCTCCACCGCCAAGAGCACCGCCGCGGAGCCCGCCCCGGCACCGGAGCGAGCCACGGAGGACCGCCCGGAGAGCTGATCCGGCTCTCCCCGCGGGCCCCGCAGGCCCGGAATGCACGCCGCGCCCCCCAGGTTCTAGCCTTGGGGGGCGCGGCATTTCCGTATGCCGGCACGCGAGAAACAGGAACGAGGCACCCGATGACCGACCCCGTGACGCTGGACGGCCAGGAACCGATCGGCGAGTTCGACGAGAAGCGGGCCGAGAACGCCGTACGCGAACTGCTGATCGCGGTCGGCGAGGACCCGGACCGTGAGGGTCTGAGGGAGACGCCGGCGCGGGTGGCGCGGGCGTACCGGGAGATATTCGCCGGTCTCTGGCAGGAGCCCCAGGACGTCCTGACGACGACCTTCGACCTCGGTCACGACGAGATGGTCCTGGTGAAGGACATCGAGGTGTTCAGCACGTGCGAGCACCACCTGGTCCCCTTCCGCGGTGTCGCCCACGTCGGGTACATCCCGTCCGCCAGCGGGAAGATCACCGGGCTGTCCAAGCTCGCCCGCCTCGTGGACGTCTACGCCCGCCGACCGCAGGTGCAGGAACGTCTCACCACGCAGATCGCGGACTCCCTGATGGAGATCCTGGAACCGCGCGGCGTGATCGTCGTCATCGAGTGCGAGCACATGTGCATGTCGATGCGGGGCATCCGCAAGCCGGGCGCGAAGACCATCACCTCGGCGGTGCGCGGCCAGCTGCGCGACCTCGCCACCCGCAACGAGGCGATGAGCCTGATCATGGCGAGCTGACCACCGCGCGGGCCGGGACCACCGGGGGCGTGGTGACGGTCAGGTCGTCGAGGCCGTGCCCGCGTTGTCGTCCTCGTCGTCCGGGAGCTTGCAGACCCGCTCGAGGAAGACGGCGGACGCTATGACGCCGATGCCGGTGAGGACCGAGAAGCCGGCGTAGACGGCCTGGTCGCGGCGGGCGGGGATGTCGAGGTACTCCAGCAGGAACACGCCCGTGCCGCCGTACATGCCGGCGACGAGGGCGGCCACGAGGGCGCTGGCCTGGCCGAAGACGACCGAGCGGGCCGCCATCAGCGGGTCGACGCCCTTGGCGCCGGGGACCCGGTCCCGCTGGGCCTTCAGCCGGGCGCGGATCGAGAGCGCCGTGGCCAGCAGGATCACGGCGATCAGCGCGAGCACGACGGGGGCGGCAAGAGGGACGCTCGGAAGGGTCCCGAGCGAGTTCCACAGGCGGGCACCCGCCCAGGACAGGACTCCGGCGACGACGAACACGCCGGCCAGCATCCTGATGCGCAGCTCTTTCACGGTGCCCCTTCGCTCCCCGGACGTCCGGCACGGGCGTCGGCTGCCGCACGCCCGGACGGCGGGCGTCCGGCGGCGGACTTCGGTCGTCTCGACCTTAACGACTACTCGGGCAGGTGGAGTTCCAGGTCGGTCCGGGGCACGACGCCTTCGCGTGTCACCGCGTCCAGCAGGCCGGCGACCGGGCCGTGGCCGGGCAGCTGGGCCTCGGGGTCCACGTCGTGCCACGGGGCGAGGACGAAGGCGCGCTGGTGGGCGCGCGGATGGGGCAGGGTCAGGTGCGGATCGTCGGAGACCACGTCGGCGTAGGCGACGATGTCGACGTCGAGGGTCCGCGGACCCCAGCGCTCGTCCCTGACGCGGTGGAAGGCCTCCTCGACGGCGTGCGCCCGTTCCAGGAGGGAGGACGGGGGCAGGGTGGTCTTCAGGATCACGACCGCGTTGAAGTACGACGGCTGGGTGCCGGGCGCGACGCCCCACGGCTCGGTCTCGTACACCGGCGAGACGCCCTTGATCCGCACGCCGGGGGTCTCCTCCAGCGCGTCGATGGCGCCCTGGAGGGTCTCCAGGCGGTTGCCGAGGTTGGCGCCGAGGGCGATCACGGCGCGCTTGGGGTTGGACAGCGTGCTGTCGGCGGCGTCCACCCTCTCGACGACGGACGCGGGCACCGGCTGGACGGTCGGGTCGCTGGGACCGTTGGTGAACGGGACACTCATGCACGGCTCCGGATGATGGTGACGGTCACGTCGTCGAAGGGCACCGTGATCGGCGCGTCCGGCTTGTGGACGCAGACCTCGACCTCCTCGACCCCCTCGTGCTTCAGGCAGACCTGGGCGATGCGCTCGGCGAGCGTCTCCACCAGGTTGACGGGCTCGCCCTCGACGACGGCCACGACCTCCTCGGCCACGATGCCGTAGTGCACGGTCTTCGCCAGGTCGTCGTCGGCCGCGGCCGGTCGGGTGTCCAGGCCCAGGACGATGTCCACGAGGAAGGTCTGGCCCTCCTCGCGCTCCTTGGGGAACACACCGTGGTGCCCGCGGGCCTTCAGGCCGCGCAGCGCGACACGATCCACACGAATCACTCCTGCAGTCGTCGGTCACGGCCGGTGCGCACCACGTGCGGGCGGTACCCCGGCCTCAGTCGAATCTACCCGCGGGCACCGACATCGCCGGGACGCGAGGGGCGCGGGTCCGGGCGGACGTCCGGAGGTTTCACCGTACGTTTGCCCTGGCGAAGCCGGTGGCTCACGGGATGGTGGCCGTCCGTATCCGGAGGTCCGTGATTCCCGCCACTTCTCGCCCGTCGTCGGCTCAGGGGGGTGCGTCCTCGCCGTTCTCGTCGTCGTTCTCCGTCAGGACCGGCGAGGCGTGGTGCGACCAGAGTTTCCAGCCCGAGGGCGTGCGGCGGTACGTGTTGGTGGCGACCACGAGCTGGCCGACGAGCGGTCCGAGCTCGCCGTCGCCCTCGGGGGCGGGGCCGCCGCTGAGGATGTTCTCCGTGCAGGTCACCAGGGCGGTGTCGCCGGTGACGGAGACGTGCACGTCGGTGAGGAAGAACTGGATGTAGTCGGTGTTCGCCATGATCAGCGCGTACGACCGCAGGACCTCACCGCGGCCGGTGAGCACCGGCCAGCCGGGGTGGACGCAGGAGACCACGCCGGAGTCCGCCGGGTCGTGGTAGCTCTCGTCGATGCCCAGGTCGGACGGGGTGAGCCAGAGCTCCGACACCTTCTCGAAGTCACCCTGCTCGAGGGCCTCGTAGAAGGCGGTGTTGGTGGCCTCGACCTCTTCGACGTCGATGTGGGGGGCGTTCACCGGGCTCCTTCCGGGCCGCCTCTGTCCGACGGCGCCTTCGCGGCCGGCGCCTTCGCCGGGTCCGTCGTCCGTGCTCCCGCCACCGCGCGCGCGACCCGTACCGCGTCCGCCGTCGCGCGCACCTCGTGCACGCGCACCGCCCACGCGCCGGCGTGTGCCGCGAGCGCGGAGACGGCGGCGGTGGCCGCGTCGCGCTCGCGGGCGGGCGGCGGGGCGGCCTGCGGGCCGGCCAGGACGCGGCCGAGGAAGCGCTTGCGGGAGGCGGCGACGAGCAGGGGGTGGCCGAGGGCGAGCAGACGGTCGAGGTGGGCGAGGAGGACGAGGTCGTGCTCGGCGTCCTTGGAGAAGCCGAGGCCGGGGTCGACGACGATGCGGTCGGCGGCGATGCCGCCCTCCAGGACCGCCTCCACGCGCGCGTGGAGCTCGTCGACGACCTCGGCGACGACGTCGGCGTAGGTGCCGCGGACGTTGCCGCCCTCCAGGAAGCCGCGCCAGTGCATGACGACGAAGGGGGCGTCGGCGTCGGCCACGACCGGGATCATCCGGGGGTCGGCGAGGCCGCCGCTGACGTCGTTGACGAGGGCGGCGCCGGCGGCGAGGGCCTGCTCGGCGACGGAGGCGCGCATCGTGTCGACGGAGATCGTGACGCCCTCGGAGGCCAGGCCGCGCACGACCGGGACGACCCGGCGGAGTTCCTCGTCCTCGTCGACGCGGGTCGCGCCGGGGCGGGTCGACTCGCCGCCGACGTCCACCAGGTCGGCGCCCTGGGCGACGAGGTCGAGGCCGTGCTTGATGGCGGCCGTGGTGTCGAAGAAGCGACCGCCGTCGGAGAAGGAGTCGGGGGTCACGTTGACGACCCCCATGACCGCACAGCGGTCCCATGCGGTCAGTCCCGCCAGGTGGCGGCGGCCGGTCTGCTTGCTCATGTGTTCAGCGTAGGCCCAGCGGGCGGATGCCTCCGGCGGTGGTGCGGGGTGCCCGTGGGCACCTGCGGCGCTTGCGCGGGGTGCCTGCGGCGGCCTGTGCCGGGTCCCCGTCACGCCGCTCGGGCCTCCCGTTCCGTCACCCCGTGCGCGCACGGTCGTCGCGTGGTCGCACGGCGCCGCAGGAAGCGGGGGAGCGTGAGCGTGACGAAGCCCTCCGCCTGCATGGCGGCGAAGCCGATGCGGGGCAGGTCGGCCGATGTGCGGTAGACCACGAAGCGCGGCTCCCAGCGGGGCCGGAACTTGGCGTTGAACTTGTACAGGGACTCGATCTGGAACCAGCGCGAGAGGAACACCAGCAGCCCGCGCCACGCCCGCAGCACCGGCCCCGCGCCGATCTTCTCGCCGCGTGCGAGCGCCGCGCGGAACATGGCGAAGTTCAGGGAGACCCGCGCGATGCCCAGCTTCGGGGCGGCCTGGAGCGCGGCCACGATCAGCAGCTCGTTCATGCCCGGGTCGGCCGAGCGGTCGCGGCGCATCAGGTCGAGGGAGACGCCGTCGGCGCCCCACGGCACGAAGTGCAGGATCGCCTTGAGGTCGCCGTACTCGCCGGGCTCGGCGTCCTGCTTGTGCGCGGTCGCGATCAGGCAGTCGCCGTCGGCCGGGTCGCCGATGCGGCCGAGGGCCATCGAGAAGCCGCGCTCGGTGTCCGTGCCGCGCCAGTCGTCGGCGGCCCGGCGGATCCGGTCCAGCTCGGCGTCGCCGAGGTCAGCCACGCGCCGTACCCGGGTCTCGTAACCGGCCCGCTCGATGCGCTTGACCATCTGGCGCACGTTGCGCATCGCGCGGCCGGCGAGGGAGAAATCCGCGACGTCCACCACCGCCTCGTCGCCCAGTTCGAGGGCGTCGAGCCCGGTCTCGCGGGTCCACACCTCGCCGCCGGTCTCGGAGCAGCCCATGACGGCGGGCGTCCAGGAGTGGGCGCGGGCCTCGTCCATGAAGCGTTCGATGGCGCCCGGCCAGGCCTCGACGTCACCGATCGGGTCGCCGCTGGCGAGCATCACGCCGGAGACGACGCGGTAGGTGACGGCGGCCTTGCCGCTGGGGGAGAAGACGACGGCCTTGTCACGGCGCAGCGCGAAGTGACCGAGGGAGTCGCGGCTGCCGTGCTTGGCCAGCAGGGCGCGCAGGCGCGTCTCGTCGTCCTCCGTCAGGCGCGCGGCCGGGTGTTCGGGGCGGAAGGCCAGGTAGATGGTGGTGACGGCGGTGAGCAGGCCGAGGGCGCCGAGGGAGAAGGCGACCGTCCAGGACGTGTTGCCCCGGTAGTCGATCGGCCCCTCGAAGCCGAACAGGCCGTACAGCACGTGCGTGAGGCGGTCGGCCAGGCTCGGGTCGCCGACCGTGCGGTGCGGGTGGGCACTGACGACGACCAGTCCGAGGGCGAGGGAACCGGCGCTCATGAGGACGAAGTTGGCGAGCGCCTTCCAGCGGCTGCGCGGGTCGGGCAGCGCCGCGAACTGGCCGCGGTGGCGCAGCAGCGGGGCGAGCAGCGCCAGGGAGATGAGCATCCCGACGAGGGAGTGGCGGTAGGTGAGCTGTGCGACGGCGCCCAGTGGCAGCAGGGCCACGGCGGCCCGCCAGGCCCGGCGCTTGCGGCGCTTGAGCCCGTGCGCGAGCAGCAGGAGCAGGACGCCCGTGCTGAGCGAGAGCGCCGCGGCGAACGGGCCGAACGTGCCGGGCAGCACCTCGGCGACGGCGTGCATACGGCTGTGCCGGAAGCGGGGGAAGACGCCCGCGGCGATGTTCAGCAGGCCGACCAGGGTGCAGGCTCTGCCGACGAGGACGGGCACGGCCTCCGGACGCGGGCCGCGCAGCACCCGGCCCGCGCGCGTGGGGCCGGCGGCCTGGGAGGCGGGTTTCGGAACCGCATCCGACATTTCCTCATCTGTCTTGACAGACATCGCACCCGTAGTTCTGCGAGAGACCGTGGACCCGGGCCCGTTCCGGGCATCCGGCGACATTGCGACCTCTAGGACGGTGTCCTGGGGAGAGAGGTTCACTCCCCTTCTCGAAGCCGCGTCACAGGCGGAGGAACGTTACGGGGGAACCCCTCGTGAACCCGACGGGGGGCCGGGCACCGTGTGGGAAAGCGTAGGCAGGTAGCGAGGCATGGGTCTGACAAGCAACAAGGTGCTGGCGCTGGCGGTCGTGTCCGGCGTGCTGCTGTTCGTCGGCACGGTGTGGCTGTGGCCGCGCCTGGCCGGGCGGAACTGGCGTGCCGTCCTGGGCCGGACAGGTCTGCTGCTCGCCACCCAGCTGGCGGTCTTCGCCGCGGTCGCGCTCGCCGCCAACCAGGCCTTCGGGTTCTACGCGAGCTGGGCCGACCTGTTCGGGCGGGAGACCGGGCAGGGCGTGGTGGTCGACCACTCGGCAGGCGCCGGCGGCCCGCTCCGGGTGGTCGGCGAGCGGCGGGTGAGGCAGGCGGGCGGGGCCCGGCCGGAGGACGGCGGCCAGATCCAGAGCGTCAGGATCGTCGGCCGCACGACGCGCATCGCGACGCCCGCGGAGGTGTACCTGCCCCCGGAGTACTTCCAGCCGCGGTACCGCACCCGCACCTTCCCCGCGGCCGTCGTCCTGACCGGCTACCCGGGGACGACCGAGGCGCTGGTGAGCAAGCTCCACTACCCGCGCACGGCGCTGGACCTGGCCAGGGACGGCCGCATGCAGCCGATGGTGCTGGTGATGCTGCGGCCCACGGTGGCGCCGCCGCGCGACACGGAGTGCGTGGACGTGCCGGGCGGCCCGCAGACGGAGTCGTTCTTCGCCGAGGACCTCCCCGAGGCCGTCCTCAGCCGGTACCGGGTGGGCCGGGGAGCGGGCAGCTGGGGCATCGTCGGGAACTCGACCGGGGGTTACTGCGCGCTGAAGCTCGCCCTGCACCATCCCGGCGTCTACGCCGCCGGCGTCGGCCTGTCCGCGTACTACGACGCCCCCAGCGATCCGACCACGGGCGACCTCTTCCACGGCGACGAGGGACTGCGGAATCGGGCCGACCTCTGGTGGTGCATCAAGAACATGCCCGCGCCCGCTACTTCGCTGCTCGTCACCAGCAGCAAGTCCGGTGAGACGAACTACAAGGACACGCTGAAGTTCATAGAGCGGGTGAAGGAGAAGAAGCCGACGCGGATCTCGTCGATCATCCTCGAAAGGGGCGGGCACAACTTCAATACCTGGCGGCGCGAGATCCCCGCGATGCTGCAGTGGCTCAGCGGGCGGCTGGACGGCCGTTGACGCGTGGCCGCCGGCCGGTGGGCGGGCTTTCCCAGAAATGATCTTGATTTAATTCGGCTTCCGGCGGGCAAGTGGAATCCTGATGCCGTGTGAACGCCAGGGAGACGGTCGTGTTTTTGCGGGGCCGGGCGCCAAGATTCGCCTACGCGCGGTAAGTTTCTGGCCATGCCACGTGGACGTCACCGTCATTCCCCGCCTCTGCACAGGATGCTTCCTCCGTCGGCGATCGCAGGCGTCTCGGTCGTCTGCGCGGTCGGCCCCTGGGTGTTCAGCGAGGCGGTGGTCCTCCGGGCGCTCGCGGCGGCCGCCGCGGTGACGACGGTCGTCGGCGCGGTCGTCATGCGCCACTGGGACGTGCAGGCCGGCAAGCGCGTCGCCGACCTCACGCGCGCGCGGGCGAGCGACGAGTGGCGTTACGAGGAGCGGGTCGCCGAACTGGAGTCCGACCTGGAGGAGTCGCGCGAGCTGCGCATGAAGCTGGAGCACCGGCTCCGCGCCAAGCGCACGGAGCTGGCGGGGCTGCGCAACGAACACGCCGCCCTGCTGCGCCGGTACGCCACCGCGGAGACCGAGCGCGCCAGCGCGCTGGAGGGCCGCCGCCTGCTGGAGATCGAGGCCGCGCCGACGACCCCCGCGCTGCCCGCGGCCCGGACGGCGCCGGTGGAGCAGACGGCGCCGACGGAGCAGACGCGCCCGTCGGAGGCCGGGAGCACGGAGGCCGCCGGGCCCGCCGGGGAGGCGCCCGAGACGCCCGCCGTCCTCTCTCCGCCCGACTCCCGGCTGTTCTCGAGCGCGAACGCCGCACTGGCGCGGTTCGAGGCCGAGGAACCCGCCGACGAGGACCGCGAGCCCGTCGACGGCGACGGTGACGACGGCAGCGGCGACGACGGCAACGGTGGCGACGACGGCGACGGCGGCGGCGACGGCGACGGCGGCGGCGAGAGCGCCGCGGCGGACGAGGACGCGCAGGAGGACGGGGCCCAGGGGGAGCCCGAGGCGGCCGACGGGCACCGGGCCGCGCCCACCACCGAGCCGGACCGGGCCGGTGACCGGCCCGACGAACCCGCGGGGCGGCCCGAGCAGTCGTCCGGCCGGCCGTCCGCGCGGCAGCCCGCCGGGCACCGCACGGTGCCGACCGCGGTGGCCGTCGTGCCGGCCGCTCCCGCGCGTCGCCCGGTGGTCGAGGGCGGCTTCGACTTCTTCGGCACGAAGAACGGCAAGGACGCGACGGCGTCGCCCGCCGCTCTGGAGGCCGTCCAGAACGAGGACCTCGCCGACGTCGTCGGCCAGGAGGCCCTCGCCCTCCACAAGGCCGAGAGGGAGGCCGCCTTCAAGCCGGCCGGCGAGGAGGCCCGGGGGGTGGGCCAGGTGATCGACCTGACGGCCCACGACGAGACCGAGCGGATCGACCTCCAGGGGCTGCGCGGCGCGGCGTCCTGACCGGCGCGGGCCGGGCGGGTCCCGTCACCGGCCGGCGGCATCGTCCCGGGTCGCGGTCCGCGTCACGCCATCCACCGGTCCGGGCGCGCGTCCCGCCGGCCCGTGCGGGACCGTTCCGCCTGGTCGCGCAGCAGCTCCGCCGCCTCGTCCGCGTCCCGCAGGCGCGCGGTCACGGTCTTGTCCGCCCCCGTGTCCACCCGTACGTCGGCGACCCGCCGGGCCCGCTGCCACGGGCCCTGGGTGAGGCGGACGCTCTGGACCTTGGCGTGCGGGACCAGCGCCAGGCTCCGCCGCAGCAGCCCGTGCCGGGCGGCGAACACCGCGTCGGTGACGGCCAGCCCGTGACCGCGCCACCACAGCGGCAGACACCACCGGGACCGCCGCGGCGGACGCGACAGCGCCGCCGGCGCCGGCACGGTCACCCCGGGCAGCACGCGCGCCACCACCGACTCGGCGATCTCGCGCGGGGCGACCGGCAGCAGCACGGAGTTCGACGACCCGGCCACGTCCAGCTCCACCCGGACCCAGCCCCGCCGGCGCCACAGCAGCGGCTCCACGATCCGCACCGTCTGCACCCGGCCCGGCGGCACCGTCTCGTGGGCCCGGTCCAGCAGCCCGTGGTCGATGCGCAGCCCGTCCGGCGACTCGGCCACCGTCCAGTCGTACTCCCCGACGAACCGCCCCACGCTCCTCGCACCGGCCGCGCCCGCCAGCGGCAGGGCGGTCGCCAGGACCGTCCACAGGCTGTGGGTGGCCGGCCACAGCAGCGCCGGCACGGCCACGGCGGCGGCCAGCGTGCCCCAGGTCGCGCCGGTCAGCAGCAGGGAGACGGCGAGGACGCCGGGCGGCACGCGCAGCAGGTGCCGGGACGGCGCCTCACCGACCTCGTGCGCCGTCCCGGGCGCGAAGCCCGCCGCGCGCGCGAGCAGCTCGGCCCGCAGCGCACGCGCCTCGGCGACGCCCAGGAAGGCCAGCTCGTCCTTCTTGTCGGTCCCGACGACGTCGAGTCTCAGCTTGGCGACCCCCGCGACGCGGGCCAGCAGCGGCTGGGTGACGTCGACGGCCTGGATGCGTTCGAGCCGGATGTGCGCCGTGCGCCTGAACAACAGGCCGGTACGGATGCGCAGCTCGGCGTCCGTCACCGCGAAGTGGGTGAACCACCAGGTCAGGAAGCCGTACAGGGCGGCGGCGGGGATCAGTACGGCGAGACCGGTCAGCAGCGTGGTCGTGGTCAGCCTGGTCAGCTGGCGCTGTGCCTGGTCGGGGTCGTGCACGGCCCACCCGGCGATCACGGCGACCGGCGCCCAGGCCCGCCGCAGCGGGGTGACGGGGTGCAGTCGGCGTTCGGTCACCGCCTCGTCGGCACCCGTGGTGCTCACAGCCCCGCCGATCGGGCCTCGCCCAGCTCGGTGAGCCGGTCGCGCAGTCGTTCCGCCTCGGCCGGGTCCAGGCCCGGGATGGTCGCGTCGGTCGCGGCGGCGGCCGTGTGCAGCTGCACACCGGCCAGCCCGAAGTACCGTTCGACGGGCCCGGAGGTCACCTCGACCAGTTGCATCCGGCCGTACGGCACGACGGTCTCCTCCCGCCACAGCACGCCCCGGCTGATCAGCAGGTCGTCGGCGCGCTCGGCGTACCGCCAGGAGCGCCAGTTGCGTTCCAGCATCACCCAGCCCCAGGCCAGCACGGCCAGCGGCAGCAGCGCGAAGGCGGCCCAGGCGGGTCCCGCCAGCAGCCCGGGCACGAGTCCGGCGGCCAGGGCGAACAGCCCCATCCACACCACCAGCAACAGGCGCCGCATCCGCAGCAGTCCCGGCGGCAGCCCGGTCCACACCGGTCCGCCCGCCGTCGTGTCCGTCCCGGCCGCCGCCCCGGGACCGGCCTCCGCCGCCCCCGCCGTGCCCGTGTGGTCAGGGCTCCCCGTCTCCATGGGGCCAGCGTACGTAGGGGAGACTGTGTGCATGACTCCTACGACGGAGACCACGGTCGGTATCGGCGGTGCCGCGGAGAGCACCGACATGGTGCTCAACATCGGCCCCCAGCACCCGTCGACGCACGGCGTGCTGCGGCTGCGGCTCGTCCTGGACGGCGAGCGCATCACGAGCGCGGAACCCGTGATCGGCTACATGCACCGCGGCGCGGAGAAGCTGTTCGAGGCGCGTGACTACCGGCAGATCATCGTGCTGGCCAACCGGCACGACTGGCTGTCCGCGTTCTCCAACGAACTGGGCGTCGTCCTCGCCGTGGAGCGCATGCTCGGCATGGAGGTCCCCCCGCGCGCGGTGTGGACGCGGACGCTGCTCGCGGAGCTGAACCGGGTGCTGAACCACCTGATGTTCCTCGGGTCGTACCCGCTGGAGCTGGGCGGCATCACCCCGGTCTTCTACGCCTTCCGGGAGCGCGAGGTCCTCCAGAACGTCATGGAGGAGGTCTCGGGCGGGCGCATGCACTACATGTTCAACCGCGTCGGCGGCCTCAAGGAGGACCTGCCGTCCGGCTGGGCCGCACGCGCGCGCGGTGCCGTCGCCGCCGTGCGCTCGCGCATGGACGTCTTCGACGACCTGGTACTCGGCAACGAGATCTTCCGGGGGCGCACCCGGGGCGTGGGCGTCCTGAGCGCCGAGGCCGTGCACGCGTACGGCGTCAGCGGCCCGATCGCGCGCGCCTCCGGCGTCGACTTCGACCTGCGCCGCGACGAGCCGTACCTCGCCTACGGCGAACTGCAGGACACCCTGAAGGTCGTCACCCGCACCGAGGGCGACTGCCTCGCCCGCTTCGAGTGCCTCCTGGAGCAGACGCACAACGCCCTCGACCTCGCCGACGCCTGCCTGGACCGCCTCGCCGAGCTGGAGCCCGGCCCGGTCAACCAGCGGCTCCCGAAGGTGCTGAAGGCGCCCGAGGGCCACACGTACGCGTGGACCGAGAACCCGCTCGGCATCAACGGCTACTACCTGGTCAGCAAGGGCGAGAAGACCCCGTACCGGCTGAAGCTGCGGTCCGCCTCGTACAACAACATCCAGGCGCTGACGGAGCTGCTGCCCGGGACGCTGGTCGCGGACATGGTGGCGATCCTGGGGTCACTGTTCTTCGTGGTCGGGGACATCGACAAGTAGCCGCGCGGCGTCGACGGCCCCGACCGGCTGGAGCAGCCACAGGAAGTCGCCGAGCCCGCCGGACGCGGTCAGCTCGGCGGCCTCGGAGGCGCTCGCGAGGGCGCGCACGTACGCCGCCGGGTCGGTGGAGGCGAGCGCGAGCGGAGGGCGTGCGCCCACGACGCCGAGGGCGCGCAGGGCGGCGCGCTGGGGGAGCAGCCGCGCGCCGGGGGCGTGCACGCCGGCACGCGCTCCGTACGGCCCGACCCCCGCACCGCCCCGGCCGCCGCCCGCCCGGTGCCGTCCGTGCCGGACCTCGTACCGCCGAGCCCGGCACCGTCCGCGCCGCCGGCCGTCGCGCACGCGTCCAGGGCGACGTGGGCCGTGATGTCGCACGTGCCGTCCGGTACCGGTGCCGTCTCCCGCCCCTCCCGGAAGCCGGTGAGCGTTCCGAAGGGCGGGCGGGCGTCCCGCGTGTGGGCGTAGTCGGCGGCGACGGCCAGTCCCCGCCCGAGCGTGGAGACGGCGGACGCCCACGCGGTGTCCCGGGGGAGCCCGATCTCGGCCCGCAGCCCCTCCCGGCCCGGCAGCGGCCACCAGCGCGCCAGCCACTCGGCGTCCGCCCCGCCCACCAGTTCCCCGAGCCGTTCCGTCCCGTCGCCCCGCACGAGCACCCGCCGCGCCACGCCGTCGGCGTCCACCTCCGCCACGTCCACCGGCACGTTGTCCAGCCACTCGTTGGCGAACAGCAGCCCCGTCACCCCGCGCGGCGGCTCGGCCGACCACGCGATCCGCCGGTCGAGCCCGTCGGGGCGGCCGGCGACCTCGACGGCGTACGCGCGCGTGCGGGCGGCCACGTCCGCGGGCAGCGCGGCCAGCACACCGGTGACCAGTTCGCCCCGCCCCGCGGCCATGTCCACGAAGGCGAGCGACGCCGGCCGGCCCAGCGCCTCGTCGACCCGGCACAGCAGCCGCGCCACGGCCCCCGCGAACAGCGGCGAGGCGTGCACCGACGTACGGAAGTGCCCGGCGGGCCCCTCGGGGCGGCGGTAGAACCCCGCCGGTCCGTACAGGGCGTCCGCCGTGGCCTCCCGCCAGCCACGCCAGTCGTCGTCCGTCCCGTCGGCCTCTGCCGCCCCCGCTGACCCCGACGTCCCCGCCGTTCCCGCTGCCTTCGCCGTCACAGGCCCAGGCTAGGCGCACAGGAGAGCAGAGCCTCCACCTTGCGGAGTACGCGCGCCAGGCGTGGATCGGCCCTCCGGTTGACCCCTGCACCTATTTCGCTTCCCTACTCTGGGTTAGGTGCAGCGCCTCTACGACTTCCTCCGCAGACACCCGACCGGGGTCGACTGTTTCTGGGCCCTCTTCCTGCTCGGGATCTCCGTGATGTCGGTGACCCCGCAGCAGGAGGCCCAGGGGAAGGACGTCACGGCGCTGGTCGTTCCGCTCATGGTGCTGCTGTCCGTGGTGATCGCGCTGCGCCGGCGCATGCCGGAGAAGATGCTGCTGCTGGCCGCCGCGCTGGGGGTGGGCCAGCTGGTGCTGGACATCCCCACGATGTCCGCCGACTTCGCCCTGCTGGTGATCGTCTACACCGTGGCCGTGACCGGCGCCCGCTGGGCCTCCCGGGTCGCGCTCACCACGGGCCTGTGCGCCGCGCCCCTCGCGCAGCTGCGCTGGCCCAGCCAGGACACCGGCATCGCGGGCAACCTCGCCATCACGGTCTTCCAGGCGGTGCCGTTCGCCCTCGCCTGGGTGCTCGGCGACTCCGTCCGCACCCGCCGCGCCTACTTCGCGCAGCTGGAGGAACGCAACGCCCGGCTGGAGAAGGAACGCGAGGCGCAGGCCAAGGTCGCGGTCGCCGCCGAACGGGCCCGGATCGCCCGGGAGCTGCACGACGTCGTCGCGCACAACGTCTCGGTCATGGTGGTGCAGGCCGACGGCGCCGCCTACGTCCTGGACGCGGCGCCCGACCAGGCGAAGAAGGCCCTGGAGACCATCTCCTCCACCGGCCGGCAGGCCCTCGCCGAGATGCGCCGCCTGCTCGGCGTGCTCCGCACCGGCGAGCACCAGGAGGCCGGGGAGTACGTCCCGCAGCCCGACGTCCAGCAGATCGAGGAGCTGGTCGAGCAGTGCCGCACCTCGGGGCTGCCCGTCGACTTCAAGGTGGAGGGCACTCCGCGCCGGCTGCCCAGCGGCGTCGAGCTGACCGCGTACCGCATCGTGCAGGAGGCGCTCACCAACACCCGCAAGCACGGCGGACCCAACGCGGGCGCGAGCGTGCGCCTCGTCTACTTCGACGACGGACTGGGCCTGCTCATAGAGGACGACGGCAAGGGCGCCCCCCACGAGCTGTACGAGGAGGGCGGCTTCGACGGCCAGGGCCACGGACTGATCGGCATGCGGGAACGGATCGGCATGGTCGGCGGCACCCTGGACGCCGGCCCGCGGCCCGGCGGAGGATTCCGCATCAGTGCGCTGCTGCCGCTGAAGCCCGCACACTGACCTCCGTGCCCGTACGCGTGTACGGCGTTGACACCTGTCACAACCCCCGGCCGGGGCTCCGGCCGGAGAACGGAAGAGGCCCGATGACGATCCGCGTGATGCTCGTCGACGACCAGGTGCTGCTGCGCACCGGGTTCCGGATGGTGCTCGCGGCCCAGCCGGACATGGAGGTCGTCGCGGAGGCGGGCGACGGCGTCGAGGCACTCCAGGTGCTGCGTTCGACCGCCGTCGACGTCGTCCTGATGGACGTCCGCATGCCCAAGCTCGACGGGGTGGAGACCACCAGCCGGATCTGCGCGGACCCGGCCGCGCCGAAGGTGCTGATCCTGACCACCTTCGACCTGGACGAGTACGCCTTCTCGGCGCTGAAGGCGGGCGCCTCCGGCTTCATGCTCAAGGACGTGCCGCCCGGCGAGCTGCTCGCCGCGATCCGCTCCGTGCACAGCGGCGACGCGGTGGTGGCCCCCTCGACCACCCGCCGGCTCCTCGACCGGTTCGCCCCGATGCTGCCGACCGCCGGCCAGGAGCCCCGGCACGGGGAGCTCCAGCGGCTCACCGAGCGCGAGCGCGAGGTGATGGTGCTGGTCGCGCAGGGCATGTCCAACCGGGAGATCGCGACCCGGCTCGTGCTGTCCGAGGCGACCGTGAAGACGCACGTCGGCCGCATCCTGACCAAGCTCGGCCTGCGCGACCGGGTGCAGGTGGTGGTCCTGGCCTACGAGACCGGGCTGGTGCGGGCCGGCGGACACGGCTGACCGCCCGCCCCTCCCCCCCCACGGCGCCGGGTCACCGGAGGAGGCCCTCCAGGAAGTCGCTGCCGAGCCGGGCCACCACCGTCACGTCCAGCTGGTGCAGGACGTACCGCCCGCGGCGGCGCGTGGTGATCAGGCCCGCCTTCTTCAGCACGCCCAGGTGCCGGGACACCTCCGGGGCCGTCAGGCCGTGCGCCTGCGCCAGTTCGCCCGTGGTGTACGCGCTGCGGGCCAGGTGGCGGCAGATCCGCATCCGCACCGGGTGGGACAGTGCGGACATCCGCAGCGTGAGCTGCTCGACGGACGGCGGGGAGACCGGCTCGGCGGCGCCGACCGGGTAGTGCAGGACGGGCTGCCAGCCGTACCGGTGCAGGACCGACAGGTGCGGCCATCCGAAGCTGGTGGGCAGGAGCAGCAGACCGCCGTCCCCGGTGGCCGTGCGGCCGTCGCCCAGCTTGTCGACCGTGATCACACCGGCCGCCTCGTCCAGCGCCACCGCCGGGGACACCGCGGCCAGCGCCTCGGCCAGGCCCCGGCGCCGCAGCAGCTCCGTCTTGTGGCGGGCGTCGGCCGCGAGCTGGTGGCGCAGCCGGGACCAGGCGTCCGCGAAGAACGCCTCGTCGCAGTCGTGCAGGAACTGGCGCAGCCAGGCCCGGATCCGGGGCGGGTCGGCCAGCAGCCGTTCACTGAACCGCAGTTGCCGCGGCCCCCGCGCGGTGGCCAGGTCCAGGGCGCGCCGGCGCAACACGGCGTCCGAGAGCGCGGAGGCGCCCTGGGTGCCGTGGGGCATGGCGCAGGTGAACTCCAGTGCCGCGTCCACGAACTGCTCGTCCGACAGCTTGTCCAGCAGGTCCAGGTCCTCGGCGAGGGTGGCGCCGGGCAGCGTGCTGCGGCCGGGGATGCCGGCGAAGGGCAGGAACAGGTCCGAGAACGTCGTCCGCCACAGGAAGTCGGCCTCGCACATCCGGTCGGCCAGGTGCGGGTCGAGCCGGGCGGTGACACCGGTCACCCAGCCCTGCAGCCCCGGGTGGTGGCCCGGCTCGGACAGCGCGTGCAGCGCCATGCACAACTCGGCCAGGGGGGAGGGCACGACGGCGACCCTCTCCGGCCGCAGCCCCGTGATGTCGATGCGCACGCTCATGCCCCCATGGTGCACGCCGCCACCGACAACGACGGCGTCGATTGACCGGTGCCGTCAATCGGCACGACACCGCCGGTGCCGCGGGAGCGGTCTGGGGCCACCGGGGCAGCCGCGGAGCCCGCTCACCGAACCGTCAGCCGTCGTACTCCGAGAGACGATCCGCCATGAGCATCACGCAGCAGTACCTCCTCGACACCTACCGCGCCCGGCAGCTCGGCGACCCCGCGCCGCCCGCACCCGGCACCCACGACCGGCAGGTCCTGCGTGCGTGGGGCGACCGCCGCAGCTTTTGCAGGGTCCTGGCCGGCCGCCCGGCGCACGGCCGCGTACGGCGGGCCCTGCGCCGGTGGCGGACCGGCCCGCGGCCGCGTGCCGTCGGCTGACCCGCGGACGAGGCGGGCCGGCCGGTCACCCGCTCACCGGGGCAGCCGCGCGGCGAAGTCCGCGACCGCCGCCCTCACGTCGTCGGCCGTCCACTCCAGGCCCTCCGCCTCCACCCCGACCTCGGTGACGGCGATGCCCGGCCCGGCCTCGTCCCAGGGCCGGCCGAAGAGCAGGGTCCCCGTCTCCTCGCCCTGCCGGATCGCGCTCTCCCCGGCCACCTCGGCGTCGCAGGGCAGCCAGACCTGGAACTCGTGGGTGTGGGGCACCTCGGGGTGCACCCGCGCCCACGGCAGCCCGGCCGCCGCGAAGCCCTCGCGCAGCGCGGCGGCCACCACGCGCGCGTGCCTCGCGTACTGCGGCAGCCGGGGCAGCTCGCGCTCCAGGCCGGCCAGCGCCGACAAGGCCGTGGGGAACTGCTGGAACACGGTGCCGCCGTACCGGTGCCGCCAGGCCCTGGCCTCCTCCACCAGCGTCCGGGGGCCGGCCAGGGCGGCGCCGCCGTAGCCCTTGAGGGACTTGTAGAACGAGACGTACACGCTGTCCGCGAGGCTCGCTATCTCGTCCAGCGGGCGGCCGAAGTGCACGGTGGACTCCCACAGGCGGGCCCCGTCGAAGTGCACCACCGCGTCGCGCTCCCGGGCCGCCCCGACCACCTCGGTCAGCTCGTCCCAGGTGGGCAGCAGACAGCCGGCGTCCCTGAGCGGCAGCTCCAGCATCAGCGCGCCGAACGGCTCCTCGAAGTCGCGCACCTCGTCGGCGGTCGGCTGCCGGGGCTCGCTCGTCAGCCGTACCGGGTGCAGGCCGCCGACCCGGCTGAAGGCGTTCCGCTCGTGCACCTCGGGGTGGCCGAGGCCGTGCAGGGCGACGACCGGGTTGCCGGTGCGGCCCGCCCAGCAGCGCAGCGCCACCTGCTGGGCCATGGTGCCGGTCGGGAAGAAGACGGCCGCCTCGTGACCGAGCAGGGCGGCCGTCCGCTCCTCCAGCGCCGTCACGATGCCGTTGCCGTACACGTCCGACGGCTCGTCGAGGTCGTAGAGTTCCCCGGCTCCGTCGAGCAGGCCGATCCGCTCCCGGAGGGTGGTGGTGTAGCCCGGGCGGGCGAGCCGGCGCTTCGCGCTGCGATGGACGGCCACGCGCCGCTCGCGCATGCGTGCGTGCCGCTCCTTCCGCCGCTCCGGCGACTCCGTCGTCCCCGCCTGTTCCGCGTTCTCCCCTGTACCAGTCATGCCGGGATCATGCCGTGCGGGAGCCGGCGGGGACACCAGGGTTTCCGTCCGCGCCGCACCCGGCACCCGGAGCGGGCGGGCGCCGGGCGCCGGGCGGGTGCGGACCCCCGGCCCGTGGACGACCGGACGCCCGCGGAACCGATCGCGTTAACATGACGAGAAATCGTCCGGTACCCCGAGCGGACTGGAACGGGAAGGCCGCCGTCGCGTGAACACAACCCCACAGCCAGATCCCAAGGACCGCCCCGCACGGCTCACCGTAGGCGTCGTCGGCGCCGGACGCGTGGGTCCCGTGCTGGCCGCGGCCCTCCAGCTCGCCGGGCACCGCCCGGTGGCCGTCTCCGGGGTCTCCGACGCCTCCAGACGGCGCGCCGCGGACCTGCTCCCCGACGTGCCGCTCATGACGCCCGCCGAGGTCCTCCAGCGCGCCGAACTGGTGCTGCTGACCGTCCCCGACGACGCGCTGCCCGGCCTGGTGACCGGGCTCGCCGAGACCGGCGCGGTGCGCCCGGGCCAGCTGATCGCGCACACCTCCGGGCGCTACGGCGCCAAGGTCCTGGACCCGGCCCTGCGCGCCGGCGCCCTGCCGCTCGCCCTGCACCCGGCGATGACGTTCACCGGCACCGCCGTGGACGTCCAGCGCCTGGCCGGCTGCTCCTTCGGCGTCACCGCGCCCGAGGAACTGCGGCTGGCCGCCGAGGCCCTGGTCATCGAGATGGGCGGCGAGCCGGAGTGGATCGCCGAGGACAGGCGCCCGCTGTACCACGCGGCGCTCGCCCTCGGCGCCAACCACCTGGTCACCCTG
This sequence comes from Streptomyces sp. JHA26, assembly GCF_002005565.1. GTDB lineage: Bacteria > Actinomycetota > Actinomycetes > Streptomycetales > Streptomycetaceae > Streptomyces. The sequence goes on along the minus strand of NZ_BDJC01000025.1, from coordinate 48,683 downwards.
GTCGCCCAGTCCCTGGAGCTGCTGCGCACCGCCGGCGTCGGGGCCCCCGACCGGATGCTCGGCCCGCTGCTGGGCGCCGCCCTCGACAACGCCCTGCGCTCCGGCGACGCGGCGCTGACCGGCCCCGTCGCGCGCGGGGACGCGGGCACGGTCGCCGCGCACATCGTGGAACTGCGCGCACACGCCCCGCAGGCCGTCGCCGGTTACGTGGCGATGGCCCGCGCGACGGCCGACCGCGCCCTGGACCACGGACTGCTCAGACCCGAACTCGCCGAGGACCTGCTCGGAGTACTCGCCGACGGAAACGGCGGGACAGAGCGAACCGACGGCACCGACGGCACCGAGGGAGACGCCCGATGACCACCACCCTGCTGCGCACCGCGGACGAGCTGCACGCGCGCGTACGTCACGGTCGCCGGGCCGTCGTGATGACCATGGGCGCCCTGCACGAGGGCCACGCCACCCTGATCCGCACGGCACGGCGGGCCGTCGGCCCGGACGGCGAGGTGGTCGTCACCGTCTTCGTCAACCCGCTCCAGTTCGGCGCCGGGGAGGACCTGGACCGCTACCCGCGCACCCTGGAGGCCGACCTGAAGCTCGCCGAGCAGGCGGGCGCGGACGCCGTCTTCGCCCCGTCCGTCGAGGAGGTCTACCCGGGCGGCGAGCCCCAGGTCCGCGTCACGGCGGGCCCCATGGGCGAGCGCCTGGAGGGTGCCTCGCGCCCCGGCCACTTCGACGGGATGCTCACCGTCGTCGCCAAGCTGCTCCACCTCACCCGCCCCGACCTGGCCCTGTACGGCCAGAAGGACGCCCAGCAGCTCGCCCTGATCCGCCGCATGGTCCGCGACCTGAACTTCGGCGTGGAGATCGTCGGCGTGCCCACCGTGCGCGAGGACGACGGCCTGGCCCTCTCCAGCCGCAACCGCTACCTCTCGCCCCGGGAGCGCCGCACCGCCCTGGCGCTCTCCCGGGCGCTGTTCGCCGGCCTCGACCGGCACGCCGCCCAGGAGGCGCTGCGCGCGCGGGCCCGCGAAGTGCCCGCCACGCACGCGCGTGCCGAGGCGCTCGACGCCCTCGGCGAGTCCCGCGCGGCGGCCGACGCGCACGCCGTCGCCACGTCCGCGCCGGGCGGCGCCACGGCCGTCCGCGCCGCCGCCCGCCTGGTCCTGGACGAGGCCGCCCGCCTCGACCCGCCGCTGGAGCTGGACTACCTCGCCCTGGTCGACCCGTCCGACTTCACCGAGATCGGTGACGACCACACCGGCGAGGCCGTCCTCGCCGTCGCCGCCCGGGTCGGCGCGACCCGGCTGATCGACAACGTCCCCCTCACCTTCGGAGCCGCCTCGTGAACAGCACAGGCATACGACTGCACGCACCCGCGCCCGGCTGGGCCCTCACGGCGGACGTGGTGGTCGTCGGCTCCGGCGTCGCCGGCCTGACCGCCGCGATGCGCTGCGAGGCCGCCGGCCTGCGCACGATCGTCGTCACCAAGGCCCGCCTCGACGACGGCTCCACCCGCTGGGCGCAGGGCGGCATCGCCGCCGCCCTCGGCGAGGGCGACACCCCCGAGCAGCACCTCGACGACACCCTGGTGGCCGGCGTGGGCCTGTGCGACCCGGAGGCCGTCCGCGTCCTGGTCACCGAGGGCCCCGACGCCGTACGCCGGCTCATCGAGGCCGGCGCGCACTTCGACCGGTCGTCCGAGGGCGGGCTCGCCCTCACCCGCGAGGGCGGCCACCACCGCAGCCGCATCACCCACGCGGGCGGCGACGCCACCGGCGCGGAGGTCTCCCGCGCCCTGGTCGAGGCGGTCCGCGCCCGGGGGATCCGGACGGTCGAGAACGCCCTCGTCCTCGACCTCCTCACGGACGCCGACGGCCGCACCGCCGGCGTCACCCTGCACGTCATGGGCGAGGGCCAGCACGACGGCGTCGGCGCGGTCCACGCGCCCGCCGTGGTCCTGGCGACCGGCGGCATGGGCCAGGTCTTCGCGGCGACGACGAACCCGTCCGTCTCCACGGGCGACGGCGTCGCGCTCGCCCTGCGCGCCGGCGCCGAGGTGAGCGACCTCGAATTCGTCCAGTTCCACCCCACGGTCCTCTTCCTCGGCCCGGACGCGGAGGGCCAGCAGCCCCTGGTCTCGGAGGCGGTACGCGGCGAGGGCGCCCACCTGGTGGACGCCGACGGCGTGCGCTTCATGCAGGGGCAGCACGAACTGGCCGAACTGGCGCCCCGGGACATCGTCGCCAAGGGCATCGTGCGCCGCATGCAGGAGCGGGACGTCGACCACATGTACCTCGACGGACGCCACTTCGGCGCACAGATGTGGGAGCACCGCTTCCCGACGATCCTCGCCGCCTGCCGCGCCCACGGCATCGACCCGGTCACCGAGCCGATCCCGATCGCCCCGGCCGCCCACTACGCCTCCGGCGGCGTCCGCACCGACACCTCGGGCCGCACCACGGTCCCCGGCCTGTACGCGTGCGGCGAGGTCGCCTGCACGGGCGTGCACGGCGCCAACCGCCTGGCGTCGAACTCGCTCCTCGAGGGCCTGGTCTACGCCGAGCGCATCGCCGCCGACATCGCGGCGGGCCACGCGGACGGCACGCTCCACGCGCGCGTGCCGGCGCCGCTGCCGCACCGGGAACTCCCGGAGCACCCCCTCCTCCCGCCCGAGGCCCGCCTCACCATCCAGCGGATCATGACCGAGGGCGCCGGCGTCCTGCGCTCGGCGGACTCCCTCACCCGGGCCGCCGACCGGCTGCACCACCTCCACACCGAGGCCCGCGAGGCCCTGGAGGGGAACGGCAAGACGGCCGAGCCGGGCGTCGACACGTGGGAGGCGACGAACCTCCTGTGCGTGGCCCGCGTCCTGGTGGCCGCGGCGGCACGGCGCGAGGAGACGCGGGGCTGCCACTGGCGCGAGGACCACGCGGACCGCGACGACACGACGTGGCGCCGCCACATCGTCGTACGCCTGAACCCCGACCGCACCCTCGCCGTGCACACCACGGACACGCCAGAATTCCCCCCGACCACCCCCGGCCCCCGGCCGGCGCAGCGTCCCCAGGAGCAGTGACGACAGTGAACACCCCCGACCTTCCCCTCGCCTCCGACGGAGGCTGCGGCGACGGCTGCGCCTGCGGCGCGGACACCGACGAAGAGGCGTACCTGGAGTGCGGCCTGGATCCCGCGCTCGCCGCCCTCCTGCTCGACTCCGGCCTCGACCCCGTGGAGGTCGAGGACATCGCGAACGTGGCCCTCCAGGAGGACCTGGCCCACGGCGTGGACGTGACGACGGTCGCGACCATCCCCGAGGACGCGGTGGCCACCGCCGACTTCACCGCGCGCGAGGCGGGCGTCGTGGCCGGCCTCAGGGTCGCCGAGGCGGTCCTGTCGATCGTCGCGACGGACGAGTTCGAGGTGGAACGCCACGTGGCGGACGGCGACCGCGTGGAGCCCGGCCAGAAGCTCCTCACGGTCACCACCCGCACCCGCGACCTCCTCACCGCCGAACGCAGCGCGCTCAACCTCCTGTGCCGCCTGTCGGGCATCGCGACCGCCACGCGCGCGTGGGAGGACGCCCTCGAAGGCACCGGGACCCGCGTCCGGGACACCCGCAAGACGACCCCGGGCCTGCGCGCGCTGGAGAAGTTCGCGGTCCGCTGCGGCGGCGGCGTGAACCACCGCATGTCCCTCTCGGACGCCGCGCTGGTGAAGGACAACCACGTGGTCGCGGCGGGCGGCGTGGCGGCGGCCTTCCAGGCGGTCCGCGAACGCTTCCCGGACGTCCCCATCGAGGTCGAGGTCGACACGCTGCACCAGTTGCGCGAGGTCCTGGACGCCGGCGCCGACCTGATCCTGCTGGACAACTTCACGCCGGGCGAGTGCGAGGAGGCGGTCGCCCTCGTGAACGGCCGCGCCGCCCTGGAGGCGTCGGGCCGCCTGACCCTGGACAACGCCAAGGCGTACGCGGACACCGGCGTCGACTACCTGGCCGTGGGCGCCCTCACCCACAGCTCGCCCATCCTGGACATCGGCCTCGACCTGCGGGAAGCGGAGTAGAGGCATGCTGCTGACGATCGACGTGGGCAACACGCACACCGTCCTGGGCCTCTTCGACGGAGAGGACATCGTCGAGCACTGGCGCATCTCCACGGACCCGCGCCGCACGGCGGACGAGCTGGCGGTCCTCCTCCAGGGTCTGATGGGCATGCACCCGCTCCTCGGCGACGAGCTGGGTGACGGCATCGACGGCATCGCCATCTGCGCGACCGTCCCCTCGGTCCTGCACGAACTCCGCGAGGTCACCCGCCGCTACTACGGCGACGTGCCCGCGGTCCTGGTCGAGCCGGGTGTCAAGACCGGCGTCCCGATCCTCACCGACCACCCCAAGGAGGTCGGCGCCGACCGCATCATCAACGCGGTCGCCGCGGTCGAGCTCTACGGCGGTCCGGCGATCGTCGTGGACTTCGGCACGGCGACGACGTTCGACGCGGTGAGCGCGCGCGGGGAGTACGTCGGCGGGGTCATCGCCCCCGGCATCGAGATCTCGGTGGAGGCACTCGGCGTCAAGGGCGCCCAGCTCCGCAAGATCGAGGTGGCGCGCCCCCGCAGCGTGATCGGCAAGAACACGGTCGAGGCGATGCAGTCCGGGATCGTCTACGGCTTCGCGGGCCAGGTCGACGGGGTCGTCAACCGCATGGCCCGCGAGCTGGCCACGGACCCCGACGACGTGACGGTCATCGCGACGGGCGGTCTGGCGCCGATGGTCCTGGGCGAGGCCTCGGTCATCGACGAGCACGAGCCGTGGCTGACGCTGATGGGACTGCGGCTGGTCTACGAACGCAACGTGTCCCGGATGTAGGCATACGGGGTGCCTCCCCCAGCACCCCTGGGGGAGGCACGACGGCCCGCGGTCGCGTACGGCGGGAAGGGGACGTGTCGGGGGGCGTCCGCCCGCAGCGGTTGGCGCGTCCACGCCCCGCCTGCTCTCGATGAACCGATTCCGCGCCGTTCCGAGGACGGACACCCCCCGGCGCGGCCCCGACCCCCCACCGAACCCCAGGCGCTACGCGCACCTCCACCGGACCCGCACAGGCCGCCGCAGGCACCCCGCGCAACCGCCGGAGGCCAACGCATACGGGTGGCCCCTCCACGCCACACCCACCCGCTATGCAAAATTTGTCCGATTAGCGCGTATCGTCGCCCCATGCCCACGCCATACGGATCCCGAGGCGGCATGGCGTTCGGCGCTCAGGAGCTGCGTGTGCTCCAGCGCGCCCTCGCCCTCGCCCTGCACCCCAGCCCCGCCTCGGCCGAGGACGTCCAGGACTGTCTCCGCCTCGCGCGCTCGCTCGACGAGGCGATGGGGGAGAGCGCCCGGCTGCGCGACTTCCTGATGGCCGATCTCGCCCGGTACCGCGCCGCCCTCCCCGGCAGCATCACCGGCTACCTCACCCTCCTCGACGAGGCCCTGAGCGCCGGCCACCGCCCCGGCGCGGACGACCTCGCCGCCCTCCGGGCCCTGCGCGGCAACCCCGCGGCCGCCGCTCTCCTCTCCCGCTGCGCGCCTCCGGCGGCCACCGCCACCGTCACCGTCCCCGCCGCGCGCACCCGCCTCCTCGCCCTCCCCGGCGGCCGCTGCGCGGATCAGGACCCGGCGGCCCGCCCCGGCGCCAAGCCTCCGCAGAAGCCGGCCCCCGACCCCGCCCCGGAGACCCCGAAGCGCCCCGTTCCCACCCCCGGCGAGCTCTTCCCCCGCCGCAAACCGACCCCGCCCCCCGCCGGCTCGCGGCACCACCTCGCCGCCGGCTGAACCGGCCTGGCTACCCTGGAACCATGGACTACGTCTCCGCGCTCCTCCCCCCGGTCGTCATGGCGGCCTTCTTCATCGGCGTCGTCAGGGTGATCGTGAAGACCCAGGGCGGAGCCCGCAAGGCCAAAGAGGACGCGGCCGTCGACGCCGCCCTCGCACGGGCGGAGAGCACCCGCCAGGCGACCGCGCAGCCGGAAGCCTGAGTACGCACCACTCCCCGCACCACCACCGGCCGACGGCTCCGCGCAGCCCCGCGTACGGCTCCTCCGCGCCCCTGCGCGGACGAGCCGTACGCCCTTTTTGCCCCAGTCGCCCACGAAAGTGAGCGAAAGCGCACGTCCAGTACGCGATCGCCCTGATTCCCCACTATTGTCGGGAGGGTGCCTCGCCCCTTGGGAGAACTCGAAGACGCGGTCATGACGCGGGTGTGGAAGTGGAACCGCCCGGTGACCGTTCGAGAAGTCCTGGAAGATCTCCAACAGGAACGGTCGATCGCGTACACCACCGTCATGACCGTTCTGGACAATCTCCATCAGAAGGGCTGGGTGCGCCGCGAGGCGGAAGGCCGGGCCTATCGATATGAGGCGGTCTCCACCCGCGCCGCCTACGCCGCCGCGCTGATGAACGACGCGTGGTCGCAGAGCGACAACCCCGCCGCCGCCCTCATCGCCTTCTTCGGCATGATGAGCGAGGAACAGCGACAGGCACTCAGGGACGCCATCCGCATCGTGCAGGGCCCGGAAACCCCTGCGCCGGGCCCCGGATCGGTGACGGACGCCGGCGAGCGATAGCGTCCCCACATGTCAATTGCCATCACCGTCCGGCGGGCCCGCACCAGCGATGTCCCGGCCGTACGCGGGCTCCTCGACGAGTACGTCCGTGACCGCATCCTGCTCGACAAAGCGATGGTGACGCTTTACGAGAGCATCCAGGAGTTCTGGGTCGCGGAACGGGACGACAACGCCGAGGTGGTCGGCTGCGGCGCCCTGCACGTGATGTGGGAAGACCTCGCGGAAGTCCGGACCCTCGCGGTGAAGCCGGGCCTGAAGGGCGCGGGCGTCGGACACCGACTGCTGGAGAAGTTGCTGGAGACCGCGCGCCGGCTGGGTGTTCGCCGCGTTTTCTGTCTCACCTTCGAAGTGGACTTCTTCAGCAAGCACGGCTTCGTGGAGATCGGGGAGACGCCCGTGGACACGGATGTCTACGCCGAGCTTCTGCGTTCCTATGACGAGGGCGTGGCGGAGTTCCTGGGTCTCGAACGGGTGAAACCGAACACCTTGGGCAACAGCCGGATGCTTCTGCATCTGTGATCGTCCGCAGAGAGCCGCAGTGCCGCAGAGGGGCGTCGGGAGTCGCCGAGAGGCGATCCACGAGAACCCCTCGCATCCGCCCGCATCCGCAACCCCTCGCCAGGTTTATTCCACCGGCGGACCGCGCCCGGGTTCCCTATGTCCGAATCGCGCACCTTTCCGGGGCGGAGCGGGCCGCGGGTTCACGCCGGGGGTTTGTGTTTTTCCGGCAAAAGCGGTTTGCTTTCCGGCGTACTGCAGTACTGCATATAACAAGGGACGGCGATACGGCGGATGCCGACGGACCTCCGGCCCTCACGTTATCGATGAAAGGAAATCCGGTGGCACAGAAGGTTCAGGTCCTTCTTGTCGATGACCTCGACGGCGGCGAGGCGGACGAGACGGTGACGTTCGCGCTGGACGGCAAGACGTACGAGATCGATCTCACCACCGCCAATGCGGAGAAGCTCCGCGGTCTTCTCGAGCCTTACGTGAAGGGCGGCCGCCGGACCGGTGGCCGCGCCTCGGGCGGTCGCGGCAAGACGCGCGCTTCCTCGGGCGGCAGCCAGGACACCGCGGCGATCCGCGCCTGGGCGAAGGCGAACGGCCACGAGGTCAACGACCGCGGCCGTGTCCCCGCGGCGATCCGGCAGGCCTACGAAGAGGCCAACGGCTGATCGTCCGGTCACGTCACCGAGCCGGTCCGCACACACCCGGTCCGCCCGCTGCCGACCCGCACGTCCTCAGCGCGGCGCCCGGGAGAGCCGGATCCGGTGGCACTGCGTCGCCAGCGTGTGCACCAGACGCGCCAGGTCGGGAGCGGTCACCGCGCCGCCCGGGGCCGACAGCGTCGGCAGCGAGGTCTCGACCTCGCTCCCCGTCTCGGGGGGCCGCAGCCACACGGCGGCCCCCTGTGAAACGTCACGGCCCGTCGGCGCCGGCGCCCCCGAGGGCGACGACGACGGGCCGGCCGGAGCGGACTCCGGGGGCAGGGGCGCGTCCAGGAGACCGCCCGCGCCGACCGCCCGCAGGTCGAGCGCCAGGGAGCCCCACTCCAGCCAGTCCAGCAGCCCGGGCAGCTCGTCCGCACCCCCCGCGGCCACGAGCAGCAGCATCCGCTCGCCCCGGAGCGCCACCGGGAAGCCGTGCGTCCGGCGCCGCAGCGCCGCGTGACCGGCCTCGGCCGGAACGTCGAGGACGTCGAAGCGAACCCCCACGCGAAGCCGTACGGGGGTTCCGGGCGCCGTCGGCCAGCCGAGCCCGCTCTCGTACCAGGACCGCACCCGTTCCCACGCCCCGCCGCCCCCTTCGGGCGGCCGACGGGGGAACGGCACCGGGGAGGTCGTGGGCAGGACGCCGGCCATGCCACCTGCAACCGTCGAAAAGGCGCTCGGGTTACGCTGGGTGGTCAAGCGGTTCCTCCGGGTTCCGGAAAAAGGAGCGCGCGGGGGTGTGGGGTGGTGCAAGGTTGTTCGCCCGTAGCGGAGGGAACCGGTGCGCGCGGCATGGAGTGTCCGTCCCAGCGGGTAAGACATCCCTAGTGGGAGGGGGCGACACGCGGAACGGGCCGTCTCACGTTCGCCATCGGCGTACTGGCGAGCGGGGTAAGTGCCTGGCCTGCGGGAACATCGTCTCGCACCATCGGGTTGTGGCAGATGTCGGCGTCAGGGGTCAGGAGGCCATCGACGGTGTCGGCAGTTGGAATGAGCGGTCCCCGCTTGCGGGACTAAGCTGCGGAAGGACAGGGAGGGGAAGTTCCCCCCACTGCCTGACCGCTCTGAGGAGCGATTAACGATGTTCGAGAGGTTCACCGACCGCGCGCGGCGGGTTGTCGTCCTGGCTCAGGAAGAAGCCCGGATGCTCAACCACAACTACATCGGCACCGAGCACATCCTCCTGGGCCTGATCCACGAGGGTGAGGGTGTCGCCGCCAAGGCCCTTGAGAGCCTCGGGATTTCGCTCGAGGCGGTCCGCCAGCAGGTGGAGGAGATCATCGGGCAGGGCCAGCAGGCCCCGTCGGGTCACATCCCCTTCACCCCCCGTGCCAAGAAGGTCCTGGAGCTGTCGCTCCGCGAGGCCCTCCAGCTGGGCCACAACTACATCGGCACGGAGCACATCCTGCTCGGCCTGATCCGCGAGGGCGAGGGCGTCGCCGCCCAGGTCCTGGTCAAGCTGGGCGCAGATCTGAACCGGGTGCGGCAGCAGGTCATCCAGCTGCTCTCCGGTTACCAGGGCAAGGAGACCGCCGCCGCCGGCGGGCCTGCCGAGGGCACCCCCTCGACGTCCCTGGTCCTCGACCAGTTCGGCCGGAACCTCACCCAGGCCGCTCGTGAGTCCAAGCTCGACCCGGTCATCGGGCGCGAGAAGGAGATCGAGCGGGTCATGCAGGTGCTGTCCCGCCGCACCAAGAACAACCCGGTCCTGATCGGTGAGCCCGGCGTCGGCAAGACCGCCGTCGTCGAGGGCCTCGCCCAGGCCATCGTCAAGGGCGAGGTGCCCGAGACCCTCAAGGACAAGCACCTCTACACCCTGGACCTCGGTGCGCTGGTCGCCGGCTCCCGCTACCGCGGTGACTTCGAGGAGCGCCTGAAGAAGGTGCTCAAGGAGATCCGCACCCGCGGCGACATCATCCTGTTCATCGACGAGCTGCACACGCTGGTCGGTGCGGGTGCCGCCGAGGGCGCCATCGACGCCGCTTCGATCCTGAAGCCGATGCTGGCCCGCGGTGAGCTGCAGACCATCGGTGCGACCACGCTGGACGAGTACCGCAAGCACCTGGAGAAGGACGCGGCCCTCGAGCGCCGCTTCCAGCCGATCCAGGTCGCGGAGCCGTCGCTGCCGCACACGATCGAGATCCTCAAGGGGCTGCGCGACCGCTACGAGGCGCACCACCGCGTCTCCATCACGGACGAGGCCCTGGTCCAGGCGGCGACGCTCGCCGACCGCTACATCTCGGACCGCTTCCTGCCGGACAAGGCGATCGACCTGATCGACGAGGCCGGCTCGAGGATGCGCATCCGCCGGATGACCGCGCCGCCGGACCTGCGCGAGTTCGACGAGAAGATCGCCGGCGTGCGCCGCGACAAGGAGTCCGCGATCGACTCGCAGGACTTCGAGAAGGCCGCCTCCCTGCGCGACAAGGAGAAGCAGCTCCTGGCCGCCAAGGCCAAGCGGGAGAAGGAGTGGAAGGCCGGCGACATGGACGTCGTCGCCGAGGTCGACGGCGAGCTGATCGCCGAGGTCCTCGCGACCGCCACCGGCATCCCGGTCTTCAAGCTGACCGAGGAGGAGTCCTCGCGCCTGCTGCGCATGGAGGACGAGCTCCACAAGCGGGTCATCGGCCAGAAGGACGCCGTCAAGGCGCTCTCGAAGGCGATCCGCCGTACGCGTGCCGGTCTGAAGGACCCGAAGCGTCCGGGTGGCTCGTTCATCTTCGCCGGCCCGTCCGGTGTCGGTAAGACCGAGCTGTCCAAGGCGCTCGCCGAGTTCCTCTTCGGTGACGAGGACGCGCTGATCTCCCTCGACATGTCGGAGTTCAGCGAGAAGCACACGGTCTCCCGCCTCTTCGGTTCGCCCCCCGGTTACGTGGGCTACGAGGAGGGCGGCCAGCTGACGGAGAAGGTGCGCCGCAAGCCGTTCTCGGTCGTCCTCTTCGACGAGGTCGAGAAGGCCCACCCGGACATCTTCAACTCGCTGCTGCAGATCCTGGAGGACGGTCGCCTGACCGACTCCCAGGGCCGGGTCGTGGACTTCAAGAACACGGTCATCATCATGACGACCAACCTCGGCACCCGGGACATCTCCAAGGGCTTCAACCTGGGCTTCGCCGCCGCGGGCGACACGAAGACCAACTACGAGCGCATGAAGAACAAGGTGTCGGACGAGCTCAAGCAGCACTTCCGCCCCGAGTTCCTCAACCGCGTCGACGACGTGGTCGTCTTCCCGCAGCTGACGCAGGAGGACATCCTCGCGATCGTCGACCTGATGATCGGCAAGGTGGACGAGCGCCTGAAGGACCGGGACATGGGCATCGAGCTCTCCCAGTCCGCCAAGGAGCTGCTGTCCAAGAAGGGCTACGACCCCGTGCTGGGTGCCCGGCCGCTGCGCCGGACCATCCAGCGCGAGATCGAGGACTCGCTGTCGGAGAAGATCCTCTTCGGCGAGCTGCGTCCCGGTCACATCGTGGTCGTGGACACCGAGGGCGAGGGCGAGGCCAAGACCTTCACCTTCCGGGGTGAGGAGAAGTCGGCCCTCCCCGACGTCCCGCCGATCGAGCAGGCGGCCGGCGGCGCCGGTCCGAACCTGAGCAAGGACGCGTAACCCTTCGGGGTGAGCCCGTGAAGGGGCCGCCCCGGGACTCCGGTCCCGGGGCGGCCCCTTCCGCATGCCCGGTCAGCGTTCGTTCAGGACCACGTCGGCGCCGGGGAAGACCGGACGGAAGCCGGACACGGGGAAGGAGTGGCCGGGGCGGTTCGAGAGGGTCACCCGGTGCAGGCCCGGCAGCCGGGCCGCGAGCGCCGCGAGGTGTTCGGTGCCCTCCATGTCGTGGACCGTCAGCACCTCGATGCCCGGCAGCTCGGGCATACGGCCGATGGAGGCCGGCACCTCCCGGAGGATCGCCGCGTTCAGGTACAGGCGGGTGAGCGCGGGCAGGGAGGCGACCTCCCGCCAGTCGTCCTCCGTCAGCTCCGTGGTCAGCGCGCCGAGGCTGAGGGTCTGCAGCGTCCTCCAGCGACCGAGCCCCCGCAGCCCGCCCGGCTCCGTGCACGTGTCGCCCAGGTAGAGGAAGCTCAGCGGGGCGTCGGCGGGCAGCGCCTCGGTGAGATCGGCGCCCGGCAGCCCCGGAGTCAGCGAGAGCAGGGTCAAGGACGTGAGGGACCGGATCCCCGAGGGGTCGGTGTCGGCGCCGAGGACGAGTTCGGTCAGGCCGAGCCCCGCCAACCGGTCCAGGCCGCGTGCGTTCGGGCACTTGTGGTACGTCAGCCGCGTCAGCGAGGTGAAGCGGCCCAGGGCGTCCAGGTCCGTCAGCAGCGGGTTGTCGGTGAGGGTCAGCTCGGTCACCGCCGAGGGCTCGGGCACCCGGGCCGCGAGGTCCTCGGCCGAGTACCTCCCCGAGATGCTCAGTCTGTTCCACGGACGCATTCCGGCGAGCGCCGAGAGCTGCTCGGGCGTGTCGCAGGCGAGGACGAGCTCCGCCCGGTCCAGGTGGTCCAGGACCTCGGCCGCGTACTCCTCGGCGTCGAAGCGGTGCCACGTGCCCACGAGCTGCCGCCGCACGTGGAGGTCGGCGTGGTCCCGGAAGCGGCGCAGGACGGTGAGGGCGCCGTCGGGTTCCTCGCCGCCCAGGACCGAGGCGGTGACCGTGACGCCCAGCGCCTCCTCGGGCGACAGGCCCTCTGGCCCCGGCAGCAGTTCCAGCACCAGCGGCCCCGCACCCGCCAGCTCCCGGGCGGCCTCGGCCGTACGCGGCGGGATCAGCTCGGCGGCCCGCTCCTCCACCTCCGCCCGTACCGCCGGATCGAGGGCCGCGGCGTGCTCCAGGCAGGCCAGGGCCAGCAGGGTGAGCCGGGGGTCGTCCCCGTTCAGCAGCTCCCTGAGCACGGAGACGCGTTCGCGGGGCCGGGCGTGGGCCACGGCCATGCGGATGACGTCCTCCCACTCGGTGTCCTCGGCGTGGCCGGTGAGCACGCCGAGATGGCCCTCCTCGACCGCGTAGCGGGCCGCCAGGTAGTCCTGGAAGGTGCGGTGGACGAAGTCCAGGACGCCCTCGGCCGGGCGGCGCAGCACGCCGCTGCGCAACAGCAGGGACCGCAGCACCGCGGCGGCGTCCCGCTGCCCGGAGACGGGGCCGAGGGCGGGCAGGGCCCGGTCCACGATGCCCTCCGCCGTCTCCAGCGTCATCTCCTGCCGACCGCTGAGGACCAGGGCGTAGGCGATGCGCTGCAGCAGTTCGAGCCGGGCCTCCTCGCCCGGCTCCGGGCCGTCCACGGGGCCCATGCCCCGTTCGCGGTCCCGGCGGGCGAGCAGCATGGTGAGTGCGGCGTCGTACAGCTCCTTGCGGCCGGTGGGCAGGTAGCCGCGGCGTTCGCGGTGCAGGGCGCAGATCAGGCCGCACATCAGCGGGTTGGTGGCGAGGCGGGACAGGTCGCGCTTGGTGCCCAGGGCGTCCAGCAGCCGCCACTCGTACTCGGGGGCGCGGGCGGCCTCGTGCCAGCGGTGGACGAAGGTGGCGACCTCCGCCCGGCCCATCGGCGCGAGGGAGAGTTCCTCGAAGCGTTCCCGGGCGAGCCAGTCGGGGCGTACGGCGGTGGGCCGGGTGGTCAGCAGCCAGTGGTTGCCGGAGTAGGCGTGGAGGAGGCCGCTCAGCCAGTCCCGGGTGGCGTGACGGTCGGCCTGCGGGATCTCGTCCAGGCCGTCGACCATGACCAGTGCGCGGCCCGCCGTCAGGACGCGGTCCGCCCAGCCGTCCGGCGGTGACAGCGGGCAGCCGACCGCGCCGAGGAAGGCGGACGGGGCCGGCAGGGGGCCGGTGCGGACCAGGGTGCGCAGGGGGAGGACGAACGGGACGCGCGTGCCCTCCCGGGCCGCGGTCACCGCCAGCCACTGCACCAGGGTCGTCTTGCCGGAGCCCGCGTCGCCGCGCAGCAGCACCCGGGGTTCCTGGTCGAGCGCCGTGTCGGCGGGCATCCGCCCGGTGCGGGCCGGTGCGTCCTCGCCGGGCACGCCGTCCCGGCCGGTCTCCCCGCCGACGGTCGCCTCCAGGCTCAGGTAGGCGACCTCGAGGGGCCAGCGGTCGGGGGAGTCGCGCAGGTCGAGGCCGTAGATGGTGAGGTGGTTGTGCCGTTCGGCCACGTACGGCAGGTACCGGCGCTCGAACGCGGTGTCCCGGGCGTCCGGGCGCGGGGTGCGGGCGAGCAGCTCGTCGACCTTGGCGATCAGTTCCGTCTGGGAGCGGGTCTGTTCCACCAGGGTCCGTGCCACGAACGTCGAGCGCCGGGTGAAGAACTCCAGGACGTGCAGGCAGGCCCACTCCGTGGCGGAGTCGAGGAAGCAGCGCGCGTCGGCGGACAGGCCGTCCCCGGCCCCGGGAGCGTGCCGGCGCAGGTGTGCGGCCAGCTCCCGGTGGCCCAGCCGGACCGCCTGGACGTCGTCCATGTCCAGCCCGCCCAGGGCGAGGAGACGGACCGTCAGGGCGTCGGTGACGGCCTGCGTCTCGTCGGCCGGGAAGGGCGCCTCGCCGGGGGAGTCCACGGCCGCCTCGACCAACCGCCCGGCGAGCTTGCGTACGTCCCGGTCGCCGAGGGTGCGCTTCTCGCCGCGGAAGGAGACGAGGTCCGTCAGCCGGACCGGCTTGTCGACCAGCCCGGCTCCGGGACCGCCGCTCACGAACAGCTTCTTCACCAGCGGGGCGACCAGGCCGGACGCCAACTTCCCGCCGAGTACCGCCGGTTCCATGCGCCACCCCCGTGGTCGGTCGACGGGGGGAGCCTATCGGGGGTCAGGACAACTGGCCGTCGTAGTCCGGCAGCTTGAACGTCTTCTCGGCGTGGCCGCCCGACAGGTCGGTGGGGGTGTTGCCGATGTTGGCGATGATCGTGTAGCCCTTCGACTCGATGCGGGCGCGCTGCGCGGTCTTGTACTCGGCCACGTCGCGGAACAGGTCGAGGAAGCCGCGGACGTAGAGGCCGGAGGACGCGTAGCCGGCGTGGTCGAGGTTCCACTCGGTGGGCGCCGCGATGATGCCCGGCCGGGCGGTGACGAAGAAGAGGGCGACGCCGTGCTCCTGGGCGTAGCGGGCGGCCTCCAGGACCGGGCGGTTGGCGGGCTGCGGGTAGCTGAAGCCGAAGTCGGTCTCCAGGGAGGTGTTGTCGACGTCGAGGACGATCGCCTGCTTCTCGCCGGGTGCGGCGTCGGCGATCCGCTCCTTCAGGTACGGCAGGGCCTGGTCCATCACGGCCCGGACGTCCCGCTGCCAGGTGGCGTAGTCGACGTCGGCGGCGGCGACCGCGGTGGCCGTCCCGGCTGCCGTACCGGTGACCGCGGCGGGGGCGGCGTCGGCCGGGGTGACGGTCGCGGTGAGCGCGGCCGCGGTGACGGCGGCGGTGCCGAGGGCGCGCTTCCAGGTGCGCCCGGTCCGTCCCGCCGGTCCCTCCTGGGCGGTCCGACCGGCCTGTCTGGTCTGTCCGTTCTGTTCGGTCATGGGGGGTGGGGTCCTCTCATGCCTGCGCGGATGCCTGACGGCACCAAAATTGACGCGTTCATGTTCGCCAGGACAAGTGGCGGGTCGGCAACGATTGGGTTACCGGGGAGTAGTGCCACGTGACGGGCCCGTTCGGTGTGGCCTCGGCCACGATTCGGGGCGCCTGAACGGCCTTGTGCGGGTGGTGTGTCGACCGGGAGGCGAGTAGCCCGGGTCACATCCACCGGCCTCTCGATCATGGCCCCCGGTGATGTGCCGCACAGGCGATTTGCCCGGTACTAAGAGGAATAGTCGGCTTCGCAAGTGCCAGGAAAGCGGACAGATCGTCCCTGGGTGCCGGCCCGTATGCAGGGCTCTGAGCTGGTTTTGTCCGGAATGGCCGGTCTATAATGAGTCAGGAAGTTTCGCGCTGAAGTACTAGTTGGGGTCGTAGGTCACACCTTTGTGCCGGTATGGCCCGGCGGGTTACCAATGTGGAGCCCGCCCGGCGAGTGCCTGTGCATCCGGCCGGAGGGGCGTTCCTGTGTTCCCGTCCCCATGAGGTTCGAATGTTCTCGCGTGTCACGTCCCGCTCTTCCCGTACGACCACCGTCCGCACCCGCGCCGCCGTGATGGCCGCCGGCCTCGGCGCCTCGGTCGCACTGGGAGCAGGGGTCGCGGCCGCCAACGGCACCACGTCGGCCACCGGTACCTCCACCGTCGCGAACGCCGTGGAGGCCCAGGCAGCGGCGCAGGCCAAGGCCGCGAAGGCCGAGAAGGCCGCCGTGAGCACCAAGAAGGCCGCCGCCCAGAAGAGCGCGGCCTCCTGGGTGGACCCGGTCAAGAAGTACGCGCTCAGCGCGAAGTTCGCCCAGAACGGCGGTATGTGGGCGCACAAGCACAGCGGCCAGGACTTCGCCGTGCCGCTCGGTACCGACGTCGTGGCCGCCCACGGCGGCACCGTCGTCAAGGCCGGCGGCAACGGCGCCGGTGACGGCCCCGCCTACGGCAACGCCATCGTCATCAAGCACGGCAACGGCACGTACTCCCAGTACGCCCACCTGTCGCGGATCGACGTGCGGATCGGCCAGGTCGTGAAGACCGGCCAGCACATCGCCAAGTCCGGCAACACCGGCAACTCCAGCGGCCCGCACCTGCACTTCGAGATCCGCACGACCCCGAACTACGGCTCCGCCGTCGACCCGGTCGCCTTCCTGCGCGCCCACGGTGTGACCGTCTGAACGTGACGCGGCCCACCGTTCGGGACGCGCGCCCCTCGGCCGGCTGAACGCGGCCGGTCAGGAGCCCCCGGCTCCCCGGTGCGCCTGGGTCACCAGGTCGGTGGCGACCTCGAGCACGGCCTCGCGCCTCTTCTCGGGGTCGCCCTCCATGTCCTGGAGGGCGAACATCCCGGCGTGCAGCGTGAACAGCGCACTCACACAGCGGACCTGGTCGACCAGGTCCGCTTCCGGGTCGATGAGGATGTCCCGCAGCCCCAGGAGGCGGGTCTTGAACATCTCCCCGATGCGCAGTTCCCGGATCGCGGCCTGGTTCTCCTGCATGAAGCGGAAGAGCGGCGCCGCAGCCGCCAGTGCCTCGCTGTAGCGGCGGACGATCTCCTGCTTGGTCTCCAGGGTGTGCGGCTGGAGCCGGCCCCACTCGATCAGGTCCTCGATCGGCCGCGTGAGGTCCTCGAAGATGCCGACGAGGATCTCTTCCTTCGTCTTGAAGTGGTAGTACAGCGCCGCCTTGGTGACGTCCAGGCGCTCGGCTATCTCGCGGAGCGAGGTCTTCTCGTACCCCTGCTCGGCGAAGAGTTCGAGCGCCACGTCCTGGATGCGCTGGCGGGTGTCCCCGCGGCGTCGCTGCTGCTTGGTGCCGTCCATCGTGCCGCCCATCCTCCTACGCACCTCCTGCTCCGCGCACGTCCCGGAAAACTTACTTGACGCCCGGCTAGTTGCGCGTCTATCTTCCCGAGTGTAGTCAACTTGCCGGGCGGCAAGTAAGTAGCGAGGTGCAGCGGTAGCTGGGGGAGTGGCAGCGATGACGGACACACCGACGGGCGAAGCCGTCGACACCGGCGGCGGGAAACAGCCGAGGAGCGTGCGGGTGGTCCTGCTCGCCCTCATGATCGCGATGATGCTCGCGATGCTCGACAACATGATCATCGGCACGGCGATGCCGACCATCGTCGGTGAGCTGGGCGGTCTGGAACACCTGTCGTGGGTGGTGACCGCCTACACCCTCGCCACCGCCGCGTCCACGCCGCTGTGGGGCAAGATCGGCGACATGTACGGGCGCAAGGGCTCGTTCATGTCCTCCATCGTGATCTTCCTGGTCGGTTCGGCGCTCAGCGGCATGGCGCAGGACATGGGCCAGCTCATCGGTTTCCGCGCCGTCCAGGGTCTCGGGGCCGGCGGTCTGATGGTCGGCGTCATGGCGATCATCGGCGACCTGATCCCGCCGCGGGAGCGCGGCAAGTACCAGGGCATGATGGCCGGCGTCATGGCGCTGGCGATGATCGGCGGACCGCTGGTCGGCGGCACCATCACCGACCACTGGGGCTGGCGCTGGGCCTTCTACATCAACCTGCCGCTCGGCGTGGTCGCGCTGCTCGCGATCAGCGCCGTCCTGCACCTGCCGAAGAAGCGCAGCGACGCGCGCATCGACTACCTGGGCGCCGTGCTGCTGACCATCGGCATCACCGCCATCGTGCTGGTGACCACCTGGGGCGGCACGGAGTACGCCTGGACCTCCGCGCGCATCATGGAGCTGATCGGCATCGGGGTCGCCGCGCTGGTCGGGTTCGTGTTCTGGCAGACCAGGGCCGCCGAGCCGGTCGTGCCGCTGCACATCTTCCGCAGCCGCAACTTCACGCTGATGTCCCTCATCGGCTTCATCACCGGCTTCGTGATGTTCGGCGCCACCCTCTTCCTGCCGCTGTACCAGCAGGCGGTGCAGGGCGCCTCCGCCACCAACTCCGGGCTGCTGCTGCTGCCGATGCTGGGCGCGATGCTCGTCACCTCGATGGTCGCGGGGCGGATCACCACGAGCACCGGCCGCTACAAGGTCTTCCCGATCGCCGGCGGCGCGCTGATGACCGTCGGGCTCTTCCTGCTGTCGCTGATGGACACGGACACCAGCCGGTTCACCTCCGGGGTGTACATGGCGGTCGTCGGTCTCGGCATGGGCTGCCTGATGCAGATCACCATGCTGGTGGCGCAGAACAGCGTGGAGATGAAGGACATGGGCGTCGCGTCCTCGTCCACCACCCTCTTCCGCACCCTCGGCTCGTCCTTCGGCGTCGCGATCATGGGCGCCCTGTTCAACCACCGCGTCCAGGACGTCATGGCCGAGAAGGCCGGGGCGCTGGGTGCCAAGGTGACCGAGCAGTCGGCGCAGCTGGACGCGGCGAGCCTGGCCAAGCTGCCGACCGCGGCGCGTGAGGCCTACCAGCACGCGGTGTCCGCCGGCACGCACGGAGCGTTCCTGCTGGGCGCGGTGGTGGCCGTGTTCGCGCTGGTCGCGGCCGTGTTCGTCAAGGAGGTCCCGCTCAAGGGCACGGGACCGAAGGCGGCGGACGGCCCGACCGGCGACGACGACGCCGCGACGGCGAGGACGCCGGTGGCCGAGTCGGTCTGATCCCCTTCCCTAGGGCCCCCGGAGCGTCGCCGCCCGGGGGCCCTCGGCATGTCCGCGCCCGGGCGGGGAGACGGCCGGTGCCAGCGCCGCGTGCCACCGCCGCTCGACCCGGCGTCCCGACCACCGGCGACCTCCGCGGCGACCACCAGAAGCCCGAGGACCGCGGCGTCGAGTTCCTCCGGGAGCCGCAGGAGCGCCCGTCCGTCAGGACACGCCCTGCGACGACCGGTCCGGCAGCATCGGGTAGCTCCCGGTGTTCGTCGGCGCGTGTTCCGGCAGCCACAGCACCGCCACCGCGCCCTCGGCCGGTACGTGCTCGGGCGCTCCGGCGGGCCGGACGTTGCGGAAGGTGAGCCGGGCGCCGAGCACCCGGGCCTGGCCGGCCGCGATGGTCAGCCCCAGCCCGTGCCCGCGGCCGGCCCGGTCCGCGCTGCCGGTGCGGAAGCGGCTCGGTCCGTCGGCGAGCAGGGCCTCGGGGAAGCCGGGCCCGTGGTCGCGGACCCGGATCACCCGGCCCTCGACGCTGACCTCGATGGGCGGCCTGCCGTGCCGGGCCGCGTTGGCGAGCAGGTTGAACAACACGCGCTCCAGGCGGCGCGGGTCGGTGGTGACCTCCGACTCGTGCACCACCAGCACCCGCACGTCCGGGTCCTTGGCCGCCACCCGCCGGGACACGAAGTCGCCCAGCATGATGTCCTGCAGCTCGGCCCGCTCCGAGGCCCCGTCCAGCCGGGCCACCTCCAGGACGTCCTCCACCAGCGTGCGCATGGCCTTCGCCCGGTCCAGCACCAGCTCCGTGGGCCGGCCCGGCGGCAGCAGCTCGGCGGCGGTCAGCAGTCCGGTCACCGGGGTGCGCAGCTCGTGCGCGATGTCCGCGGTGACCCGGCGTTCGGCCTCCAGCCGCTGCTGGAGGGCGTCCGCCATCGCGTCCACGGCGCGCGCGAGGTCGTCGGTCTCGTCCCGGACGACGCCGCCGATGGCGTCCCGGACACGGACGTCCGGCTCGCCCTTGGCGACCTGGTTCGCGGCGGTCGCGGCCTTGCGCAGCCGGCGCGACAGCTGCCCTCCTATGAGCACGCCGAGCGCGCTGCCGCCGAGGACGACCGCGATGGAGCCGATGACCAGGGCCTGGTCGAGATCCTCGAGGATGTCCGCGCTGCGGTCGGTGAACCCGGAGTGCAGGGACATCACGTGCCCGTCCTTGAGCGGCACGGCGGCCCATATGTCCGTCACCCCGTTCGCCCGCTCGGAGACGTAGGTCGCCCTGCGCCCGTCCTCGACCTTCTTCCGCAGCCCGGCCGGCAGCTCGGGGTCGTCGATCTGGGCGTTCGGGAAGTTCAGGCGCCCGGAGAGCTCGTAGTTGCGTTGGGCGATCAGGACGCGGTCGTCCGCGAGGTCGCGCGCGTTGTCCAGCATCGACACCCGGGCCGCGTTGTGCACGACCAGGCTCAGAGCGACCGCCACCAGCGCGCCGACCAGCGCGATGGCCGCGCTGAGCTTCCACCGCAGCCCCGTACGGATGCCCGCGTACCGCCTGAGCGAGGCGGCCGGGCGTCGGATGAACCCCCGCATGTCCCCGCTCAGGCCTTCAGCTTGTAACCGAAGCCGCGGACCGTCTCGATCCGGTCCTGGCCGATCTTCGTCCGCAGCCGCTGCACATGGACGTCGACGACACGGGTGTCACCGCCCCAGCCGTAGTCCCAGACGCGCTCCAGGAGCCTGTCGCGCGAGAGCACCGTGCCCGGCGCGGAGGAGAACTCCAGCAGCAGCCGCATCTCGGTCGGGGTGAGCGCCACCGGGTGCCCGGACCGGCGCACCTCCATGCCGTCGGTGTCGACCACCAGCTCGCCGAAGGTGAGCACGCCCCCGGTGTCCGCGGCGGCGCCCGCGTCGGCCCGGTCGCCGCCGGTGGCGTGGCCGAAGCGGCGCAGCACCGCACGGATGCGGGCCACCAGAACGGCCCCGTCGAACGGCTTGGTGACGTAGTCGTCGGCACCCGCCTCCAGACCCAGCACCACGTCGATGGAGTCCGCCCGCGCCGACAGCATGATCACGGGCACGGTGGACGCGTCCCGGATCCGGCGGCACAGGCTCACGCCGTCGAGACCGGGGAGCATGACGTCCAGCAGCGCGATGTCCGGGCGGTCGGCGCGGAACGCCTCCAGGCCCGACAACCCGTCGGGCATCGCGGTGACCGCGAAGCCGTCCCGCTCCAGGGCGAGCTGCGTGGCCTCACGGATGACGTCGTCGTCCTCGACGAACAGGACGTGGGTCTGGTCTGCCATCCCGGTGCTCTCAGTCCTCGTGGTCATGGTCGGTCGCGGTCGCGGTCGCGGTCACGGTCGCCGGGCGCACGTGCCCTCACCCGGCAGACGCGGGGATCGCGCACCGCGTTCATTTCTCCATCGGGCCGAGCGGCCCGATCGGTTCACCCGCCCTGCGCGGCAACCGTTCGGCGCGTCAGCTGTCCGGGGCGGGAGCCGGCGCGCCCCCGACGGCGTTGCTGTAGTCGTTGTGCGTGCGGTAGGCCTCGGCGAAGTGTCCCCCGGACCAGCGGTACGTGATCACGTTCACGCCGGACGGCCTCGACACCGGATCGCCCTTCTCGTACACCTGCTTGCTCACCACCAGATCGCCGCGGTCGATCTCCGCGTAGACCGGAGGCTCCTCGGCCCGGAACACATTCTGGTACCCGCCGTCCTGCTCGCGGTACACGTAACTCCCCACGCCCACCCCGTCACCGCAGGTCAGCACGTTGACGACGACGTCCTCGGCGGAGCCCGCGGTCAGCTCCCCGTACGACACGTCGACGGGGTACTCGTCGGCGACGCACGGCTTCAGCTCGCGCTTGACCTCCGCGGAGACCTGGGGATCGGCCTTGACGAGCCGGACCGCGTCCACCCGGTCGGGGACCTTGGAGGGGGAGGCCACGGGCGCCGGGGAGGGGGAGGAGGCGCCGCCGGCCACGTCCGCGTGGGCCGGGCCCTCGTCGCGCGCGCCGGTGCCGCCGGCGCCGCAGCCGGAGAGGGAGACGCCGACGGCGACGAGCACGGCCACCGCCGTGCTCGTCGCCTGCACGCTCTTCCGGATCTCCCCGGGTGTCCGACCGCCGGTCAGGCCGCGCAACGCTCCCGCTCCTCACGCTCCAGCGCCCGCGCGTCCAGATCGCGGGCGACCAGCTCCTCCCGGAGCCGGGCGAGCGCCCGGTGCAGCGTGCTCTTGACCGTTCCGGCCGACATGCCGAGGGCGGCGGCCGTCTCCTCCGTTGACATCTGCTCCCAGTGTCGCAGCACCACGACGCTGCGCTGCTTCGGGGCGAGCACCTTCATGACGTCCATCAGCAGGGCGCGGTTCGCGTGCTGCTCGGTGGAGTCGTCCACGCAGGACTCCGGGAGCTGCTCGGTCGGCACCTCCTCCAGCTTCCGCGCCCGCCACCACTCGGTCCGGGTGTTGATCATCACCCGGCGCAGGTAGGCGTCCGCCAGCCGCTTGTCCTCGATGGTCTCCCAGCGGCCGTACGTCCGCGCCAGCGCGGTCTGGAGCAGGTCCTGGGCGTCGACCGGGTCCGGGACCAGCCGCCGGGCGCTGCGCAGCAGCGCGTCCTGCCGGCTGCGGACGTACTCCTCGAATCCGAGCACCTCGCCCTGCGCCATGGTCAACCGCCTTCCGATCCCCGTGTACCAGCGGTCGGTCCCCCGCCGGTCTCCTGCCTGTGGTCCGTCGTCCCCCGTGCCCGTGGGCACGGAAACGAAGGTAGGGAAGCGTTGTCACGGGGCTGTGCGGAGCAGCCTGCGGCTAACCCTCGGCTGTCCGTCGGTTGTGTAACGAACACCGGAACGGGGCCCGGTGGTAGGCGACTTGAGTACCTTAAAGGGTGATTTGTCCGGCGGGGTCTTCGTGACGGACGTCCGTACGACGGCGACCGTCGCGATCCGTCCGCTGTGACCCCGCCGTGCGTCAGCCCAGCGGCAGCCGGTACATCCCGTCCGCCAGCGGCTCCACCAGTCCGTCGGCGACCAGGCCGTCCAGGGCGCGGGCCCGCTGGACCGGTTCGTGCCACACCCGGTCCAGCGCCGCCTGCGGCACCGGCCCGTGCGCCTCGCGCAGCACGGCGAGCAGCCGGCCGCGCACCTGCCGGTCGGTGCCCGCGTACGTCTGGCCGCGGCGCGGCGGCCCGTCGTGCTCGGGCTTGCCGGCGAGCCGCCAGGCGCACTGCGCGGCGATCGGGCAGCGGTGGCACGCCTCGTTGCGGGCCGTGCACACCAGCGCGCCCAGCTCCATGGACGCGGCGGCCCAGCGGGCGGCCCTCGCCTCGTCGTCCGGCAGCAGCGCGCGCGCCAGCTTGCGCTCGGCGGCCGTGGTGGCGTTCGGCGGGTACTGCACGCCGGTGACCGCCCGGGCGAAGACCCGGCGGACGTTGGTGTCCAGCACGGCGTGCCGCCGGCCGTACGCGAAGGAGGCGACCGCCGCGGCCGTGTACTCGCCGATGCCGGGCAGGGCCAGCAGCTGGGCGTGGTCCGCCGGTACGTCCCCGCCGTGCCGTTCCGTTATGGCGACCGCGGCACCGTGCAGGCGCAGGGCGCGGCGCGGGTAGCCGAGCCGGCCCCAGGCGCGGACGGCCTCGCCGGGGGCCTCCGCGGCGAGGTCCGCGGGGCGCGGCCAGCGGGCCATCCACTGCTCGTACACGGGCAGGGCCCGGTTCACCGGCGTCTGCTGGAGCATGAACTCGCTGACCATCACGCCCCACGCACCGGCTTCGGGGCGCCGCCACGGCAGGTCGCGGGCGTGCTCGTCGAACCAGTCGATGACGGGGGAGTGCAGCGACTCGCCGGACGCGGCCGGGGCGGCGGACGCGGGAACGGACGGGACGGCGGGGGCCGTGGGGTCGGTCGGGCCGTTGTGCGGGGGCTTCGTGGGCGCAGTCATGACCCTCCGATCCTGCCACGGGAGGAGGGCCGCACGGGCGCACCGCCACCGGCGGAGGCCACGGCACCTGACGATCGACAGGGGCGCCGCCCCGCCGGCCGCTTGTAGCGTCGGACGCATGGAACGTCTCCCCCGGCCTCCGCACACCCGGCTCGACGACCGCACCGGGCCGGACGGCGGCACCGGGCCGGACGACCGTGTCGGACTGGATGGTCGCACCAGGCACCACGACCGCACCGGGCTCGACGGCAAGGCCGGGAACGGCGGGCACGGGGAAGCAGGCGGCCCCGCCGAGCCGGCCGGGCGTGCGGGGCCACCCACCCCGCCCGGCGGTCGGACGGAGCATAGGGAACGGACGGGACACGGGAGCCGGGCCGCGTCCGGCGACCGGACCGGTTCCGTGAGCCGTACGGGGGCCGCCGCCCGTGTCGGCCCCGGCGCCCTCCGGCGGCTCGTGCGGGGCCGCTCGATCGGCCGAGGCGTCCTGCTCTGGGCGGTCCTCGCCGTTCCGGCGGTCACCGCGGACCGGCTCGGGCTGAACGAGCCGCGGTCCCTGGGGCAGCAGGTGGCCGGCCTGGTCGTGCTCGCCGTGGCCGCCGCGCTCGCCCGGCGCCGCCCCCTCACCGCGTTCGCCCTGGCCGCGGGCCTGGGCCTGGCCGCCGCGCCCGCCCTGTTCAGCGTCTCCTACGGCCCCGCGCTCGGTGTCTTCGCCCTGCTCCTGGGCCTGCGCGCGGCCCGGCCCCGCCCCGCGGCGGCCGTCTTCGCCGCGGTGGGCGCCGCCGGCACGGCGCGGATCGCGCTGACCGGGGTGGACCCGGCGCCGGAGTGGCTGGTCATGACCGGCACACTGCTCTTCGGCTGCGTCTTCCCCTGGCTCGGCGGACGCTACTGGCGGCAGAGCCGCGCGCTCGCCGAGGCCGGATGGCTCAGGGCGGCCCGGCTGGAGGACGAGCAGCGGCACGCCGAGGAGCGGGCCCGGCTGCGGGAGCGGGCCAGGATCGCCCAGGACATGCACGACTCCCTCGGGCACGAACTGAGCCTGATCGCCCTGCGCGCCGGCGCTCTCCAGGTCGCTCCCGGGCTCGCCGCCGAGCACCGTGCCGCCGCGGCCGACCTGCGGGCGGCCGCCGCCGACGCGACGGACCGGCTGCACCGCATCATCGGCGTCCTGCGCGAGGCCGACGAGCCGGTCCCGCTGACCCCGGCGGGCGAGAGCGTCGAGGAACTCGTCGCCCGGGCCGCCGAGTCGGGGCTCCCGGTGCGCTGGGAGCGGCCGGACACCGCACCCGTCCCCGACCCCGCCGGGATCACCGGGCGGCTGCTGCACCGCGTGGTGCGCGAGGCGCTGACCAACGCGGCCCGGCACGCCCCCGGCGCCCCCGTCGTCGTCGCGGTCACCGGCCAGGCGCGCGGCACGACGGTCACCGTCACCAACGGCCCGGCCACCGGGGCGGCTTCGCCCTCGTCGGGCGGTTCCGGCCTGCTCGGGCTGCGGGCCGCCGTCGCCTCGGCCGGCGGCGTCCTCGACGCGGGCCCGCACGGTGAGGGTTTCCGGGTCCGGGCGTACGTCCCCGCGCAGGACGCCGTCGTCACGCCCGCCCCGGCCGTCCCCGCGACTCCGGCCACGCCCTTCGCCCGGGCCCGCCGCCGCGTCGCCCTCGGTCTGGGCGCCGCCGCCGGCGCCGGGGCCGTCCTGGTCGGCGCGGCCTTCGCCTGGTACGCGTACACGGAGACGCACTCGGTGCTCAGCCCCGGCGCGTACGCCGGGTTGTCCCTGGGGACACCGCTCGCGCAGGTCGCGGAGGTGCTGCCGGACCGCGTGGTGCACGACCCGCCCTCCGACCGGGCGCCCGCGCCGCCGGAGGGCGCCGAGTGCCGCTACTACCGGGCGAGTGGCGAACTCCTGGTGTCCGTGGACCACTTCCGGCTCTGCTTCGACGACGAGGGCTTCCTGGTCGCCAAGGACGTCGTCCCCCGCGTCGGGCTGCGCGGCGAAGGACGCGAGGAATACGAGGAGTTCGTACGGTGATCCGGGTCCTGCTGGCCGACGACGAGGCGATGGTGCGGGCCGGGGTGCGCGCGATCCTGGCGAGCGGCGGCGAGAGCGAGGTCGTCGCGGAGGCCGGTGACGGACGCGAGGCGGTCGAACGCGCCCGCGCCCACCGCCCCGACGTCGCCCTGCTGGACATCCGCATGCCCCGCCTGGACGGCCTCGCGGCGGCCGAGGAGATCGTACGCACCGTCCCCGGCACCGCCGTCGCCATGCTGACCACCTTCTCCGAACAGACTTACGTGGCCCGCGCGCTGGCCGCCGGCGCCACCGGCTTCCTGCTCAAGTCCGGTGACCCGTACGAGCTGATGGCGGGCGTGCGGGCGGTGGCGGACGGCGCCGCGTTCCTGTCGCCGAAGGTGGCCCGGTACGTCATCGAGGACCTCGGCAGGGGCGGGGGCGGCGGCCGGCTCGCCCGCGAGGAACACGCACGCGCGCGCGTGGCGCGGCTGAGTCCGCGCGAACGCGAGGTGCTCGGCCTCGTGGGCGCCGGCCTGTCCAACCCGGAGATCGCCGCCCGCCTGCACCTCGTCGAGGGCACGGTGAAGGCGTACGTGAGCGCGGTCCTGGACCGGCTGGGGGTGCGCAACCGGGTGCAGGCGGCGATCGTGGCGTACGAGGCGGGACTCGTCGGACCGGAGGCGTGAGACCTCACCGCCGCCGGTGCGCGGCGTACGGCGCCGCGGGCGCGACGGCCGGACCCGGCCCGGCGAGCCACCGGGCGGCGGGCGCCGACGAGGCGCGCAGGGCGTCGGCCAGCCGGGTCGCCGGGCGGGTGCCCAGCCGTACGGCGGCGACGGCGACGACGGCGCCCAACAGCAGCCCGGCGGCGACGTCGTGCGGATAGTGGACGCCGACGAAGACGCGGGAGAAGGCCATCAGCAGGGCGAGGGGTGCCGTCAGCAGGACGAGCGCGCGCCGGACGAGGACCAGGGCGACGGCCGCGGCGCCCGCGATGGTGGCGTGGTTGCTGGGGAAGGACCAGTCGCCGCTCGCCGGGCACGCGGCCAGCGACGCGACCGCACCGGTGACCGCCCGGCACGGACGCTCCTCGGTGACGCCGGACTTGAGCAGTTCACTGCCCACGTACGCCACAGCCGTGGCCACGGGTGCAAGGACCGCGATCGCGAAGTCCCGGGAACCGTCGCGCCGCGACCGCCACCATCCGACGACGAACAGCGCGGCGAACAGCAGCAGTCCGGCCTCCGTCCACACCTCCGCCGCGTGCTGCACCCATGTCGGGGTGTCGTGGGCGAAGTCGGTGATGTCGCGGTAGAGAGCGTCGTCCTCAAAGGTCATGGTCACTGACCGTAGGCGATCGGGCGATCCGGTCACCCCCTGCGATCGACATGTGCCGCACCTGACGATCGGCAGGGGTGACGGGACCTCTCCGGAATGATGATCCGGAAAAGTTCTGAATCCGAGCGGCGGGTGGGACAAGGGAACGCGTCGATCTCTCGTACAGTTTGCGCCGTGGGATCTCTGCGCAATCCGGTCGGGCCGCTTCCCTCCTCCATCTACTGGCGAAGGAGGGCCGTACTGCTGTCCGTGGTCGCCCTGTTGGCGCTGCTGGTCACGTGGATCGTGGTCGTCGGCGGCGGGGACGGCGGGAAGGGCCGCGAGAACGGCGCCGACGGCAAGCACCCCGCGCCGTCGATCACCCCCGGGCCCTCGGGTTCCGGGCCGGCGATCAGTCAGGCGCCGGGCGGCCGGGACGAGTCGGGCGGTGGCTCCGGCGGTTCGGGGTCGGGTTCCGGCGAGGGCGGCGGTTCCGGTGACGGATCCGGGACCGGCTCCGGATCCGGTTCCGGTTCCGGTGAGGCCGGCGGGGACGGCTCCGGCGGATCGAGCGGCTCCGGTGGCGGCGGTCCGGTGACCGGGGTCGGCGCGGGCGACACGCTGCCGGCCGGGTCGAGCCTGCCCGACTGCACCGCGAACGCGGTCGAGTTGAGCGTGCGCAGCGTCCGCAACTCCTACTCGCCCGGTCAGACGCCCACTTTCGAACTGACCGTCCGGAACACCTCCGGCGGTGACTGCAAGGTCGATCTCGGTCCGAAGCACGCGGTGTTGACGATCACGCCGGCGAGCGGCGACGACGCGTACTGGTCCTCCGACGACTGCCCCAAGGGCTCGGGGAGCCTCGCGTACCGGGTGGCCGCCGGCAGCGGCATCACGTCCACCGTGAAGTGGGACCGCAAGCCGAGCGCCCCCGAGTGCGGGACGCCCCCGGCGGGTTCGGCCGGGGCGGGAACGTACCTGGTGGAGGTGAAGGCCGCGGGGTTCGAGAAGGTGCGGACGTCGTTCGTGCTCAAGGCCGACTGACGCCGGCGCGGGCGGTCAGACGTAGCGCTCCAGGATCGACGACTCCGCCAGCCGCGACAGCCCCTCCCGCACGCTGCGCGCCCGCGCCTCGCCGACGCCGTCCACCGTCTGCAGGTCGTCCACGCTCGCGGCGAGCAGCTTCTGCAGCCCGCCGAAGTGCTCCACCAACCGGTCGATGATCGCGCCGGGCAGCCGCGGCACCTTCGCGAGCAGCCGGAAGCCGCGCGGAGACACCGCCGAGTCCAGCGTCTCGGGCGAGCCGGTGTACCCCAATGCCCGGGCCACCGTGGACAGTTCGAGCAGCTCGGCGTGGCTGAGCTTGTCCAGCTCGGCCAGCGCCTCGTCGACCGTGCGGGACCGCTTCGCGGTCGGCTCGGGCACGTAGTCCCGCACGACCAGCTCCCGCTCCGGCTCCACGCCGGCGATCAGCTCGTCCAGCTGGAGCGCCAGCAGCCGCCCGTCGGTGCCCAGCTCCACCACGTACTCGGCGATCTCGGTGGCGATCCGGCGCACCATCTCCAGCCGCTGGGAGACCGCCGAGACGTCCCGGACCGTCACCAGGTCCTCGATCTCCAGCGCCGACAGCGTGCCCGCGACCTCGTCGAGGCGCAGCTTGTACCGCTCCAGGGTGGCCAGCGCCTGGTTGGCCCGGGACAGGATCGCGGCGGAATCCTCCAGGACCCGCCGCTGCCCGTCCACGTACAGGGCGATCAGCCGCATCGACTGCGACACGGAGACGACGGGGAACCCGACCTGCTTGCTGACCCGGTCCGCCGTACGGTGCCGGGTGCCGGTCTCCTCGGTGGGGATCGTCGGGTCCGGCAGGAGCTGCACGCCCGCCCGGAGGATCTTCGACAGGTCCGAGGACAGCACGATGCCGCCGTCGAGCTTGCACAGCTCGCGCAGCCGGGTCGCGGTGAACTCCACGTCCAGCACGAAGCCGCCGGTGCACATCGACTCGACGGTCTTGTCGGAGCCGAGCACGATCAGACCGCCGGTGTTGCCGCGCAGGACCCGCTCCAGGCCGTCACGCAGGAGCGTGCCGGGCGCCACGGCGCTCAGCGAGGCGCGCATCAGGCCATCGGCACCGGCACTCCCACCGGATTTTCCGGGAGCTGCTGCCCGGTCGTTGGCTGCCACTGCACTCCTCCGGTCGCAGGTTCTTCTGGCGCTGCCGTGTCGCACACTCGGTCGTACGGACGGGCGAGACCAGGGCAAAGTCTACCGGCGGTCCTCCTCCTCCCGTGGGGCCTCTCGCCGACGGGAGCGCGGAAGGACCCGCAGGGCGTCCCCCATGTCCGCGACTTCCAGGACCTTCATGCCGTCAGGAACCCTGCCCGGGTCGGTCGGCACCAGGGCGTGCGTGAATCCCAACCGGTGCGCCTCGGCGAGCCTGCGCTGCACGCCCGTGACCCGTCTCACCTCGCCGGCGAGGCCCACTTCGCCGATCGCGACGAGGTTCTTGGGGAGCGGGGTGTCGCTGGCGGCCGACGCGAGGGCGAGCGCGATCGCGAGGTCGGCGGCCGGCTCGGACAGCTTCACCCCACCCACCGTCGCGCTGTAGATGTCCCTTTTGCCCAGTGCGCTGATCCGGCCCCGCTGCTCCAGCACGGCCAGCATCATCGACACCCGGGACGTCTCCAGGCCGGACGTGGTGCGCCGCGGGGACGGAATCTGCGAGTCGACGGTGAGCGCCTGCACCTCGGCCACCAGCGGGCGGCGCCCCTCCAGGGTGACGGTCAGACAGGTACCCGGCACCGGCTCGGCCCGCCGCGTGAGGAACAGCCCGCTGGGATCGGCGAGCCCCGTGATCCCCTCGTCGTGCAACTCGAAGCAGCCGACCTCGTCCGTCGTCCCGTACCGGTTCTTGACGCCGCGCACCAGCCGCAGCCGCGCGTGCCGGTCGCCCTCGAAGTGCAGCACGACGTCCACGAGGTGCTCCAGCAGCCGGGGCCCGGCGATGGCGCCGTCCTTGGTGACGTGACCCACCAGCAGCGTGGACATGCCGCGCTCCTTGGAGGCGCGGATGAGGGCGCCCGCCACCTCCCGCACCTGCGCCATGCCACCGGGGGCACCGTCGATCTCGGGGGAGGCCACCGTCTGCACGGAGTCGAGGATCAGCAGCGACGGCTTGACCGCGTCCAGGTGTCCCAGCACCGCCGCGAGGTCGGTCTCGGCGGCGAGATACAGGTGGTCGTCGATGGCCTTGATCCGGTCGGCACGCAGCCGCACCTGGCTCGCCGACTCCTCACCGGTGATGTACAGCGTCCGGTGCTCGTCGCTCGCCGACTTGGCCGCCACGTCCAGCAGCAGCGTGGACTTGCCGACCCCGGGCTCCCCGGCGACCAGCACCACGGCACCGGGCACCAGTCCGCCGCCGAGCACCCGGTCGAGCTCGGGCACACCGGTCGGCCGGGCGGTCGCCTGACGGCCGTCGACCTGGCCGATGGGCAGCGCGGAGGTGGTGACGCGCCCCGGCGTCGTCGTACGGACCGCGGGCGCGCCGTACTCCTCGACCGTGCCCCAGGCCTGGCACTCGGGGCAGCGGCCGAGCCACTTGGCCGTCTGCCAGCCGCACTCGGTGCAGCGGTAGGACGGCCGGTCCTTGGTGGTCTTCGTACGGGCAGCCATGAGTGAACGGTAACCGCCACCACTGACAACGCGCGGCGGCCCCGCCCAAGCGCCGCAGGCACCCCGCCTCCACCCGCCCCGGCCACGGAACAACAGGTTCCTGTCCCCTTATGAGGGATCGTTTCACCCGTACGGATTAAAAGAGCCCAACGCGCCAGTCCGCGCCACCCATAGCCGCCTACGGTCGCCGGGTGATGAGGAGCAGTCCGGAGACCACGACCCGCACGACCGGCACCCACCGGGAGCACCGGGCACACCCGGAGCCCCGGGAGCACCGGGAAGCGCGTGACCGCGCGGCGGCGCGCACGCTGGCGCAGCGGTCGCCCACGCCCTACGAGGCGTACCTGGACGGCCTGTTCACCTACTGTCTGTCCGTCCTGTGCGACCACGACACCGCGACCGCCGCCCTCGGCGACGTCCTCGCGCTGGCCGAGCGCCGCGACCAGCGCGGTCCCCGGGGCCACCGCGGACCCGAGCCCGCGGACCGCAGGGCCTGGCTGTACGCGCTGGCCCGCTGGGCGTGCCTGCGCAAGCTGGCCGAGGCCAAGCAGAAACGTCCGGGCACCCACGCCGCGGGCCGCCCCACGGCGGACCGCCCGGGCCCCGGCCGGCGGCGTCCGGCACAGCGGTCCGCGCCCCCGCCGCCCGGCGAGGAACGCGAGGAACGCGAGGAACAGGAGCGTCGCCGTCGCGAGCTCGCCCTGCTGGCCTGGCCGGAGGCCGCCGGCACCACCCCGGAGCAGCGCGAGGCCCTCGAACTCGCCGTGCGCCACCACCTCGCCCCCCACGAGGTGGCCGCCGTGCTCGGCCTGGATCCCGCCGCCGCCCGGGAACTCCTCGCCGCGGCCGCCTGCGAGGTCGAACGCACCCGCGCGGCCCTCGCGGTCGTCGAGACCGGCGCCTGCCAGGGTGTGTCCCGTCTCACCGGGCAGAACCGTTTCGTGCTCAGCGCCGCCCTGCGCCGCGAGCTGGTCCGGCACGTCGACGACTGTCCGCGCTGCCGCCGTGCGGCCGAGCGCGCGATCCCGGGCCGCTGGCCCGGCACCAGCGTCACCCCCGCCGAGCTGCCGGTCCTGGAGGCCCCGCGCGCGGCGCTGCACATCGCCCTGGCGCACGGCCCGCGCGCGCGGGGCGCGGCGCCCCGCTTCGACCGGCGCGGCTTCCCGATGGACCCGAAGGACCGCGCGGCCCGACGGGACCGCCTGCGCTCCCGTGCCGTCACGACCACCGTCGTCGCCACCGTCGTCGCGGCCCCCGTGCTGGCACTGTGGGCGGCCTACCGCGGCACCCCGATCGGCGAGGGCGAGGACGGCCGCTCGGCCAGTGCCAGGGAGGCGCAGGGCCCGGACGGCCTGTACGGCGAGTCGGCGGGCGGCCACGGCCCCGGCTACGAGAACGCCGGCAACGCGAGCAGCACGCCCGACACCCGCTTCGGCAAGGACGGCAAGGCCGACGTCTCCGTCGAGGTCGTCAGCGTCTCCGGCGCGGGCGAGCAGGGCACCGGCCACCTCGCCGTGTCGGCGGGGAACGACGGAGACACCACGCTGGTCACCCTGACCGCGTCCGGCGACGCACCGGTGCGCTGGTCCGCCTCCACCCACACCCCCTGGCTCTACCTGAGCCAGTCGTCGGGAACGCTCCGCCCCGGCGAGACGCTGACGATCAGGGTGTACGTCGACCACCTGCGCGAGCCGTCCGGCCCCTGGAGAGCCACGGTGGCCGTCTCGCCCGCCGGTGCCGTCGTCTCGATCCACGGCTTCGGCACCGCGCCGACCCCGTCCCGTCCGGACCCGCGCCCCAGCACGCCCGACGACTCGTCGTCCCCGTCCGACCCGGGCCCGGCCCCGTCACCGTCGACCACGGCGCCGCCCGACCCCACGCCGACGCCGGACCCGACGCACACGACGCCGGGCCCGGACCCGACGCCCACCGAGCCGACCCCGACCGGCGGCACGGGCGGCTCGTCACCCACGCCCGACGACGGCGGCACCCCGAGCCCCGTCACGCCGTAGCGCCCCGCCCCCGCACCCCACAGCGGCCCGTCGCGGCGCGGCCGTCGTCTCAGCGGGGGCCGGGGTCCGCGGGGTGGGGCGCCAGCAGCGGCAGCTGCGACGCCAGCCGCGCCTCGCAGAGCTCCACCAGCCGGTCGTAGCCCGCCTTGCCCATCAGCTCGATCAGCTCCGGCCGGTAGCTGACGTACACCGGGTCGCCCGCGCCGTGCGCCGAGGTCGCCGACGTGCACCACCAGTGCAGGTCGTGCCCGCCCGGACCCCAGCCGCGCCGGTCGTACTCGCCGATCGACACCTGCAGGACGCGGGTGTCGTCGGGCCGGTCGATCCACTCGTACGTCCGCCGCACCGGCAGCTGCCAGCACACGTCCGGCTTGGTCTCCAGCGGCTCCCTGCCCTCCCGCAGCGCGAGGATGTGCAGCGAGCAGCCCGCGCCGCCGGCGAAGCCGGGCCGGTTCTGGAAGATGCACGAGCCCTGGAAGGGGCGGGTCTGCCGGGAGCCCTCGTCGTCCTCGGAGACCCAGCCGTTCCGGGTGCCCTCGGCGTGGTGCTGCCAGATGTCCGGCGTGAGCCTCGCCACGTGCCCGGCGACCCGCTGCTCGTCGTCCTCGTCGGAGAAGTGGGCGCCCAGCGAGCAGCACCCGTCGTCCGCGCGGCCCGCCTGGATGCCCTGGCAGCCGCTGCCGAAGATGCAGTTCCAGCGGGAGGTCAGCCAGGTCAGATCGCAGCGGAAGACCTGCTCGTCGTCCGCCGGATCCGGGAACTCCACCCACGCGCGCGCGAAGTCGAGGCCCTTCTCGTCGTCGGACGCGGGACCCGACGCGGGGCCCGGCACGGGATCCGCCGGGGAGACGCCGATGACCCCGGCCGCCTCGCTCAGTACGCCCCCCTTGTCCCTCTTGTCCTTCTTGGGGGACTTTCCGTCCTTCGCCTTTTTCGTCTTTGGCACGGCTCCAGGGTAAGTCGCCCGGACCCGAGGACGGCACCGCTGTCCGCCCCGTCGGCAGTAGCGTTCCTCTCATGAGACTCGGTGTCCTCGACGTGGGTTCGAACACGGTGCATCTGCTGGTGGTGGACGCCCATCCCGGCGCCCGCCCGCTGCCCGCGCACTCGCACAAGGCGGAGCTGCGCCTCGCCCAACTCCTGGACGCCGACGGCGCCATCGGCCCCGAGGGCGTGGACCGGCTGGTCGGCGTCGTCCACGAGGCGCTCCAGGCCGCCGAGGACAAGGGCGTCGAGGACCTCCTGCCCTTCGCCACCTCCGCCGTGCGCGAGGCGCGCAACGCCGACGACGTCCTCGCGCGCGTCCGCGAGGAGACCGGGGTCGAGCTCACCGTGCTCAGCGGCGCCGAGGAGGCCCGGCTCACCTTCCTCGCCGTCCGGCGCTGGTTCGGCTGGTCGGCGGGCAAGCTGCTGGTCCTCGACATCGGCGGCGGTTCCCTGGAGATCGCCTACGGCATCGACGAGGAGCCGGACGCCGCCGTGTCGCTGCCGCTCGGCGCGGGCCGGCTGACCGCCGCCTGGCTGCCCGGCGACCCGCCCGACCCGGACGACGTCCGGGCGCTGCGCCGCCACGTCCGCACGGAGATCGCGCGCACGGTCGGTGAGTTCAGCCGCTTCGGCGCCCCCGACCACGTGGTGGCCACCTCCAAGACCTTCAAGCAGCTGGCCCGCCTCACCGGTGCCGCCCGTTCCGCCGAGGGCCTCTACGTCCAGCGCGAGCTGAAGCGGGCGTCCCTGGAGTCCTGGGTGCCCCGGCTGGGCGCCATGTCGACCACCGAGCGCGCCGAGCTCCCGGGCGTCTCCGTGGGCCGCGCGGCCCAGCTCCTGGCCGGCGCCCTGGTCGCCGAGGCGGCGATGGACCTCTTCCACGTGGAGAACCTGGAGATCTGCCCCTGGGCCCTGCGGGAGGGCGTGATCCTGCGCCGCCTGGACCACATGGGCCAGGACTGACGCGCCCCGGAAGCGGCGCGGGGCCGCACCGCATCCCGCGCCCGCCCTGCGGCGCCCGCCCTATGGCGCTCGCCACAACGGCGAACGGTCACCCCGCACCCACCCGACCGCACCCCGTAACCTGGCCCCCGTGGCAGAACCAAGGGACGTAGTCCGCATCCCGGACGCGAAGGTCGCCCTGTCGACGGCTTCCGTCTACCCGGAGTCGACGGCGACGGCCTTCGAGATCGCCGCGCGCCTCGGCTACGACGGCGTCGAGGTCATGGTGTGGACCGATCCGGTCAGCCAGGACATCGAGGCCCTGCGACGGCTCAGCGACTACCACCGGATGCCGATCCTGGCCGTGCACGCGCCCTGCCTGCTCATCACCCAGCGGGTGTGGTCCACCGACCCCTGGACCAAGCTCCAGCGCGCCCGGGCCGCCGCCGAGAAGCTGGGCGCGAGCACCGTCGTCGTGCACCCGCCCTTCCGCTGGCAGCGCCAGTACGCCCGCGACTTCGTCAGCGGCGTCTGGCGGATGGCGAACGAGACGGACGTGCGGTTCGCGGTCGAGAACATGTACCCCTGGCGCTACCGGGACCGCGAGATGCTCGCCTACGCACCCGACTGGGACGTGACGAAGGAGGACTACCGTCACTTCACGATCGACCTCAGCCACGCCGCCACGGCCCGCACCGACACCCTCGGCATGATCGAGCGCATGGGCGACCGCCTCGGCCACGTCCACCTCGCCGACGGCAAGGGCTCCGCCAAGGACGAGCACCTGGTCCCCGGCCGCGGCGACCAGCCCTGCGCCGAGGTGCTGGAGAGCCTCGCGCGCACCGGCTTCGACGGCCACGTCGTCATCGAGGTCAACACCCGTCGCGCCATGTCCGGCGCCGAACGTGAGGCCGACCTCGCCGAGGCGCTGGCCTTCGCGCGCCTGCACCTGGCGTCGGCCTCCTCGGCGGCGGGGCCGTCCCGGCCGTGAGCGACGCCACCGAGGGGACCCCGGGCGCCCCCGCCGCCCCCGCCCGCCGCCGCGGCCGCCCCCCGCGCACCGAGTCCGCCGGGACCCGCGACCGCATCCTCGCCGCGGCCCGCGAGGAGTTCTCCGAACGGGGCTACGAGAAGACCTCCGTACGGGGCATCGCCAAGGCGGCGGGCGTGGACTCCGCGCTCGTGCACCACTACTTCGGCACCAAGGAACAGGTCTTCGAGGCGGCGATCGAGGTCGCCTTCGCACCCGCCCTCAAGGCCCCCGAGGCGATCGGCGACGGTCCCCTGGAAGGGGTGGGCGAGCGCCTGACCCGCTTCGTCCTGGGCCTCTGGGAGAACCCCGGCACCCGTGCGCCGCTGCTGGCCATCGTCCGCTCGGCCGTGAACAACGAGACCGCCGCCGCCGTCTTCCGCCGGCTGATCGCCGCCCAGCTGCTGCACCGCATCGCCGCCCAGCTGGACCTGCCGGACGCCGGGCTGCGCGCCGAGCTGGCGGCGGCGCAGCTGGTGGGGTGCGCGATGCTCCGGTACGTGATCAAGGTGGAGCCGCTGGCGTCGGCGGACCCCGAGCGGATCATCGCGCGACTGGCCCCGGTCGTGCAGGGCCACCTCACCGGCCCCTGAGCCTCCCGGAGACGGCCCCTGGGGCTCCCCGGCGACGGCCCTGAGGCCCTCCGGCGACGGTGCTCGGGGCTCCCCGGCGACGAGACGGACATCCCGCATGACGGACACCTCGTCCCGATCCCTGGATGACCGGCGTACGCTCGTCGACAGTCAGAAAACTGCCGGCGCTTCCTGGCAGAACTCTCCGAAGGAGCGAGCGACGATGCCCGAGCTGAGGTCCCGCACAGTCACCCACGGCCGCAACATGGCGGGCGCCCGCGCCCTTATGCGTGCCTCCGGTGTACCCGGCGCGGACATCGGGCGGAAGCCGATCGTCGCGATCGCCAACAGCTTCACGGAGTTCGTGCCGGGCCACACCCACCTCGCCCCGGTCGGCCGGATCGTCAGCGAGGCGGTCGTCGCGGCCGGCGGCATCCCGCGCGAGTTCAACACGATCGCCGTCGACGACGGCATCGCCATGGGCCACGGCGGCATGCTGTACTCCCTGCCCTCCCGCGACCTGATCGCGGACAGCGTGGAGTACATGGTCGAGGCCCACTGCGCCGACGCCCTGATCTGCATCTCCAACTGCGACAAGATCACCCCGGGCATGCTCAACGCCGCCCTGCGGCTGAACGTCCCGACGGTCTTCGTCTCCGGCGGCCCGATGGAGTCCGGCCGCGCCACCCTGGTCGACGGCACGGTCCGCACGCTCGACCTGGTCGACGCGATGTCCGACGCGGTGAACGACAAGATCTCCGACGAGGACATGCTCCGCATCGAGGAGAGCGCCTGTCCGACCTGCGGCTCCTGTTCCGGCATGTTCACCGCCAACTCGATGAATTGCCTGACCGAGGCCATCGGCCTGTCCCTGCCCGGCAACGGCTCGGTCCTCGCCACCCACACCGCGCGCAAGCAGCTGTACGTCGACGCCGCGCGCACCGTGATGGACCTGATCCACCGCTACTACGAGCAGGACGACGACTCGGTCCTGCCGCGCGGCATCGCGACCTTCCAGGCGTTCGAGAACGCCATGGCCCTCGACATCGCGATGGGCGGCTCCACCAACACGATCCTGCACCTGCTGGCCGCCGCGCAGGAGGCCGGTGTGCCCTTCGGCCTGGAGCAGATCGACGCCGTCTCCCGCCGGGTGCCGTGCCTGGCGAAGGTCGCGCCGAACGTCGCCAAGGACCGCACGTACTACATGGAGGACGTGCACCGCGCCGGCGGCATCCCCGCCCTCCTCGGCGAACTGCACCGCGCCGGCCTGCTCAACGAGGACGTGCACTCGGTGCACAGCCCGTCCCTGGCCGACTGGCTCAAGACGTGGGACGTGCGCGGCGGCTCCCCGTCCCCCGAGGCCGTCGAGCTGTGGCACGCGGCGCCCGGCTGCGTGCGCTCCGCCGAGGCGTTCTCCCAGTCCGAGCGCTGGGAGGCGCTGGACGCCGACGCCGAGGGCGGCTGCATCCGCTCCGCCGAGCACGCCTACTCCAAGGACGGCGGCCTCGCGGTCCTCAAGGGCAATCTCGCCGTCGACGGCTGCGTCGTGAAGACCGCCGGCGTCGACGAGTCGATCTGGACCTTCGAGGGCCCCGCGGTGGTCTGCGAGTCGCAGGAGGAGGCCGTTCAGAAGATCCTCACCCAGCAGGTGAAGGAAGGCGACGTCGTCGTCATCCGCTACGAGGGCCCCAAGGGCGGCCCCGGCATGCAGGAGATGCTCTACCCGACCTCGTACCTGAAGGGCCGGGGCCTGGGCAAGGTGTGCGCGCTGGTCACCGACGGCCGGTTCTCCGGCGGTACGTCGGGCCTGTCCATCGGCCACGCCTCGCCCGAGGCGGCCTCCGGCGGCACCATCGCCCTCGTCGAGGACGGCGACCGCATCCGCATCGACATCCCGAACCGCTCCATCGCCCTGCTGGTCGACGACGCCGAGCTGGCCCGCCGCGAGCAGGCCCTGAACGGCGTGTACGCCCCGAAGAACCGCGACCGCAAGGTCTCCGCGGCGCTGAAGGCGTACGCCGCGATGGCGACGAGCGCCGACAAGGGCGCCGTGCGGGACGTGAGCAAGCTGGGCTGACCGGCCCCGCGGGGACCCGGCTACCAGGCGGCCGGGTCCCGCCCGTCGACGCCGAACACGGTCCCGTCCGGCGCACCGGCGTAGACGTGCCCGTCCGCGAGCACCGGCACGTGCAGCGTGGCGGGCACCCGGTCGGCTTCGGCGCCGAACCGCGGCGGCGTCTGCCCGAGGAGCTTTCCCGTGCGGGCGTCGACACCGAGGAGCCGGCCGTCGGGGACGGTGACGTACACGTGCCGTCCGTCGGAGGAGGGCGCCGAGCCCCGGCTCACCCCGGTCTCCAGCCGCCACCGCTGCTCGCCGGACGCCGTGTCGACGGCCACCAGCGAGCCGCCCGCGCCCATGAGGTACACGGTGTCCCCGTGCACCCCCGCCTGCGCCTCGGCGACCGGGATGTCCAGCTCCACCCGGCGGACCGACCGGGTCCTCGGCGTGTAGCGCAGGACGGCGGCCGCGTCGCCGTGGACCGCGCCGTCGGCCAGGAAGTACACGGAGCCGTCCGCCGTGCCCGCCGGCGTCAGCGCCCCCTCCAGGTCGGCGTCCCACCGCACGTCACCCGTCTCCGGGTCCACCGCGGTCACCCGGGTGCGGGACCCGTCGCCCGACACGCTCGTCGCGTACGCCGTCGGCTCCCCGGCGAACGAGGTGAAGTACGGCACGGCCTGCCCGGGGATGCGGCGGGACCACGCGATCTCGCCCGAGGCGCCGTCCACGCCGGTGACCTGCCCGTCGGAGGCGGTGAGCAGGAGCATGCCGCCCGCGCACCGCTGTCCGTCGTGATCGGGCATCCCCCGGTGCCACCTCACCTCGCCGGTGGCGGGGTCGAGTGCCTCCAGGTCGCCGAGCAGGCCGACGGCGGGCTGCACGAGGCCGCCCGCCACGACCGGCGGCTCGCTCCGCGTCGCCTCCGTGACGTCGTGGCGCCACAGGGTGCGGCCGTCGGCCGGATCGAGGGCGAAGACCTCCCCGGGCCGCCCGCACATCAGCCTGCCCGCGCCGTACGAGCACTGCGGCACACCGGTCCGCGGGACCGGCTCCGTCTCCCACCCGGCGAAGCCCGACGCGTCCTGCGCGACGGCGGCCTGCCGCGCCGGTCCGGATCCGTCGGACCACCGGAGCGAGGCGAACCCGCCGAGCACGGCGAGGCACAGCACCCCGGCGACCAGCACCGTCCGCCGCCCGAGCCGCCGCACGGGACGCGCGGCGGGCCCGTCCGACGGGGGCTCCTCGGCGCGGGCCCCCTCGGCGCGGACCCTCTCGGCCGGAGCCTTCTCCGCTGCCGGGGCCTCCGTTGCCCGGGCTCCCGCCCCGGCCTCCGCCGCCCCGGCCGTCTCCGTCAGGGGCCACGGCGGTCCGTCCGCCCCGGTCCACGCCGCCGGCACGAACGTCTGCGTGTCGTACAGCGCCGCCACCGACCGCAGCTCCCGCATCAGCTCGTCCGGCGTGGGCCGGTCGTCCGGCTCCTTGGCCAGGCACCGCAGCACCAGCGGCGCGAGCGTCTCCGGCACGCCCGTCAGGTCGGGCTCGTCGTGCACGACCTGGTAGGCGACGACGTACGGGCTGTCGGAGTCGAAGGGCCCGCGTCCGGTCGCCGCGTGCACCATCAGCGACCCGAGGGCGAAGACGTCGGCCGCCGGGCCGACCTCCCGGGGCCGCCGGAACTGCTCGGGCGCCATGAACGGCGGCGTCCCGATCAGCTTCCCGGTCTCGGTCCGCAGTTCGCTGTCCTTCGGCCGGGAGATGCCGAAGTCGATGACCTTCGGACCGTCCTCGGCGAGCAGCACGTTGCTCGGTTTCAGGTCCCGGTGCACGACCCCGACCCGGTGGATGTCCCGCAGCGCCTCCGCGAGTCCGGCCATCAGCCGGCGCAACTGGGCCGGATCCATGGGCCCGTTCCGTTTCACCTGCTCCGAGAGGGTCGGCCCGGGGATGAACAGGGTGGCCATCCAGGGCCGTACGGCCTCCGGGTCGGCGTCGACGACCGGCGCGGTGAAGGCGCCGCTCACCCGCCGCGCCGCGGCCACCTCCTGCCGGAACCTCCCCCGGAACTCCGGGTCCTCGGCGTAGCGGGCATGGACGACCTTCACCGCCAGCTTCATTCCGGAGGTGCTGCGGGCCACGTGCACGACGCCCATGCCGCCCGAGCCGAGGCAGGACTCCAGCCGGTAGTGACCGGCATATTCCGGAAGTTCCGCTTCCGCGCCCGCTCCGTCGTTCTCCCGTGGCGCCATGGGACCACCCCCGTGCTGTTCCGCTGCGCGCGCGACGTTTCGGAGCCTAGTCGATGAGGCCTACGGGACCACGGCGGCTTGCTAACCTCCGCGTGCGCGTCGCGTACAGGTGTGCGATGGCTTGTTCCTGACGGAACGTCTCGAAGCGATCGACGGCACCCCACCGCACGCGTGGGGTGCGACGGGGGAGGACATCATGGCTGTCGACCAGGTCGACCGTCCGGAAGAGACCGGCGGCGGTACGGAAGCGGTGACGACGGCCGCGGCGGCCGTCACGTACTACCCGGTCGCCCCGGGCGTGCGCCTCAACGTCCGCAGCGGTCCCGGCACCGGCTACGGCATCGTGCGGGTCCTCGCGGAAGGAGCCCGCGTCCCGGTGCGCTGCCAGACGCCGGGGACGACGGTGACGGGCCCGTACGGCACGAGCGCCCTCTGGGACGACATCGGCAACGGATACGTCTCCGACGCGTACGTGCGCACCGGCAGCGACGGCTACGTCGCGCCCCGCTGCTCCTGAGCCCGCCCGGGGCCCGCGGCACGCCCGGCGCCATAATCGTCCCGTGAGCGCAGAGAACGGCACGAACGGCATCCCGGACACCTCCGCGGGCTCCACGCACCCCGCCGGTCCACGCCCCGAACCCCTCCGGTTCTTCGGCACCACCTGGGTGGACCACGACAACGGCTACGCCGCCCGCCGGGCGGGCCTGGCCGTCGGCTCCCTCGCCGCTGCGGCCGCCGCCTGCTTCGTCCTCCGCATCGCCTACGAGGGCCTCCAGATCGCCGACACCGGCGGGTTCGTCTCGCTGCTGATGGTCGTGATGTTCGCGGTCTGCAGCGCCCTCGCCTTCCGGCACACCTGGTCCGGCTTCACCGACCGCCCCGACCCCGACCGCCAGTCCTCCCTGCGCGGCCTGCTCGCCATCGGCTTCGTCGGCACGCTCCTCGCCTACTTCTTCCGCACCTTCACCGAGGCCCCGGGCGAGACGCTCCACCGCGCCGAGTACGACAGGGCCCGCGAGGAGTA
The DNA here is from genome assembly GCF_002005565.1 of Streptomyces sp. JHA26. GTDB lineage: Bacteria > Actinomycetota > Actinomycetes > Streptomycetales > Streptomycetaceae > Streptomyces. Next base: position 6,954 of record NZ_BDJC01000025.1, on the reverse strand, counting down.
CGAGAAGCGCACCACCCGCCGCTCGGGCAACCCGTCGAGGAAGCGCCGCCGCTCCTAGGCCCCGTCGTCCGGGTCGTGCCGGGGTCGCGGGCCGGCACGCGCGTCCGCGGCGTCGTCGTCGGCCGCAGGGCACCGCCGCCCGGAGCCGGTCCGATCCGGACGGCACCCCCTGGCCCTCCCGGCGAGCCGCGCGAACGGACCGGCTCCCGTCCCGCCCACCCGGCCCGTCCGCGCCGGTCCCGGGCACGGCCCGGCGGAGCGCCCCGCGCGGAAGGGTCCTCCTGCGGGAAAGACCCCCGGGGAAAGGCCCCTGCGCCCCGCGGTCACCCGGCCATCATGGCCGTATGACGACACCGAGGGTCGACTCGCCGACCAGCCACGCCGCCCGCGCCCGCTCCTTCGACGCCGCCGCGGCCCAGTACGCCGCCCACCGCCCCTCCTACCCGTCCGCCCTCTTCGAGGCGATCGAGGAGCTGTCCGGCCGCCCCCTGGCCGGCTCCCGCGTCGCGGACGTCGGCGCCGGCACGGGCATCGCCACCGCCCGCCTGCGCGAGCGCGGCGCCGACGTGATCGCCGTCGAACCCGGCGAGGGCATGGCGGCCGAGTTCCGCCGCGGCCTCCCCGACGTGCCGGTGGTCCGCGGCGACGGCAACGCCCTCCCCCTCGCCGACCACCACGTCGACCTCCTCACCTACGCCCAGGCCTGGCACTGGACCGACCCCGCCCGAGCGGTCCCGGAGGCGCTGCGCGTGCTGCGCCCGGGCGGAGCGCTCGCGCTGTGGTGGAACACCGACGCCCTCGACGTGCCGTGGATCGCCGAGGCGGCCGGACGCACGGCGCGGCATTTCGGTCTGGACGTCTCCGCCGAGAAGCGGAACGCCGGCGCCCGCGTCGCCGACCCCTCCGGCCGCCTGGCCTTCACCCGTCGCGAGCTCCGCTGGAGCCGCCGCGTCCCGCTGGACGCACACCTGGCCAACATCGCCAGCCACTCGGTCTTCCTGACCCACGGCGAGGAACACGGCGCGGTCTTCCTGGCCGAGGAGCGGAAGCACCTCCTGGCCGTCTTCCCGGACGGGATCGTCGAGGAGACGTACGACGTCGTCCTGCTGCTCGCCAGGACCCCGGCGACTGCTTGACGCAACGGGAGGGCGGGAGCATTATTCATCATATGATGAATTACTCGCCCCGCCCTCCCGACGACCGGACACCTCCACCCGACGCCGCACCCGCTCGAGGCGCCGTCCCCGGCCAGGAGCCCACCCCCGCGGTCCACGCCGAAGGCCTCACCGTCGTCCGCGGCACCCGCACCGTCCTGCGCGGCCTCGGCTTCGCCGTCCCCCGCGGCCGGATCACCGGCCTCCTCGGCCCCTCCGGCTGCGGCAAGACCACCCTCATGCGCGCGATCGCCGGCACCCAGGCCAAGGTCACCGGCACCCTGGACGTCCTCGGCCACCCCGCCGGCCACCCCGCCCTGCGCACCCGCATCGGCTACGTCACCCAGGCCCCTTCCGTCTTCGACGACCTCACCGTCCGCCAGAACCTCGACTACTTCGCCGCGATACTCGACCCCGGCCGCGCATCCTCCGCCCGCCGCCGCGAGAACGTCACCCGGGCCATCGCCGACGTCGACCTCGTCACCCACGCCGACGCCCTGGCCGGCAACCTCTCCGGCGGCCAGCGCAGCCGCGTCTCCCTCGCCGTCGCCCTCCTCGGCGCCCCCGACGTCCTCGTCCTCGACGAACCGACGGTCGGCCTCGACCCCGTACTCCGCCGCGACCTGTGGACCCTCTTCCACTCCCTCGCCGCCGACCGCGGCACCACCCTCCTCGTCTCCTCCCACGTCATGGACGAGGCCGAGCGCTGCCACCACCTCCTCCTGATGCGCGAGGGCACCCTCCTCGCCGCCGACACACCCGACGCCCTGCGCACCCGCACCGACACCGGGACGGTCGAGGAGGCCTTCCTGCACCTGGTGGACGAGGCGACGGCGGCGGCCCGCACGAAGGAGACCACGCGATGACCACCACCGCCCCCACCGCCGCGACCACCCCGCCCCCAGCCCCCACGCGCCCCCTGAACCTCTCCCGCACCACCGCCACCGCCACCCGCGTCCTGCGCCAACTCGCCCACGACCCCCGCACGATCGCGCTGCTGCTCCTGATCCCCTGCCTGATGCTGTTCCTGCTGCGCTACGTCTTCGACGGCAGCCCGCGCACCTTCGACACCATCGGCGCCTCCCTGCTCGGGATCTTCCCGCTGATCACGATGTTCCTGGTCACGTCCATCGCGACCCTGCGCGAGCGCACCTCCGGCACCCTCGAACGCCTCCTCGCCATGCCCCTGGGCAAGGGCGACCTCATCGCCGGCTACGCCCTCGCCTTCGGCGCCCTCGCGATCGTCCAGTCGGCCCTGGCGACGGGTCTGGCGGTCTGGTTCCTCGACCTCGACGTGACCGGCAGCCCCTGGCTCCTCCTCCTGGTCGCCCTGCTCGACGCCCTCCTGGGCACCGCACTCGGCCTCTTCGTCTCGGCCTTCGCGGCCTCGGAATTCCAGGCGGTCCAGTTCATGCCGGCGGTGATCTTCCCCCAGCTCCTCCTCTGCGGCCTGTTCACCCCGCGCGACCGCATGCACCCGGCCCTGGAGGCCGTCTCCGACGTCCTGCCCATGTCCTACGCCGTTGACGGCATGAACGAGGTCCTGCGCCACACCGACGTGACGGCCACCTTCGTCCGCGACGTCCTGATCGTCGCGGGCTGCGCCCTCCTGGTCCTCGCCCTGGGCGCGGCCACCCTCAAGCGCCGCACGGCATAGTCAGCCCGCCCGGCGTTTGTGAGGACGAAGGTCCGTTCAGGGCCGAAGCGGGGACCAGGGAGCGGCAGCGCCCCGGGGACGGGAACGGGACGCGGCGGGGACGAGAACCACTCGACGGCACCCCCGTCCCGCCACCTGGACGCGCCCGCCACCCGCCCCTCCCGAGTGCGAGGATGACGGCGGACGACGCGCGCACCCCGGAGGGCACCGAAACCCATGACTCAGAAAGTCGCAGTCCTCGGCACCGGCAAGATCGGCGAAGCCCTGCTCAGCGGAATGATCGGCGCCGGCTGGTCCCCCGCCGCCCTCCTGGTCACCGCCCGCCGCCCGGAACGGGCCGACGAACTCCGCACCCGCTACGGAGTCACCCCGGTCACCAACGCCGAGGCCGCCAAGACCGCCGACACCCTGATCCTCACGGTCAAGCCGCAGGACATGGGCACGCTCCTCGACGAACTCGCCCCGCACGTCCCCGCCGACCGCCTGGTCATCAGCGGCGCCGCGGGCATCCCGACCTCCTTCTTCGAGGACCGCCTCGCCGCCAGCACCCCGGTGGTCCGCGTCATGACGAACACCCCCGCCCTCGTGGACGAGGCCATGTCCGTCATCTCCGCCGGCACCCACGCCACCGCCGCCCACCTCGCCCACGCCGAGGAGATCTTCGGCGCCGTCGGCAAGACCCTCCGCGTCCCGGAGAACCAGCAGGACGCCTGCACCGCCCTCTCCGGCTCGGGCCCGGCCTACTTCTTCTACCTGGTCGAAGCCATGACCGACGCCGGCATCCTGCTCGGCCTGCCCCGCGACAAGGCCCACGACCTGATCGTCCAGTCCGCGATCGGCGCCGCGAAGATGCTCCGCGACAGCGGCGAACACCCGGTCAAGCTCCGCGAGAACGTCACGTCCCCCGCCGGCACCACCATCAACGCCATCCGCGAACTCGAGAACCACGGTGTCCGAGCGGCCCTCATCGCCGCCCTGGAAGCCGCCCGGGACCGCAGCCGCGAACTCGCCTCCGGCACCAAGGACTGAGCTCCCCGCCGGCCGGTGGGCCCCGCACGGGGGCTCACTCCGCCGCGGCCACCACGTCCCCCGTCGTCACCACCCGGGCGAACCCGCCCCCGTGCAGCGACACCGCCGACGCCCGCGCCAGCTCGTCCGCGCCCTGCCGCCAGCCGAAGGGCCCCTCCAGGTCGAAGGTGTACGTCGCGTCGAACGCGACCAGCACGTCGTACCCGAGGTTCCCGCCCATCCGGGCCGTCGTCTCCACGCACATGTTCGTCTGGATCCCGGCCAGCACCACCTGCGCGATCCCCTGCTCCCGGAGCCACGCCCCCAGGTCCGGCGTCCCGAGGAACGCCGAGTTCACGCTCTTCGTGATCAGCAGCTCGGCCCCGCTCCCCTTCCCGCGCCGCTGCTCCACGTACTCCTTGAAGTCGTTGCCGTCGTACCCCGTCCGCAACGGCGACCCCGGCTTGACCGAGTCGTGCCGCACGAAGACCACCGGCCGGCCGGTCGACTGCCACACGTCGATGAGGGCGGCGATGTTGTCGTCCGCCGCCGGGTTGTTGCGCGTCCCCCAGAAGCCGAGCTCCTCGAAGCCCTTCTGCACGTCCACGACCACCAGCGCTGCGTTCTCTGCGATGTCCATGCCCACGATCGTGCCGCCGGACGGCCCCCCTCCCCAGAGGTACAGAAGCCAGCGATCGATGGTTTACTGCCACGCATGGCAGAGCACGCAACCAGGGCCCCCTACCGCGTCGCCCTCGTCGCCTTCCCCGGCATCCGGGCCTTCGACGTCTCCGTCATCACCGAGGTCTGGGGCACCGACCGCACCGACCGCGGCGCCCCCGCCTTCGACCTGCGCCGCGTCGCCGCCGACGGCACCACCGCCGTCCCCATGCGCGGCGGCCTCGCCCTCCACCCCGACCGCCCCCTCGCCTGGCTGGACCACGCCGACCTCGTCGTGGTCCCCGGCCTCGACGACCACCTCACCCCGGCCCCCGCCCCGGTCCTCGACGCCCTCCGCCGCGCCCATGCCCGCGGCACCACCGTCGCCGCCCTCTGCGGAGGCGCCTTCACCCTCGCGCAGGCGGGCCTGCTCGACGGCCGCCGCGCCATCACCCACTGGCGGCTGACCGACCTCCTGCGCGCCCGGCACCCCCGCGTCACCGTCGTCCCCGACGCCCTGTTCATCGAGGACGACAACCTCTGGACCGCGGCCGGCACCGCGGCCGGCATCGACCTCTGCCTCCACCTGGTCCGCCTCGCCCACGGCGCCGAGGCCGCCGCCACCATCGCCCGCTCGATGGTCACCGCGCCCTTCCGCACCGGCACGCAGGCCCAGTTCATCGAGCACCCCACCCCCCGCACCGACCGCGACGCCGACGCCCTCGCCGCCGTCCGCGAGCACGCCCTGCGCCATCTCCACGAGCCCCTGACCGTCGCCGACCTGGCCACCCGCGCCGGCATGTCCCCCCGCACCTTCGCCCGCCACTTCACGGCGGCCACCGGCACCACCCCGCTGCGCTGGCTCCTCGACCAGCGCATCGCCGCCGCCCAGAAACTCCTGGAGCGCACCGACCTCCCCATGCCCGAGGTCGCTCGCCGGTCGGGCTTCGGCAGCGAGGTCACGATGCGCCAGCACTTCGCCTCGCGCCTCGCCACCAGCCCCCGCGCCTACCGGGCCGCGTTCACCACGGTGTCCGGCACCGGCGGCAGCAGCCCGATCGCGCGGTAAGCGGCATCCACGGTCGGCCGGGCCATCGCCCGCGCCTTCTCCGCACCGTCCCGCAGCACGCCCTCCACGTACCCGGGGTCCGCACACAGCTCCCGGTGCCGCTTGCGCACCGGCCGCAACACCTCCACCACGGCCTCCGCGACGTCCTTCTTCAGCGCGCCGTACGAGTCGTACGCCCCCGCCAGCCCGGCCGGCTCCCCACCCGTGCACGCGGCGAGGATCTCCAGCAGGTTCGCGAGCCCCGGCCGCCCCTCCCGGTCGTACACGACCTCGCGCCCGCTGTCGGTCACGGCCCGCATGACCTTCTTCCGCACCACGTCCGGCTCGTCCAGCAGGTAGACGATCCCCGGCCCGACGTCGTCGCTCTTCCCCATCTTCGACGCCGGTTCCTGCAGGTTCATCACCCGAGCCGCCACCGGCGGATTCGTGGCCCTGGGCACCACGAACGTGTGCCCGTACCGCTGGTTGAACCGCACCGCGAGATCCCGGGCCAGCTCCACGTGCTGCGTCTGGTCGTGCCCGACCGGCACCTCGTCCGTCCCGTACGCCAGGATGTCGGCCGCCATCAGCACGGGATACGTCAGCAGCGACAACCGCACGCTGCCGCCCCGCTCCCGCTCCCGCGCGGCCTTCTCCTTGTACTGGATCATCCGGCGCATCTCACCGTCCGTGGCCACGCACTCCAGGACGTACGACAGCCGCGCGTGTTCGTCCACATGGCTCTGGACGAACACGGTGCACACTTCCGGATCGAGCCCCGTCGCCAGCAGCAGCGACGCCGCCTGCCTGCTCAGCCGGCGCACCCGCGCCGGATCGTGGTCCACGGTCAGCGCGTGCAGATCGACGACGCAGAACAGCGCGTCGGACCGGTGCTGGTCCTCCGCGGCCCACTGCCGCATGGCTCCCAGGTAGTTCCCCAGCGTCAGATGCCCGGTCGGCTTGACCCCACTGAAGACCCGCGTCATTTCTCCACCTCCTGGTCGGGACCGCCGCCACCGCCGGCCGCCCCTCCCGGAGGGAGATACGAGAACGGCCGCCGAAGCGGCGGCCGTCGAGTGCATACGTGAGTACGGCCGCCGTCAGGCGGCCCACCAGAACCGGGTACACGTACGCGTCATCACGCCCTCAAGCTACGCCCCCGATAGGCGGCTCGCCACAGAGTTGACACGGCCTGCCCCCATCCGTAAGGTACTCCGAGTTGTCCGACGTGAGCGCCGACCCCGGTCGGTCCCCGGACAGCGATTCCGCGAGTACCAACCACTTCTCGACGAACAGTCGCGCTGTCGACGTCGTCGTGACATTGGCGCGCGTATTCACGGAATGAGGAATCCACGTTCGAAAGGACGCGGCCCCCGATTAGCTCGGGAGTCGGGAATCCGCTAGAGTCTCACTCGTCGGAGCGGCCC